>NZ_JAATHJ010000017.1 GCF_012034335.1 Alkalicoccus luteus | reverse complement strand
GCTTTCATACAGATAGAACCTTCCCAATAAAACGTTTCGATGTTAAATAGGGATGTCAGTCCTTCATCGAATTCATGATAAACGTAAAAAAACAGTCGAGTCTGCCTAGTGGGAAGTTGTTTTCCACTAGGCAGAGCCGTTTCCCCGATGTGTCCGGCGGAGACGCCAGTGGAAGCCGCGCAGCCTGAAGATCCTTTCTCAGGGGTCACCCTGAGAAATAGCTGAAGGCCAGCCCACGGCAAGCTTCCGCCGGTAAACAGAGGGGAAATACAACCAAACGAATAAACATGTAAGTTGTAAGACTTTTTCAACAACGAGGGGCTCTTCCATAGGAAGAGCCCCTCGTTGTTGAATCAGTCTGAATTCGTTTATTAACAGACGACTTAATCGTTATTCATCAGAATATACATATAAACAAAACGAAGCAGTTCAAGTACGACTACGAGAGCCCCTGCTACATACGTTAGTGCAGCAGCGTTGAGTACTTTTTTCGTTTCCCGTTCCTCATCGTTACGAATAACGCCGCTTGAAACAATTTGGTCCATTGCCCTTGAAGAAGCGTTGAATTCTACAGGGAGAGTGACGAGTTGAAACAACACTGCAAACGACATCAGCACAATTCCTGCGAGCATCAGCTCACTGAACTGAAGCAGCATACCACCTATGATGAAAAAGATGGCACTGTTGGAACCAAAGCTTGCAACTGGTACAAGCGCGGAGCGGAATTTAAGAAACGAATAGGATTCCGCATCCTGAATGGCGTGACCAACTTCATGAGCTGCAACCGCTGCTCCGGCGACAGAGTTCTTAAAATAGTTTTGTTCAGAAAGACGAACGGTTTTTGTACGAGGATCGTAATGATCCGTCAGTTTGCCTTTGACCGGCTCTACTGTGACATCGAACAGTCCGTTGTCGTCCAAAATTTTTCTTGCGGTCTCAGCCCCCGTCATTCCGGAAGAAGCGGGTACCTGTGAATATTTTTTATAGGCACTTTTGACTCTGGAATTCGCCCAGAGCGGAATAGCGATCAGTGCTGCAAAATAAAGCAAAAACATCGTCATTGAACCGAACATGAATGAACCCCCTCCTAACATGATTTCTAAGGTTAATTTTAGTCAGACTTGACTTGAAAGTCAAAACTTCTGCTTTGACGGGCACCTTTAAATACGATCACGAGCCCCAATATACCAAGCCAGAAAGTAAAATAGCCAATTTGAGGCGTGTAAGGCTGCAATGAGGCAGAAATCCAAGGATGCATTCCAAAGACGTAATCAATGATATCATTATGAACCGTCCATACACCTGTTAACACTAAGTGTATTGGCTTAATTCTGTAAAATGGAAGGTAGAGCAGCGCCTGCAGTGCCATTCCTGCATGTGAGAATACAAGCATCCAATGTAAAATGTTCAAGGTGTCTCCGGCGGCTCCGGCGGCCAAATTCATGACGACCGCCCAGACTCCATACTTGATCAGCGTGACAGCAGCAAGGGCTTCCATCAGCGGCCACTGCCTGCCTGCCAGGTAACATCCGAGCACTATTGTAAAAAAAAGACTCGCTGTCGGGCTGTCCGGAACAAAAGGCAGGAAATAGTAAGGAGTCTGCATCAGCTGTGCCTCATACCAGACATACCCGTAAATCGTTCCCAGAAGGTTGACGATAAACAAGGCCCATAAGAAACGCCTGTCCTTCAGTATGTAAAACAAATACTCCTTCATCATAATCAGCCTCCGGAAACATAGAAAAATGCCGGTGACACACACTATCACCGGCATTTTCTTACTTATTATTCTTCATTATCTCCGGCATCTTCATTTTCTTCGCCGTCATTATTCTCTTCACCATCATCTTCGTCTTCATCGTCGCCACCATCGCCGCCGTCACCGTTATCCGGATCCTGGCCGTCATTGGCGATAAATGCCGCTAGCGTCTCAAGCTCTTCGTCAGAGCCTTCGAACTGGTCGCCAGGCATTTCACCAATACCATTTTGAATGATGTCGATTACTTCATCCGTATCATAGTCACTTTCGAAGATGTTTGGACCGGCAGCGCCGCCCATCATATCTCCGCCGTGACAGCTGATACAGGAATCCTGAGTCTGGTAAATTTCATAACCGGCAGCCGATTCATCGATTTCCATATCCTCCTGAATCTGTCCCTGCTGTTCAGCAGCTTCCCAGTCGTGCTGGTCAACAGATTCCCAAGTTAGGAAAATGATTGAAATGACACCGAGAATCATAAGTCCGGTTCCGATCGGACGCTTATAGAAGCGGCGCTCCTTGCCACCGTCAAGCCATGGTGCAAGCAGCAGTGCCCCAAACGCTACGCCCGGAATAACAACCGCTCCCATCACTGTGTACGGTCCTGCAGCAAACTCATACTTCAGGAGCTGATACAGGAACAGGAAGTACCAGTCCGGCAGAGGAACATAACCGGTTTCTGTCGGATCAGCGATCGTTTCGAGCGGAGCCGGGTGGGCAACCGTCAGTACAAGAAAGCCGATCAGGAAAACTGCCCCGACCATCCACTCACGCAGAAGGAAGTTCGGCCAGAAGGCTTCTGTTTTCCCCGGATATTCTGAGTAATCCTTCGGTATATTAGGTTTACGTTCTGCAGGCACTCGAGAGTCGCCTACAAACTTCATCCCTTTTCCGCGATGCATATTGTCCCCTCCTCATCTTTGATTTTACAATGGTCCGGAAATACCCTGCTTACGGATCATAAAGAAGTGGGCTCCAAGCAGACCGAGCAGTGCTCCCGGAAGGAAGAAGACGTGAATCGCAAAGAATCGGGCGAGGGTCTGTGCACCGATGATGTCACCGCCGGCAAGCAGTACCCTGGCAAATTCACCAACGAATGGTGCTGCCTCCGCAATTTCGAGTCCAACCACTGTTGCAAAGTAAGCCTTCATATCCCATGGCAGCAGGTATCCTGTGAAGCCTAGTCCCAGAATGACGAAGAAAAGTAGAACTCCGACAACCCAGTTCAGTTCACGCGGCTTCTTATAAGAGCCGGTAAAGAATACCCGCAGTGTATGCAGGAACATCATGACGATAACCAAACTGGCACCCCAGTGATGCATACCCCGGACGATCATACCGTGGGTAACTTCGTTTTGTAAGTAATAAACAGATTCATATGCATGAATAATATCAGGTACATAATACATCGTCAGGAACATACCAGACAAAATCTGGATGACGACAACGAAAAACGTCAAACCGCCGAAGCAGTAGACAAAAGCTGAGAAATGATGGGCCGGATTAACGTGCTCAGGCACCTCGTGGTCCGCAATATCGCGCCATAGAGGGGTAATATCGAGCCGTTCGTCCACCCAGTCGTACACTTTCTGTAACATAGCTGGCCCCCCTTATTTAACCACGTTGATTAATCTGACCTAAATAAATCATTCCGTCCCGAACTTCTACATCATACACGTCCAACGGTCTCGTAGGAGGTGTACCCGCAACATTCGTACCATCCCGCTCAAACCGTCCAAAATGACATGGGCAGAAGAATTCTTCCGGATTGTCTTCGTTCGTGCCCCAGTTTACTGTACAACCCAGATGGGTACAGATTGGTGACAGCGCAAGAATCTCGTCATCGTACCGGAGAACCCATGCTGACCGGCTTTGTTCCGACGTATACCAGCCGTCATCAAGCTCTACGTTAAAGTCAACACGCTGTGGCTCTTCCGTCACTTCATCTTCGCTAAGGCCGACAGAAACAAACTCTGAATCACCTGCAGCTTCAAGTGCTGGATCCAGGGCCATTCTCACCATGGGAGCGAGCATTCCTGCTGCCATGAAACCGCCTACACCTGTAAGCGTGTAGGTAAGGAACTGGCGTCTAGAGACTCTGTGGTTCTTCTCGCTCACAACCTTCCCTCCTCACTTCCGTTTCTACACACACTTTTATAAAAAATCATACTAAGACATATCAATCATAGCTTATCGGATTGAGCTGTGTCAATAAAATCAATGGATTCATTTTACAAGAATAATATTGTATGAAAGCGCTTTTGAGCTGTATAAATTTGCAGCCCTTCTTTGCTCCCATTTTGTTGATTCATTTCTTAATTCTGGCTGTCGTCTCTTCCGGAAGACGTCCATTTATCTGTCATTATTGGAATGATCTGCTGCGCCTGCTGTTCGATCGACTGAAGCTTATCACGTCCATCCATTCCTTTAAGCGGGAATGACGGCACCCATACTAGCTCTCCATTTCCTTTTGTATCCGCTGTGCGCCAGTCCATATCTGCTGTCAGGTACAGAAAGTGCTCAAATCCCTCTTTGCTGAACGCCTGCTGCCACGTCAGCAGACGCTCCATCCGATCTGCGAGCGGCTCTGTTAAAAGGTAGGTGAATGGCGGCAGCAAAAAGACTCTGCCTGTATACTGTTGTTCAACGTATTCAGCGAGATATTCGGTAAATTCAGCCATCTTAACAGCATCCTTCATTTTTTTTCCTGGTGCCGCCGGAATCAGCGGAATAACAGCTGTATCTATATATTCGGCAGCCTGGCTGTATGTATCCATATCCTTCCCGATCCATTTCATCGCGTAGCACTCCCTTTTGTTTTTCGGCATGAGAAAAGCCCTCAGCTTTCAAGGGCCTTTAATTCCGCATACTTTTTAGACAATTGATTAAACTGTTCCCGGTTCCCTTCAGAAAGTGCCCGGTCAATATCAAGTTCGAGCCGGCCCAGTTCCTGCGTTCGCAGGGATTGATCAAGTACAATCTCAGCGAGCAGCGACGTAACCGCCTCCTCTTCCCTGTTTTCAGGCAGGTACGGGTTTTCCTCCAGTACAGCGGCGTATTCAGGCACAAGCTGCTTTTCTTTAAAATTCAGCTGAATGAAAATCTCTTCACTTCGGTTCAGACGGATATCATGGAATGACTTTTCGGCATCCATCGTCACGTGCTGGTTTTTATGAAAGGCAAAAGGAACCTGATCCACATCGTTTGCCGAAATCATGAGAGCTTTCGGACAAAATTCGGCTTTCTCCACAAAGTGCACCCTTTCCATCAGAACATCATCACTCATCAGGAAATTGAGGAGCCAGGCACACTCTCTCCGCTTCAGCTGGTACTTGTCCAAAAACCATTTCAAAAAGTCTTTTTTTTCTAAAACAGAAATAGAAGCCACTGCATCTCCCTCCTTCGGGCGTAAGCGCTGTCAGCTTATAATACTTATTCTACAAGGGAAGCCGAATTCCTGCAAAAATTTTAGACTGACATTCGGCAAATGAGAAGCATCTAACCTGCTATGCGGACAAGCCCGGCTCCTATTTATCAGCTCTGTTGACCGTCAGAACGGAGCCGGTCTTCGACATCTTCAATTTTTGCTTCCAAATCAACCCTGTCCGGGTCTGCTGCAAACGCTGCTTTGAGTGAGGCAAGCGCCTTTTCTGTTCTGCCAGCTGCAAAATAGATGTCGGCAGCTTCTTCCAGCATGAGGCTGTCGTCCTGGCCGGAGCCGTCGGAAAATGCGGCATCAACTGCCTGGGCGGCACCCGACACATCGTCTTCTTCAAAAAGTGCTTTCGCCCGGAACCACTCATAAAGCGGATCAAATTCATTATATTCATCGAGAAAACGGATCAAGTCGAGAACTTCCTCATAATCTCCGCGTTCCTCATATAAATACAAGGCCTCTTTTACAGCTGAAACGTTGGAAGGATTCATAGCGATAACCCTGGACAGGAAGCTGCGGCCCTCTGCCTCTTCTCCTCTGGACAGCTGCAGCCTTGCCATCTGCAAATACAGCTCTTCATTGTATTCATCTCGGGCGATTCCCTGCTTCAGCGTTTCAGCAGCTTCTTCCCATCTTTTAACGGCTATATATACTCTGCCAAGCACACTGTAGGCAGTCGTATAATCGGGATCTTGTTCGATCAGTTTTTCGAGTGCATCTGCCGCATCCGTATATCGTTCAAGCTGGAGCGACGTAACCCCGAGTCCGAACAGGCCGTCCGCCGTTTCTTCTTTCTCCATACCTGACTTATAATGATCAACTGCCTCTTCAAACTGTCCGGCTGCACTGTACGCCTCCGCAAGCCGCACATGTGGATTGATGGGCAGGTCATCCGGAAGCTTTCCGCCAAGAACCGCTTTTCTGAACCAGGAAACAGCTGTCTGGTAATCACCCCGGTTTAAATAAAATTCTCCAAGTCCCAGCTGAAGAAGCGGTTCCTCCGGCATGACCTCTTTCGCTTCCAGCAGCTTCTGTTCCGCGACTTCTTCCAGTCCTTCACTTTCATACAGATCTGCAAGCAGGAGCCTCGCCTGCAAATAAGCTTTATCCGAGCTGTCTATCTCGTTCAGCATGTCCAGCGCTTCCTGTTCCCGTCCCAGCTCCATGTAGCACTCTGAGGCAAATGCAAATAACTCCCCGTTTTCCGGATAGTTAAACAACAGCTCTTCAACGATCGGCAGCGCCCGGTCAACTAAACCAAGCTCGAAGTAAAGCTCCGCTGCTGTCCGCTTTGTTTCATCGTCAGCTTCCCTGGTCAGTTGTTCCAAGTCGGTGAGCGCTTCTTCATGTTCGCCATTTTCAATCCGGGTAATAATATTCCGGAGTTCTTCGTTCATCGTGATCCCCTCCGTTACAGGCAGACAGAAAAAGGCCGTCGAACATTTCGACCGCCTTTTCATCTATCTGCCTTACATTAATGTTTGCAAGTCTTCAAAAAAACCAGGATACGAAACAGCTACAGCGTCGGTATCCTTAACGGTTACTTCACCGTCGGCCACTAGTCCGGCAAGTGCCATCGTCATGCCGATACGATGATCATGATAGCTTTCTACTATGCCGCCTGTCAAGCCTGTCCCCCCATTTATTCTCATCCCGTCTTCTGTCGCACTGCAGGAAGCCCCAAGCAGGTTAAGCTGATCCACCACTGTATCGATCCGGTTCGTTTCTTTCACTTTAAGTTCGGCAGCATCCCGAATAACAGTTTCTCCTTCAGCAAATACGGCTGCAAGGGCCAGTGCCGGCACTTCATCAATCAATCTCGGAATATCGCTTCCTGATACTTCTGTTGCTTGAAGCGGCGCATAATTCACCTGAATGTCCGCCACCGGCTCTCCCCCTTCGATCCGCTCTTGATGAAGGCTGATATCGGCTCCCATTCGTTTTAATACGTCGATTATTCCTGTCCGGGTTGGATTAATCCCGGTATTTTCCAGCGTCACGCTGCTACCTGGAATAATAGATGCTGCTACCATCATAAATGCAGCTGAAGAAATATCTCCTGGCACGTGAATATCAGCAGCTTTCAATTTCTGTCCGCCTGTAAGTGAGACGCTGGTGTTGTTTTGTTCCAGCTGAACACCAAATGCTTTAAGCATCCTCTCCGTATGATCCCTGGAGACGTGAGGTTCCGTCACTGTTGTACGGCCGTCCGCCTGAAGACCTGCCAGCAATATGGCAGATTTCACCTGCGCGCTTGCTACGGGAGACATGTAATGAATACCGGTCAAACCGCCTCCGCGAATGGAAATAGGCGTCAGTCGGCCTTTGTCTCTTCCATCAATAACAGCATTCATCATTTTTAACGGTCCCGTTACTCTCGACATAGGGCGCTTTGCAATCGAATCGTCTCCTGCCAGCACAGAAAAGATCGGCTCCCCGGCCAGAATGCCGCTCAAAAGCCTGATCGTTGTTCCGGAATTACCGACATCAAGCAGCGCATCCGGTTCAGAAAAACCGCCTTCCGGTCTCCCTTCTACCACTACTTCATGTTGGTTTTCGGTTATGGTAACACCGAGCTGACGCATGCATCTGATCGTACTCAGGCAGTCCTGCCCCCGTAAAAAACCGGTGATGGTCGTAGTCCCTTCTGCAAGCGAAGCAAACATCACCGCCCGATGGCTTATTGATTTATCTCCTGGTACCCGGATCGTTCCTGTCAGCGGACCGTTCGCGGGACTGATTGTTTCCTGCATCATAGCTGTATCTCCTCTCTACGGGGCTTCATACGTCTCATACATATGTTCTTCCAGCACCTGCTTGGCATAGATCAGATCACTTTCCGATCTGAATGAAAGACGAAGTACGCCCATAATTCCTTCTCGCGCTTCAATAATCCGAATGTTGGTGATGCTTATATTTTGAACAGCAAGAAGGCCGGTGACATCTGAAATAACCCCGGGATGGTCCGGGATATCAACAAACAGGTCATAAAAAGGCAGCATGGCGCCTTTCTGCCTCGACGGAAGTTTATCACGTGATGATTTTGCGCGTTCAAAAAAGGCATAAATCCCTTCTGAATCGTCCTCCCGAAGAAGCTGTTCAATGCCATGAAGTCTATTTTTCCAGCTTTCCAGCATCGGCAGCAGCGTCTCTTTATTGTGCACGAGAATATCCCGCCACATCGTCGGAGAAGCAGAAGCAATTCTCGTTATATCTCGGAAACCGCCTGCAGCAAGCTGCTGAACGAGCGGTTCTTCTTTTCCCGCTTCTTCTACTTCGTGTACGAGCGCTGACGCAATAATATGCGGAAGATGACTGATCAGTCCGGCATAGCGGTCATGATCTGCAGCTTCAAGCCGCAAAAACTTAGCTTTCGTTCCCCGCAGTAAATTTTGCAGCTTAATAAGCATGGAATCGGTAACATCCGGTCCCGGCGTCAATACATAAAACGCATTTTCAAACAGCCTTTCTCTTGAGGCCTCTACACCTGATTTATGCGAACCAGCCATCGGATGTCCCCCGATAAAAATCGCGCCGCTTCCAGCAAATACACAAGCTTTTTCGACTACAGACTGCTTCGTGCTGCCCACATCGGTGATCACTGCCCCTTCTTTCAGCGAAAGGCCAGCGAGCTCATCCATCACGGTGAGAGAACTTTCAACCGGTGCAGCAATAATAATAAAATCAGCTTCTTCAGCACCAGCAAGCGAGTCGGCAGCGTGGTCAATAATCTGAAGGCTGGACGCCAGCTTCATGGCTTTTTCATTCAAATCAAATCCGATGATTTCAGCTTTTGGATGACCTGCTTTTACTGCAAGTGCAAGCGATCCTCCAATCAAGCCAAGCCCTGCTATAAAGATTTTTTTAGTCAACTCCTGCCTCCTCCTGCCGAAGTGCAAGCAGTTCTTCCTGAATCCGGTCGTTATCTTCCGGTCTGCCGAATGTAATTCTTACGTGACGCGGAAAGCCCAGCGCCTCACCGTTACGGACGATAAATCCATTGCGCTGCAGGTGATCAAAAACGTCGCCTCCGGGAAGATCCACGCTCATTAAAATAAAGTTTGCCTGGCTTGGGTAATAATGAAATCCGTTTTCCTCACAAAACTGTTCGAACTTTCGCTTCTCTGCTGAATTACTGCTCACACAGCGATCCAAAAACTGAACATCTTTCAATGCCGCGAGCGCTCCTGCCTGAGCAGCGCTGTTCGTGTTGAACGGCTCTCTTCCCGGTTCAACAGCAGCGATCAGTTCTACATTGCCGACACCGTAGCCTACCCGAAGAGATGCAATTCCGTATGCCTTGGAAAACGTGCGCAGTACAAGAAGATTCGGGTATTCATCGATCATGGAGAGTGTATCCGGATAATCATCCGTATCTACATATTCTTTGTATGCCTCGTCGCTGACAACGATGACGTCTTCCGGAATCTGCTTCATGAATGCTCGAAATTCATCAGCACCAGTATGCGTGCCTGACGGGTTATTCGGATTGCAGACGAAGACGATTTTAGTACGGCTGTCCACTTCTGATGCCATTGCCTGTAAATCATGAAAGCCCTCTTGCAAAGGTACTTCCTTTACCTCTGCACCTTCTATAACAGCGTTATGGCGGTATTGAGGGAAGGTCGGCCAAGCTGTAACAATATTGTCCCCATGCTCCAGCACTGCCCGGCACAGAATCAGAATAACTTCATCTGACCCGTTGCCGAACAGCAGCTGATTGTCCTGTACGCCAAGCCGGGAAGCAGTTTCTTTTCGAAGGGCGCGAGCTGCACCATCAGGATAGACAGCAACATTTACAAGCGACTCTGTTACCGCCTTGGCTACTTCCGGGGAAGCCCCATACGGGTTTTCATTTGAAGCGAGTTTTACGACCCGCTCCAGACCTAATTCTTCCCGGACTTGCTCAGGTGTTTTTCCGGGCTGGTAGGGCTTCAATCCTCTGACGGATGGTTTTACCTGCATTGCTTATCATCCCTTCTGCTTTGACGTTAGCTCGTCAACAAATGCTTCAATTTCGCGAAGTGCTTCTTCGCGGGTTGAGCGATTTTCCAGTTTTTCGGCTCTCTCACTGATACAGCGCACGAGAGCACTTCCAACGATGACACCATCTGCGATCGAGTGGAAAAAAGCAACATGCTCCGGTTTTGAGATGCCAAATCCAGCTAGAACCGGAACTTCGGCCGCTTCACGGACTTCCTCAATTGATTTTTGAAGGTTCTCCGAGAAGTTTTCTCTCGTCCCAGTCACTCCGAGTGATGTGACATAATAAATGAATCCGTCCCCTTCACGGCTGATTTTTTTCATTCTCGTTCTGGAACTTGGTGCTACGAGGCTGATGAGGGATAAACCTCTCTCCTTAGCCGCTTCCCGAAGCGGACCGCTCTCTTCAAATGGAAGGTCCGGAATGAGAATACCATCCATTCCAGCCTCCTGCATGCGATCCAGTACGTTATCGATCCCAGCCGAAAGAACGGGATTGATGTACGTAAATAAAATCATCGGAATAGACAGGCCTCTTTCCCTTGCTTCTTTTGCACCTTCAAGTGCTTTGGACAGACTTGCACCTCTGGCTCGGGCATAGTCACCGGCTGACTGAATAACCGGTCCATCTGCCAGCGGATCGCTGAAGGGAACACCCCACTCAAGCGCTGCTGCTCCTGCACGTTCCAGCATAAGTGCGATCTCAACAGACGATTCATAGTCTGGATGTCCGCTCATGATATAAGGTACAAATCGTTTTTCAGCATGCAGAAATGCATCTTGCTTTAATCTGTTCATGACGGATCCTCCTCAAACGCCTGCCTGATCGTATTCACATCTTTATCTCCTCTGCCTGAGAGGGATACAAGAATAGACTCACCCTGCTTCATCTCAGGAGCTAGTTTCTTCACATAAGCGAGAGCATGCGCCGTTTCGATTGCCGGAAGAATGCCTTCCAGTTCGCACAAGTCTTTTAATGCTTCCATCGCTTCATCGTCTGATACAGGTACATAATTCACTCTGCCTATGTCTTTCAGGTGAGCGTGCTCCGGACCGATACCCGGATAATCGAGTCCAGCAGAAATGGAATAAGGTTCTGTAATGTTGCCATATTCATCCTGAAGCAAGTACGACATCGATCCGTGCAACACTCCTTTTCGTCCACGTGCCAGTGTGGCGGCATGCTGATCTGTATCAACACCGCGGCCGGCAGCCTCTACGCCTGTCAGGCTCACCCCATCGTCATTAATAAAAGGATAAAACATGCCCATTGCGTTGCTTCCGCCGCCTACACATGCGACAACATGATCGGGAAGCTTTCCTGTTGATTCCAGCATCTGTCTGCGGCTCTCTTCTCCAATGACGCTTTGGAAATGCCGGACCATTTCCGGATAAGGATGGGGTCCGACTGCACTGCCGATCAGGTAAAAGGTGTCTTCTACATGTGCAACCCAATGCTTAATCGCTTCATTCGTGGCATCTTTCAACGTCATGCCGCCGGACGTTACTTCTATCACTTCTGCCCCGAGCAGCTTCATGCGAAATACATTCAGCTCCTGCCGTTTAATATCTTCCCGGCCCATAAATACCTTGCAGGATAGTCCGAATCTGGCTGCAGCAGTAGCGGAGGCAACCCCGTGCTGGCCGGCACCGGTTTCTGCAATAATCTGAGTCTTACCCATTCGTTTGGCCAGAAGAGCCTGAGCAATCGCATTATTAATTTTATGAGCGCCTGTATGGTTTAAATCTTCCCGCTTTAAATAAATATCCGCTCCGCCGTAAGTTCCAGAAAGGCGGGCAGCATATGTCAGTCCGGTCGGTCTTCCTGAATAGGAGTGCAGCTCTTGATGCAGCTCTTTTAAATAATTTTCGTCAGCTGCGGTTTTCCTGAATGATTCTTCAAGCTCTTCAAGCGCGAACATTAACGTCTCCGGCACATATCTGCCGCCGTAGTCTCCAAAGCGGCCCAGTTCATCCGGAGCCTGATAATGGTTTTTCACAGTTCGAACCATGCTGATCATCTTCCTTTCATCATTTTGACCATTTGTTTCTATTCCGGAGGACACATCGATGCCATGCGGCTTGTATTCAGCCAGTTCCGCAGCATTCTCCGGATTAACGCCGCCGGCAATGAAAGCTGGAACACCCTGGAAGTCTGCTTCCTGTATATACTCAGGAACTGCATTCCAGTCAAACTTCGCGCCTGTCCCGCCCCACGCTCCGGCTGTTTTCGTATCAATCACATATCCGTCGGCAACGTCACGGTAACGCTTCATCTTCATCAGCCCGTCTTCAGCATGATGAATCGTCTTCCAGATTTGACACCCTGTTTTCTGCTTCAGTTCAGCTGCATAGTCAGCAGATTCTGTTCCATGCAGTTGAATGACCTCCAAGCCCGCTTTTACCGCTTTCGCTGCGCAATGATCGAGGTCTTCGTTTACAAACACTCCGACCGGCTTAGCGGATGACAGAGGGGACCCTGCTATCCACCGGGCCACGTCATCCGGATCTGCTTTACGCGGGCTGTCAGCAAAAATAAAGCCGATAAAGTCAGGTCCTGCAGCAACAGCCTTTTGATAATCCAGTTCATGACGTGTCCCGCAAAATTTAAGCATCATTGCAGTTCACCAAATAACGATCGAATGAAGGCCGTCCGGTCCCTGCTTTTCATCAGGCTTTCGCCGATTAAGAGACCGTCAGCTCCGGCTTCATACAATCGTTTTACATCCTGAGCCGTATGAATACCGCTCTCGCTGATAAACATCGTCGATTCCGGGATCATCGGCCGCAGCCGTTCGGACACACTTAAATCAGTGTGAAACGTTCGCAGGTCCCGGTTATTCACCCCTATCATATCAGGCTGAGAGGCTCGCAGCACCTTTTCCAATTCCGTCTCGTCATGGACTTCTACTAATGATTCCATGCCTCGTTCACGTGCATGCTGAGAAAACTCTTTAAGTTGCGCTTCCTCCAGACAGGCTGCAATCAGCAGAATTGCGTCAGCCCCGATTAAATCAGCTTCTTCAATTTGCAGATGATCAATTATAAAATCCTTTCGCAGCACAGGCAGAGAGACTTGATTTCTGATGCTCGTCAGATAACGATTGTTTCCCTGGAAAAAGTCCCGGTCTGTCAATACCGAAATCGCTCCGGCTCCAGAAGCTTCATAGTCGCGTGCTGTTCCTTCCGGGTCAAACCGTTCAGCAATGAGTCCTTTTGAAGGAGACGCTTTTTTTACTTCTGCAATCACACCAAGCGGCAGCCTTCCCGATGCAAGCGATTGAGACATGGATCGTTTAGGACCGTCAATTTGTCTTTCCGGAAGAACGGTTGCTTTTACTTCATCATGTTTTCTTGCCACGATTGTATCGAGTATCGTCATACCGCACCTGCTCCTTTTCTGCGCAGCAGCTCCAGCTGCCTGTAGGCTGATTGATTCAAAGCCTTCTCAGCTTCCTTTACGCCGTCCTTAATAGTTGCTGCACGCCCGGCCGTGTACAAAGCAGCTCCTGCATTCAAGAGCAGCAGAACCTTCGCGTCTTCAGGGCCATCATTTTGAAATAATGCTTCAATCAGAGCACCGCTTTCGCGGGCGTCGTTTACGAGCGCTCCTTTCAAGGGGAGCGTTCTCAGCCCGGCATCTTCCGGTGAATAAGTGTATTCACGCAGTTCGCCGTTTCGAAGCTCGATCACGTCTGTCGCTGCAGCTGCTGAGAATTCATCAAGCCCGTCCCTTGCGTGCACAAACAGAGCGCGGTCAATTGGCAGATTTAAAGAAGCTTCGGCCATTTTTCTTGCAGCTTCCAGGCTGTACGCACCAATCACCCGCACGCGGGCTCCGGCTGGATTCGTCAGCGGGCCGAGCACATTAAAAATAGTTCGCTGCCCGAGCGCCTGCCGGACCGGCGCAACATGCTTCATAGCTGAATGATAGCGCGGGGCAAAAAAGAAGCTCATTCCGTTTTCGTTCAGACTTTGCAGGCATTCATCCGGACTGCTTTCGACAGGAATTCCGAGGGTTTCAAGCACATCTGCGCTTCCAGATTTAGAGGAAACGCTGCGGTTGCCGTGCTTGGCAACTTTCACACCAAGGGAACTGACGAGCAGCGCTGCTGCAGTTGACACATTGTACGTTCCGCTGCCGTCTCCTCCTGTACCGCACGTATCAATCACGTCAAATTCAGCTGTCACTTTTTGTGACTTCTCAATCATTGCCTCAGCAAAGCCGGTGATTTCAGGTACCGTCTCTCCCCGGTAAGCCATGATCGAAAGAAGACCCGCTGTCACTTCCGGGGACAGATTCCCTTCCATCATTTGAAGCGCCGTATCCCTTGCCTCATCTCTGCTCATAGTTTCTCCTCTAATGACTCTGCTGAACGTCATGACTGATGACCCCCTCTTTCTGCTTTCTCTGCTCTGCAAGTTTGACGGCATAAAGCAGTGCACTGGCCTTGCTTCGGGTTTCTTCCCATTCATTTTCCGGAACAGAGTCCTGCACAATTCCGGCGCCTGCCTGTACATAGACTGTACCTTTTTTCAAAATCATCGTACGGATTGCGATACATGAATCGATAGCTTTGTTAAAGCCATAGTAGGCAACTGCCCCTGCATACACGCCTCTGCGTTCTTTCTCAAGCTCCTGAATAATTTCCACCGCTCTGACTTTCGGGGCTCCGGATACCGTCCCTGCAGGATGCGTGGCAAGAAGCGCCTCAAACGGATGAACCGACTCCTTCCGTGTACCGGTGACTCGCGTCGTCATATGCATTACATGCGAGAAGTAGGAGATGCTCATCATATCGTGAACACCTACACTTCCATAATCACTTACGCGGCCAATATCGTTTCGGGCAAGATCAACCAGCATCAAATGCTCTGCGCGCTCTTTTTCATCAGCAAGCAAGTCCGCTTCCAGCTCACGGTCTTCCTCATCATTTCTCCCGCGTTTACGGGTTCCTGCAATCGGATGAATTTCCAGCTCCCTGTTTCGGTCCGCTTTAACTAGCCGCTCTGGTGAACTTCCAATTACTTCCTGGTCATGAAACCGGATATAATACAAATAAGGACTTGGATTTACTTTTCGAAGTACACGATATAAAGAAAGACCGTCTGATTCAACCGGCATTTCAAAGCGCTGTGACAGGACCGTCTGAAATACGTCCCCGGCGGCAATGTATTCTTTAATCCGATTCACATCAGCCATGTACTCCTGCTTCGTATAGTTAGAAGCGACTCCGTCGAATAAATCATCTTCTACTTCTTCTTCAACAGGCAGCAGCGGAAGCTGGTCGGCGGCATTGCCAACGGTTGACATTACTTCCCTCATCCGTCCGACAGCTTCATCGAATGCTGCTTCCGGCGAACGGGCAGCATCTGCAAAATGAATAATGGTGAGCGTTTCATCTCTGTGATGATAGGCAAGAATCGTTTGACAGAACATAAACTGTACGTCGTGATCTGCCTCATCCATTTTTCGAATGCCCGGCTCGTAATTTCGAAACCCTTCAAATGAAAGATAGCCGACAGCTCCACCGGGAAAGGGCAGGTCTGGTAAATCAGGTGACGGATCCAGTTCTGAGAAAATACGCTCCCATGCATCGTGGAGCGTCTGCTCCTTCCATACCGTTTTCCTGTTTTGGTCGAGCCTGATAAACGACTCTCCCTCATCTTCCAGATAGCAAAATGGATCCAGACCGATAAACGAGTAGCTGGACCATGGCGAGAGTGGATCTCGGCTCTCCAGAAGAAACGCAGCATTTTTATTAAATTGGTGAAAAAGCTGAACCGGTGTCTTCGTATCAGCTGTTATCGTTGCAGTAAGGGGGATCGTTCGATTTTTGGAAGCTTTGTCCAAAAACGATTCGCGGTTAAAATTAAACACAAAATCACCTCATCTTAAGTCAGATGAAGCCGGAGAGTAGCATGAAGAACATATCCCCCGATGACATTCTGCCGTCAGGGATATGGAATAGGAGGTTATTCATACGTTCAGAACTAAACTCATCTCAGCTAAACTCTTCGGACTCTGCTCCGGCTCTGCTCTGGTCCCTTCGCTTGCGGGACCGCTCATCTCTATTAGCGCTATCCTACGTTATCCTTCATTGTTTGTCAAGGAAAGGTCCGGCCTCAGTGATGCTGCCTTTCCAAGATAGACGTGCTGGATGTCCTTCTGCTTCAAATCCGTTTCCACTGTCACCATCAGCCTGATACAAAGCGGCATCGAACCAGGCACTGGAATTTCCCTTGAACACATCACCGGTACGAACTGATACCCTGCTATGTCCCTAAGCGCCCTGGCTGGGAACGTTGCGTCTATATCTTCTGTGACGGTTACGATGACATGGGCGATTTGTTCCGGGTCCAGTTCATTTCGTAATTCAATTTCTTTCATGAGCCGTTCTGTGTGAACTAAAATTTCTGATTCGGTGTTTTCGTTAACGGTTGCTGCACCTCTGATGCCTCTAATCATCGCTTGTCACCTCTTTCAATGCTTCCTTGACAAGCTCCGTTTCCACTGGAATCAGCTCAGGCATACCGAGCTCTCTAAGCAGTACAAAGCGAAGGTTTCCGGCTTCGGTCTTTTTATCACGTTTCATCCGCTCCAGGAGCTTCTGATGGTCGAAGGAGTGCGGGAGAGCTGTTTGAAAGCCATGATTCTCGAGCAGCTCCTTGACGTTCTCAAGAGGGAGATCAGCCTGAAGCTTGAAACGACTCAGATGCATCGCTGCCAGCATGCCAAGTGCAACAGCTTCTCCATGCGTCCATGTGCCGTAGCCTGCTTCTGCTTCGATTGCATGGCCGAGCGTGTGCCCGAAGTTCAAATAAGCACGGACGCCCGCTTCAAATTCATCCTCTTCAACAATCGAAGCTTTCACCTGAATAGAACGGTACAACAGCTCTTCAAGCGCCTCATCCTGCAAATCGCGTGGATTATTGACGTTGTCGGACAGCCATTCTAAAAATCCGCTGCGGCTGATCAGACTGTGCTTGATAACCTCAGCAAATCCGGAGCGCCATTCCCCTTCCGGGAGCGTCTGCAGCATAGCAGGGTCGTATAAAACCGCGGCAGGCGCATAAAAAGCACCGATCAGATTTTTGCCTGACGGATGGTTGATCCCCGTTTTCCCGCCAACGCTGCTGTCGTGAGCGAGCAGCGTTGTGGGAATTTGAACAAAGGAAACACCTCGCAAAAGCACTGCAGCTGCAAATCCTGCTAAATCTCCAGTGACGCCGCCTCCAAGTGCTGCGACAACGCTTTTACGGTCTGCTCCATGTTCCAGCAGCTCTGTAAGCACGCGTTGCAGCTCCTCGATTGATTTCGATCCTTCTCCCGGCTGAAGAAAGATCACGTGCGGCGGCTGTTGAAAAGAAGAAAGCACATCGTTTAAATAGTGAGATGCTGCATTCTCGTCCGCGATAAGAAAGACGGACGTAGCGTCAGGACATACCTGACGTATTTTCTCTTCCGTGCGAAAGCGGAGGCCGTGCTCAATTTCAACCGGATAACTTCCTCCGCTGTTGATAATGTCCAGCCTCTTGCCCATTTAAAACTCCCTCGCTTCTTTCAAGTAGTTTTCATATGATTGACGAATGTCTTCCATCGTATCTGCTCCGAATTTATCAAGGAATGCGTCTGCAAGCTCCCATGCCACGGCTGCTTCAGCGACTACTGCTGCTGCAGGAACAGCACAGCTGTCAGAGCGTTCAATCGATGCTGTAAATGGCTCTTTAGAGTCTATATCAACGCTTTGAAGCGGCTTGTAAAGCGTAGGAATTGGCTTCATAGCACCGTGGACAACAACCGGCATGCCGTTTGTCATGCCACCTTCAAAGCCACCGAGGCGGTTCGTTCTGCGCTGAAATCCGTTTTCCTCGGAATATGTGATTTCATCATGAACCTCGCTTCCTTTCATTCTCGCAGCTTCAAAGCCTAAGCCGATTTCCACACCTTTGAAAGCATTAATACTCAATACTGATTGTGCAATTTTTCCGTCCAGTTTTCGGTCATAATGAACGAAGCTTCCGAGACCGATCGGCACATTTTCTGCAATTACTTCGACGATACCGCCGATCGAATCGCCATTCTGTTTCGCATCATCTATAGCTGCCTTCATTTTTTCAGAAGCTTCATTATCCATGCAGCGGACTTCTGAAGCTTCCGTTACTTCCTGAAGGGCGTCCACGCTCTCAAATGGAAGCTGCTCAGCTTTTACATCGCCGATTTCCAGAACGTGGCCGGCAAGCCTGATGTTAAACTGTTCCAGAATGACCTGTGCCAGCGCACCTACTGCTACTCTGACTGTCGTTTCCCTTGCACTGGAACGCTCCAGCACATTTCTCATATCTCGGTGCCGGTATTTAATCGCCCCATTCAGATCAGCGTGCCCTGGCCGTGGGCGCGTAATTTTGCGCTTGACTTCCTGCTCTTCTTCTTCTGAAATAGGCTCAGCACCCATGATTTTCGTCCAGTGCGTCCAATCTTTATTTTCTACGACAAGCGTGATCGGAGCCCCTGTTGTCCTGCCGTGCCTTACGCCGCTCAAAATCTGTACCTGATCTTTTTCAATCTGCATTCTGCGGCCGCGGCCGTATCCCTTTTGACGGCGTGCCAGATGCTTATTAATATCTTCAGCCTGCAAAGGCAGCTGGGAAGGCACTCCTTCTACAATCGCTGTAAGTTGTGGACCGTGTGATTCACCTGCTGTTAAAAATCTCATCCAAGATCACCTTCCATTTTCTTTATCGCTTTTATGCGTTAAATTATCTTAGTGTCTATTCTTGCTGATTTTGCGCGTAATTTCAAGAGGATTGCACGATTTTTTCCGAAAAGAACATTTTTTTGTTTATCTTCTCTTTCTATTGTTCCATTTTAACGTTTTTTGCCGGCATGTTCGATTTCTATGCTTTCTCTGTCAGAGCGGTGTTCTTCAGTGGCCGGTTTAAACAACAACAGGAAAAAACCCTCCTGTTCGGGATGGTTTTTTTCCTGCAGACCACTATCAGGTAAGTCATTCATAAGCAGGCTCCTTACTTTATCAGCAGCCGGCTTTCAGCCTTTACGGTAGAAAAAAGTCCCGGCTGATTCCAAACCGAATTTATGAGGGTTAAAAATTTGCTCCGTGCTTCCCACAAACAGAATACCTCCGGGACGTAACGAGTCCGAAAACCGGTTATAGATATCTGCTTTCGCTTCCTCAGTAAAGTATATCATCACGTTTCGGCACACAATCAAATCGATCCCTTTTGGATATGGGTCCTTAAGCAAATTATGCTTGTTAAATGTGACCAGCTTTTTCAGCTGTTCCGATACTTTCCAGCCTCCAGCAGTTTTTAAAAAGTGGGCACTCCGAAGAGCTTGCGGAACTTCACGCAAAGATTTCTCCAAATAAAGCCCCGCGCGCGCTCTGTTCAATATGGATTCGTCCAGATCGGTAGCCAGAATACTGCCATTTAGCTGGAGCTCGTGCAGCAGGATCGACAAGGAGTAAGGTTCTTCGCCGGTAGAACATGCAGCACTCCACAGCTTTATGCGTGATTTGTCCGCTGCCAACTCCGGAAGAATCTGCTTTTGAAGTACGTCCCACCGGCTCCGGTTCCGGAAAAACTCAGATACATTAATCGTCATGCGTTCCAGGAATTCCTGAAACAGCTGTTCATCTGTCCGCAGCGCGTTAAAATAATTCTGAAAGCTCGTAAACCCCCGTTTGTCGCGAAGTGAAGTCAGCCTGCGCTTCATTTGCGCTTCTTTATAAAGTGTTAAATCAATCCCTGTCTTTTTATATACAGCTTCTGTAAATGCAATGTAGTCTGCGCTCATATAATCCCCCATCTTTCCCGCCAGCAGCTTGATATCTTTTATGTAATGCAGGCTTCAATAGTAGTATCGGCATTTTATTGTATCTTTATTATCGCACAGCAGGCATGATTTCAAACAATTGTAGTCAAGCTATGTACATTCGCACGTGTTTACGCATGCTTCATCATATATAGCTCAAAGTTTAGTTCGTTTGCTGCTGAACTATTTTTAAACGACGTTATGTATGCCCGCTCACTATTTGCCTTTTTTAAAGCGTTTAAGCTGCATAGAACATATGCCTTCACGCATAAAAAGCGCCGATGACCTGTTAAACGGTCATCGGCGCCTTTTTATGACTATGTTTATTTTTTTATGAAATAGTCTGAGGTGCTTCTACGAGTTCGTCAGCTGCGAAAAACAGCTTAATTTCCCGATCCGCACTTTCAGACGAATCCGAGCCGTGAATAATGTTTTCCGACTTTTTGATCGCATAGTCTCCACGAATTGTGCCCGGTGCAGCTTCGAGCGGATCAGTGGCACCGATCATTTTACGAGCTTCCGCAATGACACCTTCTCCTTCCAATACCATGGCAAAAACCGGTCCGGAAGTAATAAATGATACAAGCTCACCAAAAAACGGACGCTCTTTGTGCTCACCGTAATGTGTTTCTGCAAGATCGCGCGACATCGTCATCAGCTTAGCTCCGCGAAGAGCATAGCCTTTTTGCTCAAATCGATTCATAATCGCACTTGCAAGCCCGCGGCGCACGCCATCAGGCTTAACCATAACAAATGTTTGTTCCATTTCTGATCATCTCCTGCATACATATTATGTAATTCTATCCTACTATAACAAAAACCGTCGTGCATGACAACGCTTTCAATAAAATAAAATAACGTGCCGGGCAGACTTGTTTTTCTGCCCGGCTAAGAACGTTGTCAGAAGCGCCGACCTCCAATAAAATGTGCAATCCGAACGAGGGCATCTGTGTCTGATCCGGAAAAAGGCTTCAGCATCATCACTGCTTTATGCACGTAGGCATCTGCAAGCTCCCGGGATCTGGCAACCGCAGTTGTGTTTCGAAGTCGTCTGATCACTTCATCCATTGGCAGCTCCGCCCGTTCAGGGTCATTCGTATAGCGGCGGATCATCTGATTTAGCTCTTTATCCTCCTGCATCGCATAGAGAGCAGGAAGCGTTATGTTTCCCTGAATCAGATCACTGCCGGCAGGTTTACCCAGCTCTTTTTCACTGCCGGTAAAGTCCAGAATATCATCTGTGATTTGAAACGCCATTCCTGCGTAATAGCCGTACCATTTCAAAGCCCGTCTTAATGATTCATCTGCTCCGCTGACGACCGCTCCAAGTTCACAGCTCACAGAAATGAGCAGGGCTGTTTTTCTGCGGATGCGTCGCAAATAATCTTTAAGCGACTGATCTGCATTATATTGATCCCGCAGCTGCTCAATTTCTCCAATGCACATTTCCCTCATAGCACGTGACAGGATCGGATGCACATCCAGATACTGGCTCTCCGCTGCTTTCTGAATCGCTTTTGCAAATAAAAAATCACCTGTATACATTGCCGTCCGGTTATCCCATCTTGATTTTATCGTTTCCCTGCCTCTTCTGGTATCCGCATCATCAATGACGTCGTCATGAACGAGCGATGCCATATGAATCAACTCAAGCGGCACTGCCACTTTCTTAATTTCATCGAAATCATACGAGCTGCATTTAGCACTCAGGAGTACAAAGACTGGCCGGATTCGTTTACCGCCTGCCTGAAGAATATGCGAGGATGTCCGTTCCAGTACATCATGATTTGAAACAATTGCAGACTCAATTTCCTTTTCCAGTTTTGCCGCTTCCGGTTTCACGTGCCTGTAAAGTTCTGCGAGCTTCATCGTGATCCCATCCTGTGTCTGTCCGATTCCCAGACTTCTATCTCCGGCTTTTGAGAAATATACTGCTCCTCATAAAGCAACCGGCAGAACAGGTTGAGTCCGTCGAGCTCCTCATCGTTTAACTCGTAGCGCAGATTTTGAAAATACGCTTCCCAGAACGTTGTAGTTAATCCGTGATCAGCGGCTGATTTTTCCGTTAAAGCTTTAAAACCCGTTTCCCTGCAAGCACGAAGACTCCGATGAAGCTGCCGGTGCAGCTCTTCCGTTTTTGAAGGATCATTCTCCGCCTTCTCTCTGCGAACAGCCAGCAGTGCATACGTCATTGGCAGCCCTGTCCAGTCGAACCAGAGCCGACCAAGATCATACTGGTATATCCCTTCTGCGGAGTCTGCTGCTTTAATCGCATCATCACCAATCAGAAGGCAGGCATCATGATTTTTCATCATATAAGTAAAATCAGGTTCTTCTGTCGAATAAACAGGCTGAATCCCTTCACGTCTTTCCAGCAGAAGTTTAAGCAGGTGGACAGACGTGGCCGAGCTCGAGGTCAGCGCAACAGAAGCGTCGTTCAGCTCACCGATAGGACGTTTTGAAAATAGAAAAATAGACCTCACATCGCCTTTCGATGAAACAGAAAGATCTTTTAATATATAGTAAGCGTCGGGATTGGAAGCATATTCAAATGAGCTTATGCCTCCTGCGTCTATCCGTCCGTCACGCATCCGCCCATTCAATTCGGAGGGGATTGATTTCTGAAATGTGAACCCCCGCTGCTCCATAGCAGGCCTGTCCAGGAAATGAAACATCGGCTGAATATTTGTATAGGTGATTTCACCAATTGTAAAAGACATATTACCGTCATCCTTTCAAGGATTCGTCAGGCGAGAATCAGCAGGTCCCCGATCGTAAACACGAGCATGAGCAAACTGATAATACCGTTCATCGTAAAAAACGCTTTGTTTACGTTAGAGAGATCATCTGCAGAAACGAGTGAATGTTCATAAATCATTACCCCGCCCGCAGCAAGTGCACCTGCAATAAAAATCCAGCTTAGCGGCGTAACCAAAGCCAGCAGGAGCAGTGCTGTAAAACTGACCATATGAAAGCTTCGGGAAAACAGGAGCGCTTTGGCAATACCGAATCGGCTTGGAATAGAATGCAGCCCGGCATCACGATCATAATCAGCATCCTGTGTCGCGTATATAATATCGAATCCGGCTGTCCAGAAGGCAACAGCCGTGAAAAGCACAATGGCTTCCCAGGAAAGTACGCCGGTCGCAGCCACCCATCCCCCGAGTGGAGCGAGTGCGATGGTGATGCCCAGAATTACGTGGCAAAGCCAGGTGAAACGCTTTGTGTAAGAATAAAACACAAGAAAAAACACCGCCAGCGGCAGCAGGTATACAGCCAGCATATTCAACTGAAACGCTGCAAAGAACAATACGAAAAAGGAAACTGCAATGAAGATCCATGTTTCCACTTTTGAGATCAGTCCAGCCGGAATAGCACGTTCTTTTGTACGCGGATTTGCTTTATCGATTGAAGCATCAATCACTCTGTTTAAAGACATAGCTGCGCTTCTTGCTCCTATCATAGCGAGAGTTATCCATACCCAGTCCATAACAGAAGGAAAATGACCTAGCACATAGTAGCTGCCGAGCAGAGCACCAAGAAAAGCAAATGGAAGAGCGAAAATGGTGTGCTCAAATTTGATCATTTCCAGTATCACTTTAAGCTTTTTCATGAACGTCTCCCCTTTCTGCTTTATAAGCAAAGTGGGAAGCTGCTGTACCGCCTGAATATGAGCGCACATCTACGCTTGAAAATCCGGCCCTTAGAAACATGCTTTTAAGCTTTTGTTTCGAAGGGAAGTTCCTTGTAGATTCCTGAAGCCATGAATATTCTTCGTATTTTCCTGCGAACAGGCGACCGAAAACCGGCATGATCTTTGAGAAGTAAATCCAGTAAGCGCCGCTTACAAGCGGCTTTTCCGGCTGTGATGTTTCTAGACAGACAGCCGTACCGCCGGGCTTTAACACTCTGTGCATCTCGGACAGCACCGTATCATAATCAGGTACATTGCGGAGACCAAATCCGATGGTTACGAAATCAAACGTTTCATCCTCAAACGGAAGTTCCATGGCATTACCCTGAATCAGTTCCAGAGAGGGAATAGAGGACGTTTTCTGTCTGCCGATATTCAGCATATTTTCGCTGAAATCAAGTCCGTAAACGTGTCCTTCCGGCCCTGCAGCCTCCGCTAATGTGATCGTCCAATCTGCTGTTCCGCAGCAGAGGTCCAGGGCTCGGGCCCCTTTAAATACCTCCATCCGGCGATCGGTATCTCTTCGCCAGGAACGGTGCAGCTGAAAGCTAATAATAGCGTTCATTTTATCGTAATTTCCTGAAATAGATTGAAAAACGTCATGTACCTTTTGTTCTTTAGTCTGGGTCATTCAAATCTCTCCTAATAAGGCATCATCATAAGCCTGCGCGCTTCCTGGCGCATAAATGTCTGTGTACGGCCATCGGCTGCCGGAAGTTCTTTTAATCGCAAAAAGGCTCTGCCCGCAAGTTCGGATCTATCGGACCGGGGCAGTCTGCATGAAAAGAACATTTCTTTATCCTTGTGTTCCTCCTTCAGCAGCTGAAGTAAAAAGAGCTGCTTGAATGCAGGAATTAAGTCGCCGTGCCCGGTATGTGCCGCTGCCGCTGCAGGAATACATGATGCAGCTTCTGCCAGCAGAGAAAGTGTATCAAGTTCATTTTCTGCTTCGAGCGCAGCCATTTTATATTCGTTTATTTTCTGAACCGCGCCTGAGAACAAATTAATATAGTCAATGAGTTTACGTTCAGCAAGAATAGAATAATAGAGACTGCTGTAGTAATCTCCTGAGAGCACAGTAAGCTGACGTTCTTTTCTATGTTTTTCCGAGTGAACAGGCACGCTGTCTATATGGTCATGAGTATCCATCGCGGACTGCACCAGTGAAGCCGCGAGAGCCACTGCATGTTTCTCCTCAGCAAGAAGTGCTGTATCTTCCAGAAGAAGCAAAATAAGCTCAGCCTGCATCACGTTCATGACAGCATCAGGAAGGAATTTCTGAACATAGGAATACGATGCTTCCCTGTAAAAATCCTCAGTGAGTTTATGTAAATTGTTTACGTGATCGTACGTTGCTGTCATGCTCAGAGCCCCCAGATTCGTCATCCGATTGGAAGACGGCGCTTCCATATCTGCTAGTCTAGTATAGCACATACGTTTCTAAACGAGAAAGGATGAGCAATAAGTTTTACTGCAATAATAATAGCCCATTTACTCCCTTTCCGGACTTCGTTCTTTTAACAATTTCTTATTACATAAAAAACTGTACCGGTCCGCAGCGTGCCACGGACCGGTACAGTGAGACAGACACATTCAGTCTTCTCCGCTCGTCATTTCGCCATGAGCCGTCTGTACTTTGGCACGGCCTCTGATTTTAATCGCAGATGTATGTTCGGTAAATTGCGCAATCATCATTTCATTTTTATCCAGCTTCTCCGAATGATGAAAGCGGGTATCCGTACCGCGGGTGAGACCAATAACGTTTACTCCGTTTTCTTCAGCTTTAATGACAATGTAGTCGTTCGACTGTGCCATCAAACCGCCTCCTTCCCGTGAATGTTTTTACTGCTTAATCAGCGCCATAACTTCAGAACGCGCAGCTGCGTCATCACGGAAAGCACCTCGGACAGCGGAAGTAACAGTCATCGAACCAGGCTTTTTAACTCCGCGCATCGTCATGCACATATGCTCTGCCTCAACAATTACAATGACTCCGCGAGGATTCAGTGTCGCAACCATGGAATCAGCGATAGTGGATGTAATTCGCTCCTGCAGCTGTGGACGCTTCGTAACAGCCTCTACCGCACGGGCCAGTTTGCTGAGGCCAGTCACTTGGCCGCCCTGCGGCAAATAGCCGATGTGGGCTTTTCCGAAAAACGGAACGAGGTGATGCTCACACATGGAATAAAACGGGATATCTTTTACAAGCACCAGCTCTTCATGGTCCTCTCCAAACACCGTTTTAAAGTGCTCTTTCGGGTCCTGGTGCAGTCCCTGAAAGACTTCTTCGTACATTCTGGCTACGCGTTTTGGAGTATCTTCAAGCCCTTCTCTGTCCGGATCTTCACCGATGGCTTCGAGTATTAATGTAACTGCCTGTTCAATTTTTGCATGATCTACCTGGCTCATTTATAACAGCCTCCATTTCCTGTTGTCCTCAGCCCTGTGTCCAGCTTACACCCGTTGATTGCCGGTCAACATCCGGCTCAAGCCCGGTTTAGCGGACACTCTGCTTATACATCGTGTATATGCAGCTGAATGTGTTGATAATAGCACAGGGCCGTTCTACCTACAAGAAAACTGGCCCGATACAAAAAAGAATACCCGTTAAGCCCAGGGCCTGACGGGTATTCTCTCATTACATAAGGCAGTTACTATGCTTATGTAATCTATTACTTAACTGCATCTTTAAGAGCCTTACCAGGCTTAAATGCAGGCACGTTGCTGGCCGGGATTTCAATCTCTTCGCCTGTCTGAGGGTTGCGGCCTTTACGGGCAGCACGCTCACGCACTTCGAAGTTACCGAATCCGATCAGCTGTACCTTTTCCTGCTTTTCCAGTGCACCAGTGATGATGTCGAAAACGGCATCTACAGCACCAGTAGCGTCCTTTTTAGAAAGGTCTGCTTTTTCAGCAACCGCATTGATCAGTTCTGTTTTGTTCATGGTATTCACCTCCCTGTAAGGTATACTTACCATTGCTTTAAATCTGAACCATGTGTTAACCCTTAGCACGAAGGGGATAACAAGGCTTATGTTAAACGAAAAACCCTGTGAATTCAACAACTTTCGTGCATTTCATTGTTTTTTTATTATTATTTTGCTAAATATGTAAAATATTTGACAAAAAGACCGGAACCCTTCATACTGCAAGGTTTCCGGTCTCCCGCTTAACTTAACTCTCCCTCGAGAAATTCAGTCCCACCTTCTTCTGTCAACGTAGTCGGAACAGAATAAGCTGGTACAAACGGCGCATGATCAGTTAATAAATCCCGCATATCTTCTCCATACTCATAGCCATCAAGGCCATATTCTTCAGCATAATGCTGAATATCGAGTGAAAAATCGATAACGACATCCCCCTGCGTTGTGTATAGCAGAGGCAGCCTGTGATCGGGATGAAACGGACTCGCTACAGTAGGTTCTTCCTCGTAGCCAAGCGCTTCATAATCAAGCCTAAGCAATTCACTTCCGACAACCTCATCGACGGGAGCATATTGATTTGAACTTCGATAGCTGAAAATCTGCGTTTCCAACTCCTGAATCGTGCGAACAGTCCGAAGATCAATCAGCTTTACTTCCGGCGTCTCTTCAACGTTCATCAGCACATACTGATACGTTCCTCCATTCTCAAATGCATTGGCCGGAGGTTCGTTTAAATATGCCGGAATGAGCTGCGTAAATTGAACCGGGTAACGCCTGTACTGCGGTGTATCTGCTTCACGTGTCGCAATTGGAAGCACACCTGTGTTTTCCTGAAATTGTGTGACAGCATTCTGAACCCTCTCAAGCTGCTCCTCGTTAGGTCCATGCTGGGCATCGCGTTGATCCTGCGGATACAGACAGCCGGTGAGAAGTGCCAGAACTGCCAGAAGAATAACTGCTTTCATAACCATTCCCGCCTTTAAATAGAAATTATTCCGGTACGGGGCCGCTGAATGTTACAAGGAAAACAATCAGACCAGAGACGATAATACAAATAAAGCTTATTGTCAGCAGAGAATACCGGAGAACCCCCCTAAGTTTCTCTTTAGTAAATATAGTTATAATAACAGATACAAACATTAGTCCCATTGCGATAAAAGATACCCACATTTTCATTAAGGGATCCTCAAACATTCTCATTCCCCCTCTTGATTCCATTCTGCATCATTATAGCACAATACTGGTCATTCTGGCTTGACAGAAGACCGCTTACCCTTGTCTGTCGCAGGCGTGTTCAGCATATTGTCACATTTTCTCTGTACCCTGATTTCGTTCATATAAGCAAGACGCAGTATGCTTATTTACATCTGCCAAAATACAAAAAAAGCCTGACGGAGTCGTTGCTCCCGTCAGGCTGGTGACGTATCAAGTAACCTTGTACTTTTTTACATCAAGGTTCCAGTTGATCAAGCGGGTCTTTGCCGCCCTCAGGCAGTGTACCACTCATGATGCCTTCGACTTCTTTTTTCTTCACTCTGCCCATGAGAGCCTCCACCGCTTTTTTCACGTCCTTATGTTCAAAAAGAACAGCATAAAGTTCTGCTGTAATCGGCATATCGATGTTGAGCTTCTTTGAGAGCTGATACGCAGCTTTCGCTGTGCGCATCCCTTCGACGACCATTCCCATTTCGTTTTCCACTTCATCGGCCGTTTTTCCTTTCCCAATCATGTTACCTGCCCGCCAGTTACGGCTGTGATGAGACGTACAGGTTACGATCAGATCGCCGAGGCCAGAAAGTCCGGAAAACGTTAAAGGGTTCCCCCCAAGCTTTACACCAAGCCTGGATATTTCTGCAAGACCTCTCGTCATTAAAGCAGCACGGGCGTTATCACCAAATCCGAGTCCGCTCGTCATTCCTGAGCCTATCGCAATGATATTTTTAAGCGCTCCGCCTATTTCAACGCCAATTAAATCGGGGTTTGTATAGACCCGGAAAAACTGATTCATAAATAAATCCTGTACTTCTTCTGCGAGTTCCATATGTATTGAGCTGCAAGTAATGGTAGTCGGCTGTCTTCTGCAAACTTCCTCTGCATGAGACGGGCCGCTTAAACAGACAACATCCGTGCGCTCCAGCTCCTGAGTGATGATTTCCGATATGCGTAAGTGTGATTCCGGTTCTATTCCTTTACTCGCATGAACAAGCAGTGCTTCCTCCCGCAGATAAGGTCGGATATCCCGCAATACTGCACGCATTGCTTTAGTCGGCACGACCAGAATAACAGCATCTGCGTTTTCCGCTGCTATGCGGATATTCGTTACCGCTTTAATCGTTTGGGGCAGATGAATATCCGGTAAGTATTTGCTGTTTGTTGACTTGGAATTAATTTCGTCTGCAATCTCTTCTCTTCTTGCCCAGATCGTCACCTCATGACCATTATCAGCCAGTACCCCGGCTAAAGCGGTCCCCCAGCTGCCTGCTCCTATTACGGCTGTCTTTTTCATATGAGCGCCCCCTTATGAACTCGTTTCTGTTTTCTGACCGAGCCTGCTTTCAGTTCCGTCCTTAAGACGCTTAATATTCGTGCGGTGCCTCCATATCGACAAAATAGTTAATCCTGCCAGGAAATAGAGATACACAGGCGGATAGGCGAATACAGGAAGTAACGCAGCTGTAAGCAGCGTCGTCCCGGACATGAACAAAAGAGAACCGAGCGACACGTATCTTGTTACAACGATTGAAATGATTGCTGCGGTACCTGCAATAAGCGCAGGCCAGAAAACCAATACAGCCATTACACCGATTGTCGTGGCGACCCCTTTTCCGCCTCGAAAACCAAAATACACCGGCCAGTTATGACCGACCACCGCTGCTGTACCGGCCATTGCTGCAAACAAAGGATCTCCGCCGCTCCAGCTGAAGCCGAGGTAAACGGCAGCGATTCCTTTTGCCGTATCTAAGAGCAATACAGTAATGGCCGGACCAATTCCCAGGACACGAAGCGTATTCGTTGCTCCTGCGTTTCCACTGCCGTGATCTCTGATGTCCAGCTTTTTTAACAGCTGACCCATCAGATAGCTGAAGCTGACAGCACCTATCAAGTAAGACACAAAGACAGCTGCAATAGCCATCATTACCCCTCCTTTCCACTGCAGGTATCCAGAAGGTGATAAAACGTACATTTATGCACCCCGGTCTTACGATAACCTGCAGCTTTTTACGAGTTTATCATTCACTTTTCTTTCTTGCTAAAATACGGATTGGTGTCCCTGCAAACCCGAACGCTCTCCGGATGTTATTTTCCAGATACCGCTTGTAAGAGAAGTGCAGAAGCTCGGGATCATTGACAAACAACACAAACGTTGGAGGCGCTACAGAAACTTGAGTTGCGTAGTTAATTCGCAGCCGTTTACCTCCGTGGTCAGTAGGCGTAGGGTTCGATGTAACTGCATCAACGATGACATCATTCAGAACGTTCGTCTTAATCCGCAGATTGTGGGCCTCACTCACTTCGTTAACAACGGGCAGAAGGTGATGAATTTTCTGCTTTGTCAGGGCTGATAAAAAGACGATAGGAGCATAGTCGAGATACTGAAATTCCTGACGTATTTTCTCCTCAAAGCGCTGCATCGTTTTATCGTCTTTTTTGACAGCATCCCACTTGTTTACGACGATGACGACTGCTCTTCCAGCTTCGTGTGCATAGCCGGCGATTTTTTTATCCTGTTCAATAATACCTTCTTCACCGTCGAGTACGGTCAGGACAACATCCGAGCGTTCAATAGCGCGAAGAGCACGCAGTACGCTGTATTTCTCTGTAGACTCGTACACTTTTCCTTTTTTACGCATACCTGCTGTATCGATGATGACATAATCCCGGTCATCTTTCGTAAACGGAGTGTCTATTGCATCCCTCGTAGTACCTGGAATATTGCTTACAATGACACGATCTTCACCAAGAACTGCGTTCACGAGCGATGATTTCCCAACGTTCGGCCGCCCGATCAGGCTCATTCGAATCGTATCATCTTCATAGCCGTCGCCTTCATCTTCCGGAAAATAAGAGGCGGCGGCATCGAGAAGGTCGCCGAGCCCCAGTCCGTGCGAACCGGAAACCGGAAAAACATCCCCCACTCCGAGACTGTAAAATTCATATAGTTTATCGTGCATCGTAGGATCATCGAGCTTGTTGACTGCGATGACGACAGGTTTATTTGATCTCTGAAGCAGTCTGGCTACTTCTTCGTCTGCTCCGGTTATACCGTCCCTGCCGTTTACGACAAAACAAATCACGTCTGCTTCATCAATAGCAAGCTCTGCCTGAGCACGCATCTGTTCCATCAGCGGTTCATTCGTTATTTCAATTCCACCGGTATCAATAATGAAAAACTGGTGGTGGAGCCAGTCTGCCGAACTGTAAATCCGGTCACGGGTTACACCTGGTTTATCTTCTACAATCGCCAGCCGCTCTCCAATCAATCTGTTAAATATCGTAGACTTGCCGACGTTTGGCCTTCCAACAATTGCTAGTACTGGTTTTGACACTTCTATCCCTGCTTTCTGATCCCGTTTCCTGCTCTGGAATCATTATATCATAGACGGCTCGTCATTTTAGACAAGGTTTTAGGAGCTGATGCTATAGAGCAGACGTGCGTCTGGCAAATACAGATGTGGAAATCCCCCGCTCTTTCAGCCACAAACCGGTGCTTCCGGATATGATAACTGGCGAGCCGGTCAAATCCTTTACTCGTTTCTTTCCAAGCGCTGTCATTCCGAGCCTTATATATTCTATCATATCGTTCATTTCCTGAGCGGTTTTTTCCAGACCTTTTTCCTGAAGGTTTTTCAAAACTGCTCCTGCCATTCCGCATGCAGCCGCTCCGCATGAGAGTGATTTCAATATATCGTCAGCCGTCCGGATACCGCCTGATGCAATTACAGGAACGTCCACTGATTGCTTGGTCTCAATCAACGAAACGGCTGTCGGAATCCCCCAGCTGTCGAACATGCTTAATTCATTCTGCCTGCGGCTGTTTTCAACAGCAGAGAAGTTTGTGCCTCCGTGTCCGCCGGTATCGATGATATCCGCTCCTGCTTCTACTGCAAGCTTTGCCGATTCCATCGACATACCAAATCCGACTTCCTTCACGATCAGAGGGATCTCGAGTTCTTTTTTCACAGCAGCTATTTTCTCAAGCAAGCCGTTGAAATGACGATCTCCTTCAGGCATCACTAACTCCTGAATCGGATTAATATGAATTTGCAGGGCATTCGCTTGGATCATATTAACTGCAGCAGCCGCTTCGTCAACGGCTGCCTCCGCTCCGATATTAGCAAATAATATTCCATAGGGACTGCGTTCTCTCATCACTGAAAACGTATCCTGCTGAGAAGAATCCTTTACTGCCGCCATTTGCGAACCGCACGCAGCGGGGACTCCCAAATTCGCTGCAAGCTCGGCTATTGCACCGTTGATTTCTTTCGTTCTTTGACCGCCGCCGCCCGTCATAGCGTTTATCATAATCGGAGCAGCTGATTTGATCGGTCCAATCATCGTTTCTACATTTGTCTGCTCTACATTAATTTCCGGAAAGCACTGGTGAATAAACTGCATATCTCTAAATCCATTACCGGAGGTGTCTGCTGTTGTAAGGGCATGCCGTATATGGTCAAGCTTTCGTTGTTCGCGCGTCATAAACTGCCTCCTTGGGGCCCGTCCACTCGCCAGTATTCAGACTGATACGGATAACATGCGGACGGACAGTTCAAAAAAACCGGCATGAGCTGGAAGCCCACACCGGAACCTGGTTCTCGTATTAGTTTTTATATTTTTTCAGCTGGTCCCCGATCATATCACCGAGGGAAAATCCGCCGTCATCTTCTTTTTTATACTCCTGCTTTCGTGCACTCTCTTCTTTTTCCTGCTTATCCTCATCAAGAACGCGGATGCTGAGTGAAATTCGTTTCTCACCGACATTCACATCGAGGACTTTCGCCTGCACCGTATCACCCTCTGTAAGCACTTCACCCGGAGTAGCAATATGGCGGTTAGCGATCTGAGAAATATGAACAAGTCCTTCTACACCAGGTGCCACCTCAATAAAAGCACCAAATGAAACGAGACGCTTAACAGTTCCTTCAATCACATCATCCTGCTTAATCTCATTTGCAATAGACTCCCATGGTCCCGGAAGCGTATCTTTAATAGAAAGAGAGATACGTTCATTATCAGGATCGACGGAAAGGACTTTAACGTTCACCTGATCTCCCTCAGATACAACATCGGATGGTTTTTCAACATGCTGATGCGCCATTTGCGAAATATGGACAAGCCCGTCTACTCCTCCAACGTCGACAAAGGCACCGAAGTCAGTAAGCCGCTGAACTGTTCCTGCGATAACATCGCCTTCTTTGATTTGTTCGAGCGTGTCTTTTTTACGCTCGCTGGCTTCTTCATCGAGCACAGCACGCTGAGATAAAATCAATTTATTACGTTCACGGTCCATTTCGACCGCTTTCAGACGAAGCGTACGCCCTTTGTAGTCTGAAAAGTCTTCTACATAGTGGCGCTCTACAAGAGACGCAGGAATAAATCCGCGGACGCCTACATCAACGACAAGTCCGCCCTTCACGACATCGGCAACTTCTGCCTCGAAAATCTCTCCGCTTTCCAGGCGGCGCTCCATTTCTTCCCAAGCCTTCTCAGCTACAACTGCTTTCTTCGAAAGGACGAGTTCATCCTCTGTAAGCTTTGTTACTTTAAATTCATACTCCTCGCCCTCCTGAAGCACGTCTCCGACTTTCTCAACGTGAAGACTGGACAATTCACTGATAGGCAGGACGCCGTCCATCTTGTAACCGACGTTCACATACGCTTGCTTGTCTTCCACTTTAGCGACAGTGCCTTTGACCAGATCCCCTACCGATAATGATCGGAAATCTGTCATTTCATTGTTCATTTCTTCTACCATTGACAATTACCTCCCTATATCCCGTCAGAAAAATCCGGGCCCTAAAACTTCTTCGTTACTAGCACTTCTCTGTCTCCGGTACAGATTCCTGCTTATTTTTGATTTTTATCTAAAAGTTCTTGAATAGCAGACATAATTTCTGCTGTTGCTTCTTCAGGTGATGCCTTCCTGTCCCTTAAAGGCTGCATGTCTACCGGACTGCCATAAACCAGCTTAATCTTTGAGAACGGTTTATAAGATCCGATCACTGCACATGGAACAATCGCTGCATCAGAACGGAGAGCAAAGAATCCAACTCCGGCAAGACCTTTACCGAGCGTGCCAGTTTTGCTCCGGGTGCCTTCCGGAAATACACCTACCAATTCCCCTTCCTTCAGCAGCTTTAAACCTGAACGCATAGCCTGCCGGTCACTCGACCCCCGTTTAATAGGAAACGCACCGAGTGCTGGAAGTAGCTTTTTTAATACAGGAAGCTGAAACAGCTCATATTTAGCCATAAAGCGCGTCTGACGTTTTAGAAACGCGCCGACAAGCGGCGGGTCAAGATTGTTGATGTGATTGCTGCACATCAGTACACCCTTTTCTTTCGGAATATGCTCCCTGCCGATAATTTCAGGACGATAAAACAACCTGAAAAAAGTACGGCAGACGAACTGTCCTGTTGCATAGAGTTTACTCATACCGTTTCACTTCCCTTACTATGCCAAGCAAAAAGGAAACAACCTCGTCGATCGTCATCGCGGTCGTATCGACTTCTAAAGCATCATCTGCTTTTTTTAACGGAGCTGTTTCACGCTCAGAGTCAATTCTGTCCCGTTCTGCGATTTCGGTCTGAAGCTGAGTCAGGTCAGATTGCATCCCTTTTTGCAGCTGTTCCGCGTGGCGTCTTTTGGCACGTTCTTCCACTGTGGCATTTAAAAAGAATTTGAAAGAGGCGTCCGGAAGCACAGCGGTGCCTATATCTCTTCCGTCCATAACCGTGCCGCCTTTTTCGGCAAGCTTTTTTTGTTTCTCAACCATTTCCGATCGAATTCGGGCATGCCTCGCTGTAAACGATACGAGGGAGGTCACATCCTGCTGCCGAATGGCGTCTGTTACATCTTTCTCATCTACTGTTACAAAAACGTTCCCGTTTTTCATGTCCAGTTCAAGATGCATCTGCTGAAGAATATGCAGCACAGCTGATTCATTCTCCGGGTCTGCCTGCTCTTGAAGCACTTTCCATGTTAGAGCTCTGTACATCGCTCCGGTATCAATATACGTGTAGCCGAGCTCAGCAGCCAGTTTTTTCGCTACCGTGCTTTTCCCAGCCCCTGCTGGTCCATCTATTGCGATATTTGCTCTCGTCATCATCCAAACCTCTTCCAGCACAAAATTTTATACGACGTTATTTTAACACACGCTTCGGCAAAGGAGAATCTTTCTTCTGTCATTCAGTCATGCTGTATGCTTCATCGCTCAGGCTAATCCGCGCTCTCTTGCTTCCTGCTGCTGCTCGAAAATATACCGAATGATAAGCTCCCGCAGGCTTTCCGGCGGCTCATGAAATTCAAAAGATGCTTTAGTCTGATAGTCGGAAGCAATGATGCGAACTGTTCTGACATGTGCCTCCACGTATTTTGTCTCTCCATTTTTAAACGGCAGTGCCAGACAAATATCTGCTCTGGTATTGTCCTTTAACGGATGACGGGATGGCAGTACACAGGACATGCCTCCCCCGGACAAGTCCAGCGTAATGGTTGTGAAAGGGTCGAACTCGCCGGCGTCGCTCCGGAATGCGCAGTCTAATGAGCAGTCAATTCGTACGTACTGCCTGCGCTGAATTCTTCGATACTCTTCTGAAGGTGGATGTTTAAGGATCAGCATCGGCAGTTTACGCTTTACACGACCCGCAACGGAGGATTCAAACATATAAACCGCTTCATCCTGTCCAACAAACGAAACGGTGAATTCAGTTCCTTCCAGAAAAAACTTAGGACGGCCGGTTTCTATGGAAACAGGATAATCAATAAAAATATATCCTTTTTGAAGGTCGAGCACTTTGCTTCTTAACTTGCTGTAATCTTCTGAACCAGATTTCAGTTCCATCTCCACAGGTGTTCCTGCCTTTATCATAGCCCCATCTCCCTGGTTAAATAGTTATATTAATTATACCAGAATGTTCCTCATCCTCCTACTGCCATTCGTATCGATCTGATCCAGCTCTTCAGCTGTTCTACTCAGAAAAGGTCAGCTCAGTTAGAACGCTGAATGTATTTGCAGATGCAAAAAAGCCGCCTCCAGCGGGCAGCTTCTTGTCATTCGGTAATATTCAGTAACCCTTTTTCTGAACGGATCTTTTCTGTAAGTTTTAGTTCGAGTCCACAGTCAACACAGCTGACATAATTTATTCCGGTGCCACGTCTATATCAAAGCGGTACTCGTTACTACAGACGCATCGTTTAAATCCTGTGTCAAATCCTCCGTTCTCGTTAGGACGCCCTCGGAGGATATACTTTTCACCACAGTCCTGACATCGAATCACGACTTTAAAGCGTTGTTTTGTTTCTGGCAAAAAATCACGTCCCTTCCATACAGGTATAAAGCTCACCCTTTTCTGCTCCCTACTATACAATGCATAGTCCGTTTATTCAAGAAATGTGCAGAGCGGAGCGCTGAAGACGGTTTGCCTTTTTCACCTTCCATATTGCTAGAATCCACAGCCCAATCATAAATGGTACGGCTGTGAATGCCGCAGCATCGCGTGAAATGACAAGAAAATTATAGCTGAAATGGAGCAAAACGGGAAAAGCCAAAGCCAGGAAAAGATTCAGATTCCGATGTCTGCCAAACTTAGCCCGGCCGATATAATAACCCATGACGACAGCGAAAAGTGCATGTCCGGAAACCGGAAAAACGGCTCGGATGAAAGCATAGTCGAGACCGTACTCGAGCAGATAAAAGATATTTTCAACAGAAGCAAATCCCAGCCCTACTGCGCAAGCATACACAATCCCGTCGTAACGCTGATTAAAATGGATATGAGTGTAGACAGCAGCAAGCACCGTAAACCACTTAAAAAGTTCTTCCAGCAGTGCAGGCACTGCCGCTGTCCCGGACTGTGTCTGAGCAAGAGTAGTTTCTGTACTGATAATGTACTGAGCAAACATTACAGGCAGAACCAACAGAGCACCAAACAAAAAACAGCGGATAACCATATGAACAGGCTCTTGTTCAAATTCATCTTTTAAATAGAAATAAAATAGAAGCGCCAGTGCCGGAGCCACAGCCGCCGCCAGTAAACTGAGCATTCCCGACCCCTCCTGCTTTTACATCATTGCTGTTCGCCGTGCTTATGTGGCAGGATGATCAATCGGGCCGAAATAATCAACTGGATTGAGTCCGGCTTTCAAGCATGCCGTTAAGCGGATGCGGGCTTTTTTACTGTCGGCGTCCCTGCCAAGAAGCACTCCCTTATTTATAAGATCATATGCGCTTCCTTCATAGTCATAAGTCGTATAAACATGTCCTTCTTCAGAAGCCGTTGTCAGCACAATTGGAATTCCCGCCCTTACCGCGCGTCCGCAAGCCGCAGCCAGTTCTTTTGTGACCTGTCCTCGTCCAAGCCCCTCAAGTACAATTCCGTCCACATGCTTATCAATACACGCATTTATCAGCAGATCATCCGCTTCTACATGTGCTTTAATTAAAATGACGCGCGGAGAAGCAGCTTGATTTACGGAAAAATATTCTCTTCGAATTGGTCGCTGATACATGTGAACGACATCATTGTCAATAATGCCAAGATAACCGAATCCGAATGCGTTAAAGCCCTGTACATTGGATGCATGTTCTTTCTTGACGTATTCTGCAGAAAAAATTCGTTCATTAAAAACAACTACTGTTCCTATTCCGGATACCTGTGAAGATGCAGCAGTATAAACAGCATGGCGCAGATTAATAAAGGCATCGCTGCCAAGCTGATCCGGTGAACGCTGAGAGCCTGTAAAGACGACCGGCCGGTCACCGTTATATGTCAGATCAAAATAATAAGCAGACTCTTCTAATGTGTCTGTTCCGTGTGTAACAACAAATCCATCTGACCAGCCGTCTTCCTGGATCTGCTCCCTTAACAGATCGATATCCGACAGTGTTATATGTATACTTGCTTTTTGAAGAACGGAAACTACCTTAACTTCAATATCTTCGGGCAGCCGCAGTTTAGCTGCCAGCTCTTCGCCCGTATAAATACCCGCTTCGAGTCTGCCTTTTTCATTCCGACTGCTCGCGATTGTTCCGCCTGTGGTCAATACCGTTACTTTTTTCAATCTTGTAAGCTCCTCTCCTGATCAATAAACTAAATGAACAGCCAATTGAAGAAGCTGTCAGCTGCGAGCGTGCAGGTTTATAATGTGCAGCCGCCAGTAAATTCTGATAAAAAAGCGTGCCGGGAGAGCATGCCAGCTCTCCCGCTAATGACTCGGCTGTACCTCTTTTTCCTGTACCGACTTCGCAATAAGCTTACCGTGCCACCGCCCATTTTCAATAAATATCTCATTTGCATTATTCCCGGCAGCAATGACGCCGGCAATATAAATGCCTTCTGCATTCGTTTCCATTGTTTCCGAATGAAAAGACGGCCTGCCGGTTTTCTCATCGACGGCAACTCCCATATGGCGCAGGAAACGGTGGTCAGGGCGATAACCGGTCATCGCAAATACTGTATCGCTTTGAAGTCTGTGCTCGACACCGTCCTTCCGGTAAACAATGCATTCAGACTCGATCCGGCATACTTCCGCTTCAAATACCATGTCAATCTTTCCGTGACGGACGAGACTATCAAACTCAGGCAGAATCCACGGTTTAATGCTTTTCGAATAATCGCTTCCCCTGTAGAGCACTGTAACCTCTGCACCAGCTTTTTCGAGTTCAAGTGCAGCGTCGACCGCAGAATTTTTCCCGCCAATAATTGTTACCTTTCGTTTGAAGTAAGGATGTGCTTCGTGAAAATAATGATGCACATGCGCCTGATCTTCACCAGGAATTTTCATGAAATTAGGGGATCCGTAATATCCAGTTGCAGCTATAACATATCGGCACTGATAACGCTTTTGTTTATCTTTATGCTCTGACGTTACAGCAAAGCCACTCTCTGTTTTTTCCACTTCTGTTACTTTTTCGTAAGGGTGAATACGCAAGTTGTATTCCTCTGCAGCTCGTCTGTAATAAACGAGCGCTTCATTTCGCTTCGGCTTCCGCTCTGTGCTGTAAAACGGCACTTGACCAATTTCAAGCTTCTCACTCGTACTGAAAAACTGCTGATGAGTCGGATACTGATATATTGCATGAACGAGGTTTCCTTTTTCTAATATTAGAGCATCAATACCGCGTTTCTGGAGCTCGATTGCTGCAGAAAGACCGCATGGCCCCGCTCCAATGATAATAACTGTTTCGCTTTTCAAGCCTATCGGCTCCTTTCCTGCATCTGAACTGCTCCTTATTTTATATGATCCAGACGAGAAACTCAAAAATACAGCTAAAGAGTCTTTATAAATTCACGGATCTGCGATTTTTCCTGGCCCGGCTGCATTACGTCCACGTATTCTTTCCCGGCAGCAGCGCATGTCCGCTCATCAAACCGCACCAACATTCGTGTATGAGAGCATTGTTACACCGTTTCGTTCTGTTACCATAAAACGGCGGTATCGTTAAAGCCTGCGCGGCAATTAGTATGACGCTCTGTGCAGCATATACTTATATAATCAAAGCCGATAACCTTTATGTCATCAAAATGAACCGGCAATCTCTCAAGAGGATTGCCGGTTCATTTTGGTTTTAGCGAGACTGGTTAAGACAAGCCTCAATTTTCATGCTTTAAATCCAGCCTCTGAATCGGCTTGCTTCAGCCATTTTACGCACGCCGACCATATAAGCTGCCAGTCTCATATCGACGTTACGCATCTGTGCGACCCGATACACATTATCGAATCCCTTAATCATCACTTTTTCAAGTCGTTCTTCGACCTCTTCTTCCGTCCAGTAATAACCTTGATTATTTTGAACCCATTCAAAATAAGAAACGGTTACCCCTCCCGCGCTCGCAAGAACGTCCGGCACCAGGAGAATGCCGCGGTTATAAAGAATCTCAGTGGCAACCATAGTAGTAGGTCCGTTTGCTGCTTCCACGATAATACTCGCTTTAATGCGGTTCGCATTTTCTTCTGTGATTTGATTTTCGATCGCAGCAGGAACTAGAATATCACATTCCAACTCAAGCAGTTCTTCATTCGAGATCGTATTTTTAAAGAGATTTGATACAGTGCCGAAGCTGTCACGCCGGTCGAGTAAGTAATCGATGTCCAGACCTTCCGGATCGTAAAGAGCGCCCTGAACGTCGGAAATACCGACTACCTTTGCACCGGCCTCATGCATAAACTTAGCCAGGAAACTGCCTGCATTACCAAACCCCTGAATAACGATTCTCGCACCTTCAAGGTTAATTCCTCTTCGTTTCGCAGCTTCTCTGATACAAATGGTAACCCCTTTTGCTGTAGCAGATTCTCTGCCCTGAGATCCGCCCAGCACGAGTGGTTTTCCTGTGATGAATCCAGGGGAGTCAAACTCCTTCATTCTGCTGTATTCATCCATCATCCAAGCCATGATTTGTGAATTCGTTTGTACATCCGGGGCAGGAATGTCTTTGGTAGGACCTACTATTTGTGAAATTGCCCTGACGTATCCTCTGCTGAGCCGTTCCACTTCTGGGAAGGACATTTTTCTGGGATCGCAGATAATGCCTCCTTTTCCCCCGCCGTAAGGAAGATCCACGATGCCGGCCTTCAGACTCATCCATATTGACAGCGCTTTCACTTCTGTTTCCGTAACATCCGGATGAAAACGTACGCCGCCCTTTGTCGGTCCGACAGCATCATTGTGCTGAGCCCGGAACCCGGTAAAAATCTGAATAGAACCATCATCCATACGTACTGGTATTCGTACAGTCATCATGCGCATCGGCTCTTTTAACAATTCAAAAACTTCCTCTGAGTAGCCAAGCTTCCCAAGTGCTTTGTGAATAACGGTCTGGGTCGAGTCCAGTACATTATCTTTTTTGTCAGCTGCTACTGGAGCTTTAGCTTTTTCATCCATTCATTTCACCCCTGCGTGTCGTCTCTAATACTATCTGCCTTCACTACCTACTATAAAGAAGTGTAATCCATTTTTCCACACTCTTTTTGCTTCTGCAGGATATATTCGAATCTTCTGACTGCTGCTTGTATGGAAAACATCAAATTCGCCTTCGTGCAGGCAGTTAAAGTTGAAGCATCCGAACTCTGCATCAAACTCCGGTTTACGCCGGCCTGAAAGGCTTCGATGGTTGGCAGGTGCTGCTGACGCCTGCCCATAAAAAGGTCCGGACCAGCCACTATCAGGCGAAGTCCGGACGATTATGGTATTATTCCTGTCAGCGCTAGAGCCTAGTTTTCTTTCAGCCATTCACGCCATTCTGTTTCCGAGCTGCCAATTAAGTATTCTCTGCATGCAAGCTTCTCATCGCGGCTCATCTGATCGACAGCATGACCGCCAAGTCCTACTTTGATAAGGTTCGACTGATGAATATCATCCGCGAGTTTTACAGCTTTCTCTCGATGCGCCGGGATCGTCGATGCAATCACTACCATTTTTGCATCCACCTCAGCCACTACTTTTTTAACGTCTTCTCCCGGAATACCTGCACCTAAATAAATTGTTTCGTATCCTCTCTGCTTAAGAAAATACGTAAAAATGAGAAGTCCGATTTCATGCGAATCATCCGGACCGCAGACACAAATCACTTTCGGAAGAAACCCATTGACGGGCAGCGAGTGAAACACCATCCCGATCCTAGTTCGTAAAAGTGATGTGACAAAATGCTCGTGGGCGGTAAGAATTTCACCACGCTCCCACTTCAGACCTACTTCCTGCATGATTCCTCCCAGAATATGAATCAGTACTTTTTCTGTTGAGAACATGCTGAATGCCCGGTCAATGAGTTCGTTTGATTTACTTTCATGAAATTTCAGCAGTTCAAATAACAACTGCTCTTTTAACAGGTCCATTTGATTCGAATAGCGAGGATCATGTTCAATGAAGGCCGGCTCTTCCTGCTTATTGAGAAGATCAACAGCCTGTCCGATCGTAAAACCGTTTTCCACCTTGTTGACAATCCATTTTAAGATCCTGACGTGCTCATCCGTATAAAGTCTGTGGCCTGCATCATTACGGACTGGCTCAATCATGTTGTAACGCCGCTCCCAGGCCCTGAGAGTCCCCGCATGAATGCCTAGTAGGTTGGATACAGCTTTAATGTTATATTTGCCTTGCGGTTCACCCATACCTGCGTCACCTGCTTTTTCTATATTCGTTGCATACGTCATTAAGATTATAGCACTTTCCGACTGTTTTCAAGCGGAGCTAATGATGATTAATCATATTTATTGAATGAATATGAGGAGGGGCCCCTAACCGAAGCGGGATTTTTCTCGTCCCGTATCCGTTTGAAATCAGCAGTTTTGTTCGAAAACGACTTTTCATGCCTCCTACTTCATCGAGTCCAAAAGGACCGAGACGAATTTGGCCGCCGTGCGTATGACCGCTTAAAATGAGATCGGGCCGTCGATTTAAACGCACTGTAAGCGGCGTTCTCGGATTGTGGCAGATCCAGATAAAAGGACCTGAAGCTTTCATCGGAATCGACATCAGCTTATGTGGCTTGCCTGCCAATTCATCATCGCTTCCGGCCAGTATAAGACCATTCTTAAGCTGCACCCATTCATTGACGAGCAGCCGGACATCGAATTTTTCGTAAAAGCCATGCAAAAGCGGCAGCCGCCGGAAATCATGGTTACCTCTAACTGCATAAATTGGACCAATTTCTTTTAAAAGCACTAAATTGTCACGGATGACGGACACGGCTGTCTCAGAGTCTGCCATATCACCGCCAATGATAACAGCGTCTGCAGGTTTAGGGAAGAATTGGATATCATTCTTCCGCAGCCGACGGGAATGAAGATCACTTATAAAAAGAAGCCGGCACTTCATGCCAGCATGAGAAACAGAAACTGAATGCTCCAGCATTTGGGTAGCATTCGCCCGCCAGCGCATATGCAGTATGCCTGCCAGAATAGCAGCAACTCCGATTATACGCTTCATTACGCCCTCCCGAAGGTTTGTACATTTGTTAGTCATATTCTATCATATGCTTGTGCATAAAGGAAAAAAGAAGCCTTCCTTTACTTTTCGTGCGCCATAGTATAGGAATCAACAGGCTGTCCTGAATGCTTCACAGGTCTTGCCATTAGCCTGCATACTAACGATTATTCCTGTTCCGCTTGCTTTATCAATGCCTGCTAAACCAGTAAAAAACGGTCATGAAGCAGGTTTATGGTTTGTCGAAACAAACTTCTTATGAAACTGGCACAGAAGATGGCCGCAGCTTTGATTATATAAAAAACGCACTGGAGACAGTTGTCTCCGGTGCGGCTGTATACGATTTAAAATAAACCAAGTGCTTTTCCGTCCGAAGTTACATCCATGTCTTCAGCTCCGGGACGTTCAGGCAGTCCCGGCATTGTCATCACATTTCCTGTCAACACGACGACAAATCCGGCTCCTGCTGATATACGCAGTTCACGAACGGTTACAGTAAAGTTTTTCGGCCTGCCGAGTGCGGCTGGATCATCAGATAAAGAATACTGTGTCTTTGCCATGCAGACCGGCAGACTGTCCCATCCGTTTTCTTTAAACAGTTTTAACTGCTTTGATGCGTTGTTGGAAAACACTACACCTTCACCGCCATATACCTTCTTAACAATCGTATCGATTTTTTGTTCCAGTGAATCTGCAGCCTGATATAATGGCGCAAAAGCGGCCGTTTTTTCTTCTATCAGCGACGTTGCTCTTTCCGCAAGTGCGCGCCCCCCTTCACCGCCTTTTTCCCAGACTTCAGCAGTTTCAACCGGTATATGATGATCGGAACAGATTTGCTTAAGTGCGTTCATTTCCTCATCCGTATCGTGCACAAACCGGTTTACCGCGACGAGAATAGGGAGCCCGAATGATCGAAGCGTTTCGGCATGTTTTAGTAAATTAGCGCTTCCGGCACGCAGAGCTTCCACGTTCTCTTCTTTCAGTTGGTTTTTATCAACACCGCCGTGCATTTTCAGTGCCCGCACCGTCGCAACAACAACGACCAGATTCGGCTTCACCCCTGAAGAAGCCGCTTTGATATGCAGGAATTTTTCTGCTCCGAGGTCTGCTCCGAATCCGGCTTCCGTTACGACATAATCTCCGAGTGATGCTGCCATCTTCGTTGCGATAACGCTGTTACAACCATGTGCGATGTTTGCAAATGGTCCCCCGTGAATTAATGCCGGCGTGTTTTCCAGCGTCTGAACAAGATTTGGCTTAATAGCGTCTTTTAACAACAGCGCCAGTGCACCTTCTACATTCAGATCGCCGCAGGTAACCGGTTTATTTTCAAACGTATAGGCGACCACCATCTGTGCTAAACGCTCTTTTAAATTGTCAAGGCTGTCTGCAAGACAGAGGATGGCCATAATCTCGGAGGCCACGGTGATGTCAAAGCCGCTTTCGTGGGGTACACCCTGGAGTGGTCCGCCGAGCCCGGCTACTATATTTCTGAGTGAGCGATCGTTCATATCCATTACGCGCTTCCAGGTAAGCTTTCGGACATCGATGTTTAACGCATTGCCTCGATGTATATGATTATCCATAATAGCTGTAAGCGCATTGTGAGCAGTCGTTATCGCATGTATATCACCTGTAAAATGAAGATTGATATCTTCCATAGGAATTACTTGAGAATACCCGCCACCGCAGGCCCCGCCCTTCATTCCCATTGTTGGGCCAAGTGAAGGTTCCCGCAATGCAACGACAGCTTTTTTACCAATTTTATTTAATGCCTGCCCCAGCCCGACCGTAACTGTTGATTTACCTTCTCCGGCCGGTGTCGGGTTAACTGCTGTTACCAAAATCGTTTTAGCCTCCGGCTTCTCATCGATTAAGTCCAGCGGCAGCTTTGCCTTAAAGTGGCCGTATGGCTCCAGTTTTTCTTCGGGGATACCGAGATCCTCTGCTATGTGTTTTACACGTTTGATTGATGCCTTCTGGGCAATTTCAATATCTGACGGAACTCTGCTCATAACATCACCTCTTTTGGTAATTGACAGCTTGCTTTTTTCTCTGCCTTTTCCATCATATCTTACTTAGCTTAAGATCTGCAATCCGTTCTGTGAAAGCGCTGTCAAAGAATCGCATATTATGAACGGGCATTATTTCAAAAGCCAACGTCCGGAAGGGTGTGAAAGACGGTATGCTGACGCTGAAAAATCCGCTGATAACACCTCAGCGGATTTGCTCGATCCATACAGGATAAGTGAACATCGCTGCAACAATTGTAAAAAACAAGACGAGCCAGATACGTACGAGTGGAAACTGAACGTTTCCGGTTTTCTTTTTCTTCTTCTTTTTTCTGCGCGGAGTACTTTTACTGCTGTGCTTGTCTCTTCTGGAAGGAAACGGAGTTTCTTCCTGTTCTTCCGTCAGCGTTTCTGCTCTCTGTTCACTCATAGTCCCACCACCCTTTTTATACCTGCCTATACCTTACCACCTAATGACAGGAAAAACTATAGTCCTTCTGCGAAAATCAGTCAGCTTCGCCTGAGTCTGACTGATTGTGCCACCTCTCTATGAGAGTACTTTATAGCGTATAAGCAACCCTAGAATAAAATCAATAAGAAAGTGTGCAAGGATTACACTGAGAAGTGTTCCGGTCCACTCGTAAAGCAGACCCAGTCCAACACTCATTATAACAACAAACGAAAACAGAAATATATTTTTCAGGTACCGCACGTGTATCAGAGCGAATAATAATGACGCTGCTATAAGTCCAAACTGTTCCTGAATAACCCCTCTGAAAAGCACCTCTTCACACACTGCTACTATAAGGCTTACCACAGCGATATGAACAGGGTGCATATGCCGGAAAATTCGTTCATTGACTCCACCGTCATCGAACCAGCGTGGGGGAAGCGTTTTGTAAAAAAGAATTTCCAACAGAATGACCGCCGCTGCAAATGCTATTCCCGCAAGAATAGCTGACGTATGCCAGGAAATGTTTATAAATGGGGTGAATATGGAGCCAGTCAGAAAAAAGGCGCCTGCAAGCGCTGCTGCGAGCATAAATCCCTGGGTGGCATACAGATTTGCGTACAGTTCTTTGTCAGTTAACTGATCCAGCATCTCACGCTTCACGTTATCCGGCTCCAATGTGCAATTTATTCTTCAGCAGTTCCTGCCAGTTATCCACTGATCGTTGACGGGGTGGTAACGATTCAATGTGAGGGTTTGCATGACAGTTAGAGCAGCAGTTCTCTTCTGCGGAATACGGAACCTCTTCAAAATAACTCAAAATTTGTTTTCGATAGCACGAGGTGGAATTGCAAAGAGTTGTGATTTGCCGGATTTGTTCAGCCCGCTCCTGTCTGCGTTTATCAAACTGCTGGATCAGTGCTTCAACAATCTCCTGCCCGGTCTTTTCCCTGTTATTCTCATTGAACCGGCTTATTAACAGCGATGCTGTATGCTCTGCAAAGGCTGCATCCTCCACAACCTGTGTCAGATCTTTGTTAGCTTCTGCAGCAGGCAGCAGGACATTTCTCATCCAATCTGTTCCGGGAATTTCCATCTCAACAAAATGCCATGGAAGCATCATGTCTCTGTCAGCAACGACCGCATGAGCGATCGCTCTATTACCATCTCTTCCGGCTCTGCCAATTTCCTGCACATATTGTTCGACCGATGCCGGCATATACCCATGAACAACGGTCCGGACGTCGGGTTTGTTAATCCCCATTCCAAATGCGCTCGTTGCAAACAGCACGTCAATCTCATTGTATAAAAACTGACCCTGAATACTATTGCGGTCCTCAGCATTCATTCCTCCGTGATAAAAAGCAGAGGGTCCTTTATAAAGGCTGCTCCAGACTTCTGCATCTCTTCTCGTTCCCGTATAAATAATACAAGGTTTTGCTGATGCTGCAACCAGCTTCAAAAGATGCTGCTGCCGGCTCGTTGGTTCGTTCATTCTCTCTATTGCAATAAATATATTTTCCCGGTTGACAGAATGAGCTTCAATCAAGGGATGATGAAGCCGCAAGGATGAAGCAATATCTGTCCTTACAAGCTCTGATGCAGTGGCCGTTAAAGCGAGCAGCACAGGGTTCCCGAGCTCCTCTCTGACCTCTCCAAGGCTTTTATAATCGGGCCGGAATTCATGTCCCCATTGAGAAATACAGTGGGCTTCGTCCACTACGAGCAGTGACACTGTAAGCTTTTGCAGCCGCTGCTTAATCTTGTCAACCGCAAGCATTTCAGGAGAAACATATAATAGCTTCAGCTGGGAAAGCTGCTGCCATATTCGCTTTTTTTCTTCCGGCTGTTTATTTCCGTGAAGTGCGGCTGCTTTTTGAAAACCGTTCATTTTAAGCTGAGTTACTTGATCATCCATCAGCGATACCAGCGGGGAAACGACGATCGTGAGGCCCGGCAAAATACCTGCTGGAAGCTGATAACATAATGTTTTTCCGGAACCGGTAGGAAGCACAGCAAGCGTATCACGCCCATTTAAAATGGACGTGACGACATTCTCCTGTCCTGGCCGGAACTCCTTAAAAGGAGTACCTTGCAAAAGTTCTTTCGCATTCAAAGCTTCCCCTCCTTTCGGTTTTTCATTAAAGCACCAGCAAGGCGGATGTCAAAGTAGCTTCCCTTATCACCTGCGGTTTCTTTTATATCTTTTAAACTGGCCTGCTGACCGGCATCTTGAAGAATCACGGTGAGTTCTTTCAGCTTTTCAGACGGAATATACCTGGCAGCCGGAAAAGCGGAATCAAACATTGCGAGCTCGACGAGATGATCTTCAACGGTGCTCGATTTCAACCCGCGCTCAGCTGCAATCTCATCCTTTGATTTCCCATTCATTACGAGTGCCCTTGTTTTAACCGCACTATTTGTTAAGGCTGACTGCTGCTTGACGTGCGAAATAAGCGGCAGAAATTCCTCAGGCCATTCCGTACTCATCAGCTGGTGAATGACGCTGCGCCAACGTAAATAAACTTCTTCTTCCGGCATGCTGCCTGCCAGCTGTTTTACCGTCTTTCCTTGCGATTGATTTCCTGCAAGTCTGGAGACAAAGATTAAAGCACTTTTATCCGGGAGCTGACGCAGCTCCTGATCAAGCTTCTCGTAAATCAGTCTGTTCACACGTCTGCTGCCAGCACGTTTAATAATACTGCGAACCGCGTCACGCTCGTCGGCTTCAGCGTAAACCGGCAAAAAGCCTCTGTTAGTCGAAGCAAGGGAACCAGCAGCTTGCACCGTTAAATTCAGCTTCCGCCAGAACACTTCAGCAAATCCGGTCCATTCATATTCACGGCCTTGAAAATACAGCTCATTCATCCATGCTGTCTGCTTTAACAGATGATACCCTTTGTCTGTCACTGCAGAACGGCGATTATCTCCTGTGATCATTTTCTCGTTATACAGCTGTTCTGCCAATGCAGCAAGATCTTTTCCCTTCCAGCATCTCGCGGCACCGGCCCATTGATTTAATTGAAACAGCTCAATGTCCTGTATCGTCTGTGCAGAACGTTTCCCCTTAAGTATATGAACGGCTCCAGAAGCAGACCTGCTTTTCTGAAGTTTGGAAATCACGTGCAGCAGTAAACCCTTCAACATGTCCACCTCCCCGACATCAGCGATTCAATTGCTTTGCCTTCTATTCTAAAGAAAAATAACCGGCTGCGCCAGCGGACTGGTTAAGCGTATTCGCTTTGCCTGTTGAAATCTTTAAGGAGAACCTTTACAATTAAACATCGTAGGAAGTACGAATCGTTACGAATTCCAGCCGCTATGGCTTTTGGAAGATACTTATATAGGAGGTAAGGAAATGGCTAAATACACGATTGTCGATAAAGACACCTGTATTGCATGCGGCGCCTGCGGTGCAGCTGCTCCGGATATTTATGATTATGACGATGAAGGAATCGCTTATGTGATTCTGGATGATAATCAAGGAACGGAAGCAGTGCCTGAGGATCTGTATGAAGACCTGGAAGACGCCTTTGATGGCTGTCCGACAGATTCAATTAAAATCGCCGATGAACCATTTGACGGTGACGCACTAAAATTTGAATAGACTTCTTTACCCGGTCCTGTATCGCACGCTGATACAGGACTTTTTTTGTCGTAAATATAAGCCTGCTGCAAGTAATATTGATCGATAATCACGAATGGACACCCCCTTCTGTAGCAAACCATTTTTAAGATAGTTTCCTTGCCTGTCTCTGATTAGACACTCTTATATGCAGATGACAGCGCTACCATTGGTCGGACTTCTCGTCTACTCCGAAAAAACTTTTGTTTTTTGAGCGTGAACGTCCAAATAATCAGATTTTCATGTTAGTATAAGACAATCAGTTGAGTACCCTAAATGGAGGATGATGTGCAGTGAACGTGAAACAAGCAGTCAAGCTGGATCAGAACCTTTATACGGTTTTGGTCTCAGATGCAATGAGTGAAGACGGTCTTCGTCCGATCCTGGACAGCAGTTCCGTAAATGTTGTGCAGGAAAACGTACACGAGACGGAAATTCCATTGGAAGAGGTTGACGCTCTTCTCATACGCAGTGCAACAAAAGTGACAGCCGACTTGCTTCGCAGCATGCCTAACTTAAAAATAATCGGCCGTGCCGGAGTCGGAGTCGATAACGTTGATCTGGATGCTGCTACAAATCATGGTGTTGTCGTGGTAAATGCTCCGGACGGAAATACGATTTCAACGGCTGAACATACATTTGCGATGATGGCCTCTCTCGTGCGCAATATTCCTCAGGCGAACCGTTCGATGGAAGAAGGCCGCTGGGACCGCAAAAAATACCAGGGAGCAGAGCTGTACGGGAAAACGCTTGGTATCATCGGGTTTGGTCGAATCGGAGCAGAGCTTGCTCAGCGGGCTCGAGCCTTTCGAATGAATGTACTTGCGTACGATCCCTTTCTGACAAAATCCCGTGCAGAAAAAAATCATGTTACAGCGGTCTCACTTGAGGATGCACTGAGTCAAAGTGATATTCTGACGGTTCATACGCCGCTCACGAAAGAAACCCGTCATTTGTTAAACGATGAAACGCTGGCTTCGACCAAGCCCGGTGTGTTTATTCTGAACTGTGCGCGCGGCGGTATCATTGATGAGGAAGCCCTTTACCGCGCGGTAACGAGCGGACATGTACGCGGCGCTGCAGTAGATGTTTTTGCTGAAGAACCTGCGATTGAACATCCTCTCTCTTCGCTCGATCAGGTGATTACCACTCCGCACATTGCAGCTTCCACTACTGAGGCACAGCAAAATGTTGCAGAATCGGTTTCACAGGAAGTGTTGGGATACTTAGAAGGCAGGCCTGCCCCGCATGCTCTCAACCTTCCTTATTTGGATCAGGACGCGTTCGAAAAGTTCTCTCCGTTCACCAAGCTGACGAAAACAGTTGGCGAAACAGCCTCACAGCTGTTCAAAGAGCCGGTTAAACAAATTAACATCAGCTATGCCGGTGAGATCTCTCATCAGGAAACCGGGCTCTTCAGCCGCAGCTTTCTTGCAGGTTTTTTTCGTCACAGAATGGACGACTACGTAAATGAAGTGAATGCATCCGTCATCGCCAAGGAACGGGAAGTGGATGTTTCTGAAATTCACGAAAATGATGCGAACGGGTACAAAAACTTTTTCAAGGCAGAGATCCTTGGTGAATCAAATAAGCTCATTATTCATGGCACACACAGTGCAGAAATTGGTCCCCGCATTGTACAGCTTGATCAGTTCCAGCTCGATTTTCAGCCTGCCAAGCACACGCTTTATGTCAGACACAATGACCGCCCCGGTGTAATCGGTAAAGTAGGTCAGCTGCTCGGAACGCATGACGTAAATATAGCTACCATGCAGGTAGGCCGCAAAGAAGAAGGCGGACAGGCTATCATGCTTCTTACAACTGATAAAGAATGTCAGGATGACGTTCTGGAAGCATTCTCTCGGATTGAAGAAATTCAGTTTGTTACGTCAATTGAATTGTAAAAACAGGCTGCCGTCCGCCTAAATGGACGGCTTTTTTTTGAGATTGCACGCACCCGAACGAATGATATATCACGAGAGGTTTCATTCATGTCATATCGGGATGTCAAGAGCTTATCGTCCGCCTGCCGGGCAGATTCGTTATTTTTATAGAATCGCTAAATTGCCTACTATCTTTTATTTATGATACAGTTATTGTAGCAATGGGACATATACAGAAAGGTTGATTAATCAAATGAAAAAGACAACTAGAAACGGTATGCTTGCTCTCTCACTCTCTACTCTGCTTTTTGCAGCAGCCTGCGGGAACGAGAACAACGCTGATAATGCCGAAAACAACGGAAATACTGACAACAATATCGAAGAATCCATCGACAATGACAGCGAAAATGCTGATACGCCGGATGAAGATAATGACATGAACGATGCAATGAATGGTGAAGACGACGGCATGAATGAAGAAGCAGTTGAAGATATGGATCCGGATGAAGCTGCTGAATTCATGGAACGCGACCCTGAAGAGCCGGTTGCGGTCGTTAATGGTGAAGAAATTCAGAGTGGCGAACTTCAGGCACAGCTGGCTCAGTTCGAACAGATTTTCGCTGAACAGGAAATGGAAGATGAAGAATCTTCTATGATGATGATGCAGTTTCAACAGCAGTTTCTGGATCAGCTCATCAATCAACGCGTAATGGCTCAGGAAGCTGAAGAGCAAGGGCTTGAAGCAGATGAAGATGAAGTCGAATCAGAATATGAAGAAATTCAAAGTGCATTCGGCTCAGATGAAGAGTTTCAGGAAGCATTAGAATCACAAGGATACACGGAAGAAGAGCTTGAAAATGAAATTCGCGAAATGAATCTCGTTGAACAGCTGCTTTCCATGGATCATGTTGAAGAAGAATACGAAGTAGATGAGGAAGAAGCGCGTGAAGCTTTTGAAATGCAGGCTATGAGCGATCCTCAAATGGCTGAAGCTGAATTTGAAGATGTGCAAGAAGAAATCGAAATGCAGATTCGTCAAAATCAGTACGTGCAGGATTTGCGTGACCAGGCTGACATCGAAATTCTTCTCTAATATAAATACAAACAGAGACCCGTGTCCGTCGCGGGTCTCTGTTTTCGTTTAAGGCTCGTAAAAACGTTGTACTCCCCCTGCTGCTCTTTTCATGCTTCAGCATCAACGATTTGTTACTTGAAAACTGTTTTTCCTCTGGCATAGGCGATATCCGGCACATCATTACGATGATTTACCACTCTTGCTGCAGCGAAAAAATAGTCAGAAAGACGATTTAAATAAGGGAGCGCTTCAGTCGGCATTTGATCATCATCATGAATGGCTGCTGTGAGGCGCTCAGCACGGCGAGCTACCGTCCTGCATACGTGCATATCAGCAGCTGCTTTTGTACCCCCTGGAAGAATAAACGCTTTAATTTCCGCAGCCTCGCTCCAATAACGGTCGATCGCACCTTCAAGTCTGGAAACGGCTTTTCCTGAAAGCGCCCAGTCAGTTTTACCTGTTACGTTTGCCAAATCTCCCCCAAGATCGAACAGCTCGTGCTGGATCTCCAGAAGCTCCTGCTGAATATCGCTGCAGTTCTCCGGAAGAGATGCAGCAGCGACACCGATAAAGCTGTTTAGTTCATCCACTGTGCCATAAGCGTTGACTCGTTCATTTGTTTTCGGCACTCTGCGGCCAATCAGCTGTGTTTGACCTTTGTCACCTTTCTTCGTATAAATCTTCATGCTTCTTCTCCTCCTTTAGCTGATGGAAGTTCTACTCGGAATGTGGTTCCTTCATTTAATTTACTGCGGGCAGTCACTTTTCCGCCGTGGGCATCGACAATGTTTTTTACGATAGCGAGACCCAGTCCGGTTCCTGCCCTGCCTCTCGTCCTCGCTTTATCAGCCTTATAAAAACGCTCAAAAATGAATGGAAGGTCTTCTTCCGGTATTCCTGCTCCCGTGTCATTTACCTCAATCACGATATCACGCTGTTCCGTAAATACAGAAACCGAAACACTTCCCTTTTCTGACGTGTGACGCACTGCGTTATCAATCAGATTCGTCAGTACCTGTTCGATCCGGTCAGGATCTGCATATGCCTCTGCATGACTCGTCTTAATAGATGACGAAAGGGAGAGCTGCTGTTCATTTGCAACAACTTGAAATTTCCGAATCATTTTTTCAACAATCACTCCGATATCAACTATTTCTCGCTGCAGAGAAAGATATCCTGCTTCCATTCGAGCTAAATCAAGCAGTTCATTTACGAGGCGCCCGATTCTAAGCGATTCATCGTAAATAATACCCGCCATTTCCTTTTTCTCTTCCGCGCTCTCTGCAATATCGTCCACAATAGCTTCACTATAGCCCTGAAGCATGGAGATCGGCGTACGAAGCTCGTGTGACACGTTAGCGATAAAGTCCTTTCTGAGTTTATCATGCTGCCTTTCTTCTGTCATATCACGCAGAACGGCTACCGCTCCTCGAATCGTATCATCGTCATAAAGCGGTGTCATTAATATGACCCAGCTTCGTCCTTGTACAGTGAACTCTGCATCGACTTCTTTCTCTTCCGTGACCACTCTTCTGAACAGTCTGTAAAGTTCAATTGGCTGACCGTCTCCTGCGAGCTGCTGCTCGTACTTCCACGTTTCCATAAACGAAGCAGCCGGCGGGTTCATCACAACAACCTGTCCTTCTTTATTAAGCGTGAGGACTCCGTCAGCCATCGAAGCGAGAATTCGGGAAAGCTGTTCCTTCTCACGATTCAATGCCGTCAGATTCGTGTTCAGCGCTCTGCCCATCCGATTAAATGCCATTGCAAGCAGACCGATTTCATCCTTTGTCTGAATTGGAATTTTTGTATCAAAATTACCTTTGGCGACTTCAAGCGAAGCGGTGCGCATCTGCCTGAGCGGTGCCGTAATTCGCGAAGAAAGAAAGAAAGCAAAGACAGTCGTCAGGATAATGGCGATTGCCGCCGAGAAGAAGATGATTTGTTTCGTCTGGTCTGACGCTTCATCGATTACATCCAGAGGCTGATAGAGGTACAGGCTTCCGTCTTCACCATCTTCAAATGAGAACGGAACGCCGACGATCATAATTTCTCTTTCATCTTCCGGCGTATTCATAAACTCTCCCTGAGTGACGACTGTTTCATCCGATTCAAGCACGCGCGCTAACGTGCCGTCCTCTGAAAATAAAGCGATTGGGAGCGATTCCTCCTGTGCCGTATACCAGTAATCTGTTTCGCCGAATACGACAGCCTGGGCAGCATAGGATGAGGAAATCGTACTCGTCAGCTCTACCGCCTCTTCCCCGCTCTCAGACTCCTCCAGAAATTCAACGATTAAATTGGCGTGGTTCAGCAGCTCCTGCTCAGCCTGTTCGGTGTGAAACCGTTCAAAATATTCGAGCAGAAGTACGGTCAGCACAAGAAGAACAACTGAAACTAAGAGAAGAATAGTAAACCAGAGCTTCCCTACGACGCTTCGCCAAAACATCAGCCGGCGTCTCCTGCTTCAAACTTATAGCCGACGCCCCAGACTGTTTTTATCATATCTGACGCTTTGGGCTCAACTTGACTTAGTTTTTCCCGAAGCCGCTTGACGTGTGTATCCACCGTTCTCAAATCACCAAAGAATTCATAGTTCCAGACGTCTTTTAAAAGCTGTTCACGGGCAAACACTTTATCCGGTGCCTGTGCAAGGTACAGAAGCAATTCATACTCCTTAGGCGTCAGACTGATTAATTCACCTTTTACTGTCACTCGATGCGCATCATCGTCTATTGTTAAATAAGGAAACTCAAACAGTTCTTTTGTTTTCGTCTCCGTCTGCAGAAATTTCGTGGACGACGCTCTGCGAAGCAGCGCTTTTACACGCAGCACCACTTCACGCGGACTGAACGGCTTAACAATATAGTCATCTGTACCGGCCTCAAACCCCTGCACACGGTTTACTTCTTCCCCTTTAGCTGTGAGCATAATGATCGGCGTCGCCTTTTGTTTTCGAATTTCTTCACAAACTTCAATGCCGTCCATACCCGGCATCATTAAATCAAGCACGATCAGATCATAATCGGTTTCAAGCGCCATCGTGAGAGCGCTTTCTCCGTTTTCAGCATCTTCCACTGTATACGCTTCTTTTTCCAGGTACATTCTGAGCAGTCTGCGGATTCGTTCTTCATCGTCTACAATTAAAATCTTCGTATCTTCAGCAATTTCCATAGCACTGACCTCCATTTAAAGGGCTGTCCGTTTATGCGGACAGCCCCATGATCCTGTATTCATATTGTATCGAAGTTATGCGTAAGAGTGAAGTCCGGCGATTACGAGGTTCACAAAGATCAGGTTGAACATGATGAGAGCAAACCCAATCACGCAGAGCCACGCACTCTTTTCACCGTGCCATCCTCTTGACAGCCGCAAATGCAGGTAGGCTGCGTAGAAGAGGAAGGTGATCAAGGCCCACACCTCTTTTGGATCCCATCCCCAGAACCTTGTCCACGCGATTTGTGCCCATATCATAGCGAAAATGAGACCACCAAGTGTAAAAATAGGAAATCCGATCGCAATGGCACGATAGCTGATTTCATCTACCGTCTGCAGGTTCACCCGGCTGACCAGCGGCTGAATCGTTCCAGCAACCGGTTTACGGAAGCCTGCACGTAGTCCGCCATATAACACGATTCCTCCGAGGAACGACCAGAGAAGCGTGTTTACATCGTCACTGCGTAAATAATCAGGTAGATTAACGACAGGACTGAAGCCTTGCTCGGAGATCAATTCTCCTTCATTCGGTCCGACAATCGGCGGCAGATAGTACTCTATTGTCGATTCATCTCCAAATTCATTGACATAAGAGAATTCAGCTGTGTAATCAGCGGCACCAAATCCTGTGCCGATCGCAATATAAGCAACCGTTGCCAGAAGTCCGAACATAATAAATTCAATTGCCTTTACTTTTTTCGAAGCCTTTGAAAAGTCAATCGAGCGGATAAGATATAATACACCCGCAGCGAAACCAATGGCTAAAATCCCCTGACCGATCGCTGTCGTAATAACATGGATAAAGAGCCAGTTCGTCTGCAGCGCCGGAATCAATGGCTGTGCTTCACCGGGAAACATGGAAGCGTACGCGATGATCAGCATCACGATCGGCATCGTAACAAATCCCAAATATCTGTTATGATAAATCGGATAAATAATCACAAACGCGAGTGCCATTGCAATTCCAAGGGCGGTCGTGTACTCAAACATATTGCTGACAGGTGCATAGCCGACAGCGATCCAGCGGAGCACGAAATAGGCAATGGAAGCACAAAGTGCCAGAATCGCGGAAAGATAACCTAACAAAGCTGATTTATTTTTTTCTTCCCCGCTGCGGTTTTTAAATTTCCGGCCTGTGATCGACACGGCAAAAAAGACAGTAGAGGCCAGGTAAAGACCAAATGCGACATAGAGCATATTACTGCTGAGCTCGAACATGACTGGAAGTCCCTCCTTCTTCCGTTTCAGCTGCTTTATCTTCTTCCAGCTGATCTTTTATTTCAGGAAGATCCGAATAGTCATTTAAATATTCGAGATCTTTCTTTAACGCATGCCAGTTTTTGTTGGCATGCCCGGCAACAAACAGCTTGCCGTCTTTCTGCTGAATCCAGATACGCCGATGATGCCAGTAAGAACCCTGCACAAGTCCGACCATAAAGATGGCACCGCCGACCATGATAATCGGAAGTGTATGATCGCGGCGGATAACAAGACCGGTCACGTTTACCATATCCGCGTCCAGCATGCGGATCGTATGATCATTTTCTCCATTCAGTTCTTCGTTTACCTGGATCCCTATCAGGCTGATTTCACCCTGATCGGTTTCAGGATCTGCCTCCGGAGGAAACAGTTCAAAAATGATCCGCGGATTATCCGGAACTCTGTTTTCCGTTGTCGGCTCTCCAGCATCGTTCACATAAAAATTAGGAAAGTATTCAATGATTTCAATTTGATAGCCATTATCAAATTCATAAAACATCTGCGGATCGTTTAAATCCACGGTAAATACCACATCTTCCAACGCTTCTGTTTCCCCTTCTGCATCTGTTTCGACTCCGAATGTGAAACTGGAAAGCTCATTCATCTTATAATCCGTCTGATACAGGGAGATTCCTTCGAACGTCAGTGGATCGTTTACGATGATTTCATGATCCTTTACGTGTTCAAGTTCTGTGCCGCTGCCGATGGATCCTTCCGAAGATCGTTTGTACAAGGAAGCACTGGTTTGAAAGTTTGACACTACCGGCGCATCAGCACGCATAAGGGCAGGCTGCAGAATGTCATTCTCTTCTTCGTCGTAAAATTCTACGACGAACTGATTGTTTTCAACGAAGTATTCTCCATCTGTGCCGCTGATGACTTCCGTTTCCCCATCACGAATCCAGACGTAATCGTCCAGGTACATTCCCGGGAAAAAGCGGAGCATTCCTCCAATAAGGAAGATAATCAGCCCGACGTGGTTAACGTAAGGGCCCCATCTTGCGAACCGTCCTTTTTCCGCAAGCAGGTTTCCGTTTTCCTCTCTCACTTTGTAGCGGCGTTTGATTAAAGCCGTTTTCAGCTGATCAATATCCACTTCGCCTGATTCTTTTTCTCCGTACAGTCTCTGTTTTTTCATGAAGGCTGTGTGCCGGGTTACGCGCTGCTTTTTGAGTGCTCTGTAGAGCGGCACGAAACGGTCGAGACTTGCGATGACGAGTGATATTCCAAGAGCTGCAACGAGCAGCATATACCACCATGAGCTGTAGAGATTATGAAAGCCCAAGTCGTAATACAGCTGCCCTGCAAGTCCGTATTCAGCCGCATAATACTCAGTCGGGCTTTCTCCGGGCGGAATGTACATTTCCTGTGGGAACAGTGTGCCGATCGACGACGTAACGAGCAGCAGCACAATGATCCAGATACCTACCTTAACCGATGAAAAGAAGTTCCACACCTTGTCCACCGGCGATCTTTTATACGTCTGTGATCGTCTTGCCACTCCTTCATAGCGCATGTTAGCCAGGCGTCCTTCATCCTGGAGCGGTTTCCCGCATGACTCACATAAGTACGTCCCATACGGATTTTCATGTCCGCACTCACATGTTACTTTGTTCATGTAAATCCCCCGTTACTGAGCAGGCACGAGTGAATCCAGTGCTGTGAGGACCTGCTCTTCAGTTTTTCCACCGACTTGTCTCTCAATCACTTCTCCGTTTTCATCGATTAAAAAGACTGACGGCAGTACGCCTACACCGTACGCATTACTCACAAGCATATTGCGGTCAATGTACAAATCATAGGCCAGGTTAAATCGCTGCTTATGCCGTTCAACCTGAAGCGTCGTTTCATCCACGTTTACATTGACGACCCGAACGCCCTTCTCTTCATATTCTTCATAATGTTCCTGCAAATATTCCATTTTTGAGCGGCAGTAAGTACAGTATGTAGCCCAAAAATTGAGATACACGCCTTCTCCTCTCAAATCGGAAAGTTCGATCGGTTCACCTTCCAGACCCTCCAGCACAAAGTTAGGTGCTGAATCCCCGGCATCAACCAGGCCTCGCTCTTCCGAAAAATGATTGAAGAATGTATACCCGATAGCAGCAACCATCACAAAAAGGATTGCCGATCTCATTAAAAGCCGCTTTTTTTTCATGGCTATCCCTCCTTTACTGAAAACATTTCCCCATCCTTATCTTATCATGCAGCGCCTTCATTATCATGAAATGGAGGGATGTCTTTTTCGAACGTTATGTGACAGCTGAATCGCGCAGCTTCTTTACTTCATGCGGCTTTAACTCTCTATATTCTCCTGCATTAAGGCCTTTTGTATCCAGAATGCCGTACCGCTCCCGCCGCAGCTTGATAACAGGGTGGCCGATAGCGTCAAACATTTTTCTGACCTGGCGGTTCCGTCCTTCATGAATAACCAGCTCTACAAGTGATGTACCTTTGCGCTGGTCTGTTTTACGGACTTTCGCAAACGCGGGAGCCGTTTTTTGATCGTCTATTACAATTCCGTTCTGCAGTTTTTTAATCAACTGTCTCGATGGAATTCCTTCTACTTTCGCTAAATAAGCTTTCTCAACTTGATATTTCGGATGCATCAGCGTATTGGCAAATTCACCGTCATTCGTCAGAATAATAATGCCGGACGTATCGTAGTCAAGGCGCCCTACCGGATAAACCCGCTTGTCCGTATCGATATAATCAACCACCGTTTTTCTGCCGGCTTCATCTTTCGCACTTGAAATCACACCGGAAGGCTTGTAGAGAACATAGTATACCGGGGACTCCTTCTGCAGCGGCACCCCGTCTACAAGGATGGTATCCTTTGCTGCATCTGCTTTCTTGCCAAGTTCGGTTACGGTTTCTCCATTTACCTGCACTTTTCCATCCTCAATCAGTTTTTCAGCTTTTCGGCGTGACGTAATTCCTGCCGAGGCAATAATTTTCTGTAATCTTTCCATGTTTACACCTTTCCTTTCCGTTGTCATCCCGACAGCGGTTCATGATACAATTTATCTGCCAGTACTCTATTGTACTCCGAAAAAGCCGGTTTCGCAAAAGAAGAGAGGTGTGGTGCGCTTGCTGCAAACGGTAATGCTATCTGTTGTTCTGATCGGCCAGGTTCTGCTGCTGATCCTTTTTATACGAAATGAACAGCCTGAACTGCCTCTAAAAGCAAAAAACGCTGAGGCTGATGTGGCAATTGAACAAAAACGGCTCGTTGAGCTGCAGCTTCTGGCAATGCACAATGCCTGCTCCCGGCAGCGTGAAAAGCTCCACGTGCGAGAAATTCAGGTGACGAATCCCAAGCTGCCTTTTCCCCTGTCAGAAGTTCCGCTTACTGCTCAGCAAAGTCATGCTGCAAAAGAATGTTATCGCCTCTATGCGGATTATTTGCTTACATACTGGAAAACAGACCAGGGAGAATGGAAAACCGCATTCCGTGGCCATCCAGATGCACCGGATACGGAGGCTGGCGGCGTGCGGTCGGCATCAATCAAGCTGGAAGCAAAGATGCAGGATCATCTCCGAATCTGGTATGACGAAGAAAGGAACGGTTTTAAATGAAATTACTCATTTCAGCAGCCGCAGGTGTGGGCCTGCTGTTTTATGGTCTTCACTTTTACCAGGCCATTGTGAATCAGGAAGAAAACCTATTTCAAGGAGCATCCCTGTCTAATGATCGAATCGAACAAGTAAATGAAGCGTTCCCATCCTCTGAGGAAGTCGTTATCGATTCTGATGGAGCCGAACTGCACGGGTGGTTCCTCCCTTCTTCCCTTGATGAAGCTGCACCGTTGTTTATTTATTTTGGAGGGAATGCTGAGGAAGCTTCCAGAGCAATGGAATCCCTCCCGCTCCCGGATGAATGGCATGGCTTGTTTGTTAATTACCGCGGCTACGGAAAGAGTACTGGAGAGCCGTCCCAGGACGCTTTTTTCTCCGATGCCGAAGCGCTTTATGACTTCGGAGCATCCCATCACGCGGTGGATCAATCAATGATTGTATCGGGAGGACGGAGCATGGGAACTGGTACGGCTGCCTATTTAGCTTCTGAGAGGCCGGTTGCAGCGACTATATTAATTTCTCCCTATGATTCCAGAAAAGCACTGCAGCAGCACCGGCATCCGTGGCTCCCCGCCGGCACCTTTATCCGGCATCCCTTTCCGGTGAGTACGATGGCCGAAACGGTCGAAACGCCGCTGCTTGTTTTTACAGGGTCTGAAGACATGGTTATTCCCCCGGAGCACTCCCTCGTGACAGCGGAGACATGGGCAGGTCGCACAGAGCATATTGAGCTTCCCGGATATGATCATAACAATGTAACGCAAGCAGAAGACTTTCATGAGGCGTTTGCACGATTCCTTGAGGAGCTGCGCACAGAGGCCGGCTAGCCTGCATCTGGTTTCATCCCCTCCCCTCAGGGGTATCTGAAAGGTGTACATAGCTGCCTGCAGCAGGTATGACCAGATAAGAGAGGGGATGGAAACTTGAAAATAAAGTATCCTGTACCAAAAGCCAAAGGATTTGATAATACAGTTAATTTGCTTAATGAAGGATTTATGTTTATTACTTCACGCAGGCGCGAGCTGGAGTCTGACCTTTTTGAAACAAGACTCCTTGGTAAAAAGGCTGTATGCATGGCTGGTGAAGAAGCAGTTGAAAAGTTTTATGATAACGAGCTTTTCGTCCGGAAAAATGCGGTCCCCGGCGTGATAAGCAAGTCATTGCTCGGAGAAGGCGTCCATGGAATGGATGGAGAAGCACACCGGCACCGCAAGCGTATGTTTTTGTCTATGATGACTCCGGAACGAATTGAAGATATGAAGGACATTGCGCTGCAGGAACTGGATAAGAAAGCAAAGCTTTGGGAAAAACGAAGCAGAACGGTTATATATGACGACATTCGGGAAGTTCTCGTCAGAAGCGGATGCCGCTGGGCTGGTGTACCCCTTAAGGAAGAAGAGGCGGCGCAGCGTACCCGGGAAATGGGGATGATGGTTGATTCGTTCGGTTCTCTTTCCAGAATGAAAGACGGAAAAAAAGCCCGAAAAAGTCAGGAAGAATGGCTCGCCGGCATTGTCCGGCAAGTTCGCAAAGGCAAGCTTCAGCCTGCGGAACACACGGCTCTTTATATTATCTCACATTACCGCGATGAGAACGGCAAACGCCTTTCTGCTTCAGAGGCTGCCGTCGAGGTTAACAACGCCGTGCGCCCGCTGCTGGCTACAGGGTACTTTATCGTGTTCGGCTGTCTCGCCCTCCATGAATTTCCTGACATCAGCGAGAAGCTCGCCGCAGATGAAAATGGGTTCAGTCAGATGTTTGCCCAGGAAGTACGGCGCTATTATCCTTTCGCTCCCGCTATGGCAGCTAAAGTTAAAAAGCCATTTACGTGGCATGATTATCAATTTAAAAAAGATCAGCTTGTCGTTCTCGATTTTTTCGGCACAAACCGTCATCCCGACAGTTGGAATGATCCGGATACGTTTAATCCTGAACGATTCAAGGACTGGAAAGGCAGCCCCTTTTCCTTCGTTCCGCAAGGAGGAGGTGACCATTATGCCGGCCACCGGTGTGCAGGTGAGTGGTTGACTGTCATTGTGATGCGTGCATTCTTCAAGTATTTCACGACGCATTTATCGTATGAGGTACCAGAACAAAATCTTGCATGGTCGCTTTCCAGAGTTCCGACGATACCGAAAAGCGGCTTCGTTATTACGAACGTCAAACGTCTTCATGCTTCTCCGGAACAGCTGGAACAAGATGAAGCCAGCCAGACAGTGATTAAATCCTGAAATCTATTAATCAAAAAAGGGCGCTCACATCCCGTGAGCGCCCTTTTGCTGAATCTCCACATGTAAGTATGGCAGTTTAATACGTGCTCAATCCGGATATTTTCTGAAAACGGTACACCCACTCGCGCCAGCTTGAGTGTGGATTTAGATAATGTTCGTAAGGCAACGTATAATCTGCTCCGTCGTTCGTCCACATTTCCTCAAAGAAACTTTCGATTTCCAAGTATATATCGCTTCCCTGATCCGCCTCCACGTAAAGATTCGTATCGAGATTATTATCCCGCATATTTCTGCTCGTAAAATTGGCTGATCCCGCTGTTACCTGTAAACCGGAGCTGCTGAATACGGCCATCGTTTTAGGGTGAAACTGTTCGTCTCCGGTGTTGTACCAGCGCACCTGCAAATTTGGAAGCCCAAGGTCCATCAAATCTTCCGCTACCGGTCTGTTAGGCATACCGAATACATCCATACCAAATGCATTCTCATTAGGATCCAGAATCAGTCTTACTTCTGTTCCTCGCTCGGCTGCGGCTTTTATACTATCGACAATATCCGGATCCGCTAAAAAGTAAAGAGCTGCGTAAACGATATCGTCTGCTGAAGATTCATCCAGCATTTTTTGAACCCTGGTGAAGTTTTCTCCTTCTGTTAAAACCTGTACAGCATATTCGCCCTCATTCTCATCCATTGCCGGTTCTGCCTGAATTTCCGGTCCTCCGGAGAAGTTTGAAACAGACTGAGCTGAATCAAGTAAATCCTATAAAACGTGACCACCCGTTTGAAACGCGGTATTTATATAATAATAGCTTTCATCATGGAAATTAGCAGACATGACAAACCCGCTTTCCTCCGTCACAATCACTTTTCGGTGATTCGCCCTCCCGTTCATCAGCTTTAGAAATGAACGAATCGTCATATCGGGCGCTTCCGGGTCAAACGGATTTTCAATCCATCCGTTGCCGCTCTGTCCGAACCATTGCAAATACGCCCGCCATATTCCTGAATAAAGGGGATTTGAATCCTGAAGTCTGGAAATATCCGTTATAACCGTTTCAATTTCAGCTTCATTCAGCATATTGATCATCGTAGAGTCATGGGAATAATAGCTGGTATTAATAGGGTCAGTAATGACATAAACGTCAACCCCTCTTTCCGATGCCGCGATCAGCGCCTCCGTAAGCGAGAGACTAAGATCCGGGAAATCACCGTCAGTTTTATCGTTTAGAAGAAACATTTCCACTACGACAAACGTTTCAGCCTCTTCCACTGCTTCCAGCACGGCCGAGTATATCTGCTCATTAAACACTCTTTCTCCATCCTCTTCAAAAGAGCGGTTAAACAGAAATGAAAGATTGTCGGTGTAATGAACATCGCCTTTAAAAGACGTTCCCTCCGGCACAGGTTTAAAAAGGCCGTATAATGTAGCAGCCAGTGTAATTAGCAACAGACCGGCAATAGCCCATTTCCATTTATTTCTTGTTATATACATGTATGGACTCCTTCCAGCCATCAACTTGAAAATCTGCTATGTGCTTCTGTTTTCTCTTTCCCTTTAGAGGGTAATTGTAGACAAGAATCCCGTATCATTTAGAACGGGCAGTTCGAAGAGGAGGAATATGTGAATGAGTATGTTTCATGCTAACGCATTTAAAGGAACACATGTTTTAATTACCGGAGCAACAGGCGGAATCGGCAAAGTGCTGGCACTTGAATTACTTAAGCTTGGAGCTCAGGTTACAGCAGCAGGCCGGAACGAAGAAAAACTTCGATCGCTGAGTCAGCAGGCCCACTATCATGCTGATGCCTCGAATCTGTTAACCATTCAGGCCGATTTAACAGATACTCGGGACCGAGAGCGGCTTGTATTTGAAGCAGAAGAAGCTTTCGGTCCTTTAACCGGGCTCGTTAATGGAGCCGGTATAGCCGGCGGCGACGTAGTCGAGTCTATTAAGGAGGATGAGCTGGAGTCCATTATGCAGATCAACTTTACTTCTGCAGTGATGCTGAGTCAGCTCGTATTTAAAAGCATGAAAGAACGCGGGAAAGGGTCCGTAGTGAATATATCTTCCTTGTCCGGTCTCCGTGGAACGCACGGAAGTACAGCATACGCAGGCTCAAAATTTGCCATGATCGGCTTTACTCACTCTTTTGCTCTGGAAGCTATTGAGCACGGTGTAAGAGTGAATGCTGTTTGTCCAGGGTTTGTAGACACCGACATGGCCCGTCAGATTCTGGAAAAAAAGGCCGTCGCTAACGGTATCTCTTATGAAGAACAGCGCGAACAAACCGAAAAAGCCCTTCCTTCCGGCAGGATAACGACACCTGAAGAAACGGCAAGAACAATCATGTTTCTGCTCTCGGATGCAGCGGATAACATTGTGGGGGAATCCCTTAAAATATCGGGTGGAAGCGTTATGCGTTAACCTTCCTCTTCTACCGCTTGTTGAAACCGATCAAAAAAGAGATCAAAATCTTCGCTGCCTTCCTCTTCTTTCTCAAGCGGAGGAAGGTCGTTTAACGTCTGCAGACCGAACTGCTCAAGAAAATACCTCGTTGTTCCGTAAAGAATCGCTCTGCCGGCACCTTCTTTTCTCCCGGTCTCCTGTATCAGCCCTCTGTTTTGCAGCGTACGAAGCGGTCTGTCAGTTTTAACACCGCGAATATCCTCGATTTCCATGCGCGCGACCGGCTGACGATACGCAATGACTGCCAGACATTCGAGTGCTGCCTGTGAAAGAGTCGTATTGACCGGTGAAGAGACGAGTTTCTTATACATATCTGCATGTTCCGGTCTTGTTGTCAGCTGATAACCTCCGGCGACTTCCTGCAAAGCAATGCCTCTCCCGCCGCTTTCATATTGCTGATTTAATTTATCAGCGTGCTGTTCAAGCTCCTCCTCCGATAACTGAAGAGCATTTAAAAGATGAGCTTTTTCCATTCCTTCATCTCCCGCTACGAAGAGCAGCCCTTCCAGTCTTCCGGTGATATCTTTTTCCGTCACGCAAAATCCCCCTCCTTCATTACAATTGAAATATCGGCAAAGTGCCTGGCCTGCTCACACGTCACCCGTTTGTTTTTCATCAGTTCCAGCAATGCCAGAAAAGTCATTACCGGTGTATCTTCCTGATCTTCATTAAAAAGCGTTCGAAACGTTGTTTTGCCCTTGTAGCGCTTGAGAGTATCCACGATAGCTCCCATCTTGGACTCAATTGATATTTCTTCACGCGCAACGCTGTGATAGGACTTTTCTTTTTTCGTGCGCTTTTGAACATCTTGGAAAGCTCCAATCAGGTCAAATAATGATACATCCAGTTCAGCTGAAGGGTCCTCTTTTCCAGTGAAGCAAGAAAGATCTTCGGGCGGTCTTGTAAAATAAAGACTTCGCTCTGCTTCCTTCTGCTTTAATTCTGAGGCAGCTTCCTTATAGGCTTTGTACTGCACCAGTTTTTCCATTAACGATTCTCTTGTCCATTCTTCCTCTGCATCAAGCTCGTCATAAAGCTCTTCCGGTTCCTCAGCGGGAAGCAGCAATCTGCTTTTCATATATAGAAGCGTTGAAGCCATGACAAGATATTCTCCCGCCACATTCAGCTCCAGTACTTGCATCGTTCGAATATAATCCACATATTGGTCCGTAATATCCTTCAAATGAATATCATACAGGTCCAGATCATTTTTTTGAATCAAATGAAGGAGCAGATCAAGAGGGCCTTCGAACCCGTGTAGTTTTACGTGATATGTCATCAGTTCCCACTCCATTTCATGCGATATTATATCATATACCGCGGACTCAGACGGAAATAGTTTTATAAATGAGCAAGATGATTTATACTTGAAAAGATAAAAGCAAAGCAGGCTTAAGGAAAAAGGAGAGTCGCACATGCAGCAAGTGAGAGTTGATTATCCACAGGCGTATGTCAATTATTTAATTGAATTTCATGCAACACGTGACTTTTTTGAGTGTCATGAAATTTTAGAAGAGTACTGGATAGAAAATAACCGGGAAAAAACATGGCTGCTGCTTATTCAGCTGGCGGTTGCGCTATATCATCAGCGCAGAGGAAATATCCGTGGAAGCCTTAAGCTTTTCGATAAAGTTTTCCGGCTGCTCGATCGCGGTGATCACCGGCTGTATGAAGTTGGAATTTATACAGATCAGCTGAGAGAATCGCTGAATCAACGTTATGAAGAAGTTTACCAAGGTTGGCCTTATCGCCCTTTCTCTATTCCGCTCACCGATGAAGTGGAACGTATTTGCCGGCAGAGGACATCCGCACTTGGCCTTGAATGGAATCTTGATGATCGAAGCATAGATCCTTCTGTTCTTCACCGGCACCTTGTCAGAGACCGCACAGAAGTTGAAACTGCCCGTGCTGAAGCTATCGAGCTTAGAAAGCATGCTTCTGACAGCCGATCAGGAAACTGATAAGACATCTGTCTGCAGTCCAGTTGTTATTCAGGAATTCATTTTAAAAGCCGCGCCGGAGAAAATCTCCGGCGCGGCTTTTCAGAGTGTTGATAAAGTCATTTTAAGTGAATAACGTTGCATCTGCCTGTATCTGCGGACACTCGCTTTCCGGAGGGAACGGGCTCAGCTAACCGCTTCCTCCTGCTGCCGGAAGCGCTGGATCTT
>NZ_JAATHJ010000016.1 GCF_012034335.1 Alkalicoccus luteus | reverse complement strand
AGTGGCCGGGAGCCGCTCGGCTTTCTGCTGTTTTTTTGTCTTTTTCTCATTTCATTCCAAAAAAAGCGGAACCGGACACATCCGGCACCGCTTTTTTTGTTTCATAAAGGGCTTTTGAGACAGCCCCGTGCTCGTTACGTTGTTTTCGTTTTTAATAATTCATAAATAACTTCTGCCACCCCATGCTCCGCATTGGATTTCGTCGTTGCAAAAGCCATTTGCTTGATGGAGTCAGGTGCATTTCCCATAGCAAAGCCTCGTCCGGCCTGTTTCAGCATGGACACGTCGTTGAAGCTGTCGCCGACTGCAGCCGTTTCAGCAATGGGAATTCCTTTATAAGCAGCAAGCTTTTCAAGCGCATTCCCCTTTGAAGCGGAGGGGGCCGTAAGCTCAAAGTTAATAGGCGCGGAAGAAACGACTGATACCTCATGTAAGTGACTGAATTTGTCCCATCCCGCTTTCACACGTTCGGGCATGAGAGATAGAGCCAGGATGTTATAGATCGTAATATCGCGTTCCAGTGCTTCTTCAAACGAACGGATGTAGCGGCGTCCTTCCTGATTTTCCTGGGCGTGCAGCATTTTTTCCATAATCTTTTCTTTTTCCGGCCCTGCCGGAAGCAGCTCCCATTCTGCTTTGATTCGGTCTTCGGCACCATCTGGTACATAAATCGCATCGTGGGCTGAGATTTCATAATAGTACTTCTGCTCCTCGAGCCAAGACAGAACCGGGGAGGCAGCTTCTCCGTGAAGCGGAAGATCATCAAACATCGTTCCGTCGGGCCGGTGGATGCAGGCGCCGTTCATATTAATGACCCAAGGGTTAATCGTGTACCGTTCCAGAATAGAAAAGACATCATAAAAAGCACGACCAGTAGCAATTGCTACTTCAAGACCTTCCCTCTCTGCTTCATGAAAGGCCTCAATATTTTCCTTCGATATCGTTTTATCCTCATTAAGAAGTGTTCCATCCATATCTACTGCAAGTAATCGCAATGCGGCTTCCTCCTTGAATTAGGCTGTCTTCAGTATAGCCGGTCATAGAAGATGTTGTCTAACACTCCCACTTTCCGAGCACGATTTGTTGAAAAAGGGGGGCGTATAAGTCCATTCGATTTACATGCCGGACAATTTCCTTAGCAGACGTTTACTTAATAAAAAATGATTATATCCTTTCCATATGCGTAGATTTCAAAAAAAACGGTAGAATATGAATAATTATCTGAAAAATCGAATAATAAGGCGTTAATTTACTATCTTTTTGAAGGTTACACGTTTTTTGTATATTAATTTAACGAGAACAATACAGAGATTACAAAGAGATAACAAAGCAATGTTAAAACGATAACAATAAACAAAAGGGGTTTTATTATTACCCGATCATCTGTACAGTGAAACCTGTTAGCGAAAAAAATACAGTTTAAATCTAAACAGATTATCTGAAACATAAAGAAAAACATTAAAAAAATTAGAGAGAAAGTGGGAGTGTTTACACATGAAAAAATTTGCACTTAGCCTAGCAGTAGCAGGAGCGATTTTTGCAGCACCAACGGTAACGGATGCGATGAGCATGGGAGACCGCGGAGATGACGTTCGTGACCTTCAGGAATCTCTTGCAGATGCAGGATATAACAGCTCGTCTAATGTGGATGGCGTATTTGGTCCACTGACGCTTTCAGCAGTTCAGGACTATCAGTCTTCTAACGGAATTTCCAGCCCAGCAGGAAACTTTTATGGAACAGCTGGTCCAGCCACTCAGTCTTCACTAGGTATGGACGGTTCTGGAAGCACGAGCACAGCTTCTTCAGGTTCAAGTTCTTCAAGCTCTGATTCTTCTTCCCAGGTAGCGGGAACAAGTGATGTGAGCAATTCAAGCGGCATTATTTCTACAGCGCGCAGCCTGACTGGATCTCCTTACGTATGGGGCGGTACAAGCCCATCCGGATTTGACTGCAGCGGTTTCATCCAGTATGCTTTCCAGCAGAACGGTGAAAATGTACCACGCACGGTAGCTGAAATGTGGAATGCTGGAACAGCAGTATCTAACCCGCAGCCTGGAGACCTCGTTTTCTTTGAAACACGTACAGGTCCTTCCCATGCAGGTATTTACCTAGGAAACAATGAGTTCATCCACGCTGGTTCTTCTACAGGCGTAACGATCTCTAACCTGAGCACAAATCCTTACTGGAGCAGCACTTATATCGGTGCGCGCAGCATGTAATACGTTTCAGAGCCTTCGCTTTCACACAAGCGGAGGCTTTTTCTATAGAAAAAGCGTATAAGCTGTGTATAGGATTTATACGTACATTGCTTTAATGTAGCAGAACAGGCTGTGTTCACCATGTATTTCGGTATTGCTGTATAAAATAATCAGACTTTGACGTTAATGTACATAAAAAGTAGGGTATCACAAGACCATAACCGGAGGTGACAAACGATGAAAATGGTGTACACGTTTAAGGATGGTAAAAAACATGTAGCGGCGCTGGATCCGGAAAGGGAAATCACCGGGGACAACGAGATCGTCAAAATGCTGAAGGATAAGCGGGAAAGCCGTGAAAAAATTGCGCTTCATACTAGTGACGGTGAAGAGTACATGGTTCCTTTCCGCGAAGTAGCTAAGCTCGAAGTGATCTTTGAAGAGAACGAATAGGCAGATGTGTTACCAGCATGCTTCAGGGTTCGCCTGAGGCATTTTTTAATGGATCATAATGATATGCAATCAGAAAATCAGTGGAGCAAAAATGGCTCATCAGAAAGAAAACCCTGCCAGTATCTGACAGGGTGGCAGCGTGTAACCGGCTTGTTGCCGCATCAGCTGCGATAAAGCTTTTTTTCCAGTCGCTCTTTTCGTGCTTTAAATCCACCCGGAGTTCCGTCTCGCAGGTGAAGGTCTGCTGCTTTTTCACTCACCTCAGCCGCCTGGCTGTATTCCCCGTTTGCTTCATAAATTTCTGCTGCTGTTAAAAAGGCAGGAATAGACGGGGGGATAAAGTCCAGCAATGATTCTTTATGATATTCGTTTTTATACGCTGCGATAATATCGGGAGCCATGGCCATGTTCTCCTTGCACAGCTGCAGGCATTTTGCTTCTGCCTCCGGATCGTCGAGCTGTCTGCAATAATAGTCGATGGCGTGATTATACCAGAAGTGCATATCAAATATGTTATGTTCTGCCTCCCGGAACGCAAGCTGCAAGTATTCCCGGGCTTTTTCATCATCTGAGAATTTCGCTTTTTGAAATTCTTCCATCGCAAGAATGTAACGGTCGTTTTGTTTTGGCATCTTGCTGTCTTTGTCTTTATCAGACGAGAAAAATCCCATTGGTAAACTCCTTTCAGTTGGCACGATTGGCTTCCTAATTGCCTGTACCCTGTTGAGTCAGATATTAACAGATTTCAGAGAAAAATAAGGAGATATACACAGGAAATTAGAGACCAGTAAAAAGAGGCGAGTTTGACAGGGGTCATTTCAACGGTGATACTTGAAAGTAGCACGTAGATGCAGTATGGAGGAATGTGACATGGCAGAATGGAAAATGGAAGCGATTATCCCCTTTGCAGGGATGCTGGAGGAACAGAATGAAACATGGCTGAATACGCCTACCGCACCGGCAAAATGGGGAACGAGAGAAATAATCGGGCATTTATTTTACTGGGACCGTTTTCTGCTGGAGTCCGTACTACCAGCGATGCAGGCAGGGAAGCCGATTCCGCCGTTTCCGATTCCGGATGTGTACAACCGGTCTGCGGTAGCAGCACTTGAAGGGCGCAGCGCGCACCGCCTCATTCGCGATTTTATCGAAACGAGACAAGCACTTGTCGCCGTGCTGAAGGAAACAGCACCGGAGAGTGTCCCGCAGAAAGGTTCTGACAAAACGTGGACTCCTGCGGAGCTCGATGCCTTTTTCGGCGCGCACGATGAACACCATCAGCTGCAGATTGAAACGTTTCTGCACGACAGAAACCAGGCGTACCGACGGTCATGACCGGTCGAGTACGCCTCGCTTTTTTAAGTCTGATGCTATCTCCGAAAAGTCGTCTACTTTCTCATACGGCGTTCCCATTCGATCTAGAATCGGGGGCAGCTTTTTCATAGCGTAAGTCACCGCTGCAAGGGATGCCGGATGAGAATCCGGTTCACTGTCTCCTGCAAAATAGAGCGTATCGTAACGGCCGCTGAGCTCCTGCATCACAGCTTTTTTATCGATGCCGTACCGCTCGTGATAGAAGCGGTCGGCCGGGTCAGGGGTCAGATGAAGGCCGCCGTTCTCAACGTGACCGGGGTTGGAATAAACAGGTACATCGCGAATGTCCGCAAGTGTTAACAGTTCGTGAATATAATACTCACACCCGGCGCTGATGATGATAAAGTCACCGCCGGCTTTTTTGATCTGTTCGATGAACGGTTTAACGTGAGGGTCGAGGGGGATGTCTGCGATATCCCGTTTAATTGTCTCCTCAGGCTGCCCGACGGAGGCAAAAACGATGTTAAGAAAGTCAATGTCCTTCATTTCGCCGTCTTGCCATCGATGATAAAGTGCTTCTCCTTCAGGAAAATATTTCTCAATCACAATCCAGTAAAAGTCCTTTTGTGAAATCGTTCCGTCAAAGTCAGATACAAATGCCCATGTTGTCATTTAACCGCCTCCAGTCTCTTCTCTAAGCCTATCATATCAGCGGGTCCGCTGGAACGGATAAAAGTGTGTCACGCGTTCCGGGCAGAACTGTATCCTTGAACGTCCGGTGAACGCATCTTCCGTAAGAAACGGATACATACCGGAGCAGGAAACCTCTGCTTCGGCTTCATAAAGATCCCAGCCGCCGGGGTTGATAACAGCTTTTTCAACGCCGCTTTTCGTTTTTTTCCACATACAGGAACGGTTTCCAGCCCAATCGGCAAATGCTGACGTATCCCGTTGCGCAGCAGGTCGGAATGAAGCCTGAAAACGCGCGTCGCTTTTCAGGCGTTTACTCATGATATGATAGGCCGTATCACGGCGCCGTTCGATTGATGCTTCGTAAAACGGAAGCTTCAGCGTCAATCTGGCCCCTTTAACGACCGACCGGTGGGACACATCGGATGAAAACATGTAAAGACCCGGATCGCCGTCGTAGTCGAGATAGGTACGTACCTGCACTTCTTCGTATACAGGCAGTGAAAGCGAGCGGCCGAAAAAAACAGCACTGCTGCTCCGGCACGTAAAGCAGGCCGTTGTCAGCCAGGTTTTTCCTTCAAAAAGGGATGGCTGGAACGGTTCCGGCAGCGCTGCAGCCAGTCTGTCCGGCTCTACCTCCAGATGGTACAGCAGCATATTTTCCCACGTCTGCGTCGCAGTCGGTTTAGTCGGCATGAGGTGTTTCCTCCTCTCTTACTATCGAACGGATGATGCTGTTAACCTGACTCGAAGCTCGTGTCGGGAGCTGATGAAATCCTTCTGATATGCGAATAAATCGAGCGTGCGGAATGACGGACTTATATTGATTCACATAGGGGAGAGCAATTGGATCCCAGCGTCCGTAGATGTAATAGACGGGGGATTGAACGGAGGCAAGCTGCGGCAGAGCGGTAAAATGCCGGCCGCTTGTATACAGGCGGCGGATTGCCTCAGGATCTGACTGCTCCGCTGTGCCCCACACGTTTCTTTCGATATCGGTGCGGGCGGAATGCGTCGTTCCAAGGGCTCGCCCGAGAAAACCAGTCCACCGGTTTTGAGTCAGTAATTCACCGAGACTAATCTTCTTCTCCAGCAGTTTCGTATTGACCTCCGGAAATGTGCAGAGCAGAAGAAGGCATGCCGTTCGTTCGGGATAGCGGATCGCGAAATCCTGTACAGGAGCCCCTCCCATAGAATAGCCGCACAGCGACGCCTGTTGAATGTCCAGGTGATCCAGAAGGGCTGCTGCATCATCAGCCCAGGAGCGGATTGTTTCTTCGCCGTCTGTTTCACTGTACCCGTTGCCACGTGGGTGGAACGTCAGGAGGCGGATGCCATCTGGCAGTGCTTCCTGCTGCGGAATAAACGGCGAGCTTCCGAGTGCCGGGGGCGGAAACAGGAGCAGCGGAGGCCCGGAGCCAGTATCCTCGTAATACAGCTTTAAAGAATTTGATGTAAAATAGGGCATAGTGCGTCACCTCCATTGGTTTCCTTTTCCCTGAACGGAGCCGATGAAACCGAGACGAGAAAGGTGTGAGGGAATGGAAAAACTAATCTTCAGCCGAAAAGGATTTGATTCATCAGCAGGCTGCGGCTATTCTCCGTATGATCCTGAGACGGGGAAATATGTCGTTCTGCCGATACCGGAAACAGAAAAACGGGAAGCATTCCGCTATCGTGATTTGACACTGGCTCCTGACGCGCTCCCTGGTATTCACCCAGCGTCAATGTATGAGCTGATTCAGCACCCGGCTCTTCGGTACAGCAGCCGTGCCAAAGCAGCTTCTAAAGGAAAAGCTCACTATGATCCCGTGCTCGGCAGGCCGGAATGGCTCAAAGCAGGACCGGATTACGAAGTATTTGGTCAGTCCGGTGCTGCAGCAGGTCATCTGCATGGACATGACACGGGAATAGGAAGCCTGTTTCTTTTTTTCAGCCGCTTTCGGCCGCTGCCGGGCCGTCTGCATAAGCTTGATCCGGATGCAGGGTGGTCGGAAGGGGTTTATTTTATATACGGCTGGCTACGGGTGGGGGAAATATGGACCGTGCCGGATGAAGTTCCGGAAGAGGTCCGCCGCTGTCATCCGCACGGACCTGCTGAATCGTTCAGAAAAAAGAATAATACGCTCTACGCAGCTGCTTCCGAATTGTTTCCTGGGAGTGGTATCCCGGGGAGCGGCTATTTTCCAAGATTGAAGCCGGAGCTTCAGCTTTCATCCCCGCTGCATAAAAACAGACCGGGAGTATGGAAACTCCCGGCCTTTTTCTATGACGAACATTATCGGCCTACGTATTTGCAAAAGGAAGAAAACTGGCTGAGAGCGGATGAAGAGTATTACTACGTGCAGTCTTCAGCCCGCGGACAGGAATATATCAGCTCGCTCGATACAGAATCGACCGCTTGGATCAAACAGTTGTTTCAGTCTGCGCTCACCTGATTATGCCTGGTCGTCGTAACGGTAAGATTTAGCCCCGGACACACCGGGGCTGTATTTAAAAATCCCGCCTGCGTGAGGCTCCTGTTCCAGTTCTTCGTCTGTCCGGCCTTCACGTCCGGTCGTAATAAACAGCTCATCCATGTTTTTGCCGCCGAAGCAGCAGGAAGTAACGTTCGTAGCAGCAACTTCCACCGTCTCCAGAACCTTCTGCTCGTCCGGACAGATGCGCCGCACGCAGCCGCCGTCAAAAAAGGCGACCCAGAGCTTTCCTTCTTCATCGATTGTCATGCCATCGGGGTGTCCGCCGTCGTCAGGAGCAGTATACACCACTTCCGGCTCCCCGAGCGTCCCATCTTCAAAATTGTACGGATAGCGGCGGATTTCGTGCGTCGGCGTATCGATATAATAAAATACTTCTTTGCGTTCATCCCACGCCATTCCATTTGATACGGTTGCACCGGTCAACACAGTGGAGACTGTCCTGCCGCCGTTCAGACAGTAAAGAGCAGCGTCCCCATCTTCTCCATCCAACACCATGGTGCCAGCAAAGAACCGTCCTTGAGGATCGCATTTCCCATCATTAAAACGATTCCCTGGTTTATCTTCCTCCGGGTCATAGATACTGTGAAGCTGTCCGGTTTCCGGCTCATACCGGTAAAATCCGTGATCAAGACCGGCATAGATGTCCCCGCTGACGGATCGGACGGCACAGCCGACCCGCTGATCGAACGAGTGGGTTTCATTTTCACCTAATGGATCAAGAAAGTGCACGTTTTTTCCTTCAATATCCACCCATATAAGCTGTTGATTGTCTTCGTCCCAAAATGGACCTTCTGCGAGCAGCGCTTTTGCATCATACAGCAGTTCTGCCTTTGGCATGTTATCACCTCATCACTCTATTACCATCCGGCGTGAAAGAGAAACCTCAATCCGTAAATGATAAGCTGCAGATGATTTGTAAAAATCCAGAAAAACAGTCTTTATGTAAAGCAAGTAAACGATCTCTGATACAATAGGAGAAACGCTTTCAAAGGAGTGAATGCATTGACACTGCCAGTTGCTGTTCAGCTTTTTACGCTTAGATAAGAAACCGAAAAGGATTTTGAAGGGACCCTCCGTGAGGTAGCCGAAATTGGCTACGAAGGAGTTGAATTTGCAGGATTTGGAGGGCTTAATGCTGATGAAGTAAAGGACCTGCTGGAAGAGACCGGACTCAAGCCGGCAGCTTCGCACGTGCCGATTAATCAGCTGCGTGATACCCTGGACGATACAATTGCTTTTCATAAAGCGATCGGTTGTACCCGACTCGTCTGTCCGTATTTGGATGAAGAGGACAGGGACTCGATTACAGCCTATGAAGCAGTGATCGACGATCTGCGCCGTATTGCAGATATCTGCAGCAGCGAGGGCATCAGCTTGAGCTACCATCACCATGACTTTGAGCTAAAGCCAATCGAAACCGTCATACCGCTTCAGAAGATTTGGAACACACCCTCTATTCTTGCGGAAATTGATATATACTGGCTTGTGAAAGCCGGGGAAAACCCTGTCGAATGGATTAAAAAGTATGCGGACTCGACAGAACTGATTCATCTGAAGGACATGACGACAGATGGGACAGAAGATTTTGCCGAGATTGGCACAGGCGGGATCAATGTAGAAGTCTGCGTGCGGGAAGCCGAAAAAGCCGGTGTGAAGTGGCTTATTGTGGAACAGGATCAGTCCCGTATCGGTGCTATGAAGAGTATTAAGCAAAGCGACGAGCACCTTACTTCATCTGTACTGTAGAAGCTGCATACTGGAAAGAAGCGTGGATCAGTTTTTGAATCCGCGCTTCTTTTTTAGTGATGGCAGTGGCTTTTACTCCGTTTTTTGTTCCCGGCTGGCGCGCATACGGGCAGCAGCCTGACGTGTGTCAGCTGTAACAGGAACGTGTCCGGCTGCTTTAGCAAGGCCGAATTTCGGCATGTTTGCATAAATCGCCTCGTAGGAATTTACTGCATACGTTTCATGGTAAATGCCTGCTACGGTAGAGCGCCTTGCCAGCTGCATAAATGTTTTCCAGGCTTTTCGGTGCCGATCTTCGTGTGCGTAAGCGAACAGCTTTTCTTCCGATTCCCAGTATTGAACAAGGTGGATGGATTTCCAGCCAAACATCGTTTCCAGCGAATAAAATCCGCTGTCTTTATTTTCGTAAAGCTCTTTAATCATCGGACCCATTGCTTTAAAGACAGGGAACCAGTTTTTAACTGATAGCGGCTTATTGACGCGCATGTCAATAATAAATACGGTCAGCGGCTTATCCGGCAGGACAGTGTGAGGAGGCGCATAAATCTGCTTCATCGTTTCCACTCCTTCATGAATGTGATCGACTGCCGGCACCAATCGAGTCCGGCTTTTGTAACGGCGATGCCATGACGAACAGTAAGCAGCCAGTAAGTCAAGTCCGGTGACGAACCGCAGCTTTCCATAAGAGACGATTCAATCTGCTGATAGACTTTCAATCTTGCGGTCAGAAGCTGTTCATGCTTTTCCAGCTTCTTAATCGTTTCACGGTGATCTTCATGCCGGCTAAAAAAAAGCTTCAGGAGCAGCTCGTTTTTTTGCACCGGCAGTTCCTCCGGTACTTGCCTCAGCCAGTCTGTCAATGCCATCCTGCCGGCTTCGGTCAACTTGTAGCGGGTGCTGCCATTCTCTTCTTCTCCTTCGACTTCACCTGCCTCCACTAGAACGTTCAGCGTCGGATAAATTTGGCCGAAGCTGATCTTCCAAAAGTGGTTCAGACTCCCGTCGATCTTTTTTTTCATTTCATAGCCAGTCAGACTTTCAGAAGCAAGAAGGCCAAGCAGCGCAAAGCGGGTCCGGTTTTGTTTAGCCATACGTCACTTCCTTTATATCAAATTGATAGTATCTAATTGATATAATAAACGCATGTTTATCGTTTGTCTATAGGAAAGGAGAGAGGTTTGATTTCACGCTAATAGGGAAAAAAAGACCCAAGATAAGGAAAAAGGAGTGGGTCACATGGATACATATACATCGTTAAAAGGGAAAACAGCTGTTGTAACGGGCGGAGGATCCGGAATGGGGAAAGCGGCAGCGCTCCAGCTTGCAAAGCAGGGTGTCCGGATTTGCCTCGTAGATGTAGATGGAGAAGCCCTTCGCGAAGCCGAAAAGGAATTTGACGGAGATGTCATTTCAGCAGAAGTTGATACAACAGACGAGCAGCAGGTAAAGGATGCGTTTCAGCGCGCAGCGGATACATTTGGCTCCGTGGATATCGTTTTTGCAAACGCTGGCGTGAACGGAACGGTTGCCCCCATCGAGGACCTCGAATCATCCGAGTGGAATAAAACGATTGAAATTAATTTGAACGGAACATTTCATACGGTAAAAGCAGCCATCCCTCATATGAAAGAAAACGGCGGGAGCATTATTTTAACGAGCTCAGTTAACGGTACGCGTGTGTTTTCAAACTTTGGGATGTCTGCCTACAGCAGCACAAAAGCCGGACAACTCGCTTTCGGCAAGATGGCGGCGCTTGAACTGTCCAATTACGATATCCGGGTCAACGTCATCTGTCCGGGATTTATTGAAACGGACATCGGCAGCAAAACATATCCTAAGGAAAAAGAGCTGGAAAAAGTCGAAATTCCGGTCGAATATCCGGAAGGAGACCAGCCTCTGGAAGGACCGGGCGATCCGGAGCAGGTAGCCGATCTCGTATCCTTTCTCGCGTCAGACGCATCCCGTCATATTACTGGCACGGAACTGTTTATCGATGGAGGATCCTCCCTGCTGTAACAAGTAAAGGAGATTTTTATAACAAGGCGGCAATCGTGAGCGCGATTGCCGCCTTGTTTAACGTATAAACACCCGTTCTGAAGTGGCGGGGAGAAGCCGGAATAAATCGACATTTTTCCTGTAACTCACAAAAAGCGAAGAACAAACAAACTCTTCTTATATAGAACGGGAAAACCCTTATCTGTCTGTAATCCGAAAACATTCCGTCTCATATGAACACAAAGAGCAGCCCTAAAACAGGGCTGCTCTTGTTATATGCCTGGGATTGCTGAAGGTATAGCCGCAGGTTACGATCTTGCTGTGGATTTATTCGACACTGGCTGGATCGGCTGAATGTTCTCGCGGTTAGCGAGGAATTCCGGGCGCGGTTCTTTGCCGCTGAACGGCTGTTCCAGTTTATTTTCAATCGAATTGTAAACAAAAAATACGTTGCTGCGCGGGTATGGGGAAATGTTGCCCGCGGAACCGTGCATCGTATTGCTTTCAAACAGCAGTACGGAACCAGCTGGACCAGTGGCGCGATCAATTCGTCCGCCAGCCTGATCAACGAGCCAGCGCATGCTGTCTTCATCCGGGACTCCGACCTCCTGCTTCTGCAGCGACGATTCGAAATTATTATCCGGCGTTTCGCCTGCAGTCTGTACATACCATTTATGAGAACCCGGTACGAGCATGAGCGGTCCATTGTACTCGTAATTATCTGTCAGGACAATCGAGCAGCTGAGTGCACGCATTCTCGGCATGCCGTCCTCAACGTGCCAAGTCTCAAAATCAGAGTGCCAGTAGAACTCTTTTCCTTTAAATCCCGGCTTGAAATTAATGCGGGACTGATTGATATAAACCTGGCTGCCTAAAATTTGCTCCATAATAGAGACGAGCCGTTCATCTTTTGACAGGTTTTCAAAGTAGCTTTTATCTTTATGAACCTCAAAGATGGAACGAATTTCGTTGCTGCTCGGTTCTTTGATAATATCCGGACCTTCTTTATGCTGGTGGTCCTCCATCGTGCTGTCAAGCTCCTGCTTTAGTTTTTGCAGCTCTTCTCCCTGGAAGAAAGATTTCAGTAAAATGTAGCCGTTCTCCTCGTAGAAGTCGATCTCTTCTGCAGAAAGCGGCCCTTCCGTTCGGGCGTTCTCGTTGTGAATAACGGGATCCTGACGTCTGACGATCTGTGAAGTTTCATTGACTCGGGACGGATAAAGATCTTTTACCATTCTAAATTCCTCCTAAAAAAGTGTTGGGAAAACAGCGCAGTTATCATCTTATGAACTACGAATAGAGAGTGTAATTAAAATACCTAAGTATGATGAATTACCAAATAAATGCTGTTTTCACCTGTCGAATCTGTACCCGTTGTTAGTTTAACTAAACGAATTTTCTTTATATTAAGACTTTTATACTGTGACAAAAAATGATCATAGGTACAACGATTTGTTTAGTGCCGTGAAGAAAGCAGGGGAGTCCCTGGAGCGAAAAAAGCAGGTGATACAGCGATTGAAGCTAACGCTCTTCTGACGTCCGAACACTTTTCAGATGAAGGCAGACGTTCATACAGGCTAAAGGTAGATTAGAAAAAATAACGTGCTTCATTTTTATAACCGACTATTTTAATGCGAATAATATGTAAAATATGTTTTTTGGCAGATTTAGTATTGATTTTTCTTGTTTAATCTATTAATCTTCAATACATCACTTAAAACCAACTGACATTTTTTCGCTTTAAAGTTGAGTAAATTGGTAAGAATAATGTGTTAAGAGAGGGGACGTTACGATGGTAAATCAGGCGCACGGAAGTACCTTAATCAATCGACTGTCCGAAGATCAGGCTGACAGGGAGCGTGCTGCTTCACTGCCGGTCGTGAAACTTCGTTCGTGGAATTTATCAGATCTGGAGTTAATCGGTCTAGGCGGTTTCAGTCCATTAACAGGCTTTATGGATCAGGATGACTATGAGAGTGTGCTGACCCATACGAGACTGACGGACGGAAGCTTATGGCCGGTGCCTGTCACGCTGCCCGTCACGGAAAAAGAGGCGGCTTCCTTATCCGCTGGACAGGAAGCGGCCTTAGCTGATGAAAAAGGGTCGATATACGGCATTATTAAAAGCCGGGGAACGTTCCGGGCTGATTTGAAGCGGGAGGCTGAAATTGTTTATGGTACGGCGGACCCTGCACATCCCGGGGTAGCTGCGTTATTCAGCAGAGGAAGCCTGCTTGTTGGAGGGGAGATTACACTGTTAAAACGTCTTCCGCATGCATTTGGTGACTACCACCTTACTCCTGCGGAAACCCGCCAGCTTTTTGAAGCGAAGGGCTGGAAAACGGTGGTCGGCTTTCAGACGCGAAACCCGGTTCACCGTGCCCATGAGTACATACAAAAGAGTGCTCTGGAAACCGTGGACGGCCTGCTGCTGAATCCGCTCGTAGGCGATACGAAATCTGATGACATACCGGCTGACGTCCGCATGAAAAGCTACCAGGTGCTGCTCGATCATTATTATCCAAAAGAGCGGACAGCGCTTGTCGTATATCCAGCAGCGATGCGATACGCAGGACCTAAAGAAGCACTGCTGCACGCCATCGTCCGCAAAAACTACGGCTGCACCCATTTCATCATCGGAAGGGATCATGCCGGAGTCGGTGACTATTACGGTACGTATGAAGCACAGGAATACACGGCGCCGTTTGAACAAGAGCTTGGGGTCACCTTGATGCGTTTTGAACACGCCTTTTACTGCAAAACGTGCAAAAACATGGGGACAGCAAAAACGTGCCCGCATGACGGCGACCACCATGTTCATCTGAGCGGAACGAAAGTAAGAGAGCGTCTGCGAAACGGCGAATCCCTGCCGGAAGAGTTCTCCAGAAAAGAAGTTGCGGAAGTGCTGATAAACGGATTGCAAAAAGCAGCGGTGCAGTAAAAGCGAGGAGGGGGGTCCGTCATGACGGTTGAAATCGGGTTTGTCCTGATCGTGATTTCGGTCATGGTCGCCCTGCTCATCACAGAGTGGCTGCGTGCTGATATGATCCTGCTTGCTGCGTTGCTCGTGCTGTGGATCGGCGGCGCGATTGATACATCGCAGGCGGTAAGCGGATTAACGAACGAAGGGATGTGGACGGTGGCGCTGTTGTTTTTAGTAGCCGGAGCTGTTCAGAGTCATCCTTCCTTAAAGCGACTTATCTTTTCAGGCCTGGGGAACGGTAAACGAAAAAGGCGATCGCTTTTGTCGATGATGTTTCCAATTGCGGGAATGTCGGCATTTTTGAACAATACACCAATTGTCGCTATTTTTTCTCCAATGATTCAGCGCTGGTGCGAGCAGCGGCAGATTTCCCCATCTAAATTTCTGATGCCTCTCTCGTTCGCTGCGATTTTCGGAGGAACGATCACCCTTATTGGAACCTCCACCAATCTGCTGATACACGGCTTGATGCTGGATCGGGGGATGAGTGGATTTTCCATGTTCCAATTGGCAGCAGTCGGTGTTCCCGCAGCCGTGTTTGGCATTCTTTACATGGTGACCATCGGTTATCGGATCATGCCGAATCACGAGCCGCAGCAGCCGGACCCTAAGCCGCCTCCAGTGATTGAAGGAAAGGGCGGTATACTGCCGCTTATTGTCCTCGCGGTGATGGTAGGAGCGGCTGCTCTTGAACTTCTCTCGATGTTTGAAGCGGCGTTCGGTGCTGTCATTGTGCTGCTTGCTGGTCGAATTCTTCCATTAAAAGGCTTGCACCGGTTCATCCGGGTGGATGTGCTGCTCGTCATTATTTATGCGATCGGTATTGGCACAGCAGTTGAACAATCAGGCACGGCGGTCTGGCTTGCTGAGCATCTGGTCGCTGTATCAGCAGGGCTTGGTGTGATGGGGGTGCTTGCTGCCGTTTACCTGATGACTTCCATTTTCACCGAATTTATTACGAACAATGCGGCTGCTGTCGTCATGTTTCCGATTGCAGTGGCGGCAGCGCTTCAGTCCGGACAGGATCCGGCAGGATTTCTCACTGCAGTGGCCATCGCTGCTTCAGCAAGCTTTGCGACACCGGTCGGGTATCAGACCAATCTGATCGTGTTCCGGCCAGGAGGCTATCGGTTTATGGATTTTGTCCGCGTGGGGATGCCGCTTAATTTGCTTTATTTTATTGTCACGATGATTGTTGTCAGTGCAATTTGGATAGATTTCAGCTGAAAGGGTGAAACATGTGAGTAATCATTTAACTTGGCACGATTCGCACGTTAGAAAAGAAGACCGGGAAAAGCTCAACGGTCATCGCGGCTTTGTGCTTTGGTTTACAGGCTTGTCTGGTTCCGGTAAGTCCACGCTGTCTGCAGCGCTTGAACTGGAGCTGCACAAGCGGGGGATAAAAACATACAGGCTGGACGGAGATAACGTCCGGATGGGATTGAATCAGAATCTAGGCTTTTCAGCAGAAGACCGGGCTGAAAATATCCGGCGAGTCGGAGAGGCAGCGAAGCTGATGGCAGACGCCGGATTAGTGACGTTGACCGCCTTCATTTCTCCGTATCAGCAGGATCGTGAAGGTGTTAAGGTGTCGCTCGGAGAAGACGTTGCCGAAGTTTTTGTGAAAGCTCCGCTTGCGGTTTGTGAGGAGCGGGATCCGAAGGGACTTTACAAAAAGGCCCGGGCGGGAGAAATCCGTAACTTTACCGGGATTGATGATCCGTATGAAGAGCCTGAAGCACCGGACTTAACGCTTGATACAGGCAAGGATTCTATCCAGAAAAATGTGTCCGTGCTGATCACGTATCTGCAGGAAAAAGGTGTGATTTCAACAGAAGCGAACATCCGCTGAATGAAAGGGGGCAGATCGTATGCAACGATCGTTTAACCAGATAACGGACGAAACGAGAGGAGCGGAGGATGTTCTGCGCTGGGCGGCAGAGACGTACAAGGAAGATCTCGTATATGCGTGCAGTTTCGGAGCAGAGAGCATGGTACTGATTGATCTGCTTCATCGATTCAGCGTTCCGGCTGAAATTGTATTTCTGGATACGCATCTTCACTTTGACGAAACCTATGAGCTGATTGAACGGGTTCAAAAACGGTACCCTGAGCTTCGCATAACCATGCAGCAGCCTGAGCTGTCGCTTTCAGAGCAGGAAGAAGCGTATGGACCCGAGCTTTGGAAACGCGATCCGGACCAGTGCTGCTATCTGCGGAAGATCAGACCGCTTGAACGTGCGCTTCATGGTGTGCCGGCCTGGATTTCCGGGCTCAGACGAGCGCAATCCGAGTCGCGAAAGCATACGGAATTTGTTCAGGAAGATGCGAGATTTAACAGTGTAAAAATATGCCCGCTCATTCACTGGTCGTGGGAGGACATTTGGAACTATATCGATGAACACCGGCTGGATTATAACCCGCTGCACGACCGTTCCTACCCAAGTATCGGCTGTGTCCCCTGCACCGTTCCATCAGACGGAGGAGACAATCGTGACGGGCGTTGGGCCGGCACCGGCAAGACGGAATGCGGCCTGCATCTGCCGACGAAAAAGGAGGACTGACATGTATCCAGTAAAACTGACAGGTGCTGGACCGGGAGACCCGGATCTGATCACCGTAAAAGGATTAAGAGCCATACAGGAAGCGGACGTTATCTACTATGACCGGCTTGTCAGCCGGGAGCTGTTAAAGGAATCCAGTCCGAACGCAGCGCTTGTTTACTGCGGAAAAAAACCGGGTGGGTACGCCGTTTCCCAGGAAGATATTAATGCGATGCTGGTGCGTTCTGCACTTAGCGGAAAGCGGGTAACGAGACTGAAGGGCGGCGATCCTTTTATCTTTGGCAGAGGCGGGGAGGAAGCGATTGCATTAAAAGAGGCCGGTCTCTCATTTGAAGTCATTCCGGGGATCACGTCAGGTGCCGCTGTACCGGCAAGTGCAGGCATTCCGGTCACCCATCGTCATGTCAGTTCATCGGTAGGCATCATCGCAGGGGTCACCAAGCTGGATGATGATGCATATTGGCATCATACGGCGAACAGCATGGATACGCTTTGCATCTATATGGGTGGCGGAAATATTAATCTTATTTGCGAGAAACTTATCCAGGCAGGAAAACCGGCGGACATGCCGGCTGCTGTTATCTCAAATGGAACGACTGCAGACGAAGTAGTGGTCACAGCTCCGCTTCATGCCATTGCAGAAGAAGCAGCAGAGGCGCCGCAGCCGGCGATGATTGTGATTGGAGAGGTGGTCGGCTTGATGAGCAGACTGAACGGCAGTCTCAGAGAAGAAGTGGTGAGCTGAAGGAGGAGCATATGCAGGGTGTACTTTACATCGGACATGGCAGTCGATCACCGAAAACAAAAGAGGAATCCATTCAATTTATTCAACAGGTGGAGGCAAGAGTCGAAGCGCCGCTCCAAGAGCTCTGCTTTCTGGAGCTGGAAAGTCCCACCATCAGGGACGGGTTTACCAAGCTCGTGGAAAACGGAGCGACGTCCATCGCTATTGTGCCGCTCCTGCTTTTGAGCGCCGGGCATTACTATGCTGACATCCCGGAGGAGCTTGAACACGTTCGCGAGGAATTTCCGGATATTCGAGTGACATACGGGCGGCCTCTGGGGGTTCAGCAGCGTACTGTCGAAGCATTGGCCAGGCGTGCAGAAGAAGCAGGTGCCATTACAAAAAACACGGTCGTTTTACTTGTCGGACGAGGCAGCCGTTCGCCGGAAACAAAATCCGCCGTCCGCCTGACAGCTAAAAAACTGAAAAGGCGGCTCGGTGTAAGAAAAGTAGAAACGTGTTATCTGGCGGCGTGCAAACCATCTTTTGCAGAGGGCATGGAGAATGCAGCAAAATACGATGATGTCATTGTGCTGCCGTACCTATGGTTCACTGGATTGTTGTACGAGTCAATGGAGCGCGAAGTGGCTGCCTCACCGTTCAGGCTAGCGCCATATCTTGGAGCGCACCTGTTGATGATCGAGGTGCTCTCAGAACGAGCCGGACAGGCACTCCATGCGGAAACGATTGAGAACAGACTGGATGAACATATGGCATGGTGGATATAACTGGCCTTGATGGGCCGAAGAAAGGGGAGAATGAACTTGCAGGTTAGTGCACAAAACAGCCCGTTTACGGAAAAGCAGGCAGGCCTGTTAAATGAACTGCTGCCGGAGCTGACGGAAGCTCAGGTTCAGTGGCTGGCAGGATATACGGCTGCAGCCGGATCCGGATCAGCAGGCACCGCGGTGCTGGAGCGTCCCGCCCGTGAAACTAAAGGCCAATCGAGGAGCCTGACGATTCTTACAGCTTCCCAGACCGGGAATGGAGCAGCGCTTGCCCAGGAGGCTGCTGAAACATTCGGGGTGGAAGCAAGCGTCTTAGCAGCCGGAGATTTGAAGCCTAAAAAATTCAGCAGCCTGGAGGACGTCATCCTCATTGCAAGTACGCACGGTGAAGGCGACCCACCGGATGAAGCGCTGGATTTATATGATTACTTATTCAGCAAAAAGGCACCTGATTTGTCCCATATGCGTTTTGCCGTGCTGGCACTCGGCGACAGCTCCTACGAATATTTTTGTCAGACAGGCAAGGATTTTGACGGGATTCTGGAGAAACTCGGTGCAGAGCGAGTGCTTGAAAGAATCGACTGCGACGTAGATTACGAGGAGCCGGCAGCGACGTGGCTGAAGCAGGCAGAGCAGCAGTTTGCAGACGGAGAGCCGGTTTCGCCTGCCAGTGAGCCGGCAGCGCCGCAGGAAAAAGCAGCGTATTCAAAAAAACATCCGTATCCAGCAGAGATTGTCACCAACTTCTCCTTAAACGGCAGAGGGTCCGCGAAAGAAACGAGGCATATTGAACTGGACTTGGAAGCATCAGGGCTGACCTATGAGCCTGGTGACAGCCTCGGCATTCTGCCGGTTAACGATCAGGCGCTCGTAGAAGAATTGCTTGGCGTCCTGGACTTCAATGGCCAGGAAACGGTCCTGTCAGGCAAGGAAGAAAAGACGCTTGCAAAAGCGTTGGACCAGCTTGAAATTACGGTGCTGACAAAGCCGCTGCTGGAAAAGCTTGCTGGCTATTCAGATCAGCTGGCTGCGTTGAAGGAGGCAGAGAGGAAAGCCTATATGGAAGGGCGGGATCTTGTCGACTTGATTCAGGACAAAGCGCCGTGGACCTTTACGGCCCAGCAGCTGGTCGACAGTCTTCGTCCCATACCGCCTCGTCTATACTCGATTGCGAGCAGCCTGTCTGCAAATCCGGGTGAAGTGCACCTCACGATAGGTGCTGTGCGCTATGAGACGCATGGACGGGAGCGTAACGGAGTCTGCTCGATTCAGTGTGCGGAACGGGGAGATCCGGGGTCGACACTGCCGGTTTTCATCCAGTCGAACAAGTCATTCAAGCTTCCTGCAGATGAGAAACCGATTATCATGATCGGTGCGGGAACCGGAGTTGCTCCATACCGTTCGTTTATGGAAGAGCGTGAGGAACGGGAAGCGGAAGGTGACAATTGGCTGTTTTTCGGAGATCAGCACTTTACAACCGATTTTCTCTATCAGACAGAGTGGCAGGGCTGGTATAAAGACGGGCTCTTAACAAGAATGGATACGGCATTTTCAAGAGATCAGGACGAAAAAATATACGTGCAGCACCGTATTTTGGAACAAAGCAAGAGCGTGTTTGAGTGGCTGGAGCGCGGCGCCGTTCTGTATGTGTGCGGCGATAAGGATCGCATGGCGGGAGATGTGCATAATGCACTGCGAACGGTGATTGTACAGGAGAGCGGGCGTTCCGAAGAGGAAGCAGAAGGCTATTTAAAAGAGCTTAGAAGCGAGAAGCGCTATCAGCGGGACGTATATTGATGCAATTGAAAGGAGAGGTTCCATGAGTACAAGCGGCAAGCCGAGTGAAACGGAACATATAAAACAAGACAGCAGCTATTTGAGGGGAAGGCTTGAGGAGTTTTTCCAGGACCATATCAGTGCCGGCATTCCGGATGATCAGACAAAGCTGCTGAAGTTTCACGGGAGCTATATGCAGGATGACCGTGATTTGCGTGAAGAACGGCGAAAGCAGAAGTTGGAGCCTGCCTATCAGTTTATGGTGCGCGTCCGGCTCCCGGCCGGGGTAGCAACGCCGGAGCAGTGGCTGACGATGGACCGGCTTGCAGATGAATACGGCAACGGCACGATGAAGCTGACGACGAGGCAGACCTTTCAGCTCCACGGCATCCTGAAGTGGAATATGAAAACGAGCCTGCAGCAGATGAATGAGGCGCTGATGGACACCATTGCTGCATGTGGCGATGTGAATCGAAACGTCATGTGCGCAGCGAATCCCTCTCAATCTGATGCGCATCGAAAGGTATATGACTCCGCCGCGGATATCAGCGAACGTCTGCTTCCGAAAACGAGGGCTTACCATGAGATCTGGCTGGATGAAGAAAAGCTGATCGACACGAAAGAAGAGCAGGAGCCGGTGTACGGAAAAACGTATCTGCCCCGGAAGTTTAAAATAGGTGTGGCAGTCCCGCCGTCAAACGATGTTGATATTTATTCACAGGATATTGGCTTTATCGCCATTATCAGCGGAGGAAGACTGCTTGGGTATAACATTCTCGTCGGGGGCGGAATGGGCATGACGCACGGAGATGAAAAGACGTATCCGCAGCTCGGCAGAATGCTTGGCTTCGTCCCGGCTAAAAAAGCAGTGGAAGCAGCAGAAGCTATCCTGACTGTACAGCGGGACTATGGCGACCGCTCTGAGCGAAAGTATGCCCGGTTCAAATATACCGTCGACAGGCTTGGCATCGAGACGGTGCGGAACGAAGTCAATGAACGTCTCGGCTGGGAAGTAAAACCAGCAAAGCCGTATTCGTTTGAACGTAACGGAGATATTTACGGATGGGATGACCACAAGGAGGGCCTGTCTCATCTCACCTTATTCATTCAAAACGGCCGTATTGCCGACAGCGGAGGGTATGAGCTGAAGACTGCATTAAAGCGGGTTGCGGAGGTCCATGACGGAACGTTCCGGCTTACGCCCAATCAGAACGTTATTATTGCAGACGTTAAGCCGGAAAACCGGGAGCAGATCGAGGCAATTGTGTCCGAATATGGTTTGACAGACGGCTGTGAGAACTCCGCGCTTCGACGCAATTCCATGGCATGTGTAGCGTTTCCGACATGTGGACTTGCTATGGCCGAATCGGAACGCTATTTACCTTCACTGATTGATAAGCTGGAGGATATGCTGGATGCGAACGGTCTCCGCGAGGAAGAGATCATCATCCGGATGACAGGATGCCCGAACGGTTGTGCAAGACCGTCGTTAGGGGAAATTGCCTTTATCGGAAAAGGACCGGGTACGTACAACATGTACCTCGGCGCCGGATTTAAAGGGGACCGGCTGAACAAGCTGTACCGGGAAAATATCGGGGAAGAGCAGATTCTGCAGGAGCTGCAGCCGATCTTTGCCTCATTCGCAAAGGATAAGGAAGATGGAGAGCGGTTTGGTGATTTTGTGATCCGCCGAGGCATTATCGAAGCAACGACGGATGGCATCAATTTTCACGAAAAAGTGCGCAGCTGATCAAGTTTATGCTGCTGAAGCTTAGCGCTTCTGAAGCGGGGATGGAGCAGTGACTCCAGCTCCGCTTTTTTCTGATCATCGGAAAGAGAAGAGGAAGTAACCAGCTCGCGCGCAGTTGTTAAAAAAGAGACGTATTCGGCCTCCTCTGCAACGAGCGGTTCTATTTTGCTGCAAAGCGATTTAGCAAACAGCGGACCAGCCCCGCCGGAATGCACGGAAGCCTTTATCTGCCCGCGCTGGACGACGGCAGGGAAAACGATCGATCCTCTGCTGCTGTTAGCTGCATCATTAATCAGGCAGGCTTCAGGATTCCAGCTGTAAATCTCCTCGTGGACGTCCGATCCAGCAGCGAGAATAAGCAGAAAAGCTTCGGTATCGGAGGGTGCTGCTTTTCGTCTTTCCCACTTGATCTCGTGCTCTGTAATCCATTGTGTCATCTTATCCATGCATTCCGGACTGACGATTGTAACCAACGCCCCGGCAGAAAATACGCGCTTTGCACGGCGGAAGGCAACACTCCCTCCGCCAATGACGACCACATGCTTATTCGTCAAATTCAAACCGACAGGCTCCATTGAATCACTCCTTTTTAATTCCACTGTTTTTAACAGTATACCGCAGGCGCTGGACAGCTGGACAGAGAAGCTGAACGGTGCATACATACACTTCCGGCAAAGGCCGGTAGTTCGTGAGCAGCAGTATTTCCATTAGAATACAGCCAGCAGAATGTTCATTCTGCTGGCTGCCAGAGTGTGGATAAAGTCATTTTAAGTGAATAACGTTGCATCTGCCTGTATCTGCGGACACTCGCTTTCCGGAGGGAACGGGCTCAGCTAACCGCTTCCTCCTGCTGCCGGAAGCGCTGGATCTTCGCCTCGTTCTGATCCTCCTGGAGTCGAGGTCCTCCGATGTCGGCAGCTGTCAGTGCGTTTCAAGTGCCTGGTTATGAATGCACGATCGGCTTCCATACGGATAGAACTTTCCCGATGAGACGTTTCAATGTTGAACAGGGGTGTCCGTACTTCGTAGAATTCATTATGAAAGTACAAAAAGCAGTCGCGTCTGTCGTGACGTTGTTTTCCACGAAGCAGAGCCGTTTCCCCGATGTGTCCGGCGGAGACGCCAGTGGAAGCCGCGCAGCCTGAAGATTCCGTGCCGTTCAGATCTGCGAACGGCATCAACGCACGAGCGGAGCCGGACTGGGTCTTGAAGGCTTCTTGTAAGAAGCCTGTGTCCGAGTGAAGCCGTGCCTTTCTTCCCTTCATACAGGGGTCACCCTGAGAAATAGCTGAAGGCCAGCCCACGGCAGGCTCGGTAAACAGAGGGGAAATACAACCAAACGAATAAACATGTAAGTTGTAAGACTTTTTCAACAGCCTGACAGCCAGCAGAATGTTCATTCTGCTGGCTGTTTCTGTACGTATAGGGTTAATGGCAGTAGTCCATAAACCGGGTCGGATCAAATGGCTCCTCGTAGGCAGAGCCTGTAGCAGAAAACAGCAAGAACGCTGTGATGAGCGGCAGGATGAACCATTTCATCAGCAGAACCTCCTTTATTCGGCGACAATATCGTCAAGAATGCTCGTATCGACAAAGCCGTCCAGATCCGGGTCATCGTCGATGAATTCCAGTTCGTAGGATGCATCTGCCCATGCCTGCAGAGCATCGGCATGCGTTTCAGTCGTGATTTCCATACGCTCCCAAGCTGCTTCAAGCACGTTCTCCGGCAGTCGGGTCTGTGTAAGGCTGTAGAGCAGGTCATTTACTGTTACGAGCGTATCCGCTTCATTTTCTGCTGTGTAGTCTACAGCACGCTTATGAGCGCGGAGGGCACCTTCCACAGCCTCCGGATTTTCTTCCAGAAATTCATTTGTCGTTACGATCACCACGCTTGCAAGCTCTTCACCAAGAAAGACCTCATTCCATTCGGTGACCACGTTCGCGTTATGTTCCTCAACGAGAAGCGTTCCCCAAGGCTCTGGTGCCGCTGCGGCATCAATCTGTCCCTGTTCAAACATTGCGACCATACTGGCCGGATTGACGCGTGACTGATGCTCCACTTCTCCGCCGAGGCGGTTTGTTTCCATGCCTTTGTCCTTCAGCATCATTTCGAGCTGGACGTTATGTGTGCAGCCGTTGCCTGGCGTGCAAAATGATTTTCCAGAGAAGTCTTCGATCGTTTCAATACCGGAATCCTCACGGGATACGATTAAGGTCGCTCCGTTCGCAGCTGCACCGACGACGACGACATCCCCTCCAGCAAGGTGGTAGTTGATTGCAGGACCTGGTCCGACATATCCCATGTCAATCACACCGGTATCAAGTGCCTCAATAAAATCGTTGCCGTTTGGAAAGTTGAGGTAGTCGACATCCGCGTCAATTTCTTCTTCAAAGTAGCCTTTTTCTTTTCCAACAATGCCCGCTGCGTGATCAAGATTAGGGAAATAGCCGATCTCAACGGCATCCGTTCCGCCAGCAGCTCCGGCTGAGCCATCCTCATCTGTTCCGCATGCTGTCAACAGCAGCGCGCCGGCTGCCAATAGTCCCCACTTTTTCATGTGTCACTCACTCCTTTATGTATTTGTCTGCAGTCCCCATCGGGAAAGAACGCGTTTTTCTACTTTACTAAAAACAAAATACTCAACTATAAGTCCGATCGTAGCAATGATGATCATGATGGCAACGACGAGATCCATGTTATAAAAATCACGTGCATCCATCAAAGTACGTCCAAGGCCTCCGCGGCCAATCAGTTCAGCCGCCATCAAAGCCCGCCAGCCAAATGCCCAGGCCAGTCTTGCGCCGGTAAGGACGTTTGGAACTGCGGCAGGAATCATAACCTTCCAGACTAGCTCACTGCCGCTGTAGCCCATCGTACGCGCTGCCCGCATAAGGATCGGCTGAACGTTTTTCATTCCCATCCGCATGTTCATTGTCATCGGCCATGTAGCTCCGAGAACGACGACGAACAAGATGGCTCCGCCGCCGCCCTGAAATAAAATCAGCGCAATCGGCAGCCAGACGATACTTGGAACAGACTGAAGGGCTATGACAAGCGAACCGAGCGTTTCATCTGCAAGTCTGGATACACCCAGCAGGACGCCGAGAAAACCGCCGATGATAAGAGCGAGGATAAAGCCGAAGACGATTCTGCCGAGGCTTTCTCCAAGCGCCACGCGCAGGATGCCTGTATCAAACAGGCCGATGTACAGCTGCTCCACCGATCCGAGAGGGGAAGGGAACATAGCTGTCTGCTGTGAATAAATTCTATATATGATCTCCCATATCGCGATTAGAACGATAAAGAAAACCAGCCTTCTTACTGCGGAAGTCATCCCCCATCTCCTCTCTCATCACTTTTTCGATCTCTTTTTCCAGCATTTCCATGATCTGCTTTTCCAAAGCGGTAAACGCCTCGGAGGACGGATCACGGGGGCGCGGAAGGTCAACGTTAAATTCGCCGCGTATGCCGCCGGGTCTCGTGCCCATGAGAACGATACGGTCAGATAATAGAATCGATTCACGGATGTTATGAGTAACGAAAAGAACGGTTTTGCCTGTCGTTTCCCAAATATACTGCACTTCTTTATGAAGCATCATTCTCGTCTGCTCATCGAGTGCGCCGAACGGCTCATCCATGAGGAGTACTTCCGGATCCATCGACAGGGCACGTGCGATCGATACCCGCTGCTTCATCCCGCCGGAAAGCTCATGAGGGTAGGCCTTCATGAAACGGCTCAAGTGTACGAGTTTCAAATAATCCTCTGCGCGTGAACGGGCTTCCGTTTTGGAATACTGCTTCTTTAAAGCAAATTCAACGTTTTCCCTGACGTTCAGCCAGGGCATCAAAGCGGCTTCCTGAAAAACAACACCGCGGTCTGCCCCAGGTCCGGAAACTGTTTTTCCGCCGGCGGATACGTGCCCCTCTGTTGCGGGTTCAAGACCAGCCACGATATTTAACAGAGTGGATTTCCCGCATCCGGATGGACCTAGCAGGGAAACAAATTCGCCGTCCTGAATGGTTAAATCGATGTCATCAAACACGGTGAATGGTTCGTTATCCTTCGTTGCCGGAAACGTTTTTTCAACATGTTGTATAGTCACTTCTGCCAAAGCATTCACCTCTTAAACTTATAATACTGATTAAATTAGTTGGAATAATATAGCTAAGTATACCATTATGGAACCTTCTGTCAATGATTTTTATAAAACCTGATAAGAATAGTAGGGTATGTAGCGTGTGCAATGCACTTTCGCAACACTGTATCATGCAAAAATGGACCCCCTGCCGCTTAGGCAAGCGGGGGCCCGGTTTCATTTGAAAAGGTGGGGTCGTGCTTTAAATAGGCGGCCAGAATGGGAAGAGAGACCGGCTTAGCGCAGTAAAAGCCTTGTACATATCCGCAGCGAAGCTCACGCAGACGGCTCCACTGGCTGCTTGTTTCAACCCCTTCTGCAATGACATCGAGCTCAAACAATTCAGCCACTGCGAGCATCTGCTCGACAATTTTTTCGGATTGAAAAGACCCGTTCAGGGAGGCGATAAAGCTTCGGTCCAGTTTAAGGGAATGAAGCGGAAGCTGCTGAATATACGTCAGGCTGGAATAACCGGTGCCGAAATCATCCAGAGCAGTGCGAACACCGAGACCCCGAAGCGACTCAATAAAACTTTTCAGGTTTTCAATTGATAATGGGGCAGACGTTTCGGTCAATTCAAATTCCAAAAGCGAAGGATCAATTTCCGTCTCCTTCAGCACTTCTTTAATATAAGAGATCAGATACTCTCCTTTTGAAGGGAAGGAGGATACGTTAATAGCCAGTCCGACCGGAACAGAAAGAGAAGCGATCTGCCGGCAGGATTCAAAAATGACCCACCTGTCAATGGCGTGCATGAGCCCCGCTTCTTCAGCGATCGGCAAAAAATCGGAGGGACTGACGTTCCCAAGCTCTGGATGATGCCAGCGGATCAGCGCCTCGACTCCGCGAAGTTCTCCGCTTGCAGTATGAAACTGCGGCTGATAAACGAGTGAAAGACGTCCTGATCGCAGTGCTTCCGGCAGATCGCGGATGATTGTCCGCTTGTACGAGTAAGAGGTGTGCATCCCCGGCTCGTACAACACGGTTTGATCATACCCTCGTTTTTTAGCCTCCTGCAAGGCGATCGCCGCTTGCTGCAGCAATTCATCCAGCTGAATATCCTGGTCGGCTGAAGCGGAAGCTCCGATGCTGCACGTCAGGCGCACAGGTCTGCGGCTGATGGAAAACGGCTGCCCGCAAGCCGTATGAATTCGTTCTGAAAGCCGCTGTATGCCGCTTTCTGTGAGCGGCTGTTCCACGAGGAGAATAAACTCATCGCCGCTGATCCGTACAGATAATCCTTCCGGCACCGCTTGTTTCAACCTATCGGCAAGCTGGTGGAGCAGCGTGTTGGCATCTTCAAGACCTAATGAATCACTGTGTAGTTTAAAATGGTCGATATCGACATGAAAGACGGTCGTTTCTTTCAGCGACGAGGCAGCCCGCTGCTGCAGAAATGAATAATTATAAGCATTCGTCAGCGGATCATGAATGTTCACGTATTCTAGCTCAATCGCATTGGCTAGGAGGGAAGCCATGTTTTGCAAATGTTCCACTTCGGACGCTGTAAACGAGCGGGGTCTGTTATCTAAAATACAGATCGTACCGAATACAGTCCCGCTTGAAAGAGTAATCGGGGCTCCTGCGTATGCCTGAATGCCGAGTTTTTTCGTCACCTTTAGACTGCATACAACATCGTGTCTGCGGGAGTTTGAGATGATCAGCGGCTGACCGTCGCCGTTTTTAATAAGCTGTCAGTAGGCATCTTCAAGGGGCATGGAGGACCCTGGCTGAAGCGGAATGGACCCATCTCCAGCCGCTGCGATGACGGTAAATGTTTCGTCTGTTGTGTGGCTGATGAATACGGTTCCGCGGCCAATAAGTGCTTCCAGCGTCTGCAGTGTAGTAGCGCTAAATTGATGAAGAGAACGGTAATAAGGCAGTTCATTTGGTTGTATATGCACAGGAATTCCTCCTTTATATATGGCACGCTGATCGGAAATAATACGCCTGCGGCTCCTTTTTCTGCGCTGGTTGCTGAGAAATCCATCCGTTGTCCCGTCCTTGCGTCTGGGATGATGCAGGTGTCTGCACTGTATTCGCTTTTCCTGAGCGGAGAGAGAGAACGGAACAATTCTTTTTGTTTTGTAAAATAGCAACGAAAGCCCGGGCAAGAACGAGCATGGAAGCGGAGTAATTTCTCTGCGGCAAGCATGCTGAGCTGCAGGGTATGTTTTCTTCTGTCAACAGTGTGCAAAGCTTTAAAAATAGGCCAGGCATATTGAAAAGGTTCTATAATCAGATGTTTAAGTCCTGAAATACAGTTCTCATTCACGGTTTCAAGTGCGCAGGTACTCAAAATGCTGTCTGAATAGTAAGTTATTTCTATCATCATCATAATACAGATATGATATAATTCAATAGTGGGATAAAGTTGAAAGCCTTTGAGGCTTTGCTCTTAAAATCATCGTTGTACTGCCTCGTACGCACCCCTTTTGATGCAGGAATGCGTTATTGTATAAAAGGACTTTTGTGCCGGCAGAGGGTGGTGGAGTGAAATGAAGCTGTTCATCTTTCTTATAAGTTTGCTGCTGTTTCCTGCAGCGGCTATTTCTGCTCCTATTGAGCCGGGAACAGATGGAGAGCGCATCATCGTGCATGAGCAGATGGAGATCTTAGTCGACGAAACCGGGGAGCAGACTTTTGAGGAGATCCGCGGTTCGGCCTTTGACACGTTTACCGGTAATGCACCGAGTTTCGGATACACGACTGACGTATATTGGGTCCGATTTCAAGTGGACGCATCAGCCGCCGAGGATGAATGGTTTTTAAAGCTGCTCAGTCCAACGATGGACGCAGTTACCTTTTACACGGAGTTTCCGGATGGCGCCGTTACATCAGTAGAAACAGGCGATCTCGTCCCTTACAGAGAACGTCCGCGAAATAACCGGAATTTCGTGTTTCCCGTTGAATATGCTGAAACGAATGGGGTCGTCACGCACTACATGCGTTTTGAAACAGAAGGTGCGATGCAGTTTCCGCTGGAGTTGAATGACCAGCAGCTTTACAGTGAACAGACGCAGTGGGATTATTTAATACTGGGCTTACTTGCCGGGCTGGCAGCTGTCATGGCACTTTACAATTTTTTTATATACTTGTCTCTACGTCACCCAAGCTACTTGTTTTATGTTCTTTTCATTATCGTGAATCTGTTCACGTTCCTGTCTTTCACAGGACTCGCGTATCAGTTTATCTGGCCGGAGGCAGTATGGTTTAATAACCGTGCCATTTTGTTTTTCATGCTGCTCTCTAACATGATGGCAATTATTTTCGCCGTTAACTTTCTCGAATTGAGGCGGGAAGTACCGAAGTCACTCGTTTACATGTATACGGCATTCTCCATTAACCTCATTTTGCTTGCGGTATGGGCTTATTCGTATCCACTGGCGCTCAATCTGATCGTGATTGCAAGCGTTGCCACCGTTCTGACGGTTTTGTCTGCAGCTCTCATCCGCTACCGGCAGGGGTTTGGTCCGTCGATTTACTTTTTGTTTGCCTGGCAGTTTTTTGTAATAGGCGTGCTGATTTCCATTTTTACTGACCTTGGATTCGTGCCTTATTCTTTTTTTACGAAATATGCGTGGCAGATTTTCACTTCCGTGGAGCTAGTGCTGTTTTCATTTGCGCTTGCAAATAAAATCACAGCCATTCAGAAGGAAAAAGAAGAGGCCCGCCAGGAGTCGCTCGAAGCGCTGCAGCGGACGGACAGGCTTAAAAATGAATTTTTACAGATGACGACGCACGAACTGCGTACACCGCTGAACGGAATGATCAGCATTGCTGAATCGCTCCGGGAAGGGGTGGCAGGGGAACAGAACGAGGATGCGAAAAAGCATCTGGACGTGATCATCCGCAGCGGAAGCAGACTTGCCTATCTGATCGGGGATATTGTCGATGTGTCGCGAATGGAGAACCAGGATTTTAACTTGCGCGTCGAAGAAGTGGATCTGAAGCCGGCCGTGGAACTTGCCTGCGAAATGGTAAAGCCGCTTGCAGCCGAAAAATCACTTCGTCTGGTGAATGAAGTCAATCAGCTGCCCAATGTATCAGCAGATGAACACCGCCTTCAGCAAATTTTATATAATCTTCTCATCAATGCCGTTCATTATACGAGAGAAGGAACAATTCGGATCCGGGGTTCACAAAGCGGAGATACGGTAACGATTTATATCCGGGACACCGGGATCGGGATCTCAGAAGAGGAGAGGAAGCACCTGTTTGAACCGTTTGAGCGGGGAAGCGATGCAGAGGGGCACTACCAGGAAGGAATGGGGATTGGCCTGCACTTAACAAAGCGTCTCATAGAACTGCAGGGCGGCCGGATCGATGTGGAATCAAATCCTGGTAAAGGATCGATGTTCTCATTTACGCTGCCGGCTGCGAAGCAGAAGGCCGGTCAATTTATGCCGGCGGCTGATTCGATAGCTGCGCTGGAACATGGCCGCTCCGGAGCGAAGCGTATTCTGGCAGCTGATGATGATCACGTAAACCTGCAGGTGCTTGTCAACTATCTCCAGCTGGAAGGCTATGACGTCACTGCGGCTCCTGATGGTCTGACTGTGATGGAAAAGCTCGAGAAACAGTCGTTTGATCTTGTTATTATGGATGTGATGATGCCGGGGCTTTCAGGCTTCAGCGTATGCAAGGAGCTGCGCACCCGCTTCTCTTATACGGATCTGCCTGTCCTGCTACTGACAGCTCAAAATTTAATCGAAGACCGCCTTGCAGCCTACCGGGCCGGAGCGAACGACTATCTCGTCAAACCGATCGACAGGCGCGAGCTGATCATCCGGGTAGACACTCATCTGAAGCTGGCCGGAGCTGTGCAGGAGCTGGAATCCAGAAGACGTGAGCTGGAAGATGTCAATGAAATGCTCGAAGGTATGGTAGATGAACGAACGGCAGAGCTCGGACGCAAAAACGAAGAGCTGGAAATAAAAAATGATCAGCTGACGAACATGGAAGCAGCAAGGGTTGAAATGCTCTCTAATATATCACATGAGCTCGGAACACCTGTTACGTTCTTGAAAAACTACATTCATACGGTAAGAGAGGGGTTTGTCGATCCGTCTGACGAGAATTACCTCCAGATTGTAGATAAAAAAATACAGCTGCTCGACCGGCTCATTTTTGATTTGTTTGAGCTGGTTAAACTGGAAAGCGGTCAAATGAATATGGGTATCGAAACGGAGGAACTGACCACCTGGCTGAACGACGTGCATCAGACATTCGCAATGGAGCTGCTTGAAGCGGGGATTCATTTTCCGGCTATTACCTATCGGCAGATTGAAGAAGGTCAATGGTATGTTTCCATCGATAAAGGGCGCATGATGCAAGTGTTTAACAATTTGATCGGCAATGCCCGTAAATTCACGAGCGACACGATCCTTATTTCTGTGGAGACGATGCAGAATGCAGGGTACAGCGAATTCGACGGGGGGGCTGTCATCCGGATCACAGATAACGGAAGCGGCATGGAAAAAGAGCAGCTTGAGCATATTTTCAAACGATTTTACAAAGCAGCAGGAGACCGCGGGAAACCATCAACCGGAACAGGGCTCGGGTTAGCTATCACGAAAGAGATTATCGCACGCCATCACGGTGAAATATGGGTGGAAAGCGAAATCGGTACCGGTACGACGTTCAGCTTCTGTATCCCGGTATTAGCCGCGAGCGCTCAATTTGAAGAGGAGGCAAGCAGCCATGGATCATCATAAAATCATGCTTGTAGAAGACGATGAAGATATTCGTGCAATTACAACGCTGTACCTGGAGAAGAAGGGCTACGACGTTCACGCTGTCGGCAACGGCATAGAAGCGGTCGACAAAGTAAAACAGGTTAATCCCGAACTGATTTTGCTTGATATTCTTCTGCCAGGGATGGAGGGCTTTGACGTCTGCCGCAATATGCGTGAAGTGACAGAGAGTCCGATTATTTTTATCAGCTGCAAGCGCTCTTCTGAGGACAAAATTGAGGGACTGAATGCAGGCGGAGACGATTATTTAACGAAGCCGTACGATCTTGCAGAGCTGGAGGCGAGAATCAAAGCAAACCTTCGGCGAAGCGGTCCCCGTGAAGATCATAATGAGTTGCGTGCGGGCCCCATCACGGTTGACCTGGAGCGATATACTGTATCCGTTAATGGAAAGCCGGTGTCTCTGTATGCAAAGGAATACCAGCTGCTCGTTTATTTAATGAAGCATCCAGGCCAGGTATTCAGCGCAGAGCAGATATATGATCAAATTTGGGGCATCGATATGTACGGAGATTTGAAAACGGTCTCTGTCCATATTCGAAACCTTCGCAAGAAAATTGAAGAAGATCCGAAATATCCGGATTATATTCTAACTGTGCGCGGGTTTGGCTATAAATTTGCGCCTGACTCGGTGAGCAGGAAAGTCTGAGCATTCGTTCAGTCATAAGAATAATAGCGAAACAAATAAAGTCGGATATTTTTTTAAAATATTTCGATTATTTAACCTTATTTTAACTTTTGTTTTGTAAAGTGAACACATACAGATCGATGCAGCTACTTTTCAGAGCAGAGGCCGGACAGACGCAGAGGGAAAAGGAGTTCCGCAACATTCTGCAGAGAAAAACGGCAAACCTGTCGAAAGTCAGGGGCGCAAAGCTTCGGGTCTAAGGGCGTGGGGTGCCTAAGACGGCCGGGCCGCCTATGTGGAGCAAATACTTAACATAGGGTGGGATAGGGCATGAACGACACGAAACGGGCAGAGAGCTGGGTACAGTTGGTTATGGAAGCGCGAAGCATGGGCCTTACTCCTGAAGAAGTAAGAGCGTTCTTTCAAACGAAGCAGGAAGACAACCATTCGTTGAAGGCAGATCATCAGTGTATGTAACCGTCATGTGAAAACCGGAATCGGCATCAGCTGCTGATTTCGGTTTTTTTGTGCTTGTTGAACATCTGCCTGAAGGTTCGAAATCGTCGATGAAAAACCGGATTCGTCTTCATACCGGCAGCCGGACAGGCACAAGATGTCATCAACTATTTTGGATCTCCAATACTGATCTTTTTTAACTGAAATTTCCTCTTGATAGGAAAAAATAATGTGCTATACTTATTTTTATTAGTATGTCACATTAGGCGGAGGGAGGAAGCAAATGAGACTTGTATTTGTAGTATCTGACTCAATTGGAGAAACGGCAGACCGCATGGTGCAGGCAGCGCTTACCCAATTTACGGAAAACCGGACAGAGGTCAGACGGTATTCACATGTTCAAACGCCGGAAAAACTGGAACGTATCGTAGCAGAAGCCGAAGCAGAGGGAGCTGTCGTAGCCTACACGCTCGTTTTAGGAGAACTGCAGCAAAAAATGCGGACGCTGACAGAGAAAACTTCCGTTCCTTCCGTGGATTTACTGGATCCGCTGCTGACGATGCTGAGCGATTCGTTCAACGAACAGCCAAAGAAGGAACCAGGGCGGATTCGTCAGCTGGATGAAGCATATTTCAGAAGAATAGAAGCTGTGGAATTTGCAGTGAAATATGATGATGCTCAGGATACATCCGGCTTAAAAAAAGCAGACCTTGTCTTAATCGGCGTATCCCGCACATCGAAAACGCCGCTGTCCATGTACTTAGCCCATAAGCAGTTTAAAGTAGCCAACGTGCCGCTCGTACCGGAGGTGTCGGTTCCGGATGAGCTGTATGAGCTGCCGCGTGAGCGCTGTATCGGACTCGTTATTTCCCCGTCGAAGCTGAATGATATCAGGAGAATCCGGCTTCGCACGATGGGGCTGACAGAAAAAGCTGATTATGCAAGCCTCGATCGAATCTTAAAAGAGCTGGAGTATGCAGAGAAAATAATGAAGCGGGTCGGATGCCCGGTAATCGATGTATCAAATAAGGCGGTTGAAGAAACAGCAAGCTATATTCTGGAAGTACTTAAACTGGAAAGGAGACATATTTCATGACATTTGTATACGCATTTGAAGAGGGCAACCGCCATATGAAGAAGCTGATTGGCGGTAAAGGGGCCAATCTGGCGGAAATGACAAACATCGGACTCCCGGTACCGGAAGGATTTACGATTTCGACAGAGGCCTGCCTTGATTACTATAACAACGGAGAAACACTTTCAGATCAGGTAAAGCAGGAAACATTTGCAGCATTAAAGGCCTTGGAGAAAAAGACAGGTAAAGAGCTTGGCGGCAAGGAGGATCCGTTGTTTGTTTCCATCCGGTCCGGTGCTGTTGCATCGATGCCGGGAATGATGGATACGGTACTTAACCTTGGGATGAATGACGAGACGGTAGAGGCGATGGCGTCATTGACAGACAATCCGCGCTTTTCCTATGATTCCTACCGGCGTTTTATCCAAATGTTCAGTGATGTCGTTCTAGGAGTTGAAACATACTTTTTTGAACGGGAGCTTGAAAAGTACCGTGAAAAAAAGGGGTATACGTCTGATCCGGAAATGACCGCAGCAGACTGGCAGGAGCTGATTCAGACGTACAAACAGCTCGTGGACACACATACCGGACGACCGTTCCCGATAGATCCGCATGAGCAGCTGCTGCTTTCAGTCGAGGCCGTTTTTGATTCCTGGAACAATGACCGAGCCGCGATTTACCGAAAGCTTCATCAAATCCCGCACGATCTCGGAACGGCCGTTAATATTCAGAGCATGGTGTTCGGCAATATGGGAGATGATTCCGGAACCGGTGTTGCCTTTACCCGCAACCCGTCTACTGGAGAAGCACTTTTATACGGGGAGTATCTCGTTAATGCGCAAGGAGAGGATGTCGTAGCAGGTATCAGAACGCCGCAGCCGATCTCCACGATGAAAGACGTCATGCCGGAAGTGTTTGAGGAGTTTCAGGCAGTCTGCAACCGCTTGGAAGCTCACTACGAAGACATGCAGGACATAGAGTTCACGGTAGAACGAGGAAAGCTTTATGTGCTGCAGACACGCAACGGGAAACGGACGTCACAGGCTTCTGTTCAGATAGCGGTGGATATGGTGGAAGAAGGTGTGCTGACGAAAGAGCAGGCCGTCGACCGCGTCGACCCGGAACAGCTTCATCAGCTTCTTCATCGGCGGATTGATGACGGCTATGATCGTCAGCCGCTCGTGAAAGGACTGCCGGCTTCGCCTGGTGCCGCGACGGGCAGAATCGTTTTTGACGCTGATGAAGCAGACCGGCGCCATAAAGACGGGGAGCGTGTGATTTTAATCAGGCCGGAGACGACACCGGATGATATCCACGGCATCATTGCGGCTGAAGCTGTTGTAACAAGCCGAGGAGGCATGACCTCCCATGCTGCAGTTGTAGCGCGAGGAATGGGCAAAGCGTGTATTTGCGGCTGTGAAGGCATGAAAATTAACCTTCAGGATAAAACGATTCAAATCCAGGAAAGAAAGCTCGGACATCTGGATCTGATTACAATCGACGGGTCGACCGGTGAGGTGTTTGAAGGAGATGTACCAATGGTTGAGCCGGAGCTTTCCGGAGAATTTCAATTGCTGCTTAACTGGGCGGATGACGTGCGCCGCCTTGGCGTCCGTGCGAATGCAGATAATCCTGCCGATGCCGCTAAGGCAGTTGAATTCGGAGCTGAAGGAATCGGTTTGTGCCGGACCGAGCACATGTTTATGGAGCAGGAGCGGGTGCCGGTCGTGCGAAGTATGATTCTTTCAGAAACGGCTTCTGAACGAGACGAAGCGCTCAGGCAGCTTCTGCCCATGCAGCAGGAGGACTTTGAGGGTATTTTCAAAGCGATGGCAGGGAGACCCGTTACCATCCGACTGCTCGATCCGCCCCTTCATGAGTTTCTGCCGGATCTGGAAGAGCTTCTCATTGAAACGACGAAGCTGGAAGTTACCGGTGAAAATCTAGAACTGCTCCAGCAAAAGCAGCGGCTGCTTCGAAAATTAAGAGAGCTGCATGAATTTAATCCGATGCTCGGTCACCGAGGCTGTCGTCTTGGTATGACGAATCCGGAGATATACGATATGCAGGCAGAAGCTGTTTTCAGAGCTGCAGCAGCGCTTGAACAGAACGGAATGAACGTGGAGCCGGAAATCATGATCCCGCTCGTTGGACACGTGAACGAGCTTCGCGACATGCGCCGCGTAGTAGAAGAAGCAGCAGCACGGGTAACAGACGATACCGGCGTCCGCTTTACTTATACGATCGGAACGATGATTGAAGTGCCGCGTGCTGCTCTAACAGCAGATCATATCGCGGCTGAGGCTGATTTCTTTTCATTTGGAACAAACGATTTAACGCAAACGACGTTCGGCTACAGCCGGGATGATGCAGAAGGAAAGTTTCTTCAGCGTTATGTTGATAATGGCACGTTAGATACTAATCCATTCGTGACGCTTGACAGAGACGGTGTCGGAAGGCTCGTGCAGGAAGGCGTCACGCTTGGCCGCCAAGCGAAACCGGATCTGAAAACGGGTATTTGCGGAGAGCATGGAGGTGAGCCTGCTTCAATCGCTTTTTGCGAGGAGCAAGGTCTGGACTATGTCAGCTGTTCCCCATTCCGTGTTCCGGTCGCAAGACTCGCGGCAGCTCAGGCAGCGATTCGTGCAGGCAAAAAAGCCAGCAGTGCGGCAGTGTCAGGCTGATCTGCTCAAGAGAATGAAAGTGTTGACTAAACTGTACCTTAAATGACCGGAAGGACTCTTCTTAAATAGGAGAGTCCTTTCGTGCCGTTCGAAAGTCAAAGCGATTAGTATGAATCATCGTGTATGTAAAATAAATGACAAAATTTGTTATCAACCTTTATAACCTAGTAATAATTCCTGGCAGCGTGTATAATGGTGAAAACGGTTTAAGGAAGCGAGTGGATAGCCATGACACAGAAGAAAGTTGCCTGGGTGACAGACAGTACAGCGTATATTACAGAAGAAATGGCGGCGCATCCGGATGTATATGTTCTGCCTTTATCTATCACGTTTCAGGAAAACACGTACGACGACGGTGTGGAACTGACTACGGACCAACTTTATGAAAAAATTCGTACAAATAAAGAAGTACCAAAAACGTCTCAGCCTTCTCCCGGGAGATTTGCAGAGCTTTATGAATCGCTGAAGGGTAAGTATGATGCGGCTGTAGCTATTCATATTTCAAGTGAGCTGAGCGGTACGTATTCCAGCTCTGTTCAGGGACGCGATCTGGCCGATTTCCCAGTAGAAATAGTCGATTCTCTTTCCATGTCGTATGCCATTACAACGCTGATGGAAAAGGGTATGCACCTTGCCCAGGAAGGGATGGAGCCATCGTTCATAGGAGAGAAACTGCAGGCGCTTGCCTCCCATTCAGAAAGCTATATACTGCTGGGAAGTTTAGAGCAGTTTTATAAAGGCGGGCGTATGTCAGGAGCTTCTTACCTGCTCGGTAATATCCTGCAAATTAAACCGATTCTGCGTATTACAAACGAAGGAAAGTTCGATCTGTTCCAAAAAGTACGTTCTGAAAAGAAAGCCGTTCGCCGGATGATGGAGCTGCTTGAACAGGCACGGGACCGCGCTAAAATTCGTCAGGTGCAGATCATGCACGGGAATGTACTTCCAAAAGCAGAAGAGCTTCGTAAAAATATCATCAACGCCTTTCCTGATTTGAAAGTTACTGTCGGAGAAATCAGTTCCTCCATCGCTGTTCATGCCGGAGAAGGAACGCTCGCTTTGATCTGGAATAACGAAATCGACCGAAATGTATAATTAAAAACAACGCCGGACTTACAACAGTCCGGCGTTGTTTATATGCTTTGCAGTGAACCAGTGAGCGTAATGCCCCGGTTTATTCTTTACGGAGAAGAAAGCGGGCATATTCCCGGGGTGAGGAAGCAGGAAGCTGCTTTTCGCGGCGCAGCTGGTGCATGAGTCCGGACTGACGAATGCGGTTATATGCTTCCTGTTCTGACAGGCCTGCTTCTGCCATGATAAAGAGTGCCGTCTGTTTGACGTATCCATCTCGTTCAAAAGCCTTCATAATAAACAGCCTCCGTATATCGATTTGACCTCTGTTGAGAAGAGCGGGGTGAATCCGTACCATTCATTTCTTTGCACCCTCACAGAATATAGTAGAATATAGATCAGGTAAAGAAAGGGGAGCTGGATATGTATGTAGCAGAGCTGAGTGTAGGTCGACCTGAGACGCACCAATGGGGCAAGCGGCCGGTCACGACAGCAATCGTAAAAAAGCCGGTTCAGGGACCGCTGAAGTTGTTTGTCCAGCAGTTCGAAGGAGACGGACAGGCAGATCTGCGGCATCATGGGGGAGAGGATAAAGCCGTCTGTGTTTATCCTGCTTCTCATTATGAATGGTGGGAACAGGAACTTGAGCAGACACTTCCGCTGTCAGCGTTCGGTGAGAATATTACCGTAGCAGAGCTGACGGAGGATACGGCGCATATCGGGGATATTTATCAGCTCGGCAATGCAGTCGTTCAGCTTTCCCAGCCGCGTCAGCCCTGCTTTAAGCTCGCTGTAAGGTACAACGATACATCCCTTCCTGTGAAAGTCCGGGAAACAGGGTGGAGCGGCTGGTATTTCCGCGTTCTTGAGGAAGGGATCGTGGCAAGAGGCGATGAACTAGAGCTGCTCGAAAGACCGGCTGATGCTATCACCGTGATGGCAGCAAACCGGATTATGTACCAGCAGGAGGGCGGGCTTGAAGCAGCAGAAAAACTCGCTTCTCTCCAGCCGCTTGCAGAAGCGTGGAAGCAGCAGCTCCGCTCCAGAATCAAGAAAGCAGCAGGTGATCAAAAAACGTGATTATTTTGTACGAAGACAACCATTTAATAGCAGTTGAAAAAGCTGTAAATATTCCGGTCCAGGGGGACGAATCAGGGGATCCGAGCTTAGTAGACATGGTGAAAGAGGATATTAAAGTCCGCTATCAGAAGCCGGGAGCGGTCTATCTCGGCTTACTGCACCGCCTTGACCGTCCTGTAGGCGGTGCAATTTTATTTGCAAAGACATCAAAAGCAGCATCACGTGTATCCGACATCATCAGGCGGCAGCAGATGGAGAAAACGTATCTGGCTGTTTTACGGGGCGTACCGTCGAAGCGTGCCGGAAAACTGGAGCACTACTTATGGAAAGACCGGCAAAAAAACGAAGTATACGTCAGAAAGCCGGGAACGGAAGGGGCTAAACAGGCGCTGCTGGAATACGAAATACTTGCGCAGCACCAGTCCTTGTCGCTCGTCCGGATACATTTGATTACCGGCAGATCTCATCAGATCCGGGTACAGTTTGCTGACATTGGCTGTCCGCTCTATGGGGACCAGAAGTATGGAGCTTCCGTCAATAAGCCAGGAGAACAAATTGCACTTTGGTCGGCGAGGATTGGGCTGGAGCATCCGGTCAAGCGGCAGCCGCTTGAAGTTTTGTCTTCACCCCCTAAGGAATACCCGTGGAATCAGTTCGGCAGCGCTGCTTTCTCCTATTCAAATTAGGCAAATTAAAAAGCAGGAGGGAGCCATTTACAGCCCCCTCCTGCTTTTTTGACGATAACGGCTAAACGTCACGCTGAATTCGTGCTACTGTTTCTTCCACTTCAGCACGCGACATTTTTTCGCGGCCGTCCTTCAATGCTTTTAACGTTTTTTCTGCCAGGGCAAGCGGAATCCGGCAGAACAGTAATATCGTTTTTGTGGAAACCCCGTTCATGTACTCCCGGCCGAGCCGGAGATTGCCTTCTGCGTAATCAAACATGTCGTCGAGTGTCCAGCCTTTTGGAATAAATGAAACCCCGCGCTCTGCATCCTCTTCCACGTTACGGAGAATATTTACGGCCTGAAGCCCTCGCCCATAGCCGATAGCGAGATCTCGGTCAGTGACCGTTCCGTCGTGCCACTCCCAAATATCAGAAAGCATGACGCCGACGAGGCCGGCAACATAGTACGTATAAGAGTCCAGATCTTCTTTCGTCTGAATATTCCAGTTTTGCTCGGCCCAGTAAGCCATACCCCCGGCCATTTCAGCCGTGAACTGCTTTACCTTGTGTACATAATCAGGCGGGCAAGTGTCCAGCCAGTCTCCAAGACGGAGAGCTACTTCGGGAAGTTCAGCAGCAACGGGAGCCGTCAGTTTTTCATATGCTGCTGCATCAAACTGTTCCTGTTCAAGCAGCAGCTCTGTCTGTTTCAGAAGAGTCGCTTTAACGTTATTGGCAAGGATTTCGCTGTCTTCGATTTCATCGATTGCCCGCATGCACAGATAGGCAGAAGCCACTGTTTTTTTTAATTCCGGATGAAGAAGCGTGATCGGAATATAAAATGTCCGGCTCGTATCCTTCAGCATCTTCATCGCTTCTTTTTGCTGCTGCTTTTCCGTCTGCACACAAATTCCTCCTCAATATTCGATCCGCTCAGAGTGCGGTACTATCCGTAAATAACCATCCAGTAGTTCAGTATAACGCATTATGCCCCGTATTTCTAATGATGACCGTCCAGCAAATCGTTCCACTGACGCAGAACCTTGCGAACTTCCTCTTCACGGACAAAGCGGGCACCGCGCCATTTCTCCCGGCCTTCTGCAAACAGGATAACAGCAGGAGCGGTGAATACTTCGAAGCGTCCGGCTGCTTCAGGAATGTCATCGACGGAAACTGCCAGCGGCTGAAGCCCTGATTCTTCGAGTACCCACTGCTCCAGCTGCGGCTTCAGAGCATGACAGACAGAGCATTGCTCACGGGAAAGATAAACTAGAGCGAGCGGCTCCGCTTCAATAACTGATTCGACTTCTTTCAGACTGCTCATCGGTCTCATGCCATCCACTCCGATCCAGATTCATCTGAGCTATATTTTCTCATAACTTTACGGATGCCGCTACTGTAAATCCACAAAAGAAAGCGCTCTTCCAATCTCTTCCCATGTTTTATGAGCATGAAAAAGAGGAACGGTACCATAATAGTTTTCGGAAGGAGGGAAGGCTTTATGGCATTCGTCATCACTAGTCCCTGTGAAGGGGAAAAAGCTGGAGAGTGCGTCGATGTTTGTCCGGTGGATTGTATAGAAGAGGGAAAAGCGCAATTTTATATTGACCCGGATATTTGTATTGACTGTGGTGCATGTGTCGTTGTCTGCCCGGTAGATGCAATTGTGGATGAACACGAGCTTGCTCCAAAAGACGAGGTTTACTTGAAGAAAGCAGAAGAATTTTTCCAAGGAAAGTAATGGAGGTGCCGCCGCATGAATCTTGATATAACGGATGAAGCATTGAAATGGTTCAAAAATGAAGTGGAAGCAGATGAAGGAGATACGATCAAATTCTTCGCGAAATATGGAGGAGAAAGTCCGATTCAGAGCGGCTTTTCCATAGGTTTTGCCCTTCATGAAACACCTGAATCCGCAGGAGTAAAAAAAGAGAAGGATGGTATCACATTTTTCGTTGAAGAAAAAGATCTGTGGTACTTTGACGGCTACGATCTGACAGTGGAGTTTGACGAAGAAAAGCAGGAAATTCATTACAATTATCACGAAGGCAGTGAATGATATTGCTTGATCATACAAGTGTAAAAAAGTGCCGGGATCTAAGTCTGGATCCCGGCACTTTTTTGCTTTGCGTTAGCAAGATCTTGGTCCTCGGGCTAATCCATCAGCCGTTAACGACAGACCCTCCATTGACGTGCATCACTTGTCCGGAGACATAAGAGGAATCATCAGAAGCAAGATAAATATAGCTTGGTGCAAGCTCTGCGGGGTGGCCGGGCCTTCCCATCGGACTGCTTGTTCCAAATTCAGCTACTTTATCTTCCGGGAATGAAGCGGGAATCAACGGTGTCCAGATCGGACCGGGCGCGACACCGTTGACGCGAATGCCTTTTGAGACCAGGTTTTCTGAGAGGGAACGTGTCAGTGCAACAAGAGCACCCTTCGTTGCCGCATAGTCCATCAGCACGGGCATTCCTTTATACGCCACGATGGATACTGAATTGATGATGGAGCTTCCGGGCTCCAAGTGATCGAGAGCCGCTTTTGTCATGTGGAACGTGCCGTAAACATTTGTTTTAAACGTACGTTCCATTTGCTCTGTCGAAATATCACGTAAATCCTCGGCAAAATGCTGCTCGGCCGCATTATTAATTAAAATATCAAGCTTGCCAAACTGATCGATCGTCTTTTTGACGATTTCCCGGCAGTGTGCCTCGTCTCCAATGTCACCGTCGATTAATAAGCAGCTGACTCCTTTTTCTTCAACCAGCTTTTTTGTCGTTTCCGCATCCTCATGTTCGTTTTTATAGGAAATGACAACTGACGCACCTTCTTTTGCCGCGGCGATCGAAACCGCTCGGCCGATTCCGCTGTCGCCGCCGGTGATCAGCAGAACTTTTCCTTTCAGCTTGTCGCTGCCTTTATAATCCGGATCATCAAATATCGGCATCGGCTCCATTTCGCTGTCTTCCAGTCCTGGCTGACGGCTTTGGTGCTGGTGGGGCTGACCGTCTGTCTGCAATTTCTTCACTTCATCATATCTCATTGTTGAACACGACCTCCATTTTTTTAACGTTATGCGTATCATTTCCAATATATCCAATTTCTAAACGCATATTCCGCTGGCACGCCTTGCTTTATCGTTAAAAAAAGTCGTTTAACGTACTTACAATCCGGAAATAGCAAGAGTAACAACGATTTGAAGGAGTGGATTGGATGCGCGAATATTCAGTAAGACCTAACAAAGATGCAACAGCCTGGATGGTGAAAATTGAGGATGTTGCACCGGAAACATCATTTGATCAAAAAGATGAAGCAATTGCGCATGCTGAAGAAATGGCAAAGGATAAAGCGCCAAGCCGGCTGCTCATTTATAACAACAAAATGGAAGTCGAAGAAGAGCGTGACTTCAGCTGAAGCTGAAAGGGCAGCCGGATATCACTTCCGGCTGTCATTTTTTCGTCTGAACAGGAAAGGAAGGCGGCTATGAGCAAACGACCTGATTTATCTGCAGAAGAAACCGATCGCGTAATTGAAATGGCGTGGGAAGACCGGACGCCGTTTGAAGCGATTGAACTGCAGTTTGGTCTGAAAGAAAAAGAAGTGATCAAGCTGATGCGCCGGGAAATGAAACGATCTTCTTTTAATATGTGGAGACAAAGAGTTTCCGGAAGAAACACAAAACATAGCAGGAAACGGCCATCCGGCGTGGAAAGGTTTAAGGCACCGGATCAAAAACGAATCAGCTACTGAGCTGAATGCTCCGGCTGGAAGGGAGGATGAGAAAGTGAAGAAGGAAAACGTACTCGTATGTATTGCGAACTATCGGAATGCGGCAGCTCTTATTGAGCGGGGCATGACCGAAAAAAAAGCATTCAAAAGTGATTGTATTGTATTACACGTTTACTCAACAGAAGACGGAGACAGCATGGACAAAATTGAGGAACGGGATCATATTCAGCGCTGGGCAGATGAATACAACGCAACGATGGTTTTTCGTCCGCTGAGAAAAGGAGAAACAATTGCGGGTATTATCGGAGATACAGCTACGCAGTATGACGTGAATCACATTATCATTGGCCAGGCTATCCAGAGCAGATGGGACCTGATCGTTCACGGTTCGCTCGTCAATGACTTGTTTCATGAGCTCGATGAAGTAGATGTTACCATCTACAAAGTAAGCCGTTCCAATGTTGCTAAGGAGCCGGAGTACGATAAAGGCATAAGCGGCTGGGTCTATCGGGAGAATGGTTCATTTATTTTCTCCCTCGGTGAACCATCCTGCAAGTGCTATCAGGGAACTTTTTATCAGCTGATCCATACTGATTTTACGACAGGCATATTTAAGGTGCAGCTGAATGGCGAACCACATATCCTGCACATTATTTTAGGTGATATTCATCCCCAGCACGAGGAAGCACTAAAGGAAGCATTTAATCAGATGGAAGGGCACGTTTCCTGATTAATGCTGCCAGCTTGTCATGCTGTTGATTTTGGTACGAGCCTGCAACACCTCAATCAGCAAACTGACAATGAGACAGCGGCGCCGCTGCCTCATTGTTTTTGTTTATCTAGCTGTATGATTCAGGTCACGATGGTTCCGGCTGGCACGATTCGCAGTAATACAGCCTTCTGGAGGCGGCCTGTATTTTGGTTACTGGTGTTCCGCACAGGTGGCAGCTCTGCTCAGCTCTTGAAAACACCCAGTGCCTGTATTCATTTCGCTGCCGTCCGGCCTTTTTCATCTTTTCCGCGAGCGACAAATCGTTCGTAATGCCGGCATGCCGGTATGACTGCCACATCATGTGTATGACGGCCTCTGCCGCTTTCGTAACTTGTTCTTCGCTACAGTCGGACGGGCGCAGAGTAGGATGGATGCCTGCAGCAAATAGCACTTCACTTCGCAAGTAGTTGCCGATCCCGGCAACAAATGCCTGGTCCAGCAGAGACGAAGCCCAGCGCCTGTTGCGAAACGTTTTACTCCAGAATCGTTTTTTCAGCATATCGGCCGTCACGTCTTCACTGAATACGTCAGGTCCGACTTTACGGATGAAAGGATGTTCAGCAACTTCTTCGTCCGGAAGCACTTCAATATCAGAAGCGCTGTAAAGCAGGGCTGATTTCTTTTCATTATGGACAGCGAAGCGAAGCTGCCGGTTCGTCTGTGGATAATTGTAGGCGTTGCGAATTATCCATTTTCCGTAAAGCTGATTATGTGAATAGACGGTATATCCGTTATCAAAACGGGTCAGCATCGCTTTTCCTTTTGTATCAACCCCCGTAATGACGGCACCCCGCAGGACATCTTCATATCCTTTTAAATGGTCATGAGCAAAGTAAATATCCGCTGCTTCTTTGTCCTTCACTGCTTTCTCAACACGATCAGCAGCTTTTCGAATCTCCGGACCTTCAGGCATACAATCTCTCCTTTTACATCGATGGTTTCATTTCCCGGGAAATAAGACAGCTACGCCCCCAGCAATAGTCTTAAACCGCCGGCGAGCGCCAGTATGAGAATCAGCACAGAAAAGAGTTTCTGCGGAATCAGACGGATCAAGCGAATTCCGGCCCACGTTCCCAACAGAATAAATGGAAGCATCATCGCATTAAGCGTCAGAGAAGAGGCTGTGATGAGTCCAAGTGAGGTATACAGCGGTACTTTAATTAAGTTGACGGTCAGGAAAAACCAGGCTCCGGTGCCGATAAACGCCTGCTTCTGAAGTCCGGCAGCCAGAAGAAAAATTGCCATAACCGGACCCGCTGCGTTGCCGATCATCGTCGTGAAGCCGGCAAGAGTACCAATGACAATAAGGAACAGCTTTGAATAATCCGCTTTTGTCGTTGGAGCTTTGCGCATGTTACGGACTTGCAGCACGACCATCGCTGTAATGATCAGACCGAGTGCGATTTCAATGGCGCGTCCGCTCTCCATCGTAAATAGAAAGAAGAAGCCGACAGCGAGTCCGCCGCTCACCCAGGGAAGCAGACGAAACAGCGTTGGCCAGTCGACGCTTCTGCGGTAATAGAAGACAGCGACAAGATCTGCTGCTATCAGCATCGGCAGGACAATTCCTATTGATTCCCGTGCAGGAAAAATCGTCGCCATAACAGCGACGACAAAAATCCCGAGCGTTGGCAGTGCAGTTTTGGAAATACCGATCAGCAGCGCGCACACGGCGGTGATGATCAGCAAACCTGTCGGCAAGTCCATCATTGTCCTCCACGTAAATCAGTCTTCAAATGCATCCTGTAAATAATAATAAGAATCTTTTAATCGTTCTTCTGACATAGGCAAGTCCCATGTTTCCCATGTGTATCCGGTATCAAACTGATACAAATCACCATTCTGTTCAATTGCGATATTAATGGCATCAATAGCAATGCGGTCGGAAAAGCCATCCTCCCATACGTCTCCTAAAAATTCTCGGTTACCTGGATCTGTTGCATTCAGCATGAGCCATGGAATTCTTACTTCTGTATATGTTCCATTTGTTTCAAAATCGTGCAGCGAGCTCCAATTATCATCATCAGGATCAGCGGAGCCTTTTAGTAAAACACCTGTCTCATCGTATTCGAACGGCAATGTTTCCCCCGTATCCGGTCTGACCATTTCTTTGTTGAGTGCCAGCCGGATCGGATGAAAATCATCGGTCAGGGATTCAGACCAGCCGCCCTCTTCGTTCAGAGCTTCCTCTGCATAATCCACATAAAACGGATCGTAGTCTCCTGCTACCTCCAATTTGCCTTTTTCAGAGCCTAACGACATGCGATAATCTGCAGGGAATCCGCTGATATCGACTCCTTCATCTTCTCGTATGCTGAGGTACACCGTAAAGTCATCTGCCTCAGCGCCATCAAACTGCAGATACAAATAGGTCTCGTCGTGCTCTGCCGCTAAGCTTACTTGCTCCGGAGAGGTTCCGAGCCCCGTGCGGCTCTCCCAGTCATTTTCCCCGTTAATTCGTATTTTATGACGATCGAAACTCAGCAGTCCAAAATGCTGCTCATTCGTCTGAATGTCGGACCAGTAAGGTCTTCTGTCCGGATCGTCGTAGTCCATCGTATTCCATGTTCGTTTAAACCACTCGTCCTGCCAGGAAAACACAAGCCCTCCCATCAGATCAAACGATTCAATCGTTTCAAACAGATGGGCTGTGATCTGCCCTTGTTCCTGTTCAGATATATGACCTTGATCCCAGCCAAACGGGTTGGCGTGCGTGCGTCCTCTTGATGCAGGGATGCCGAACTCAGCAATCAGCAGCGGAAGTCGATGTGCAGCTTTTAAGTCATCCAGGTATCCGGCGTAGTTGTTTGGCTCTCCGGTATGATCTTCGTACTCTAAATACCTATCTTCCAGATTTAAGAAATCCGGGTAGTAGGGGTAGACGTGATAAGAAGCAAACTGACCGGCTAATTCTGCAGGGCCCTGCAAGTAAATGGTATCCGGGTCAACGGAAGCAAGGTCTTCCTGTTCCAGCGGCTCTGCTTCATGCTCCAGTTTGTCTGTTGTCACCCAGTTGGTGAAGCTGACCGGTCGAACGGCTTCATACGTATCGTATTCATAGGCCAGCAGCGTTTCAAATCGATCGGCAAGCCATATCTCAAAGGGGGCGGCATCTTCAGTATAGACAAATTCACCTTCCATATCAGGCAGGTCCGGGTACGTTTCATCCATGTTCTCCACCATGAATGGATACCATTCAATTCCAATCACCCAGGCGCTCACATATGGTGACACATCCGCTTCATAAACACCGGAGGCATGACCGGGCACGTGCTCGATAACTGCATTTCCGTGAATAACGTCGACTACATCTTTCATTTCTGATTCAAAAACCGTGATTATTTCTTCATCAAAAGCATCAAGCGTTTCCTCCAATGGTTCTTCATCGATCCAGACCCCGTGCATCACATACAATGGTTCATCGGCCGATTGATTGTAGGCCGCCAGTTCTTCATAAAAGACAGGAGGATGAATTGTATAAATTCGAATCGTATTGGCATTCATCTCTCCGATTTGCTCAAACCATCGCCGGTACTCGGATCGGTTAATCGCCGCTTCACCAGGAAAGTATCCGGGCTTTCCCATTCCCATGTTTACTCCCTTTACAGGCAGATGCTGCCACTCCCCGTCTTGATATACCTCCATATGCTGCTCGTTCATTTTGGCATGGTAAACGGCCCCTTCAGCCTCGAATCCTGCCGGCAGCTCGACGTCCGCTGCTTCAGGATCATCGGGTTCTTCAGCTGCATTGATCGCGTGTGTAAATACGTTTTTACCACTCAGCCAGAAAAAGCGATCCTCCGGTTCACCAGGCACAGCTGCTCGTATCCGATCGACGAAAGCCGGATGCTTATAGCGGTGGGACAATGGAGCAGAATCGAGGTCGGAGAAGGTACCACTTAAAAAGGTAATATTAGATCCGCTGCGGCGAAACTGCTGGATTGCTGCGGGCGACACGGGAATAGACGCATCGTTCAGAACGAACTCTTCGGCTTCGCTCAAGTTCAAGTCAAACGAGGCTGCGAGATGATCGCTGCTGTCTGCTTCTACGAGCTGGAACCAGTCGCTGTAAAGGGGAGATTGCTCCAAATCATAAAGCTCCTGTCCTAATTCAGTAAAAGCAAGAACCGGTCCGTTCCCATCTGACTCCACCGCCAGCACGTCACTTGTACTTTCACGCACGAAAACGTATCCTGTACCGGTGTAGTTCCAGTCTTCTTCTTGCTCATACAGCGCAATCAGGTCTTCTGATACGTCAGAATCCGCTTTATCCAGAGAGGGCATCCAGCGTCCGCTCCAGCCAGACCAGGAAGACTCCGTAAAAGAAAGAATGTCACTGCGCACGTCAAACTCGGTCGAACCGGTCAGCAGCGCCGATTCCATGATTAAATCTGTATCACCGCTCTCAACGGCAGATTTCACGTTCAGCCAGACATCTTGTGAAAAAGCGTCACTGTTTCCATTATCGAGAGCTGCAATAAAACCAGCTTCCTCATACATGCCATCAGAAATAGCAGAAGTATTTAATTTATTGTGTGGAAAAAGCCATGCTGGCACGCCGCCAGCCTCATCCGTTTCAGTAACACCATCTCTTGTCACTACAGCTGCCTGCAAGTCAGAGTCAGCAGATATATACCACCAGATAAAAGGGGTTGCAACGACTATTGAAGCCAGAATACCTAAAGAAATCGTGAAAGTTCTCACTTTTTCGCCACCTTTAGAAATAGGATATATATACTATATCACAGGAAGTTCAATTTACTATGTGACATTATTAGCAATAATCATAGGCAGGCAGTTGAAAAGAGGCTCACCTTTGATTAAATATAGTACCAACTGGTAAATATGAATTGAGATAGTCCTGATTTGTTCACAGAAGAAGGAATCATCGAGCTTAACGATATGCTATACTGAAAAAAAAGGGGGGCATTCAAATGGCGCTTTCTACATACAAACAAAACCACGTTCAGGAATACGGAAATGGACCAGAAACGCTGATGCTGGCTCATGGCTTCGGGACCGACCAGCAGGTATGGCAGGAAATGATTCCCCGCTTATCAGAATCGTTTCGCGTGATTACTTTTGATTATACAGGCGCAGGCCAATCTGACTTGTCGGCTTACGATCCTATCCGGTACAGCAGCGAGTCAGGCTATGCGGAAGACATTATTTCCATTTTGGATGAACGGAATCTGACGGATGTTCATTTCGTCGGGCACTCCGTAAGCGGCATGATTGGTGCAGAAGCTGCGATTGAGCGTCCGGACTTGTTTAAGACTCTCACCATGATCGGGCCGTCCGCTCATTATTTGAATGACGGAACTTACTACGGCGGATTCGAGCGCGATGAAATCAATGAACTGCTGACGCTGATGGAACGAAACTATAAGGAATGGGCGAAAATGCTCGCGCCGGTAGCGATGGGGCCATCGAACCCGGATCAGCTCACATTGGAGTTTGAAGAGCGACTGACTCGGAACAATGCAGCCATTACCCGTCAGTTTGCAGAGGTGACGTTTCAGATTGATATGCGCGATCGTATTCAGGAGCTGCATAAGCCGGTATTGATTCTGCAAGGGCAGGAGGATACGATTGCCCCGCTCAAGGCCGTTGAGTTCATTCATGATCAGCTTTCAGACAGTGAACTCGTGCTGCTTGAAGCAACAGGCCATAACCCGCATCTGAGTGCACCGCTGGAACTGGCTGCCCATATCCTCCGCTTCGTCCAGGCACGAGAGGCTGGCATCACTGAATGAATCGGCTCTATAACGACCTTCCGTGCGGACTGCTGGAACTGGACATGAATGGCAGTGTTTTAGGAATGAACATGACGATGGATGCGCTGCTGGGCCGCTCTGACATAGCAGGAAGCCACGTTCATGACTTGTTAACGAGACCATCACGTATTTATTTCCAGACTTTTTTTGCGCCGCTCATGATGGTTCATGGTGAAATTGCAGAGATGCATCTGACGTTCAGACACCGGGACGGCTCAGCCCTTCCGATGCTCGTAAATGCAGCTCGACAGGGAGACCGTATTCTCTGTGCGCTCGTTAAAATGAGTCAGCGGGAAGAATACGAGCAAGAGCTGATGCATGCTAAAAGGCAGTCTGAGCAAATTCTGGAAGATAAAGATACAGCGTTTCGGGAGCTGCAGACGTTAATGCGGGAGTATGAAGACAAACGACGTGAACTCATTGATTTAAACAGAAAGCTGTCGCGGTTATCGATCACGGATGAATTAACCGGCCTGCCGAACAGGCGCTTTCTGGAAGAACGCCTTAAATCGCTGCTGCACGCCGCAAATGTGAATCATGTGCCGTTCTCTGTTATGCTGATCGACATCGATCACTTCAAGCTGGTGAATGACCGCTACGGGCATCTCGTCGGTGATGATGTGCTGCGTGAACTTGGTCGTGAACTGCAGGCCATTATCCGTGAGGGAGATACGGTCGGACGACTGGGCGGAGAAGAATTTTTCGTTCTGTTCAGCTCGGTTAATGCAGTTCAGGCTGAAGCAGCGGGAAACGATATCCGCCTGCATATGGAATCGCGAAAATGGGAGAGCTGTCCGATTACGGTCAGCGGCGGGATTGCTGAATGGCGCCCTTCAGACTCAGCCGACACGATCATGCAGCGGGCCGACCAGGCCTTATACGCCGCCAAAAACGGGGGAAGAAATCAAATAGTCGTCTTCAATGATGAAATGAATTCTTAATCGCTTCAAGTAAGCGTACGAATTCTGAGCACAAACAGACGGGGGCACGACTCAGAAGATGAATGCAAAGCTTGCTCAGTCCGGGTTTACCTTTGCCTCTTTGCATATATATCTGCAACGGGCAGTCTCTTGTAAAGAGGCTGTTTTTTTTGCGTGCGTTTAAGTAGCTAAAGCAGAAAGGTAAGGTGTAGCATATGGGTATGTGGAGGTGACGGATGTGAAAGAAAAAATGATGACCTGGCTGCTGGAACAGGAAGAGACGATAGCAGCATCCGGTGACAGACATGATCGGGAGGGGACATTCCCGGAAGAGACAGCTGATATGCTGAAAACAGCAGGTTATTCCGCTTTGACCGTACCGGAGGAGCTTGGCGGCTTAGGGATGAACCTGCCGGATTTTTTAAAGCTGCAGCAGCAGCTTGCCCGGGCAGACGGAGCTTCTGCTTTGTGCATGGGGTGGCATAACGGCCTGCTGTATCATATGCGAGAACACGATTTATGGATCGATGAACAGCAGCAGTTTCTAATGCGCGAAGCCGTTTCCGGAAAACTATTTAACGCAGTCGCTTCCGAGCGGGCGTCCGGCAGTCCTGCAAGAGGCGGCATGCCGGAAACAACAGCTGAACAATCGGAGAACGGTTGGATACTGAACGGTCATAAAGCCTTTGCCTCCATGGCTCCGGCACTCGATTACGCGGCTATTACCGCAGATATAGAGGGAGATGGCCCTGCGCAATTTCTCGTGCCGATGAAGACGGCTGGTATTACAATCCAGGATACGTGGGATTCAGTAGCGATGCGGGGAACGGCAAGTCATGATTTGCGGCTTGAGAACGTCGAATTGAGCCGGAATGCAAAGATTCAGCTGAAGTCCCGGACCGTTCAGCCGGTCAACGGATGGCTGTTGCACATCCCGGCCTGTTATTTAGGAATTGCAGAGCGTGCATTTCGGACAGCGGCTAAGTTCAGTCGTTCCTACTCTCCAAACTCGCTGAATGGAACGATCAGTGAAACAGCCCACGTACGGGCAAAACTCGGAGAAATGGAGCTGCTGCTCCGTCAGAGCGAAGCGGTTTTATACCGGGCAGCTGAGCAGTATGAAGCAGCCAGATTTGAAGACAGAAAGCTCGTGCAGCCGGAACTCTCAGCTGCGAAATATACTGTGACAAATAACGGCATGCGGATAGTCGATCTGGCGATGCGGATCGGCGGAGCAGGCAGTCTCTCGGAACAAAGCACCTTGCAGCGCTGCTACCGGGATATTCGCGCAGGTCTTCACAATCCGCCGATGGACGATATTGTGCTGGACCAGCTTGCGGATGAAGCGTTGAAACGCTGGGAATAAAACAGCGCAGCAGCATGAAACCGTTTCCTTGTACGTGTATTATACAAGGTGTACAATACAAGTAACATCTAAGAAAAGGGTGAACGCTATGCTGCCACATGACAGAAAGCGGCCGAACCCTCCGGCTCCCTCGCAGCTGCAAAAAAAGCGGCGTTATCACGATATTGACCTTCGACGAATGTTCCGGGATGGAGAGATACAAAAGGACGGAAGCGGCTATTATATGTATGAAGTCGAACTGAATCCAAAAGGAATTCCACATGATCACCGGAAAGTTTATTTCAACAATACATTTAGCCAGCTGGAGAGCATGATTTACGGTCGTTACGAAGAAAGCAAAGAAGTGACGGAAGCGATAACCAAGGCGAAATCGAAAAAAGAAAAGCTGAGTTGGTTTCGAAGGCTGATGCAGCTCGATTATGAATTAATTTTTCTGCATGCCGTTTACGAAGGCGGCTCAGGCTACCCATTCCTGTCTGTTTACCAGACGAAGCAAATTCTTGAAGAAAAACTGTCACTTGGCATCGTCGGGGACGTACTGGAAAAAGCAGAGGCGACGCCGCTTGATTCTCAGGAGCGGATGCCGCAGCTGCTCGGGCGTACGTATACTCCGAAGCAGCTTGCTTCTAATGAAGCGCCCGGTTTTTTTCAACGCTTCAAGCGGGATGATGTCTATTTTTATACGATACCTTATGGTGCCAACCGTGAAAAACGGTAAGAGCGGTCAGCATACTTGCCGGCAGTCAAGCGCACATGAAAAGGCAGCCCTGACGCGATAGCGTCAGGGCTGCCAGAGTGTTGATAAAGTCATTTTAAGTGAATAACGTTGCATCTGGCTGTATCTGCGGACACTCGCTTTCCGGAGGGAACGGGCTCAGCTAACCGTTTCCTTCCGCTGTCGGAAGCGCTGGATCTTCGCCTCGTTCTGATCCTCCCGGAGTCGAGATCCTTCGATGCCGGCAGCTGGCAGTGCGTTTCATGTGCTGGTTATGAAGGCACGATCGACTTCCATACGAATAGAACCTTCCCGATGAGACGTTTCGATGTTGAATAGGGATGCCAATTCTTCCTACAATTCAGTATAAAAGGTAAAAAAAGCGGTCGCACCTGCCTGTCGTGACGCTGTTCTCCATGAATCAGAGCCGTTTCCCCGATGTGTCCGGCGGGGACGCCCGTGGGATCAGCGCAGTCTGAAGATCCTTTCTCAGGGGTCGCCCTGAGAAATAGCTGAAGGCCAGCCCACGGCAAGCTTCCGCTGGTAAGCAGAGGGGAAATACAATCAAACGAATAAATATGTAAGTTGAAAGACTTTTTCAACAGCCTGGCAGCCCTGACGCGATAGCGTCAGGGCTGCAATCGTCTTGAGAAAGCACAGGATAAGCACAGTCTGCGGTCTTTACGGTTGTTTATCGTCTTTATGTCACGTTAAGTAACGATTGAGCGGTCTTAAGTTCGTTTATTCGTTATAACGGCCTGTTAAGTTGCCTGAATCGTTTTTGACCTCCGTTGAGTGACATTTGCACTGCGTTAAGTTATTTTTTACGACGTTTGTGCATCTATTGCTCTGTGTTAAGTTGTTTTTAGGTCAAAGGATGCAGATGACCTGACGCTCAATCAGCAGCGGCTGGCAGGCCCTTTGTAAAGATAACCCGATTTAATGAGAAAGCCCTGCTGCGTCAATTCGCGGCAGGGCTTACTTTTGCAGCTGAAAACAGCTCGTATGGAGAGTTTAACCGACCAATCCTACAGATTTTCAAAAAACAACCGGAGGACATCGGCTCCTCCGATAAAGGTGCCGAGCGTGCTCCCAATATTCGTAAGGATGACAACGAGAAGCACTCTGGTAACCTTGTTTTGCCAGAAGCCTTTTAACGATTGCACGTCATCTGAGAGCACTTCCAAATCGCCAACGTTCGGACGGCGGATATACGCCTGGACGAATCCGGAGAACCAGCCTGCAGCCATCAGCGGATTAAGCGAGCTGAGCGGTGCGATGACAAACGCGGTTAAAACTGCGAGCGGATGACCAAAGGCGATGGCTGCACCAAGTGCTGAAAGGGATCCGTTCCAAAGCAGCCAGCTGATCGTTTGCTCCAAACCGGCCGCCGGATTATTCAAGAAGGTGTACAGAATCACAGAAATAATGGCGAGCGGAATGGCCCAGCCAATGATTTTAGGCAGCAGTGATTTTTTTGGTATTTCCGTCAGCTTCTTAAGGTCCTGCTCATGTTCAATTTCTTTTAAAATACCGGGGATGTGAGCTGCCCCTAATACGGCGACAACTTTCTTTCCGGGAGCCTCCTTTATTTTCTGAGCGAGATACTGATCTCGTTCGTCGATCAACGGCTCTTTCAGACGCGGGAAAGCCTGAGAAAATTCATGCATGGCGGCATTCAGCGTATCCTGCTTCTTCATCCGCTCAAGTTCCGCTTCTGAAATTTTCTCCTGAACAATCACGCTTCCGAAAATCGACGTGATCAGCTTGGCTTTGCCGCCAAAGCGAAGGTTTCCCCAAATGCGGGCGAAGGTCGTCTGAATGTCGCGGTCAGCAAGGACGAGATCAGCTCCAATGGATTCAGCAGATTCGATCCCCTGAATCATTTCCTGTCCCGGTTTAATGCCGAACTGTTTGGCCATCCGGTTTTGAAAGGACGAGATTGCAAGATTCATAAACAGCAGGGTTGCTTTCTTTTCACGGATCACCTTAAATATGTCCATGTTCTTCCATCTGTCACTGTCCATCACAGATTGATACCGCTGTTCATCGAGCTCGACGCATACAGAATCTGGCTGCTCTGATTCAATAACGTGCTTCACTTCTTCAGCGCTCGACTTGGATACGTGCGCGGTACCGATCAAAATCAATTCTTTATCGTTCACAGTTAGTCTTGTAATATTATCTTCGTTCATGCAAGGCCCTCATTTCTTTCGTCTCTTCATCTATATTGAACGAAACGCCCGCGTTTTTCAATGCCGGGCCACTCCAAACGATAGCAGACAGCCGCAAAATGTTGACAATAATCGTACATTTTCACTTAAACTCTGCCGCGGGGCAATGTATATGCTATAATGCTCTCAGAACAGGAGGGACTCGTTATGAAAAAGACAGCTGCAGCCGCTTTCCTGCTTCTTGCCGCCGGATGTTCACAGGCGGCAGGTCACGAGGTGGACACGTTTGAACATATACACGGACTGGAATTTGATCGTGAACAAGAGGACACCCTTCACGTATCGACGCATCACGGTGTCAAAACGATTGATGAAAACGGGATCTGGAGAGATCCTGCTGAACATGAGGAACAGCATGATTTAATGGGCTTTACGCTATTAGAGGATAATACAATGGTATCAAGCGGACACCCTTCACATGATTCAGAACTGCCGGATCCAATCGGCTTTATTAGGAGTACGGACGGCGGGAAACATTGGGAACAGATTGCGCTTGCCGGCGAGACGGATTTCCATCATATGGAGGTTAACCGTGGTGATGAAACCCGTATGTACGGTATTAACGCATCGGACTCTTCCTTTTACCGCTCCGATAACGGCGGAACGGACTGGGACCGGCTCGAGGCATCGAATCTGCCCGAGCAGTATCCGGACGTGATTTCGCTTGTATCCAATCCGGAGAACCCGGACCATTTGCTCATCAGCGGACGAGGCGGGATCTATGAATCACCGGATGCCGGTGAATCCTGGGAGCTGACGGATCAGTCCCGGGTAATGGTAAGTGCCGCGGCCGAAAACGGTGTACTGTACGCTTACACGGCTGATGCAGAAGGCGGAAGCCTCATGGTAAGCGAAGATTTTGGAGACAGCTGGGAGAGTGTTGGTTTCACGCTCGATGAAGACGCGGTGCTGCATATTGCACTCCATCCTGAGGACAGGGACCGTCTTGCTGTTGGAACGGCAGAGGAAGATATATATGTGACAGAAGACGGAGGACAATCCTGGATTCAGCTGGCAGAAAACAGCCAACCGGTTGAAAAGTAGGGAATAGTGAAAAAACTGCCAACCGGCTTCTTTTGCGTGTTAAACTGAATAAAAGGCCGTGCAGAAAGGGATGTGTCGTGTATGAAATTGTGGCTCAGAAGAATAACGATGATAACGCTGTCCATCCTGACTCTCGGTGCCTACGTTCCCGAAGATGAGGAAGGCAAAAAAGAGAAAAAAGATTCTGAACAGCCGGATGAAGTAAAGTATGATACATCTTCCGCATTTGATTCTGTCTCAGACAGCACCATTATGGAAGAGGAAAGCCTCTATTTAACGACAGAGGAACAGCTGGAAGATTTAACTTCGCAGGCGAAGGAGCAAATGTATTCCAAGCTCGGACCAAAAATACTGAACAAAGTTGAAGATAATATTTTGGAGGAAATCATTCCGAAAATGGAAGATGTCATCTCATCGATTTATGATGAAGATGAGATGCCGGTAAAGCTTTCCATTTCCGAGCATCCGTCAAGCGGATACGGGGAGAAGATCTTCCATATTTATGATGAAGAAGCAGAGACGGATGTGATCCGGTTTCACGTCAGGCGGGATATGAAGCCGAAGCAAGGGTATTATTTCAACTTTCACTACCATATGAAAGAGGATGATTTTGAAGAGCATCATACGATCGCTGATGTTTACTGGGATAAAAATACACCGCCCAAGTGGATGTCCCACTAGGGGTGCTCTGCAGGACCGGCCGGTTTTCCGGACCGGTCTTTTTCCTGTCGAAATCACGTCCGTTTCGTTTATAATAGGAGAATGACCCATGCATAAAGGAGAACGTTTATGAGTGTGAAAGAGAGGTTAAAAGAGCTCTCCAAAGAATATAAAAAGACGAGATTGCTGCTGATGACCGTCTCAGTTCTGATCGGATTCACGATCGTACTGCAGACGTACTTCATCGTCGCTGTCGTTGATGCTGTTTTTCTCGGCGGAAGCGGACCGGGTGATGTCATCTGGCTCCTGGGAGGGGCTGCGGCGGCACTGCTGCTGCGCGCTGCGCTTCAATATGTGAACAATCGAACAGGTGAATGGCTCGCAGCAGAAGTCAAGCAGCGTTTTCGCAGACAGCTGCTGGCAACGTTCAAAAAACAGCCGCTTCAGCAGGCAGGGAGCCAGCAGACTGGTCGAAAAGTCAGTACGCTGCTCGATGCAGTGGATGAAATCGATGCTTATTTCAGCAGTTATTACGTAGTCATGATGCAGTCGTCTCTTGTGCCGCTTATATTGCTTGGCGCTATTTTCTACATGAACTGGGTTTCCGGACTGATCCTGCTCGTCACTGCGCCGTTCATTCCGCTTGTCATGATTATGATCGGCAGGAGCACCCAGGCGAAATCAGACGAGCAGCTTGAGAAATTGCAGGCGTTTTCCGGAAAATTTTTAGACGTGCTGCAGGGGCTTGGCACGCTCCGTCTGTTCGGACGGGCGAGGCAGCAGGAACAAGAGGTAGAGGCGAGCAGTTTAGGCTACCGGGATGCGACGATGACGGTGTTGAAAGTGGCCTTTCTTTCCTCGCTCATGCTCGAATTTATTTCGATGCTCAGTATATCGCTCGTTGCACTTGAAGTAGGACTCCGCCTCGTGATTTACGATCAGCTGTCGTTTTTTACTGCCTTTTTTGTGCTGATACTTGCTCCAGAATTTTTTGCATCGCTTAAAGAGATGGGCAGTGCCTTTCACACGGGAAGGGGCAGTATGGCAGCAGCGGAGCGTGTGTATGCTGAGCTTGATGGAGAGACTGAGCCGGAACGGACAGGAGCAGCTGTGCTGGAAAAGGCGCCGGAGCTTTCATTTGAAGCGATTTCCTATACGTACGAGGACGGCCGCTTTCAGCTGGGGCCTGTATCAGAAACATTGGCGGCCGGCTCAAGCACCGCTGTCATCGGGAAAAGCGGCTCGGGGAAAACCACACTGATGCAGGCTGCATCCGGTCTGCTTGAAGCTGACGGACAGATAAAAGCAAACGGACTGGAGCAGGGAAGCTACAGTGAAGCAGGCTGGTTTCAAAAGACCGCCTATGTCACCCAGCATCCGTATATGTTCGCCGGTACGCTGCGTGAAAACATTGCTCTCGGAATGGCGGATGCACCTGAAAGCGACCTGACAGCTGCTGTAGAACAGTCTGGACTGGCGGCGCTTATAGAGGAGCTGCCGAATGGCTTGGAGACAGTGATTGGCGACGGAGGACGCGGGCTCTCGGGAGGAGAGAAACAGCGTGTCGCCCTTGCAAGAGCATTTATGAAAAAGCCGCACCTGCTCTTTTTTGATGAACCGACTTCCGGACTTGATGTCCGCACGGAACAGGTGCTGCAGCAGGCACTTGAAGAGCTCGGCCGCACGGCAACGGTCGTTACCATTGCCCACCGTCTGCACACGATACGACGAGCAGACAAAATTTTAGTGATGGAACAAGGCCGGGTGGTGGAATCCGGCACACATGAAGCACTGTTGGAAAGCTCGGTTCGCTACAGACAGATGCTGAATCGGCAGGAGGTGGAAATATGAAGCTGATCCGATCGTTTGTTTTACGTGAAAAACGGGACGTGTTCCTGTCTGTCCTCTTTGGGTTCCTTGCCGGGATGGGCGCTGTTGCTTTGTTTGCAAACAGCGGCTACCTTATCTCAAGAGCGGCAATTGAGCCGCCTCTGTACGTGTTAACAGTGACGATTGCGTTGTTAAAGCTGTTCAGCTTTACGCGTGGGCTGAGCCGCTATGGTGAACGGCTTTATTCGCACCGGGCAACGTTTACGATGCTCAGCAGCGTACGAACTCATTTTTTCCGGCAGATTGCACCGCTCGCTCCACGGATTACACACCGATTTCAAAGCGGTGATCTGCTGTCCCGGATTGTCGGAGACGTAGAAAGCCTGCAAAACTATTTTCTGCGCGTCTTCTATCCGCCTGTCGTGATGGCTGCTGTGTTTACAGCAACGATTGCTTTTACAGTTTTCTTTTCTCCGGCAGCAGCGGCTCTTCTTGTCGGCGGGGTGCTTCTTGCAGGCTGGATCCTGCCAGCAATTTACCGCGGCAGACAGCAGCGGGCATCTGCCGGCATCAGGGAAGCAAGAGGAAAGCTTTCAACGGATGCAGCGGAGTTTTTTTACGGCTATCAGGATCTAAAGTTGTTTCAAAAGCTGGATGATAAAGAAGAGGAGCTGTTAGAAGCAGCGGACAGCTATGTCGGCAAGCAGCGCAAGGCTGCAGGGAGCAGACTGGCGGGACTCACATGGAACCAGAGCACGGCATTTCTTATTTCCTGGCTCGTTCTCGTAACCGGTGTGGTGATGACAGCAAATGGCACGTTAGACGGTATTTATCTGGCAATGCTCATGATGATCAGTCTTACCGTATTTGAGAATGCCGTGCCGATGGCCCAATATCCTTCCTATGCAGAAGAGAGCCGCCAGGCCGCAGCAAGGCTCGACGAAGCGATAGAAGAAGAGCAGCAGGAACAGCCGCAGCGGAGCGGCACAGCACTGAAACGAGCGGATGTGCCGATTCGGTTTGATGCGGTACAGTTTACGTATCCTGGTGAAGTTCGTCCGGTTATTAAAGACGTTTCCTTCACACTGCCGGCTGGATCGCGGACAGCTGTGGTCGGTGCAAGTGGTTCAGGTAAATCAACGCTGGCGCAGCTGATGCTTGGTATCTATTTGCCTGAACAGGGGACCGTGAGCTACGGAAATGTATCGACTGGTGCTCTGGATGAAACGACGATTTGGCCGCACGTCAATGCTCAGCTGCAGGAGCAGCATTTCTTCGCTGCGACAGTGCGTGACAATTTATTTGCCGAGGAGGCAGATGATGCTGATTTGCAGCAGGTTCTGGAGCAGGTCCGGCTCGGCTACTTAAGTCTGGACACGTTGCTGGAGGAGCGGGCTGCTAACTTATCCGGCGGGGAGCGCCGGAGACTTGGAACAGCGAGACTGCTGCTTCGTCAAAAGCCGGTCTGGATTTTAGATGAGCCGGCAGCTTCCGTTGATGCAGCGACCGCAGCGGAAGTCGGAGCGGAAATAGAGCATGCATCAGCCGGAAGCACGTTCTTTCTTATCTCTCACGATTTAAGCGGCCTCGAAGCGATGGATCAGATTCTTGTGATGGAGGAAGGCAGACTGGTTGAATCAGGCACGTATCAGGAATTGATGCGACGGCAAGGCAGTTTCTATCAGATGAAGCTGGTGGAAGCGGAAGTCGTTGCCTGATTGTAACGATTGACAAAGGACGCCGGCGCGACTAAACTGGAAATTAAATAGAAGCTCACTGGAGGTGCCCCGTATGAGGGGGCTGAGATCGAAGCGGCGCTTTGGGACTCCCGGAACCTGATCCAGATTGTACTGGCGTAGGGAAGTGACATCAAAGACACACAACGTGGCTTTTGAAGCGCTTTCCTGTCATCAGGAGAGCGCTTTTTTCTGCATACAGAAGGGGGAGATAGCTTGGATCTGCACGCCATAAGTACGGGATCGATGCGGCCGGAGCAGCTGGCAGTGGTAATCTCGGAGCTTAATGAAAGCTTCGATGCAGTTCATCTTAGAGAACCGCAGTGGACAGTAGAGCAGAGCAACGCTTTTTTTCAATGGTATTTAGAGCAAACGTTTACGATCAAGCTGATCGTAAACAAAAAGACGCCGGGCTGGGAGGCTTGGAGCGGTACCGTTCATTCACCGTCCGGAAGCGTTAGTGAAACAGGTGGAGGCAAGTCGATCCACAGCGTGAATGAACTGCTGCAGGCAGAGACGGAAAAGGCTGCCTTTGTTATCAGCGGACCGGTCCTGCCGCCTTTGAGCGCACCAAAGCAGGTGATGCCTCTTCACGAGCAGCGAGAAGTGCTGAGGTGTGCTTCTGTGCCGGTAATCGGGATCGGCGGTGCTGAAAAGTCGACACTGAATTTGTTTTACGAGCGTGGTTACAGCGGTGCAGGTTTTTTATCAGCCGTGATGGAAGCTGAAGAACCTGGCAAAGTAGGAGAACAACTGCGAAAGGAGCGTGATCGGCTATGTACGATTTAATCGTGATCGGCGGAGGTGTCAATGGAATGGCTTCCGCAGTCCATGCGGCTCGAAAAGGATTAAAGACTATTGTACTGGAACGCGATAAGCCTGGTGCCGGAGCTTCTTCTGCTGCTGCAGGCATGCTCGGAGCCTCGACGGAATGGCTCCCGGATGAGAAAATTAGATCCTATGCAGAATCCGCACGTGACTATTTAAAAAAATGGGTTCCGGACTTGGAGAAGCAGACAGGCGTGCAGGCAGGACTAAAGAAAACAGGCGCATGGAGACTCGCTTATTCTGAAAAAGGGCGAGAGGAACTGGAAGCGCACGCAGAAAAAGCCGGTCTGACATTAGAGGAAGCTCCGGAGATAGACGGGGTCCGGCAGCCGCTTGCAGGAATCTCGTTTCCGCAGGAAGCCCAGGTGGAAGCAACCGCCTACTTAAACACACTAGCGGCAGCTGCAGAAGCTGCAGGTGTGGACATCATCTATCCGGCCCAGGCTACGAATGTCGCTGCTGAAAACGGCTTCTGGGCAGTGACCGCTGCTGGAAAGGTATACGTCGGACGACACGTTCTTTATGCGGGCGGCATTGGGCCTGCTCCTTGTCCGGGCATGCCGGAGATGGTGCCAGTAAAAGGAGAGTGTCTCCGTTTCCAGCCGGAATCCCCTGTATTAAATACAGTTCTTGTAACAGAAACCGTTTATCTGGTACCAAAAGCAGACGGTTCCGTTATTTGCGGAGCGACAGAAACACCTTATGATACGACGCTCCATGTGAAGCCGGCGTCGGAGGAATGGCTGTTAAACGAAGCAGTAAGAATTTGTCCGGAGCTTTCAGGCGGGGCAGTCAACCAAAAATGGGCCGGCGTCAGACCGAAAAGCGTTCACGGAAGACCTGCAATCGGTCGTCTCGCTGCCGGATTGTATGTGAATACAGGTCATTACCGGAACGGCATTTTGTTTTCTGGTTATACAGGAAAGCTGCTTGCAGAAGCCTGTGAGTCGGGAACGGTACCAGAAGCTCTTCAGCCATTTCATCCGGAAGGAGAATAAATCATGCACGTAATTGTGAATGGAAAAACGAAAGAGATCGATGGACAGACGAAAACGATTGCTGATCTACTTGCTGAACTGGAACTGAACGGAAAGCGCACCGCTGTAGAGCAAAATGGCACGATCCTCCAAAAAGAGGACTGGGAGAGCCAGCCGGTTCAGGACGGCGATCAGCTGGAAGTTGTACATTTTGTAGGAGGAGGATAAACGATGCTGAAATTAGGAGATTATCAGCTTCAGTCACGGCTGATGCTGGGAACAGGTAAATACAGGAATGCAGAAGAACAGGAGGCTGCTGTAAAAGCTTCCGGAACAGAAGTGCTGACCTTTGCAGTCAGACGAATCGACTTGGAAACAGCGGATCAGGATGTGTTCGCAGGGCTTGATCTCGATCAGTATCAGATGCTTCCGAATACGGCGGGAGCAGCTACTGCAGAGGAAGCGGTCCGCACCGCAGAGCTTGCCCGTGCAGCGGGACTATGTGACATGGTGAAAGTGGAAGTAATCGGCTGCAGCCGCACGCTGATGCCGGATCCGGTCGAAACGTTAAAAGCTTCTGAACAGCTTCTGGAAAAAGGCTTCACGGTGCTTGCCTATACGTCCGATGATATCGTGCTTGCCAAACGGCTTGAGGCAATCGGCTGCCATGCGGTCATGCCTGCAGCGTCTCCGATCGGATCAGGGCTCGGCATTTTAAATCCGTACAACTTAAAAATCATCACTGAGGAGTTGTCCTGTCCGATTATTGTGGATGCCGGTCTTGGAGGAGCAGCGGATGTATGCCAGGCGATGGAGCTCGGTGCAGACGGTGTTTTGCTTAACTCCGCTGTAGCAGGAGCAGAGGACCCGGCTAAAATGGCCGAAGCAGTGCGGAAAGCTTGTGAGGCAGGCAGAGCAGGCTATGAAGCTGGGCGCATTGCCAAATCAGCGTCAGCATCAGCCAGCAGTCCATCTGCAGGAATGAGCCGTAGGTCGTGATGGAACGATATGCGCGACAAATGCGTGTTCCGGGCTTCCAGGGGCGGGCACAGCAGCTGATTCAGGAGAGCCACGTGCTGGTTGCCGGAGCAGGAGCGCTCGGCAGCAGCATCGCGGAAAGTCTTTGCAGAGCCGGTGTCGGACGGATCAGCGTCGTAGACCGCGACATCGTCGAGCTGACGAACCTGCAGCGGCAGCAGCTTTATACCGAACGGGATGCGGAGCAGAACCGCCCAAAGGCAGAAGCTGCGCTTGAGCGTCTGCAGCAGATTAACAGCTCGGTCCGGGTAGAGGCGTACACAGCAGAAATCACTCCTGCTGTGCTGGAATCGTTTCAGAAAGTGTCATTGATCATGGACGGGCTCGATAATTTCGAAACGCGCCTGTTACTGAATGATTTTGCGTTAAAGCAACAAATTCCGCTCATCTACGGCGGGGCTCTCGCTGATCGCAGCATGACGTATACCGTGCTGCCGGATAACGACCAAGCTCCCTGTCTTCGCTGTTTGTTCGGGGAAAGCGATCAGGAAACGGAGTCGTGCGAAACCGCAGGCGTGCTCGGTCCCGCCGTTCAGATAACAGCGGGGCTGCAGTCAGTAGAAGCTTTGAAGCTGCTTTCCGGACAGGAAGATAAGCTCAGAAGCGGCCTGCTTCAGGCGGAGCTGCTTGACTTTTCAGTGCGGTCCTTTCAGGTTGGGCAGATGAAGCAGGAAAACTGTCCGTCCTGTGGAAAAAATCCCGAATATCCTTCCTTAAACAAACAGGAGCAGGGTCTTGCAGTGATGACGCTCTGCGGCAGAAATACCGTGCAGGTACGTCCGGCAAATCTCACGTATGCGCTCCGTTCGTCCGTACTGGCAGATAAAGCTGTCAGAAAAACAGCGGCATTTACTGAACTCCTGATTGAAGGACGCCGGGTGATGGTATTCCAGGACAACCGGGCACTCATTCACGGCACTGCTGATAAACAGGAAGCAACGCGACTTTATCATGTGTGCATGGAGCGTCAGACGCTGACGCAGGAGGCAGAATAAATGTGCTGTCCCGACCGGTGCTGCCGGAGGGACAGCTTTTTTAGGCTGCATTAAAAAACGCTCCAGGCTCATGCTCCGCAAATCAGTCGAATCACGCGATGACTTCGGGTATGATAGGTATCAGAGAAAGGACGTGCAGGCGATGAGAGTGGACGAATATCGAAGCATGGATGCTTTGGCATTAGCAGCAGCGATTTGGAAGGGAGAAACGACAGCGTTACAAGTTCGGGAAGCAGCTGATCAGGCAGTAAAGCAGTGGAATCCGCACCTGAATGCTATCATTCGGGCTGTCCCGCCGGAATCCGAGCAAAAGGGACGGTTTGCCGGTGTTCCCTTTGTAGTGAAGGACATTTCCCAAGCTGTAAAAGGCATGAGACTTTCAGCCGGCTCAACGCTGCTGACCGCTCCGGCTGAAGCAGACTCGTATCTCGTAAAAAGATGGAAGAATTCCGGGTTGAGCATCATCGGACAAACAAACACGCCCGAGTTCGGGCTGAAAAATGTCACTGAGCCAAAGGCGTTTGGAATCACTCGTAATCCGCACGACATCAGCCGCAGCCCCGGCGGTTCAAGCGGAGGGTCCGCAGCGGCAGTTGCAGCTGGGATGGTGCCTGCTGCCGGTGCGAGTGACGGTGGAGGCTCCATCCGTATTCCGGCCTCTTTTACAGGGCTTATCGGGTTGAAGCCGACTCGCGGAAGAACGCCTGTCGGACCGGGTTCAGGCAGACAGTGGCAGGGAGCAGCGATTGATTTTGTTCTGACACGGACCGTGCGGGACTGCGCAGCAATGCTTCAAACTTCGCAGCACTTTCAGCCGGAAGCAGCATTTCCCTGGCCAGAGCTTCCTGATTCTGCATTTCACTTAAAAGAACCGAAAAAAGTGCTTCGTATCGCATTTTCGCTGTCATCACCCGTAGGGACACCAGTTTCAGCGGAAGCGCAAGAGTCAGTCAGGCGGACCGCAGCGTTTCTGGAAGAACAGGGGCACTATATAGAGGAGAAGGAGCCGGGTATTGACGGACGTGCGTTAATCAGGCAATACTACACGATGAATGCCGGTGAAATGAGTTCGGTTGTCCGTCAGCTGGAACAAGCCGGGCTTACAGCCGGCGGAAGCGGGCTGGAACTCGAATCATGGATGCTCCAGGAAGCAGGCCGGTACGTCGATGCTGCAGCTTATTCAGCCAGCCTGAAAAGCTGGGACGAGATTGCAGCGCGCATGGAAGCTTTTCACGACACGTTTGATCTTTACATAACACCTGCAGCTGCTTCTCGTGCACCAAAAGCAGGCGAGCTGACGAGGACGGCAGCTGAGGAGCATGCTTTGCGAGAACGAATGCTCAGAGGGCAGGACAGGCTGGAGCTGATCGAAGAAATGTTTGAACCAAGCCTTGTCTACACGCCATTTACGCAGCTCGCGAATTTAAGCGGACAGCCAGCTGTATCGATTCCGGCCGGATCGGACAGAGGCATGCCGCTCGGAATTCAAATAATGGCCGCTAAAGGACAGGAGGAACTGCTCCTTCAAACTGCTTTCTTAGTTGAACAATCCTCTTTATGGACACAGTCTCTGCCCTTAATGCCAGATCAAGCATGATCCAAATGCGTATTTTATTCGTTATAAAGGCAGAAGCGCTGTTTCTGCCGGAAGGAGGGTGAAATGGGAAATCAGGAAGACGCGGCTCTTTACGAAAGGCTGAAGAAACAGGATAAACAGGCGATGGAAGAGCTTTATGACAAATACGCGAAGCTGTTGTTTTCTTTTGCTTATAAAATGGTACAGGACAGAAGCGCTGCAGAAGAAATCGTGCAGGAAGTGATGATTAAGCTGTGGCGAGGCAAAGGAGTGTATCATACGGACAAAGGGAGATTTTCTTCCTGGCTGCTCACTATCACTCGCAACACGGCAATTGATTATATCCGCAAGCATACGCGAGCTGCTTCAGAAGAAGTTCATACGGAAGCAGAAACGGTTGATGAAGGGCCGGGGGTCGATGATCTTGTCGAATGGAAGCAGCGGCGGGAAACAATTAAAGAAGCGATGCAAAAGCTGAAAAGCGAACAGCGCGTCATCATCGAGCTGTTTTATTTTAAAGGCTATTCCCATAAACGAATCGCAGATTCAGCAGGAATACCACTCGGTACAGTGAAAGGACGCATCAGACTTGCGTTGAAACATCTTAAACAGGAGCTTTATGAGGAGAGGGGGGATTGGCAGTGAGCAGCACAGAATGTCATCAGCTGATTGATTACTTCAACAGAGAAATGAATGAACAGGAGCGACGCGACTTTGAAAAGCATCTGGAGACGTGCGCAGAATGCAGAGAAGAGCTTCAGGAATGGGAAGAGCTCGCCGGGGAGCTTCCGTTCATGAGTGCCGCTGCCGAACCGCCGGAGGGAATGAAAGATCGAATTCTTGGGTCGGTTTTTGAAGAAAAGGAAACAGAAAACAGGCAAGAAGCTGCGCCGCCAGCAATCGAAGAAAAGATGAAAAAGAAGCGGAGTATCCCGGTCTGGGCAGCGGGACTGACAGCAGCAGCGCTTCTCATCTCGATATCAGGTAATATCTTTCAAGCTGCGGACCGTCAGCAACTCGCTGAAGAAACTTCCCAGCTGGAGGAAGAGCGGCAGGAGCTTGTATTTGAACGGGATTTGCTTGAAGCGGATTTTGAGGAGCTTCAGGCACAGCTGGAAGAACAGGACGGCGTATCGGACGTGCTGCTCGCATCCACCCTCAGTCCGGCAAGAGAAGGCTTTGAAGGAGACGGATCTGCCACGATTATCTCCGAGAACGGGCACATTGATCTGGTGATACAAGTGTCGAACATGCCTCAGCTTGAGGGAACAGAAGCATTTCAGGCATGGGTAATTGAAGGAGAAACACCGGTTCCGGCAGGCAGTTTTACGATCGATGAGAACGGGAACGGAGCTGTAACTTACAGGCTGACAGAAATGGAAGATACGCAGATTGATCAAATTGCCATCAGTCTGGAGCCTCAGCCGAACAGCCTGCAGCCGGAAGGCGAGATTCTGCTCGCCTCCCAATAGAACGTGAATAAAGGGGGGACCGTGTCATGTATCTGCCAGTATTTCTGATCCTTACTGCTGTCATCCTTCTGTTGATTGCCGGAGTATCCTGGCTGCTCTACAGGGCAAGGCTCAACAGGCAGGTAGATGCAAAGGATCTGCTGAAAATAAAAAAACACCGCAGCCGGGAAGGACCATCCTGACACCCCTCAGAAACCGCATCTGTTATGATGCGGTTTTACAGTTTGTTGAGAAAGTCGATTCAGGTGAATCATGCTGCATCTGCTTGTATCTGCTGGCACTCGCTTTCCGGTGGGGGGGGACGGGCTCGGGTTTCCCTCCTGCTGTATGCCGGATCTTCGTCTCGTTCTGATCCTCACGGAGTCGATGCCGGAAACTGGAAGAAAAGGTGAAATGTTTTATTTCTATTGGCACGAGCTTGTTCACTAGTGATTGGACCTTCCCTTTGCGAGTACCTTAAAGGAACGGTGATGCCTGTCCTTCACAGCATTCGCCGGGGATGCAGCGGACAGCCATCGAAATCAACGTCTCAGTGGTTGCAGGCGACTGTTAGCATTGCCTCGCGTTATGTTGCTTTTGCGAAGCCTTAAGTTGTTTTATTCGTTATAACGGTCTGTTAAGTTGCGTAAGTTACTTTTGACCGCTGGTAAGTAAGCGTCAAAGAATCTGTGCCTGTTTTCCCTATCACGCCTCTGGCATGCTGAAAGAAAGCAGAAAGGATGTGAGGATAATGGAGGAAGCAGCGTGGGAAAATCCCCATGATCGGCGAGTCAACCG
>NZ_JAATHJ010000015.1 GCF_012034335.1 Alkalicoccus luteus | reverse complement strand
CGGTTGACTCGCCGATCATGGGGATTTTCCCACGCTGCTTCCTCCATTATCCTCACATCCTTTCTGCTTTCTTTCAGCATGCCAGAGGCGTGATAGGGAAAACAGGCACAGATTCTTTGACGCTTACAAAGCAACTAGCCGATGGCCAAATGTTACAGCCAGCAGAGCAAACGCAACTTAACGCAGAGCAAACGTAACTTGGGCAACTTGAGAGGACTATATAACGAATAAAGGAACAGAAGGCTGGTCAAAAGCAATTCACGAGCCCATAAAAGCAACACTGGCTCCGAACATCGACACCTTCCCCTGCGAGAACGAAAAAAGCGGCCTTCTGAAGGCCGCTTTTTTTCGTCTATCATCATGCTTACGTCCCGCAAAACGTGCGATAGCCTCCTTCATCGTCCGGAGGAGAGCAGAAGCGGGCTGGTTTTCCTGCCTGATACGGATCCTGAAGCGCAGCAAGAAGCTCGTGAAACGATGACATGTCATCGTCCTGAACAGCAGCGCGAAGTGCTTCTTCTACGAGATGGTTTCGCGGAATCACCGCTGGGTTGTGCTGCTTCATGAGCGTCTGCGCCTTCTCCGGAGACGTTCCTTCGTCTGCGAGGCGGGCGTGCCAGCGCTCCATCCAGCCCTGGAAGGCATCGCCGGGCGATTCCCCTTCCGAAAGTGTGCGGAACGTGTTGGTAAAGTCGGCTTTCTCCTGCTCCATCAGACCAAGCAGCTCATCGGCAAGGGCGGCATCGCCGGCTTTTGCCTCATGAAGGCCGAGCTTTCGGCGAACGCCGTCCTGCCAGGCGGCTTCATAGTGGGAGCGGAAGGAATCAATCGCCTGCTGTGCTTTTTCGAGAGCGGGCTCGTCCTCATCAGCAAGAAGCGGCATGATCGATTCGGCCAGGCGCGCCAGGTTCCAGGCCGCGATATACGGCTGATTCTGGTACGCATAGCGGCCGCCGGCGTCGATCGAGCTGAAGACCGTTTTCGGATCATACGCATTCATAAACGCGCACGGCCCGTAGTCAATCGTTTCGCCGCTGATCGTCATGTTATCCGTGTTCATTACGCCGTGGATAAAGCCGACGAGCTGCCACGACGCGATCAGCTCGGCCTGGCGCTCTACAACGGCGTGCAGCAGCTGCTCGTAGCGGTCTTCGCTGCCGGCAGCTTCCGGCAGGTGCCGGCTCACTGCATACTCAGCGAGAGCTTCCCAGTCCTCGTACGAGCCGCCGCGACGGGCAAATTCAAACGTTCCGACGCGCAGATGGCTGGAAGCGGTCCGAGTCAGTACAGCGCCGGGGAGGGCCGTCTCCCGATAGACGTCCTCTCCTGTTTTCACGACAGCGAGGCTGCGGTTCGTGCGGATGCCGAGATGATGCATCGCTTCGCTGATCAAATATTCCCGGAGCATCGGACCAAGCGCAGCCCGACCGTCTCCGCCGCGTGAATACGGCGTCGGTCCAGATCCTTTCAGCTGTATATCAATGAGTTTGCCGTCAGCGGTCAGCTGCTCGCCGACCATCAAGGCGCGTCCATCGCCGAGCATCGTGAAGTTGCCAAACTGATGTCCTGCATAGGCTTGAGCAAAGGGAACAGCGCCTTCCGGCATACGGTTTCCGGCCAGCACATCTGCTTCGTCGCGCAGTGCCTCGGGATCGAGTCCGAGCTCCCGGGCGTGGGCGTCGTTGAGCAGCAGCAGGCGCGGGGAGGCGATCGGCTTCAGCGTCAGCTGCTGATGGAACAGGTCGCGCAGCTCGAGATAGCTTTGCTGGAGCTTCCAACCGGTGTGAAGCTGCTTGTCTGCCATAACATATCCGTCCTTTCAAACGTGTCTTTCCTACATGATACGCCCGTGCTGGAAGGAAATGCAATCACGAGGGCCGCCGCTGGAGCAAAAACAGGACGACGAGCAGCACGGGGATGAAGTAGTTCAGCGGGTTCGTTTCCAGTCTCAGCCCGAACGCATATTGAAAAAGCAGGTAGCTGCCAAATAATACAATCAGTAATAGAAGAAAAGCTCTGGTCATTCGTATTTCTTCCCTTCCATGTAACATCCTCTCAGCTTGAGCATATCGAATTCCGCTGTCTTTAGGACTGTTTTTGATGAAAAAGGAGGACTGTGTGATGCTTTTCCATAATTGTTTTGCAGAAGCGGCTTTTTCTATCGTCATCGAGGGTACATAATAGGAAGAGACAGACGATGGAGGAACGTGCCAATGATTGACATGATACTGACAACACTGCGCGAGCTCGGATGGATCGGGTTGTTTATCGGCGTTGCCGTTGAAGCGTTATCGATTCCGTTTCCAGCTGCGATTATTTTTCTGCTTTACGGATATTTGATTGATCCGACAGGAATGGATCTCGTCTGGCTGAGCCTTGCATCAGCGGCGCTGTATACGGCTGTCGCGTTTTTGCCTTATGCGCTCTCGGTCAAATTTAAATACGTCGTGGAACGGCGCATCCGCACCGGCCGGGCCCAGCGGATGGTCCGTTTCATGCAGAAGTACCGCGGCTGGACGATTGCAGCCGGACGAGTGCTTGGCATGGGCTATATCGTGTATGTGGCGGCATTTTGCCGCATCAGCCCGGCGCGGTACGGCATTTTTACGTTTATAGGCGTATTGCCGGTTGCGTTTCTCATGCTGTACTTAGGCGGACTCGGCAACGTGGAAGCCGTATATGCCGCTTTTCAGCAGGTGCAGTATGTCATCACCGCCCTGATCGTTCTTGCTGTCGGAGTTTATATCTACTACCGGGTCCGCCAGCGGAAAAAGCATCATAAGCGCCAGCTCTAGAAGAAGTCAGCAGGTTTTAGTAAACTGAAGAAAAAGGAAAACAGGAGGATGACAACATGGCAGACGTAATCGTTTATTCTGCGCCGGACTGCGTGGAATGTTCCTTTGTTAAACAGATGCTCGATCGAAAAGGCGTTTCCTATGAAGTAAGGGATATCATGGCGGAGAAAGCCTACCGCGAAGAAGTACAGGAGCTCGGACTGCTAGGAGTCCCGGTGACCGTTTATGAAGGCGAAGCAGTCAAGGGCATGAATCCGGAGCTGGAAGCGCTCGTCAACCGGGCGGCAGAAAAAAGCACGTGACCGTGTCGATAGAAGCTGCAGGGACAAACGGATTCCTGCGGCTTCACGATGTCAGACGCACCTATGCGGCAGCGGACCTTGCAGAAGATCGGGACTGGCTCACCGCTGACGTTACGCTTCAGGCGGACGGTATCAACAGCCGCTTTACAGACACCGTTCTGCAAAGTGGCGAGCTTGCATGCTGGGAGGAGCAGCTGACCGGCAGTACATCGTCCGTGCTGCTCGGCAGTGCAGAGCCGATTATAGAACTTGTTATCGATAAACAAACGCGGACGTGCACCGTAACGCTCGATCAGAAACCGGGGGAAACGCCTCCGAAACGGGTGACGCTTATAAACGTGGATACCTCAACGCTGCTGCAGGGTATCCGCGCGGTGCTGGAGACGTTCCCGCCGCAAAAGGAGGAAAAAGATGAAGCTTGAATGGGACCATGTCGTTCACTATGTAAACGATCCGGAGCAGGCAGCAGAACAGTGCCGAAGCGCCGGCTTAACCGTCATTGCAGGCGGATCTCACGAAAAATGGGGTACTTGGAACCGGCTGCTCTATGCAGACTTAACCTATATGGAATTCATCGGCATCGAAAATGAGGCGGTCGTGAGGGAATCAGAGGAGCGCAATCTCATTTCGCTCGATTCCCTGAAGCATCTGCCCGGTGATGAAGCGATGAGCCGGATTGCCCTCCGGACGGATGATCTCGACAAGGCTGCAAAGGCGCTGCAGGAGAAGGGCCTTGCAGCGGACATCCGCTACGGTGAGCACCGCACGGCGGACGGTACGCTTCTGAAGTGGCGCATGCTGCCGATTGAGGGCGAAACGGCGGGCGTTCCGTATCCGTTTCTCATGGAATGGGGCGACGATGAAGCAGCGCGCAGACAAATGCTCAGCCAGCTGGGGGCGCTGACGCACGAGAGCGGTCCGATTCAGGCCGCGGGTGCGGTCTGGGAAACGCCGGACCCGGATGCAGTCACAGCAGAGTGGAGCCGTCTGTTTGGCTTTCAGCAGGACGGAACGGATCTGTTTCTGAACGGCTGCCGGTTTTCCTTTCAGAAGGGGCGCCGGGCCGGTATGAAAGAAGTGCAGCTGACAGCCGCAACGGGCCTTGCCGGCAGTAAGCTGAAAATCGGGAGTGGACGCTACGTCTTTCTGGTAGAAGAACATAACTAAATTGCCCTGTGTATCGATCTGTCCTGGCATTGAAAAAGCCGCTCCTGAAGTCAGGAGCGGCTTACAGGCTGTAAACAACATCAAGCTGGCTTTGCCGGAAGCTTGCCAGCAGCCACTTCATGCTGCTGACCCTAACGGATCGCGCGTTACAGCTTCATGCCGGTACGGCTTTTAAAGCGGCGCAGCAATATATGGCTCTCTACGCGAGTGATGCCTTCGAGCGCATACAGCTCTTCGTTAATAAAATGCTCCAGCTGAATGAAATCTTCCACGAGAACGTGCATGTGCAGCGTGCTTGGACCGGTCATTTGGTAGCAGCTGGCGACCTTCGAATTTTCAGCGAGCGTTTCCGCTACCTGGACGAGCGCAGTCGGCTCGCAGTCGACTTCAAAGAAAGCGGAGACGCCTTTGCCGACTTTTTCCGAGTTGATAACGACGCTGAATTTTTCAATAATGCCTTCATCCTGTAGCATCTGCATCCGCTCGCGGACGGAAACACGTGACATACCAACTTCCTTTGCCAGATCGACGTAGGACATACGGCCGTGCTCGCTGAGAATATTGAGCATTTGAATATCGGTTTTAGTCAGTTTCATGGACATCGCCTCGCTCTTCATCAGAATAGGTATTTCTATCGTACCACTCTCCACGGTTCAGCACACCTATTTTCACGTAAATTGGAAAAATCATGAAACCATTCGTCGTGCGGTGCGTATGGTACATAACAACAGACGAGGAGGGGGAGAACAGATGAAGCTGCTTGATAAAATGGATCACGATGATGTCGATAAAGTCGTGATCGTCACAGCGATCATCACGACGATCTGTGCGTTTATTCTTCCGGTTGTGATACTGCCGATCGTGCAGGGAACCGTGCTGTTTGACCGGGACAACTGGTTCGTGAACCATACGGGGGCGGCCTACCTTGTTGTAACGGGAGCATTTTTAGTCGTTACAGCGGTGTCGCTTCTATATTTTTTCACCAAACGATACTGGATGAACAAGCATCCGATCGTTCCGGCTGTGATCGTCTTTTTCCTCATGCTGCTTTCGTTTCCGGCTGGCTGGGTCGGTGCGATGAATTACTACTATTTTACGGATGAGGGTTTCACAGTCAACAAAATGATAAGCCTGGACGAAACGTTTTATGCGTGGGAGGACGTCGAGCTGCTTGCACTGACGATCACCGATGATGAGACAAGTGCGGCGTATGATACGATCGAGCTTACGTTTGAGAACGGTGACCGGTTCGAATTCGATGCGAGCGACCCGAATTTCCTCAACCACCGTCGCAATATCATGCAGATGGTGGAAGCACACGGCGGAGAAGTGGACCGCGGCAGATAGACAAAAAACGCCTGTTCCGAATGTGCGATTCGGAGCAGGCGTTTCGTTATGAGAGATTAATTAAAAACGTTGTCGCGATGCCGAAGTAAATCAGCAGCGATAAAATATCGTTGATCGTCGTGATAAGCGGACCGGAAGCGATGGCCGGGTCGACGTTCAGCTTATACAGAATAAGCGGAATGATCGTTCCGGCAAGCGTGCCGATAATCAGTGTCAGCAGAAGGGACGAGCCGACGACAAGTCCGAGCTGCAGATCTCCTTGCCAAAAGAAGGCGACGAAGGTGATCAGAATACCGCACGTAATACCAATTAAAATACCGACCCAGAACTCACGCAATATCAGTCTGGCCGTCTGTTTAAAGGTTAAATCCTCCTGCACAAGCCCGCGGACGACGACAGCGAGCGACTGGGTGCCGGTGTTTCCGGTCATCCCGGCGATCATGGGCATGAAAAAGGCAAGCGCCACCACTGCATCGAGTGTCCCTTCAAATCCGCTGATAATACCCCCGGATACGAGTCCCACAAACAGAAGAATGATCAGCCATGGGAGACGCCTGTAGGCAGCGACGAGCGGTTTTGTGGAAAAATCGATATCCTTACCGGATGCAGAAAGGCGCTCGATATCTTCATTCGCTTCCTGGATAACTACGTCGATAATGTCATCGACCGTGATCACGCCGGCCAGTGTGTTATCTTCTTTTACGACGGGAAGGGAGACGAAGTCGTAGCGGCTGATCAGCTTCGCGGCTTCTTCCTGGTCCTCCGTTACCTCTACTTTCACCACGCGTCCGTACATGACATCTTCAATTTTTTCATCTGCTTCCGCAAGCAGAAGGTCGCGGTAGGAAACAACCCCGACGAGCTTTCGTTCCTCGTCAATGACATACAGGTAGTTTAAGTATTCAGCGAGCTCGGCGAATTCCTTCAGCTTATCGACGGCTTCACCGATCGTATAATGTTTTTTTATCCAGACGAAGCGGTTGTTCATGAGTCGTCCAGCCGTTTCCGGCGGATAGTTCATGATATCCTGCACCATCTGTGATTCTTCCCGCTTCATGTCTCCGAGCAGCTCCTTCATCTTTTCCGGCTCAAGATCTGTCAGAAAAGAGGCGAGCTCATCGTTTTCCATGAGGTCGAGAACTTTCGTAGACCGCTTGGCGCCGAGGCGGTCCAGTACGTCGAGCTGATCATCCTGGTCAAGCTCGCCCATGAGATCGGTCAATTCTTCAATCGTCATGTAGGCTAAAAATTTATAGCGGTGCTTCTCCGGAATTTCTTTGTACTGCCACGCCATATCGTATGGCTGCAGTTCCTCCATCAGTTCCTGGAATGCCTTGCGGCGGCCTTCTTTCAGCGTTTGAATGACGGCGAGCGTCAGTTCGTTTTCGGTCATGGTGATCGGCATGGCTTTTCCTCCGTTCCTGCTGTTGTTTCCATCATCCCACACCGCTTCATAAAAGAGAATAGGACAAGAGCTGTTTCACGTGAAACACGTGCAAATCATCACCTGTTTTCGAATAAAGGCAGCGGCCGTCAGGACTGGCTGATACCGTCGATAATCGCCTTTTCGACGTTGGAGAGGTGGGTGAGCATCGCTTGTCTTGCCGCATCTGCGCTGCCGGCCTGAATCGCTTCAAAAATGGCAACGTGTTCTTCATACAGCCGCGTGAGCGTCTTTTTTTCTGAGAACAGCCAGACGCGGCGTGCTTCGTACATCGTGCGCCTGAGTGTATCGGCAAGCTGCTCCATCATGCTGTACAGTGTTTTATTGCCGGCAGCAGCCGCAACGGCTAGATGAAACGCGACGTCGGACGCTTCGCCTACATCTTCACCGGAAGCAGCGGCCATATCGTCGAGCGCCTCCTGCATGACGCGCAGGTGCTCGTCGTTCCGCTTCTCAGCAGCAAGCTCCGCGGCTCCGGCTTCCATCAGCTTGCGGACCTCAAAGAGATCGAGCATCTCCTGTCTGGATATCACCCGCTCCGATTTGAGTGGATCGGACATGCTGGAGAAGTCATAGTCGTTCACAAACGTTCCTTCCCCCTGACGGATCGTAACAGCGCCAACCGCCCGCAGCGCACTCAGTGCTTCACGGACGGCCGAGCGGCTCACTTGAAACTCGTCGGCGAGATGGACAACGGAATGTAGCTTCTCACCAGGCTTCAGTTCCCCGGAGCGGATTTGTTCTTCTATCTGGTCACGCACAATCTCGGAAATCTTTTTATTTTTAATCTGCTTGAAGCTCATAGCGGCAGTCTCCTTCTTAATAACAAACGTTCTTTTCAAAAACATACCATTCCAATCGTCAGGATTCAATTCCGGCAGCAAAAAGACGCCTCAGGTTCAGGCGTCTTCGATAATAATATAGTGGGCGCTGATTGGACCGTGAACTCCGACGATCAGCCTCATCTCAATATCAGCCGAGTTACTCGGGCCGGAAATAAAGTTGACGCATGATGGCACCGTGCCGTTTTCCTTGCGGCGTCTGTGAATCTCAGCGGCCGCCTGGGTCATGCGCGGTACGATTGTCGAGCGTGGAATCAGGGCGATATGCACTTCCGGCAGCAGGCTGACGGCACGGCCTTTACCGGGAGCGCTGAACAGCACAACCGTACCGGACTCAGCGAGGGTGATGTCGGAGAACGTGACACCGATTTTTGCACGCTCGGCAAATCGGGTCATCTCCTCCCGGTTCTCATCTGTCCACGCTTTGCTTTCGTCGAGCGAATCCATCACCTGGTCAACGCCGAAATCTGCAAATCGATCATCTGACCAGTACACAGCAGGGGAGGAGCCAAACCGCTCCAGTGCTGCAGCGAGCACGTCGGGGAGATCGGCCATCTCAGTCGTGTCGACAGACGTGTGAATCGCATCGCACTGCCGGATGAGGATTTCCTGCAGCTCTGCCGGAGAAGCGCCGGCAAAAACGTCATGCTGCGGCTGCTGCTTCCAGACGGGGCGCTCGACGCCTTTCATGCGCCGGTCCCGTCCGAGACGATCAGCAATGTTGGCTAAAAACGCATCCTGATTATGAATCGTTCCCACGGCGGTTCCTCCTTTCCCGTTCTTCAAACCAGTCGCGGAACCGGTCTCCTTTTTGCGACGGAAGCGTGCGGATCTGCGTCCACAGCTTCATCGGACCGGGTCCGCCGCCTTCTTTGGAGCCGAGTTTATCGACGACCGGGCCTGCCGACTTGCCGCCCAGCTGAAAGATTTTCGGGTGGCTCGCTGCATAGGCAAAACCCTGCATGGCGAGCTTTTCACCAAAGCCGGAGCCGCCTTCGTGCTCCACGATGTCCTTGCGGTGCTCAATTAACAGCTCGTGCAGTGGAATTTTAACTGGACAGGCATCCGTACAGGCAGCACAGAGCGAAGAGGCAAACGGCAGCTCTTTGTTGTTTTCATAGCCTTCCAGGAGGGGAGTGAGCACCGCTCCGATCGGCCCCGGGTAAATCGAGCCGTAGGAATGTCCGCCGACGTGCCGGTAAACCGGGCAGACGTTAATGCAGGCCGCACAGCGAATGCACTGGAGAGCGCTTTGATACTTTGTTCCGAGAATCTTGGAGCGTCCATTGTCGACGATGACGATATGAAATTCCTCGGGCGCATGTTCGTCCGCTGCTTCCGACGGCGTGAGTCCGGTGACGTAGCTTGTCAGCTTCTGGCCGACGGCGCTCCGGCAGAGCATACTGACGAGCACGTCGAGCTCCTCCCATGTCGGAACGATCCGCTCCATGCCCATAACGCTGATCTGCGTCTTCGGAAGTGCGGTCACCATGCGGGCATTTCCTTCGTTGGTGACGAGCGATACGGAGCCCGACTCCGCAACGGCAAAGTTGCAGCCGGTGATGCCGACGTCAGCGCTTAAAAAGTCCTGGCGCAGCTGCTCGCGGGCAAAGCGGCCGAGCTCCTGCGGGTCGGATGATTTGTCGTAAGCGCGTTTTTCGCGAAACGTTTCCCGGATCTGTTCCTTATTTTTATGAAGGGCCGGGACGACGATATGAGACGGCGGATCGTGGTCATCCAGCTGGAGAATCCATTCGCCGAGGTCAGATTCAATCACCTCGCAGCCAATATCGCGGATCGCCTCATTCATGCCGATTTCTTCGGTTACCATCGACTTTGCCTTCACGACCTTTTTCGCTTCCTTACGTTGAATCACCGATTGAATATACTCGTTCGCCTCTTCCTTCGTCTCGGCGAAAAAAACGTGGCCGCCCTGGGCAGCGGCATTCTCAGCAAACTGCTGCAAATAGAAATCAAGGTTATCGAGCGTGTGCTGGCGGATCTCTTCGGCATGGTCGCGCCAGTCCTCCCACGTGCCGAGTTCGGCAGTCGAGGCAGCCTTTCGTCCTTCGAGGCGGTCCTGAGCGCCGGAGACGGCGGAGCGCATGAACGTGTTTTCAATTCCTTTGCCGACCCGGTCAAAAAACGGATCGTTGCTGATGCGGATACTCATGAAACCGTCTCCTCTCTGCTGTTTAAAATCTCTGCGATGTGCCGGACTTCCACAGGTTTCCCGGTCCGTTCGATGCGGCCTCCGATGTTCATGAGGCAGCCGAGGTCAGAGCCGACGAGGCAGGACGCACCGGTTTCTTCAATGTGCTGCACCTTTTCATCGACCATCTGCTCGGAAATCGGCATCATTTTCACCGAGAATGTACCACCGAATCCGCAGCAGTGTTCCTTATATGGAAGCTCGGTCAGCGTTAGTCCGGATACATGTTTCAGCAGCCGGAAGGGAGCTTCCTTCACTCCGAGAAGTCGCGTCATATGGCAGGAGGAGTGGTAGGTGACGCTGCCATGAAACGTGGCACCGACGTCCTCAATTTCCAGCACATCAACGATGAACTGGGTAAGCTCATACGTTTTGGCCGCGAGTTTTTCCGCTTTCTCTCTCCAGACGTCGTCTTCAGGAAACAGCTTCGGATACTCGTGAATCATCGTCGCACACGAGCCGGAGGGCGTGACGACCCACTCTTCCTCTTCAAATGTCGTGATCATATGACGGGCCACTGTCTGCGCTTCTTTATGAAAGCCGCTGTTAAAGGCAGGCTGACCGCAGCACGTCTGTTTTTTGGGAAAGGAGACGTTACAGCCGAGGCGTTCGAGCAGTTCAACCGTACTCCGTCCGACAGATGATGGATAGACAGCATCAGCAAGGCATGTGATGAAAAGTGATACGTTCATAAAACAGTCCTCCCGGAAGTTAAGCAGATTTGGAAACCGCCTCCTGTTCGCTCACCGGCCGTGAACCGAGGTAGATCGCATAGGCGAGCCCGGAAATAACGAGCACGAGGAGTAAGCTTCCAATGTTTAAACCAAATCCATAAAACCAGACGGAGCCAAGTGCTCCGGCAAATACGAGATAGTATGTCGTTGGAATGAGCGTCTTGCGGATCAGCAGTCCTTCTTTGCCGGTCAGTCCGGCAGCAGCGCTTGCAGCGACAACATTATGAACACAGATCATGTTCCCGGCGGCACCGCCGATCGCCTGCAGAGCAACCGTCGTTGTGCCGGTGACGCCGATCAGCTCAGCCGTCTCGTACTGAAAGCCGGAAAACATCATGTTGCTGATCGTGTTGCTTCCTGCAATGAACGCGCCGAGTGCACCGATGACAGCTGAGACGAGCGGCCACTGGGAGCCGAAGACGGATTCAGCTCCGAGCGCAAGCTGAAACGGCATCGTGCCGAACGCGTTCGCTTCGACACCGGTGTTAATGAACACCTGCACCATCGGCACCGCGAAGATCAGTGCAGCTGCAGCTCCGACGGTCGTTTTAAAAGAAAGCGAAGCAGCGCGCCCAAAGCGGGCGACGGGCATCTTATATAAAAGAACAGACAGCACAGATACGAGGATTAAAATCGCAGCCGGCAGGTAAAGCGGCTGAAACGATACGGCAATTCCGGCATTAAATGGTTCTCCAAAGCTGACAACGACACTTTGCAGCCAGGCTTTCACCGGCAGGGCATCCAGGCGGGTGATGACAAGCAGCAGGCCGACGATAATGTACGGCACCCAAGCGCGGATCATGGACACCTTCGGCACGGTGCCGGCTGCTTCTGTTTTCAGCACGCCTTTCCATTCCGGATCCCAATTTGACTCTTTCTCAAACTGCCAGTCATCCTTCGGAACGAACAGACCGCGTTTAGCTGCCGGTATGACAATCGCAAGGCCGATTAACCCACCGAACAGCGACGGAAATTCCGGTCCCATGAAGACAGCGATCAGCATGTACGGAATTGTAAACGAAACGCCTGCAAACAGAGCGAACTTCCAGGCCCGCAGTCCTTCAATGAAGGAACGGTTTTTCCCAAAAAACTTTGTCAGCATCGCGATCATGATCAGTGGGATAAACGATCCGATTATCGCATGCAAAATTGACACGTGCTGCGTGATTTCCATGAGTGTTGCCGTGCTGAAGCCTGCCGTGTTCTGTAGGCCGTCGTTAATTCCGACGAGGACCGGTGTTCCGATCGCACCGAATGTCACCGGCGTAGACTGAATTGTAAGAGCAACCATGACGGCAGCCATCGCAGGAAAGCCGATGGCAACGAGCAGCGGAGCGGCAATAGCGGCGGGCGTTCCAAATCCGGAAGCGCCTTCGATAAAGGAACCGAACAGCCAGCAGATGATAATCGCCTGGACACGGCGGTCCGGAGAGATGTCCGTAAAGCCGCGGCGGATCGTATCGAGTGCTCCGCCTTCCCGAAGCGTGTTCAGCAAAAGCAGTGCGCCGAAAACGATAAGCAGAATCGTCAGAGCCGAAACGAGTCCATTTGCAATCGCGCCGCCGATTTGATTGGCCGGCACGTTCCAGAAGATCATCGCGGCCGCAATCGTAATCAGCAGCGAGACCGGCATCGCACGGCTGGCGGGCCAGCGCAAAATAACAAGAAAAAGCAGGACAGCAAGTATCGGGGTAAGCGCAATCAGTGCCAGCATTCCAGTTCCCATTCATATTCCTCCATTCATTGTAAAACAAACTCGCGTCACATCCAAGAAAAAACAGCGGGTCATCAAGAGAGCAGGTCATCAGATGACTGTTTTTGTAAGTGCTTACATTATAAGCGGAGGACTCCGTGGATTGCAACCTGTTTTTCAAATAATCGTCACAAATGCAGGTGATGAGTGAAATAAACAACGATTATGGTAACCAGTTTATTTTCAGTCATTTCTTCTTTTGTTAAGAGGCGATAAGCACGTCAGGAATAATCTTCGCGGAATCAGGGTATTAGATAGACAGAAATCCAAGGAGAAAAGGGGAATTCAGCATGACACAGAAATCAAAATCAATGGAAGCAGAGCTGGGCAGCTATTTTTCCTCTTTGCTGCGGGAACACTTCGGCAGAGGGCCCACATCTGTATATGTCACCATAGAACCGCCTTTTTTTACTGTTCATATACGGGGGTTTCAGCCTCCTATGGAAAAGATTTTGCTGAAGCGGAGAGAATATCAGCGGATTCTGGATACACGGGAAATGATGCTGTCCGAGCTTCGCAGCGATATTTGCGAAATGCTTGAGCAGACTGCTGGTGTGGAGATGAAAGAAATGTACACCGACTGGAACCTGCGCCGGGAAACCGGCCTTATTTTCGGAGAGCTAAGAGGGATACGGGCTGAAGATCAGGAGTGGAAATCCCCTGTTGAAGTGAATGACCGGGCGCTGCTTCGAGAATTAGTCCGTGCGAGCGAGATGGCAGAGAAAGAGCCGGGAGAAACGCAAATTTACTGGCTGAATGAACGGACCGTCCTCTGCCGGCGCAAAAAAATTCTTGTTGAAGTCGAAAAGGAGCTGATCCGTCACGGCATGCTCCGTGAACTAAAGCAGGCGAAGCGGCCGCTGGAACACCGGATGCTTCAGGAGGTAGACTTGGAAAGTGCTGTGGGAAAGCCGGTGCTTGATCATTTCGTTTCCTGGGATTTCTATACCGATAAGGGGTACATCGTGCTGGTTATGGATGCCCAGTGAACAAGCAAAAAGCCGTTCCTGAATAGAGGAACGGCTTACGTTATGGGTTTACTTATTTTCCAACAAGGGTAAAGGCTTCACAGTGCGAACACTTATGATAAGCCATGTCGCGAACGAGACGGTCGATTTGTTCGCTGCTGTTTGTAAACTCCCGCTGATCTGCGGGTGTTTCGTTAAATCCACATTTGTCACCTGCGCATAGTACACGGTGAACTCGTTTTTGTTTGTGATCAATGAAAAATGTCACGCTAATACCACCTTTCTAGTCGAAAGCGGACAGAAAAAAAGCCGAAAAGACGTACCTCTGGCGGGTTCGTCTCTTCGGCTTTGCGAAAACAGCACTATTGTCTGTCACAGATTGCCAAAATATGATCGCTCCGGCTGTTACACGGAACGGTTGTCTAATAAGGGAGTACAGCAGGTTCTAACGGAAACACTATTGTTTTCCGAGTAATGCCCATGATACGCACCTTTCTGGTATATGTCAAACAGATCTTTGTATAAGCATACAAAGTCCCGCCATGGCAGGGTACAGACTCGTTCAAATGATAATCATATGATGAAGGAGAGACGATGATGACAACAATGAAAGCAGTTGGACTTTATGAATACCTTCCGGCTGAGGATGAGAACAGCCTGCAAAATGTAACGGTGGAACGGCCAACGCCGAAGCCGCACGATATTATTGTTCACGTTAAAGCCGTGTCGCTTAACCCGGTCGACACGAAAATTCGGGCGCCAAAGGATGGAAAAGAAGAGGAGCCGAAAATTCTCGGCTGGGACGCAGCAGGAGTCGTTGTGGAAACCGGATCAGATGTGACACTGTTCAAGGAGGGCGACGAGGTGTATTACGCTGGCTCTGTCGGCAGACAAGGGGCGAACAGTGAATACCATGCAGTCGATGAACGAATAGCGGCCAAAAAGCCGTCATCGCTCGATTTTGCAGAAGCCGCGGCCATGCCGCTCACGGCAATTACCGCCTGGGAAGGCATGTTTGACCGGCTCGGCATTGCTCAGGCAGCTGAGAAAAATGAAGGGAAATCGATTCTGATTATCGGTGCTGCCGGCGGTGTCGGGTCGATTGCGCTGCAGCTGGCAGCACAGGCAGGGCTGCACGTCATCGGGACAGCCTCGAGGAAGGAAACAACGGACTGGGCCCGTGAGATGGGAGCGGACACGATCATCAACCACCACGACGATTTCAGGCCGCAGCTGGAGCAGGAAGGCATTCATGAAGTTGACTATATTTTCTGCCTGAACGCAACCGACACACACTGGGATAAAATGGCGGATGTCGTTAAGCCGCAGGGCATGATCTGCTCCATTGTCGAAACCGGGGAAAAGCTCGACCTCGGATTATTAAAACAGAAAAGCGCAGGTTTCATCTGGGAATTCATGTTTACTCGCGCGCTGTTTGAAACAGAGGACATGATTGAGCAGCACCGGCTGCTGGAAGAAGTGTCATCCAGGCTGGATGCCGGAACGTTGAAGACGACGATCACCGAGCGCCGCCGCGGCTTGGACGCCGCCGTGTTCCGGGAAGCCCATCAAAAGCTGGAATCTGGCACCATGATCGGCAAGCTCGTGATCGAATTTACAGAATAAAGCTTAAGGCTGCACCGGTTATCCTGCCAGTGCAGCCTTGTTTTATCCTGATTACTTCAGCGTTTCGTCGTCGTCCTGCTTTAAAAACGCTTCAGGCAGACGCAGGCGGTTGTCCTTCAAAATAAGTTCAAACACGCCTTCAGAATCTTCTTCCTTGTCCTTCAGCTCTTTCATTTCCAGATGCAGCTTTTCCATTTTGCGGTCGAGCGCGGCGGCGGAATCAGCAGCCTCTTTCAGCTCTGCGCGAAGCCTGGCCGGCACGTCGCGGTCGTATTTGTAGAAGATTTTATGCTCGAGGCTCGCCCAAAAATCCATTGCGATCGTGCGGATCTGAATTTCCACACAGACGTGCTCCACCCGGTCGGACATGAATACCGGGATGCGTACGAGCAAATGCAGGCTCTGATAGCCGCTGTTTTTTGGATGCTTGATGTAGTCCCGAACTTCAAGCACCTCGAGATCCTTTTGCTGCTGCAGCATGCGGCTTATTTCGTAAATATCTGACTGGAACGAGCAGATGACGCGTACGCCGGCGATATCCTGAATGTTTTCACGCATTGAGCTCAGGTTAATTGGCAGGTGTTTCCGATGCAGCTTCTCGACGATACTCTCCGGGCTTTTTAGACGGGAATTCACGTGTTCAATTGGATTGTAGTCGTTCATGTAGTGAAATTCCTGCTGCAGAATTTCGATTTTCGTGACAATCTCATCCAAAGCAAATTGATACGTCATCATAAAGCGCGTTAATTCTTCTTTCATCCGCTTTAGCTGGTGCAAATTCAGTGATGGTACCTCGGCCATAAGCTGACCCCTCCTTTGCGTTCTGTCTCTATTATATCGCATGAAGCAGGCTGTGAATGTGGAACTTTTGTGAAATAAATCACAAAGTAGGCGTGCAGGAATGTCACAGAATCTCACAGGAGCGGGGAGGTCTTTCCTGTGAACATCTTGGGAAGGGTGCCATTATGGCAGGGAATAGCAGCAGAGCCTCGAACTCTTAGGGAGCCGAAAGGCAAATACGGGCGGGACGACCCGCCTCCAGAGAGGGAAGGTTGAGAACATGCGTATCTTATTGCTTTTGCTTGCTGCTATGCTGCTCATGCCACTTCAGACGGTTTCTGCCGGAGAATTTAAGGGAGGCGGTGGTGACTTGACGCCGGGAACGATTACATACGGCGACCCGCCGGCGAAGGTGGACCCGGACAAGCCGGTGCTCGTATTTGTACAGGGGCTCACAAATGATTCCACAACTTGGTACGACGGGAACTCTATGTATGATACGGCCCGTGATGCCGGCTATGAAACGGTATTCGTCGAGCTTCACGATTCCGGCGGCGAGCCGAAAAGCTACTGGGACAACGGCGCGATGCTCGCTGGACAGCTTGAGGAGATTTCCGCTCATTTTGACGGGAAAGAGATTGTCATCGTCGGATACAGCAAGGGCGGTGTCGATGCCCAGGTAGCGCTGATTCACGAAGGAAAGCATTCGCTCATTTCGGACGTCATCACGATTGGATCGCCTCACGACGGTTCGGAGCTCGCTGATTTAGCGAACAGCACCTCGCTCGGCTGGATCGCTGATTTAATCGGGCAGAACAGTGAAGGCACGCAAAGTCTGCAGACGGGTGTCATGAATCATTTCCGCTCCATCACCGATTCCAGGCCGGAAGTGCAGGAAAATCGCTACTTTACACTCGCAGGTGATCGAACTGGTCCAATATTCAGCAGCTACTGGTTCGGCAGCGGGTTTATTTCCGGACCGAGTGACGGCGTCGTGTCCGTTGAAAGTGCGACACTGCCATACGGAACGATGCTTGGTGTAGGGAACTGGAATCACGGAGAAGTGCATCAGGGAGAAAATGCGTTTCCATTCATGCAAAGCGTCTTGAGCGGCGAGGCAGGAGCTGCCTCTCTAATGGAAGCAGCAGCGGAAGACTCCCTGTCAACGCTCGTAAAAGGCGGACAACAGGACGGGGAAGCGACGGAAACGATGATGATTGAAGCAGAGGCTGACAGTGTCTCCTTCAGCTGGATGAGCATGGAGCCGCTTGACGAGCTGGAGCTTGTCACGCCGGATGGCTCTGTGGACGTCGTGCAGGTGGAAGCGGAAGAAGACGAAACGCCGTTCTTTAAAGGTGCTTATCATCATCTCGTCGACCTGGAAAATCCGGCGGCAGGAGAGTGGACGGTTCGTGCAGCAGAAAACGGCTCGAAAGCCTATGGTCTCGTCGCCCAGTTTGAATCGGAATTGAACAATCAGCTGCACGTACGCGCAGAGGACAACAACCGCTCGTTCCGGGCAGAGGCTGATTTTCCTGCTGTGAACCGGGCTGGCCGCGGAGCGCTGGAGATGAACGCAGACATCCGCTTCACGCCGGGTGAGCCGGGAGCAGGCCGCGCATTCGGCCAGGCGGTCAGTGAATACCTGCAGCAGGCAAGGGGACAGGCCCCTGACCGGATTGCCGTCGGCGGCCGCGGAGCAGGTATTTACAATGCTGTCGTCCGCGTCAGCGGAGAAGCGCCGTCAGGCACGGCATTCGAACGCTCAGCCGTACGCTCCGTCTTCACCGACGAAGAGGGACAGTCTTACTAAAGAAGAAACCAGCACCGCGGGAGCACGCTGCCTGGGTGCTGGTTTTTCTGTTGAGGGGGAAGGAAGGCGCCGAAATAAGGAAACCGGGCAAGCGCCAGGTTTATTCCTAATGAATGCAGCGGGGAGGAAGCTTTTCGGCTGTTGTGCCGAAAAGTAACTTAACGGCAGACGAACGTAATTTACGCAACGTAACAGACCGTTATAACGAATAAAGCGACACAGCAACTTGCGAAAACGACAAAAACGTCCTCAAAAGCAACCATCACCTCAAACGGAGGCTTTCGGCTCGGACGCCGAAAGGCATCAGTCCATTAAAAGAGACCGGGCCGCAGCCCGGTCTCTCCAGGCTGGTGTGCCCGGCATGTCTGGCAGCTTGGTGGTGAAAGTCCACTACGGGCTTGGCAATGGGAACCGTTAGCGAATGGCAAGGGTGTCCGGGGCGACCCGGAATCTGAAGGAAGCCGGACGCAAACACACGCGGTAACGAACAGAAACAGGATACAAGGCTGAATAGGGAGGGATGAGTCTGCCAGCCAAGACGAAATCCCACATTGCCCGAATCCCGTTCAGTAAATTCTGTGCCGACGAGTGGAAAGCGGTCAGACTTACCCGGGGAGATCTGTATGGAATGCTCTAACGAGTAACGATTGCCGTGAGGCAATCCTGAACATACAGAAGTCAGTTCAAGTCATAGTACCGGGGACGATCCCTGAAAAGGGAAACGAGGGAAGGACTTGACGGTTGGTATCTCCATGTCCGCAGACGTGTGAAGTTGTGATGATCACAGACAACGGAATTGAATTTCCGGCTGCTCCCGGAAGGATAGAGTGGAACTCGAACGTACTGGGAGAGCGTGTAGCAACCTTTGCGGGGAAGCGACAAGGAAGGAAGATGCCATCGAACCGCCGTGTACGAGATCCGTACGCACGGTGGTGTGAGAGGACGGGGGTTAGCCACCCCCTTCTACTCGATTTGAAAAAGTCTTTCAACTTACATATTTATTCGTTTGATTGTATTTCCCCTCTGCTTACCAGCGGAAGCTTGCCGTGGGCTGGCCTTCAGCTATTTCTCAGGGCGACCCCTGAGAAAGGATCTTCAGACTGCGCTGATCCCACGGGCGTCCCCGCCGGACACATCGGGGAAACGGCTCTGATTCATGGAGAACAGCGTCACGACAGGCAGGTGCGACCGCTTTTTTTACCTTTTATACTGAATTGTAGGAAGAATTGGCATCCCTATTCAACATCGAAACGTCGCATAGGGAAGGTTCAATCTGTGTGGAAGCCGATCGTGCAGGCCTAACAACACATATGAACCGTACTGCCAGCTGCCGACGTCGAAGGAACTCGACTCCGGGAGGATCAGAACGAGGCGAAGATCCAGCGCTTCCGGCAGCAGGAGGAAGCGGTTAGCTGAGCCCGTTCCCTCCGGAAAGCGAGTGTCCGCAGATACAGGCAGATGCAACGTTATTCACTTAAAATGACTTTATCAACACTCTGAAGAGACCGGGCCTCAGCCCGGTCTCTCCTCTTTCCATTTATTGTGCGTGCTCTGGCTGTGGCTGTTCAAATGCGGCGAGGCCGGCTTTGTTCAGGAAGTTCCAAGGCTGATTGAAGTGCGGCTGGAAAAAGAAGTCGACGAAAGCTAGCTCGTCTACCGTCATTCTCGTCTGCACGCAGACGCTCAGCGTATTGATAGACTGTGTCACGTCTGCTTTTGAGATCACCTGTGCTCCAAGCAGACGGCGGGAGTTCGGATCAAACGTCACCTTCAGCTTGACGTCTTCAGACGTCGGCATAAATTCGGGACGGTGCTTCTCATTAATCGTGACGCTTTTCACCTCAAGCCCCATCGCTTCGGCGGACGTTTCCGTCAGGCCGGTGGAGGCCATGTTCATACCGAAAATGTGCAGGCCGGACGTGCCCTGAGTACCTACGTGGCGCATCTGAGGCTTCATAATGTTACGAGCCACAAGCGTACCCATGCGTACTGCATTTGTCGCGAGCGGGATATAGGCGTGTCCAGCTGTCGGGTTGTAAGGTACTGCACAGCAGTCGCCTGCGGCAAAGACAGCCGGGTCGCTCGTCTGCATATAATCGTTCACACGGATTGCACCATTGTCGAGCATATCGACCTTTCCTTTTAACAAATCCGTATTTGGACGGAAGCCGACGCACATGATGACCATGTCTGTTTCCACCGCGCCTCCGTCAGTGATGACGCGCTGCACATGTTCGCCGCCTTCGAAGCGGACAACAGATTCACCGAGTCGAAGCTCAATGTCCTTGCTTCGGAAATCATCTTCTACGATGTCCGTAAATTCCTTGTCCAGATACTTATTTAAAATGCGGTCCACGCCGTCAATCAGAGTCACTTTTTTGCCAGCCTGCTGAAACGCTTCGACAAGCTCGACGCCGATGTAGCCTGCGCCGACTACAGTTACGTGCTCGGCCTTTTCACCGCGCTCAATGATCGTGTTCGCCTGGTTAAAGTTTTTCGCAAGCAGAATGTTATCCAGGTCGATGCCTTCGATCGGCGGCGTTACAGGCCATGATCCTGTCGTCATGACGAGACGGTCGTAGCTGTCCGTGCGGGACTCGCCTGTTTTCATATCCGTTACATTAATCTTGCGGCTTTCTGTATCGATATTGGTCACATCATGCTCCATGTGCACGTGCACACCCATTGCCTTCATTTCTTCAGGCGACGAGTAGAAGAGACCCTGCGGATCTTTGACCACTCCGCCGACATACAGAGCCAGGCCGCACGATAAAAAGGATACGTTATCGTTCCGCTCGTAAACGTGAATCTCTGCTTCCGGGTAAAGCTCGGCCATGTTGCGGACTGCAGCGGTACCTGCGTGTGTGCTTCCTATTACAGCAATTTTCATGCTGACATACCTCCTATTATTATCTTGCTCAATTATTCACAAATCAGCGTATACTCAAATCATATCAACTCGGTTTTTACACGTCCATCATCTTGCTCAAACATTCACAATGAAACGTAAAAAGCATACGGTTTTTCTTGTGAAGTAAATCACAATTTAACCGTACACTCAGTATACAACGTGCAAAAACAAGATGCAATATAAATGCTCAACGGTTCACAAACTGTTCACAGGTGGATAGTACGAAGCACTTCGTAAACATCACGCTCATCAAATATTACAGGAACAGGATAAAGCGGATTTGCTTCGCGCAGGGCCGTCCGGGCGATCACCGGATAATCCGCGATGCGCAGCTTGTCGGTTCCAGCGGGCAGCTCAAGCTCCTCACGCAGGTGCTCCAGCTTATCGATAAACCTCGCTCCATCTGTACCAAGTCCGGCAGCGGCGGATAGCTTTTCCAGACGGGGATGCACCTCGCTGCCGTATTGACGGAGAACGGGAACAAGCAGCATGGCATTTGCTTCGCCGTGAGGAATTCCGTAGACGGCGCCGAGCTTATGGGCCAGCGCGTGCACGTTGCCAACAAATGCTTTCGTGAAGGCGAGACCGGCTAAATGGGATGCGTGCAGAACGAGCCGTTTGTTTTCAAGGTTGTGACCATCTGCATACACGTCCGGCAGGTGCTTCAGCAGCAGGCGCACCGCTTCCGCTGCGTGCCGGTCTGTCTCATTCGTTCTGCTGCGGCTGATGAAGGCTTCCACTGCGTGCGTCAGCGCGTCCATTCCGGTAGCGGCGGTCAGCCGTTTAGGCAGGCCTGTCGTAAGCGTCGCGTCGAGTACGGCGATGTCCGGGATCAGACACGTATCGATCAGCGCGTATTTTTCGTGCAGCGCAGGATCGGTCACGACCGCCGCTGCCGTCGCTTCAGAGCCGGTTCCCGCTGTTGTCGGCACGGCGGCAAGCATTAGTCCCCGCCGGCGTATTTTTAACACGCCTTTCATATCTGGCAGCGACTTATCCGGTCTTGCTAACAGCGCTCTGGCTGCCTTTGCACAATCGATGACGGAGCCTCCGCCAATTGCGATCACTGCTTCTGCTTTCGTTTCTTCCAGGTGCTCGGCCAGGCGGGCCGCCTGTTCAGCGGTCGGATCCGTGGTTACGTCATTCCAGACGTGAAAGCGCAGACCTTTCATCTCCAGCTGATCATAAAATGAAGCGGGAATCACATTCTTTTCCACCCCCGCGTCCGTTACGATCACCGCTCGGCTGGTACCCCGGTGCTGAAGCAGGGCAGGAAGCCGCTTCAGTGCGCCGGGGCCTTCCAATAGCTCAGGAGTACGCCAAGGTAAAAAGGGAGTCGCAATATAAAAGCCGGTTTGAATCGCACGGGAAAACAGCTGCATGCAAATTCGCCTCCTGTCTGTTTTTTCCTATTATAGCATTTTGTAAGCGCTTTACCTACAGGGGAACTGTTTTCTGAAGGAGGAATATGGGAATATGCATGTAATAGGAGGTGGGGCATTAGATGACTGCACTGCTGGATCAACAGTTAATTGCCGGAGACCAAAAGCTGCCCGGCTGGTTTTATAAGGAATACGAGACGTTTCGTTCCATTGTAACGAAAAAAGATTTCCCCTGTTATTTTGGCCAAAAGGGTGAAAAGAAAGCGGAGCTGCGCTACGGATGTGTATCCAGAAACGACTGGAGTGCGCTGCCGCAGATCGTTCATGAATTTCTGCAGCTGTTTCAGGAACCAAAACCGGCCAGACACGGCCTGTTTGTTTTCGTCGAGCCAGAAGAAGAGGAGCGGAGCATAGCGTATTACCGTGCTTACTTCTGGGAGATGCTTCAATATTTACATGAGCAGGATCCGCGTCCGTGGCCGGAGGATAAACCGGCGGACCCGGAGCATTTTTTATGGGATTTTCACTTCGAAGAAGAGCCGATATTCGTGTTCGGCAACGCACCTGCTTATAAGCAGCGGAAAACGCGTGATCTTGGCAACAGCCTCATTCTCGGTTTTCAGCCGCGGCGAATTTTCAAAGGGCTGGAAGGAACGCAGCCCGGAGGCATGATGTCCCGTGAGAAGGTGAGAGAGCGGGTAGAGGAGTGGGATCAGCTGCCCACTCACCCGGATATCAGCCACTACGGAGACCCGGAGCACCAGGAATGGAAGCAATTTTTTATTGGGGACGATGCAGAGCCGATTAAAGGAACCTGTCCGTTTCATGTGAAAAAGTAGCCACGGCACGACAGCTGGCCGGCCTCTGTTGTAAAATGAACGAACAGAGGAGGAGGCCGTATGACCACCGTTTCATTTCGAGACATTACCCGCCAGGAGGCGGAGCACTATATAAACGAAGCGATTCCGGACATGGCGCCGGTTAAGCTGGAACATACCGGAACCGGCTTTGATACGATCGTGTACGCAGCATCCGGCAGGCACGTGTTTCGGTTTCCGAGGCACGAAAAAGGATGGCATTCTCTGCGGAATGAAAAATACGTGCTGCACCTGCTGAAGGAGAGGCAGTTTCACAGCGTCTACGACGTTCCGGTGCCATTCACCGATACCGAAGGAACGAGCCACTACCCGTTCACCAGATTTTCATATGTTCCCGGCAGAGAACTTGCTTCCGAATCGAATACAGATCTGCTCGGTGCGGAAGCAGAACGCATTGCCAGCTTTCTAATCAGGCTGCATGACATACCGGTGCAGGACAGCGGCCTCCCGGGAGATGAGCTCAAGCGGCTTTCGGCTAAAAAGCGGAAACCGATGCTTGAAGAGATTCTTCGCGGACTGAAGCCTGTTTGTCCGGAGCGCACGCTCGATATGGCGAGGGGCTATCTGAGGGAGATTCCTGACTGGGAAAACCCACAGGAATCGGTGCTCGTGCACGGCGATCTGCACCCGAAAAACCTGATTGCCTGCCGCGGAAGACTGAAAGGAATCATTGACTGGGGAGATGCCCATATCGGACACCGCGCCTCTGACTTGGCGCTTGTCTATCAGGCGCTTCCTGATGAAGCAAAAAAACGCTTCTTTGAATGGTACGGAGCAATCGATGACGAAACGGAGGCACTCGCCGTGTTCAAGGCTGTGTTCGTCAGCGCAGCGGTCGGACGTGCCGCATATGAACAGAATGATAAACAGGTCGTGAACTGGTGCCGCACGGGAATGGAGCGTGCGCTTCGCTACTGGTTCCGTTCCTGACAAACACCCGCCTGTCCAATGTGACAGGCGGGTGTTCAGAGTGTTGATAACGTCATTTCAGGTGAATAACCTTGCATCTGCCTGCATCTGCGGACACTCGCTTTCCGGAGGGAACGGCCTCGGCTTTCGCCTCGTTCTGATCCTCCTGGAGTCAAGTTCCTCCGATTTGGCAGCTGGCAGTCCGGTTGACACACCTGGTGAGGCTTCACACGAGCTTGTTCCATATGGATGGAACCTTTCGTTAGGCAACGCTTCGATGTCGAATAGGGATGTACGTCAACGTATCCACCAAATAAAGCCGCAGCGTCAGTGATCGGGACGTTTTTTCTCCATTAAACAAATCCATTTTCCCTTCGTGTCCGGCGTGCCCGTGGAAGCCGCGCCATCCTACGTGCCTTTCTTCCCTTCATACAGGAGAAATAGCTGAAGGCAAGCCCACGGCAGGCTCGGTAAACAGAGGGGAAATACAATCAACCGAATACTCATGTAAGCTGATTGACTTTGTCAACAGCCTGAACACCCGCCTGTCCAATGTGACAGGCGGGTGTTTGTGATCGTATTTAATAAGTCGTAAAGCGGAGGGATTTCTGCAGCACGTACAGTCCGTATAAGTACGGGGTGACCGCATCCGCATATTCGTCGTAGGCGACGGTGAACTGTTCGTCTTCATTGAACCAGATCCGGTTATAATAGGCGTCAACGTCTTCTGCGATCTCGCTGTCAGAAGGCGCGGTCAAACTGATGTTGTTTTCCAGGTTGTAATTGTTCAGGTTCCGTTCTGTGAAATTTGTAGAGCCAGCGATAATATTGACTTGTTCTCCACGGTCGGCGTAAAGCATTTTCGTATGGTACTGCTCTTCATACGTATCGTACCAGCGCACTGTGATCAGATCGTCGTCCCGGTCCGTCAGCTCAGAGGCGACCGGGATATTCGGAAGGCCAATTTTCTCCTGGCCGAAGGCATTCTGGTTCGGATCCAGTACGGCATTGATGCGTACACCGCGGTCTGCCGCCTCATGCAGGCCTTCGATGACGTAGCGGTCTGACAAGTAAAACATTCCGATCCAGACGGTATCGTCCGGCTCGGCCCGTTCCAGCACTTTCAGCGTGGCCCGCCGGATGCTTTTCTCTGTAACAAGCTGTGCCTGAATCGGACCGTCATCGCGCACGGTCACCCATTCATCAAGCTCTGCTTCTGTTGGAAATGCTCCCATATTTCCGTCAGAAAACGCAGTGACCGCCCGTTCCTGATCGACTAGTTCCTTTAATACAGAGCCCGATACCCGGATGCCGATATTGGAGTGAAAGCCGCTTGCATCATGCGGGTTGGCAGAAGTGATAACCGCCTCTTCTTCATTCATCACGAGCTTGCGGTGGTTCGCTTTAATATTGGCCAGCTTTAAGTACGAGCGAAGTGTGACGTCCGGAGCGGTAGGACCGAACGCATTTGGCAGCCAGGCGGGTCCCCGCTGGCCGAACCATTGGAAGCCGATCCGCCAGAAGCTCGAGTAAATCGGATTTGGATCACGCAGTCTTTCCAGATTCGTATAGATCACTTCGACCCCGGCATCCGTGAGTCTGTCAATGTGAGCAGCTTCATGAGAGAAGTAGGTGGTATTGATCGGGTCGGTAATAAACACCGCCTTTACATCAGGTGACTCTGCCATCTTCTGTTCGATTCTGTCGCCGAATTCCCGGCTAAGCTCGGGAAAGGAACGTGATTCATCCGAGAATTCATTGACCATGAACATATCGATAATCAGAAAATGCTCCGCCTCGTCAATCACCCGAAACATCTCCTCCATGATTTCGTGCTCGTACACTTCGCCCGTTTCATCCTGATAGGTCAGGTCTGTCAGAAACGTTACTTCATCCTCCTGAAGCATATGTAAATCCCCTGTATAATCAATCCCCTCCGGCAGCGGTTTCAGCTGGTGCCAGGCGGTGACACCAATATAAAGCGCTGCGAAAGCGAGTCCAATCCAAAGCCATTTTTTGTGCCTCATCTTTATGCCCCTTCCTGTCATATTCTCTTATTATACCGCTTTACTGCATGGTGTATTCGACATTCTGCAGATCACGGAAAGTTTTTCGCTGCCGGACTGACAGCGCTCTGTCTCCATAACTGGGGGTCATCTTCCTGATTATCGAATGCTGAGAGGGGAATTCATGCTTCATTCAAAAAATTTAATAAAACATAACAAGGGCGTAGGACCTAGACGGGATAAGGGATAGACCTGATTTTAGAGGCGGCTTCTCCCATCTTTTTTGAGAATTTCCCGTTTAGCTTTCTGATAAACAGGTATATGAATCAATGAAAATAATATGAAAGCGTGCCATGAGCGCTTTCACGGCGCCGGGACGTAAACCGGGCCGAAAAAACAGGAGGAGATGGATATAAATTTCCATTTGTAAGCAAATTTAACAGTCGACCTGTAGCAATCTGGTGCATTAGCGACAAATCGAGAGGTATAAGCAAGATCGATGGTCTGAAGATAACTAAGCTATAGCGATCCTGATTAATCATCATCCATGACGTTTAAGTCCGTTTGCGAATAAAGTCAAAGCGTCCTATGATTAATAGTGTTGAAAAACGGAAGCTTCTTTGCTTGAAGACATCCTGAACGAAGACTTCTCGCAAAATAAATCATAAAAGGTGGTTTTTAAGTAATGAGCAGCACAACTGTTACTCCTGTACTTGAGGCCCTTTCGCTTGAACAGCCGTCCAAAGAAGATGGACAAGGGATGTACAACCTGGCAAAGAAGACGTCGTTAGATCTGAACTCTGCCTATAAGTATATTATGATGGCGGAATACTTTTCCGAAACCTGCGTGGTTGCACGTGAAAACAACGAGGTAGTCGGGTTTATCACCGGATTCATCCAGCCGGAACATCCGGATACGGTATTTGTATGGCAGGTGGGGGTCGACAGCTCTCAGCGCGGAAAAGGCGTCGCCTACAAAATGCTGGATGAGCTTCTCAGCCGTGACGCGGCGAAAGATGTGAAGTATCTGGAAGCAACGATTACAAAAGACAATGTCGCTTCCCAGTCTCTCTTTAAGAAGCTCGCGAAGACAGAAGATACGTCGTTTGAAGTACGCGAAACGTTCCCTGCGGACGTGTTTCCCGAAGAAGACGGGAAAGCAGAATACACGTACCGTATCGGACCTTTCTGGAAGAAATAATCGCAAGATCGGAAGACAACCGTCCGCTTAGACAAGGTGACTACAATTATATTGGGAGGACCTTTATCCATGAATGAAAAGCTACAGTTGATCGAAGAGCTTGAATCCAGTGTACGAAGCTATGTACGAAGCTTTCCAACCGTTTTTACGAAAGCCCGCGGCTATAAAATGTGGGATGAAGCAGGCAAGGAGTATATCGACTTTTTCTCCGGTGCAGGCGCACTGAACTACGGACACAATGAACCGGCTATGAAGAAAAAGCTCGTTGACTATATTCTCGATGACGGCATCACGCATTCACTTGATAAAGCGACAGATGCAAAGGTAGCGTTTATGGAGAAGTTCCGTGACGTGATTATGAAGCCGCGCGACATGGACTACCGCATCATGTTCCCGGGACCAACAGGAACAAATACGGTCGAGAGCGCGCTGAAAATTGCGCGTAAAATGACAGGCCGCACGGATATCGTAAGCTTCACGAACGGTTTCCACGGCATGACAATTGGTTCCCTGTCTGTAACAGGAAACTCTATGAAGCGTAAAGGTGCCGGCATTCCGCTGAGCCATACGGTTCAGATGCCATATGACAACTTTGTCGATGGCGAAGACACGCTGGACTACTTCGAGCGCTTCCTCGAAGACAACGGAAGCGGCGTAGCCGTTCCGGCAGCGGTTATTTTTGAAACCGTACAGGGCGAAGGCGGTATTAACGCAGCCAGCTTTGAATGGATGCAGCGTCTGGAGCGCATCTGCCGCGAGTGGGATATCGTGCTGATTGTCGACGATGTGCAGGCTGGTGTCGGACGTACAGGTACGTTCTTCTCCTTTGAGCCGGCCGGTATTAAACCGGACGTGATCTGCCTGTCCAAGTCGATCGGCGGATACGGTCTGCCGCTTGCGATCACGCTCATTAAGCCGGAGCTGGATGACTGGAAGCCGGGTGAACACAACGGTACGTTCCGCGGTAACAACATGGCGTTTGTCACTGCGACCGAATCACTCACGTACTGGGAAGATCCAGAATTTGAAAAAAGTGTCCAGGCACGCGCAGAAACTGTTACGAAGTTCCTTGATAACATGATTGATAAATATCCAGAGATGAAAGCTCACCGTAAAGGACGAGGTCTCATGCAGGGTATTTCTTCTGATATTGAAGGATTCAGTGAGAAGGTGGCAGAGCACGCCTTTGAACGACAGCTGATCATGGAAACGGCAGGCGGACACGACCAGGTGTTCAAGCTGTTCCCGCCGATCAACATTGATGAAGAAGGGCTGCAGGCAGGACTGGATGTAATTGAGGCGAGCATCAAAGACGCCCTTAAATCCATGAATGTAAAGACGAAAACGGCAGCGAAGTAACGATAAACTAAAACAGAATCAGAGCGGCCGGGACTCCGCTTTCGGCCGCTCTTTTCTGCTGTCCGAATAACGGACAGTCTGTATAATAGAAGAAAACCGGAAAATCATCGAGGAGGATTTCAGACATGAAGGTAGTTCGACTGGAAGACATCATTGGAACAGACCAGCACGTAAAAGGTGAAAACTGGGAAAGCCGCCGCTTGCTCCTGAAAAAGGACAACATGGGCTATTCCGTACACGATACCGTTATTAAAGCAGGTACAGAAACGCACATCTGGTACCAGAATCACCTGGAGGCAGTATACTGCATCGAGGGTGAGGGTGAAGTAGAAACGGTAGCAGACGGCAAAGTATGGCCGATCAAAGCGAACGAAATCTACGCACTTGATAAGAACGACGAGCACTATCTGCGTGCTTACGAAGGTTCTGACATGCGCATGGTCTGTGTGTTCAACCCGCCGATCACCGGCCAGGAAACGCACAACGAAGAAGGCGCGTACGAGCTCGTAGAAGACGAATAAACAGGTCTATATTTGAAGCGCAGCGGATTACATTCCGCTGCGCTTTTTTTGTCATATCCATGGCTCATACAAATAACCCGGACGGGGGAGGCCCGGTCCGGGTTTTAAACGTTTCACGTGAAACAGCGTCAGACTTTTTCTACTAAATAAGCACGCTTCTCACGGAAATACTTTTCTCCATTGTCAGAGGAATGCTCGAAAAAGCCGTTATAAGAACCGGCAACTTTGTATTCGCGCTCCGGATCGGTAAACAGCTGCTCCTCGTTTGAAGAGAGAACGACGACATCAGTAGTGGACACGAAGCTGTCAAGCTCCTTCGCCGTGTAATTTTGACCGATTTCCAGCTGGTTTAAGCGATATTGTGTCATACAGTCAGCTCCTTTAAGTGAGATCGTGTATGACTCTGTTTCCCACTCAAAGCTGGGACTAAACTCGGTTTTCCTGATTTAGAAACAGTGCCATCAGGATCAGGTCGTCGTAGGCACCCTGATAGTAGACATGGCGGCGAAGCCTGCCTTCCTCTTCAAATTGGAACTGCTTGTAGAGAGACCGGGCGGCTGTGTTTTCTGCCAGCACTTCGAGCGTGATCTTTTCGAGGCCTGGAGCTTCTGCAGCCCAGCTCAGCAGTTCCTCCATCAGCTTCCGGCCGATGCCCGCACCGCGAGAGGAAGGGGCAAGCGACATGCCGAAACTGCCGTGGTGGACGTATTTGACTTGCGTACTTCGCTGAAAAATCAGCGAACCAACTGGCTGTCCATCGCTCTCTGCTGTTAAAAATAGCGAGCGGGGGTCGTTACGGACAGCGATGATCCGCTGTTCCATAGCATCAGTAGTATGTGTTACCTCTTCCGGGCTGACAAGGCCAAAGCCTTCCTCCGTTACTCCGGAAGCTATCGCGGCGAGTGCAGCAGCATCTTCCGGCAGCGCCTGTCTGATTAAAATCGTCACGATCCGATCACGTCCTTTTTCTGTATTGCTTCTATTGTGCAGGGCTTCAAGCAGAAATGGAAGGTTTTCTGCGTCACTGATGGTTTTTTTCTGCAGATAAGGTAAACTGGTGAAGGAATGGATTTTTTATCAGCGGGAGGATGGTTGGTATGTTGTGGCACACACCTGAAGCACTTGAAGAACTTCTTTGTGAAGTAGTCGGCTGGGAAAGCCGGACGTTTTCGCAGGGAGAAAAAGACTTTCCAGTTAAATTACAAGAGAAGCTGAAACTGCTTCCTTATTTTAAAGAGCACCGGGACTATGTTCATCTGCACGATGCTGATAAAGGACGGCGCTCGCTCACTGCGGTGTACCGGCATCCGGACGCGGATGTTACGAAAACGATCGTCATGATCAGCCACTTTGACACCGTACAGACGGAGGAATATGGTCATTTGGAACCGTTTGCATTTGATCCGAAGGCATTGACGATGAAGCTGAAGGAAGAAGCGGAAACGCTGCCGGAAGCAGCGAGAGCCGATCTGGATTCCGACAATTACCTGTTTGGCCGCGGTACGATGGATATGAAAATGGGCGTCGTGCTGCACCTGCATATTATCGAGCAGGCGATTGAAGAAGGCTGGCCATTGAACATCGTGCTCGTTTCTGTTCCCGACGAGGAAGTAGATTCGGTTGGGATGCGGACAGTCGTGCCGGAGCTATTAAAGCTGAAAGAAACGCACGCCCTCGACTACACGCTTTTTCTGAACAGCGAGCCGTCGTTTACACAGCGCCCTGGTGATGAAACCCACTACATTTACACAGGTACAATGGGGAAGATCATGCCGGCTGTACTGTTCTATGGAAAAGAAACGCACGTAGGAGAGCCGCTCAGCGGGATCACTGCGACGTACATGTCATCATACGTTTCGAAAGACATGGAATGGAATCCCGCCTTTAGGGAAGAAGACCTCGGAGAAAGCACGCCGCTTCCCGTTTCCTTGCAGCTGCGGGATTTAAAGCTGGAATACTCGACGCAGACGCCATACCGGGCCGCTGCCCTGTACAACGTTTTTACGATGAAGCGGGATGCCGGTGAGGTGATGGACACGTTTGAGGAGGTCGTTACGAAGGCGATGCAGCAGTGCAGCGCTGATTACGAGCGCCTGTGCGCAAGGGAACAGGTGGAAGGAGTCGGCGGGGTCCGTGTCATCCGCTACGAAGAGCTGTACGAGTACGTGAAAAATAAGTTCGATGAGGACCTGATTGATGAAGGCACCCGGACGATTCTGCAGGAAGAGGACTGGGATGACCGCGAGCAGGCAATCCGTCTTGCAGGGGAGTGGATGCTGCTTTGTCCGGAGCTTGCTCCGGCCGCCGTCCTGTTTTTTGCACCGCCGTACTATCCGGCCGTCAATTCGTCTGACGAAAGCCTCATCCAGGAGGCTGTTGAAAGCTTGAAGCAAACAGCTGACGACGAAGGCTTCCGCGTCGAGCACGTCCACTACTTTAACGGAATTTGCGACCTCAGCTACGTCAATTACCAGAAGCCGGACTCGGAGCTTGATGCCTACCCCAACAATACGCCGGTTTGGGGAACGGGCTACACGATTCCGTTTGAAGCGATGCAGCAGCTGAAGGCACCTGTCCTGAACGTCGGCCCGTTCGGCAAGGATCCGCATCAGCGCACCGAGCGGCTGCACCGGCAGAATGCCTTTGTGCATACGCCGAAAATGCTGCATAAGCTGATGGAAGTCTGGCAGAAAAACAGTTCACCGCACTACAGCTGAACAATTTTTTACAATCCTTTCATAATCCTTTACGCTTCTGCAACACGTTTTTAACACAAAGATGATAGAGTAGGAAATGTAAGAGAGAGAGCACCAATTATCTCCCCCCCTTTTTCATGAAGATCTTCCCCCTTAAAGAATCTTCATAGTAAGAGACAGCAGGTCGTCCGCAGCATCCGGGCGGCCTGCTGTTTGTTCCGTTCGGCAGAGGCTTAGAGAGAAAATAGCTGAAGGCAAACCCGCGTAAGGCTGGGGAAGCGCAGTAGAAATACAATGAAACGACTATCGTCATTTTGTTTACTTAATCGACAAGCCGGGCTTTAATTTACAAGCCTATTTAGCTGAAGCAGCCTTCCGGAACGTGAAGAACTTCCTGCCGGGCGCAGCATGTGTTCAAGGTATGTTATTAAAAGTAAAAAGTACTTTTGTTCTCCCATAGTTCCGTCAATTTCTCACAATATCCCACAGGCGCATCCCTTGATTTGTCAGGTATCATGGCCCGATAATAGAGTTATAAGGAAACGAATGGGCAGGAGGGAACTGACAGATGAAATGGGAGGAAGAAACTCTCGTTCCAACACATATTGAAGTAGTGTGGCACCGGTTTCAGGATCGTTCCATCGGCACCCTGCTGCCGCATGTCGTTCACAGTGAACTGATTGAGGGAAGCAGCGATACGATTGGTGCGAAACACCGGCAGACGTGCGCTGAAAACGGCCGGGAAATGACGTACGTCGTGGAAACGACCGACTACCGTGATGAACCGTCGCGAAAAGTGAAGCAGATACAGTTTGAATCGGACGGACATTTCGCGACAACGCTCAGGTTTACGTTGATCAAGCTGAATGAGAACGAAACCCAGCTGATTTATGAAGGCGAGAAAAAGCCTGTCAGCCTGACGGGCAGACTGAAGCTGAAATTCTCGGCAAAGCGAACGCGTGATCAGCTCGTACGCCGGTTCGTTCATCATCTGCGGCAAGAAACAGGAGCATAGCGGGAAAAGGCGTCCAGCGAAAATGCTGAACGCCTTTTGACTGCTACTGAACCTTTGAAGCGGGAAAGCCCTGCTTTTCCAGCTCACTCCACAAAAAGTGTTCGAGCGAGCCTGGTCCTTTTTTCTGCAGCGCCTTTGACTGATCCTGGGAGAGCGTGATGCGAAATTCCGCTCCCCGGAGCGACGAGGCATATACATAAAATCGGTTATGCAAAAAGGAGGTGCCGGCGTCGAATACGTAGTGACATCCGGCTGCTTTTCGCTTCATTCTTGCGACGGTTGACTGAAAGTAGGTTTCCGGATCGGCATGGTGGCAAAAAAGGGCGGACGCATAACTCATGATACATCATTCCTCTGCTGATAAATTCAGCATACATTCCCTGTCTGTGCATACGCACAAAAAACCCCTTCTTTCACGATGAGAGAAGGGGTTTTTCATCCGTTCATTCATCGCTCAGAGCAGTGCTCTGCTGGCGTTGGCACCTTGCGAGGCAGGTTGCCGTGGAGTCGTAGAGCCAGATCTCTCGTCCACTCAGGATAAATGTATACTGTTAACGGAAGTATAAACGCTTTATTTGAAAATGTCCAGCTTCGTCAAAGCTGCAGCTCTTTTCGTTCTTCATCGCTGAAGACGCGGGAGCGGGTGAAGAACCGCTTACCTTCCGGGCCTTCCAGTGAGAACATGCCGCCGCGTCCGTCGACAACGTCAATAATCAGCTGCGTATGCTTCCAGTATTCGTATTGATCGCGTGACATATAGAACGGAGAGCCGCCGATCTCGCCGAGATACACGTCGCTTTCACCTATACGCAGATCACCGTCGGGATAGCACATCGGAGAGCTGCCGTCGCAGCATCCGCCTGACTGGTGAAACATGAGCGGGCCGTGGCGCTTTTTCAGCTTTTCAATCAGTTCCAGCGTCTCCTCGGTTGCGGTTACTCGTTCTGTCATCACAGAACACCCTTTCTTTTTTCGGCTTAGAAAAAGCCTTTTGGTTCTTCACTGTAGCTCACAAGCATGTTTTTCGTCTGCTGGTAGTGGCTCAGCATCATCAGATGGTTTTCGCGACCAATACCGGACTTCTTATATCCGCCGAATGCCGCGTGCGCCGGATAGTCGTGGTAGCAGTTGGTCCATACCCGGCCGGACTGAATCGCGCGTCCGAAGCGGTAGGCCGTGTTAATGTTGCGGGACCAGACGCCGGCTCCGAGGCCGTAGAGGGTATCGTTTGCGATCGACAGTGCATCCGCCTGATCCTTAAACGAGGTGACGGAAAGCACCGGACCGAAAATTTCCTCCTGGAAAATACGCATTTTGTTATGTCCTTCAAAAATAGTCGGCTGCACATAGTATCCGCCGGCAAGATCGCCGTCCATATGTGCCTGTTCTCCGCCAACAAGTACTTTAGCACCTTCCTGCTTGCCGATATCGAGGTATGATACAATTTTATCCAGCTGCTCCTTGGAGGCCTGGGCTCCCATCATCGTATCGGTATCGAGCGGATTGCCGGTTTTGATGCGCTTGACCCGGTCCACGGCCTTTTCCATAAAGCTGTCATAAATGGATTCTTCAATCAGCGCCCTTGAAGGACACGTACAAACTTCCCCCTGGTTTAAGGCGAACATGGCAAAACCTTCGAGCGCCTTTTCGAGATAGCCGTCCTCCTGCTGCATGACGTCAGCGAAGAAGAGGTTCGGAGACTTGCCGCCGAGCTCCAGCGTAACGGGAATAATATTCTCTGATGCATACTGCATAATCAGACGGCCTGTCGTCGTTTCGCCGGTAAAGGCTACTTTATCAATACGGGAGCTGGACGCGAGCGGTTTCCCCGCTTCGACGCCAAATCCGCTGACGATGTTGAGCACACCCGGCGGCAGCAGGTCTTCGATCAGCTCAAGCAGCACAAAGATGCTGGACGGCGTCTGTTCAGCCGGCTTCAGCACGACGCAGTTGCCGGCTGCAAGAGCAGGCGCGAGCTTCCACGTCGCCATGAGGATCGGGAAGTTCCACGGAATAATCTGACCGACAACGCCGACAGGCTCATGAAAATGATAGGCGATCGTATCTTCATCAATCTGGCTGATGCCGCCTTCCTGAGAACGGATCGCTGCAGCAAAATAGCGGAAATGATCAATTGCGAGCGGAATATCTGCGGCAAGCGTCTCCCGTACTGCTTTTCCGTTTTCCCACGTTTCGGCAACGGCTAGCATTTCGAGGTTGGCTTCCATTCGATCGGCAATTTTCAGCAGAATGTTTGAGCGCTCTGTAGGCGAGGTCGCGCCCCATGAAGCCTTCGCTTCGTGACCAGCTTCAATAGCAGCTTCCACATCTTCTTTTGATGAGCGGGCCATCTCGGTAAAAACTTCACCGGTGACCGACGTCGTGTTTTCAAAGTACTCGCCGTTTTTCGGCGGCACATACTGTCCTCCGATATAGTTGTCGTAACGCTTTTTAAATTGAACCAGACTGCCTTCCGTATTCGGCTTTTCGTAGATCATGTGCACACTCTCCCATTCTTCTCTGTATTTGATAAAGCGAAAAAATGTAAGCGATTACAGTATATCATAAATCGTCGAATTTTCAAATAATTTCGTTTCATAAATAATGGCAGTGGGAATATCGGAAGCAAAGCGACTTTTTTAAGGGGGAATCCGGATGAACAAGCTGCCTGAACAACCCGCATCATTATGGCGGGAGCGGCCTACACAGACATTTCCGGCATTGGAGGAAGATCTCGATACCGAAGTCTGCGTGATTGGCGGTGGTATAGCAGGCGTCTCAACTGCCTTTATACTTGCGAGGCGAGGCTTTCAGGTTGTGCTCGTGGAGGCCGATCGGATGGGTGCCGGCACGACCGGCTGGACGACGGCGAAAATTACGTCTCAGCACGGACCGAAATACGCAGATTTAATTGATCAGATCGGAGTTGATAACGCCCGGCTTTATTACGATGCCAACGAGGATGCCATCAGCTGGATCGAACGGATGACCCGCAAGCTGAATATTGACTGCAATTTTGAACGGCAGCATGCTTATTTGTATGCCGATACAGACGAAGGAATGGAGCAGCTGGAACGGGAGGCGGAAGCGTACCTGCAGCTGGAGCTTGACGGCGGCATGGTGGAAAAAGAAGGCTTCGACGGTACAAAGCGGCGCATGCTCGCCATGTACGATCAGGCTCAGTTTCACCCGGTCTGCTTTCTCGCTAAGCTTCTCCGCTATCTGGAAGTAGAGAATATGCCCGTATTTGAACAGTCGCGTGCAGTCGATATTAAGCGCGGTAAGCGGCCCCAGGTGCTTATGGAGAACGGGTCCGTCGTGATGGCCGATCACGTCGTCATGGCGACCCACTATCCGTTTAAAGATCTGCAGGCGCTGTTTGTGGCCAGGCTGCACGTGGAACGATCCTATTCCGTTGCTTTCCGTCTGAACACAAAAGCGCCGGAAGGGATGTATTTGAATGTGGAAAGCCCGAAGCGGTCGATTCGCCGTGCGTTTGATACGGATGGAAGAGAGCTTCTTCTTATCGGCGGAGAAGGACATACGAGCGGGCAGAAGGTGAATACGCTTGAAAACTATAAAAAACTGCATCAGTTCGGCCTCGATCACTTTGATACCGCTGCAGTGCCGTACCGCTGGGCCTCCCAGGATGTATTTACACTGGACGGGCTCCCGTACGCAGGCCCTGTTAATCCGGGAAAAGATGATGTATTCGTCGCCACCGGCTTTGCAAAGTGGGGCATGACGAACGGCGTCGCTGCCGCGCAGATCATCGCGGACCGGATTACGGAAAAGCGAAACGAATACGCGCCGCTGTATACACCGTCACGCTTCAGGCCGGGAAAAGAAATGAAAAATGCGGTTAAGGAAAACATGGATGTTGCCATGGAGTTTGTCCGTGGAAAGCTCGACCGCGGAAAAAGCAAAAAGGTGGAAGATCTTGATTTCAACGAAGGTGCAGTCGTTAATGTAAACGGGAAGCGTGCCGGAGCTTATAAAGATGAGCACGGCCACGTCACAATCGTGGATACGACGTGCACGCATCTCGGCTGTGAGCTCTATTGGAATAACGGAGACCGGTCGTGGGACTGTCCGTGCCACGGGTCCAGGTTTAACACAGACGGCGATGTACTCGAAGGCCCGGCGGTGAAGCCGCTCGATCAGCTGAAAGAAGAATAAATGAGAAAGCCGCTCCTGAATATGATCAGGGGCGGTATTTTTCTGCGGAGTAAAAAGTTTTTTGGAAAAAAGTGATCCAACCATTTTTTCCTTCCGTTTACTCTTGTGAAAGCAAAACAAAAACGGAGGGATTATGGATGAAAATGATGAAGAAAGCAGCACTGACGTCCTGCGCACTGCTCGTATTTGCACCAACCGTTGCAATGGCTGATGATCACGGAGACCACGATCACGATGACTACAGTCCGACAGTTTCCACACCGGCAGCTGATCTGCGGGCTGACCTGGATCAGCTTTTCTCCGAGCACTTTGCACTGACAGTCGCGTTTATGCAGAAAGCATTTGATGGAGCAGAGGATACGGCGCAAGCCGGAGCGGCTCTGGATGAAAACACAGCAGAAATCACCGCGACGATCGAATCTGTTTACGGATCTGAGGGAGCGGATGAATTTAACCGCATCTGGCAGAGCCACATTGACTTTTTCGGTGATATGGTCGCAGCGGAAGCTGAAGGAGATGAGGAAGCACGCGCCCAGGCAGAGGCGGACCTTGATAATTACGTAGATGAATTTTCCGCATTTCTAGATGCAGCAACTGAAGGCGGGCTGCCGCAGGAAGCTGGTCAGGAAGCGATCACTGCACATGTTGAAGATGTATCGAGCACGTTTGATTCGTATGTTGACGGCGAATTCATGGAGGCATACGAGAACTTCCGTCACGGCTTCCACCACATGTTTGATATCGGCGTGAATCTTGGCGGCGCTATTTCCGAGCAGTTCCCGGAAGACTTTGATAACACAGAGGTGTCCACGCCGGCTGCAGACCTTCGTGCACACTTGAACCACCTTCTGTCCGAGCATTTCTTCCTGGCATCATTCACGATGCAAAAAGGCTTTGATGGTGCAGAAGACTTTGATTTTGTGTCCTGGGCATTAGATGAAAATACAGCGGATCTGACGGAAACAATCGGATCTGTCTATGGAGATGAAGGTGCAGAAGCCTTCGAACCGATCTGGCAGAGTCACATTGATTTCTTTGGTGACATGACTGTAGCGGCAATTGAAGAAGATGCCGATGCACGAACGCAGGCAGAAGCGGATCTGGAAAGCTACGTCGTTGAATTTTCCGCCTTCCTCGATGAAGCAACAGGCATTCCGCAAGAAGCCGGGGAAGAGGAAATCCGTTCCCACGTTGCAGATGTAACGAATACGTTCGATGCGTATACCGCAGGTGAGTTCGAGCGTACGTGGAGCGAGGAGTTCCGTCACGGCTTCCATCATATGTTCATGCTCGGTGAAGTGCTGAGCGGAGCGATCGTCGACCAGAACCCGGACATGTTCGCTGCAGACAGCATGCCTGAAGAAATGCCGGCAACCGGTCTTGGCGGCACCGCTTCCAACACGACCTTTATGTGGGCGATGCTGACAGCCTTCATTGCAGCAGCAGGAGCACTGGTACTTGGACGCAAAAAGCTGAACAGCCAGCAGTAGAGGCTGATTATATACGGATCTTCCGGGGGCTTCGCTCCCGGACTGGTCCGATTTCGCAGCGGAAGGAGAGGCTGACATGAAGCGACTTATCTACTTATTTCTGCTGCCGGCAGCAGTTGCCGCAGCTGCTTTTATGATTGTGCTGCTTATCCAGCCTGTTTTCTCCAGTCCGACTGAGACGCAGGTGCTGTCCGAGCGCAATGAAGCACCGGCTGAGGCAGAAGAAGAAGCCGGAGAATTTGAGGATATGGAAGCATTCACGGTCCATCCGAGCCAGGAGGAAGCGCCGGAGGTCTCAGAAGAAGAAAAGGGACCCGGGATCCCTGAAACGCTGACTGTTCCGGCGATTGACGTGGAAGCGGATTTGGAAGAGGTAGGAATACTGGATAACGGGCAGATGGGCGTTCCTGATTCAGCTGAGGGGGTCGGCTGGTTCGAACCGGGTGCGCGTCCTGGAGAACAGGGGAACGCAGTGCTGGCTGGTCACGTAGACAGCCGCGACGGTCCTGCCGTATTTTACGATCTGCATGAGCTGGAAGCTGGAGACGAGGTTTTCGTAACCGATGACGAAGGAAGTGAGCTTCAGTTTGAAGTGACGAAAACCGTCGTTTATGATCGACGTGAGGCTCCGCTTGAGGAAATTTTCGGGCGAAGCGACGGACGGCATCTGAATTTGATTACCTGCACCGGCACCTTTAATCAGGAGTACGGCACACATGACGACCGCCTCGTCGTGTATACAGAGCTCGTGGAAGAAGAAGCGGGACAGCCGGACACTCCGGAAAATATTTCGGTTAGCGGCCAGTCTTTCCGCTGGCATGCGGTCGACGATGAGAACGTCGTCGGCTACCGGGTATACAGGGAGCTGGAGGACGGCACCGTTGAGCTTGCTGCCAGCAAAGCAGCCTACGAGCGGAAAAGCTACTCGTCAGATGACGTAGGCGAGCTGACGCATTATGTTACTGCTGTTACGAAAGATGGTGCAGAATCAGAACCATCAGAGAAACAATAAACGCGGGCCGGATCCTTTTATGAAAAGGGTCCGGCTTTTTCTGAGGCGTTTCGAATCTAAGCTGTATGATGCCTGAACGAGCCTTGGATTCCTTTTGGTCAGAGACGAATGTTTAAACAGGATGAGAAATGGCAATAGTCTTTTTAACAAGACGTTAAAAGGAGGAAGTTGACTATGGCACTTTTAGAAATCAGCGTAGTACCAGTAGGAACAGGTTCAGAAAGCTTTCAGGACGATGTCGATCGAGCTGTCGCAGTTATTGAGCAGAATGGGCTCAAGTATCAGGTCACACCAACTTCAACGATCGTGGAAGGAGACATCGATAAATTGTTCGATGTTGCCCAGGTGATCCACCTGAACGAAGTGAAAAATAATGCAAAGCGGGTTGTCACGACGATGAAGATCGACGACCGCACGGATAAGGATATGACGCTTGAAGGCCAGGTCAATAAAGTAGACAAATAAACAAAAATAAACGATCTCCAGCCGGGCAGCCACCCGGCTGGAGTTTTATATGAAAGGAGCAGCGCGATGGAAACGACAATTATGCAGCAGGCAGCTCAGCTTCAGGATAAACTTGCAGCTGCATATCCTGACCTGCTTCTGCCCCAGGCTGTGCCGCTCCTCTGGCTCGGGCCTGTGCGTCCGGTGCTGACAATTGGCGTGAACCCGTCACCGCGGGATTTTGACAATGAGGACCGCTTTCCCCGGAAAAAGAACGATCAGAAGGCTGTCGATTGGGCAAAAACGGAGGCAGAGGCAGCAATGCGGCAGCTAAACGATTATTTTCTCTCCGGAGACGTGTACACGAACTGGTTTGGAAAGAAGAACGGCGCAAAGATGGAAGGGTTTATGAACGGAGCTGGTCACAGCTACTACGGAGATCATGCCTCGGTGTATCACATGGATTACGTACCGTTTGCTACTAAAAAGCGGATGGGAGCGACCGGTCTGAAAGAAGAGCTGTTTCAGCTTGAGGACATGCGTACGCTGTTCCAGCAGCGGCTTACATGGTTAAGGCCTCGACAGATATGGGTATTTGGTGACGACGTGAAGCGGGCGCTGCCGGAAGTGGAGCATGGACCGGTGCAGCTCGTGCCCGGCTACCCGGCCGTATCGTTTGCCTCCGGGAGCGTCTGTGATTGCCCGGCCGTATTTGTTCACGCGAAGCCGGGAGAACAATTTCTTGGACTCGGAAGCGCGACAGACAGCCACGGCCGTCATCACGGCTCATATGGATCCCGTTCATCGCTTCGGGAAATCGGCGCCATTATTTCCCGGGAAATAGAAGGTCTCGGCTAGAGGCAAAGCTGTGCTATACTATTTCGTAAACAGAAATAATGGTGGGGGTGCAGCATGCAGCAAAGACCAGATCGGGTGATGCGGAGCATACCCGGCTATTACGGCTGGGTGATTGTGATGATGTCGGCAGCAGCCGTCTTTTTATCCGGACCTGGTCAGACGTATTCGGTTTCTATTTTTATTGACGCCTACATAGAAGAGTTCGGCTGGAGCCGGTCGCTCGTATCGGCTCTGTATGCAGGAGCAACGCTGCTGTCGGGAACGCTGATGATCTGGTTTGGCAGCTTGATCGACCGCTTTGGCCAGCGGAAGGCATCAATCAGTGCAGCAGTTTTGCTGGGTCTTGCCTGCTTGTTTAACAGCCTGCTGCTCGGGCCGGTTATGCTGTTTTTCGGCTTCTTTTTCATTCGGCTGTTTGGGCAGGGACTGATGGAAATGGTTCCGAACACACTCGTGCCGAGATGGTTTTCGGCAAAGCGAGGAAAAGCATTTGCACTGATGGAGGTTGGCGGATTTTTAAGTGCTGCCGTATTGCCGCCGCTCAACGTCTGGCTGATCGCCGGGGCAGGCTGGCAGGGAGCATGGCAGATCTGGGGAGCGATTCTGCTAGTCTGCTATCTGCCTCTCGTCATTCTTTTCGTGCGAAATGCTCCAGGAGACTATGGCCTTCAGGTCGATGGTCTTTCATGGAAGGAATCAGAACGCGCCGGAAACGCAATAGCTGATGCAGGCCTGACGCTGCAGCAGGCACTTCGTTCGCCGAGCTTCTGGGCGGTGATATTTTGCATTGCTGTACCGGCGATGGTGAACACCGGGCTGACGTTTCATATGGTATCGATTCTCGGAGAACAGGGACTGACGAGAGGAGAGGCCTCCTTTGTCTTAAGTCTCGTGGCGCTCACGGCCTTTCCTCTCTCGTTTCTGGCAGGTGCCGTCCTGGACCGGTTTCCGCTCCCAACCGTTTTTGCACTTACGTTTCTGACGGAAGCTTCAGCGGTTCTCGTACTCCTTGCCGGTGAAGGCTACACCTCGGCAGTGCTGTTTGGTCTGCTGCGGGGAACGGCAGCAGGTTTCGGGACCATCTGTCTCGCGCTGATCATTCCGAATTTTTTCGGCACCGCACACCTTGGAAGCCTGAAGGGAGTCGGTGTGACGGCGACGGTAACAGCATCCGCGATCGGACCACTGCCCTTTGGACTGGCGTTTGACCAATTTGGCAGCTATAACGAAATTTTGCTTCTCATGCTGGTTTTTCCGCTTACGGCATCGTTTGTCGCCTGGAAAAATAAAGGGCCAGTGATTAAAAGAGACCGATAACGGGAAAAAAAGCATCACGCCACAATCACTGAGGTGAAAGGATGGAAAATCTGTTAGTAGGCTATCATACACCGGAGATTGCACTTCCGGCTGTCACAGGAGAGACGTATCAGCTTGAGAAGGACAGAGAAGTGCGTCCGGGCTGGAGATTGATCTATTACTTCCGCGGCTCCTGGTGTCCCGCGTGCGAGAAATCACTGCAGGAGCTGAAGGAAAGTCAAAAACAGCTGTCTGATCAGAACGTGTGGATTACCGCTGTCTCAAGCGACAGGCTTGAAAAGCTGGAAGGCTTTCAGCATAAGCACAACTATCCATTTCCCATACTTGCCGATGAAAACATGCAAATGCTGCAGGACTTCGGTGTGTACAAGCATGATGATGAGAACAGTATGTACAGCGATCACGGAATCCATGGAGAGCCAGCAGTCTTCCTGTTAGATGAAGAAAACAGGCTGCTGTTCGTGCAGCGTCAAAGCGGCCCGTTTGGACGCATTGATGTGGAAGGACTGCAGCAGAATATCGACTATATTGTTGAGCATAAGCAGTAAAAGGAGAGTGAACGGTCTGAGCCAATCTGCTCAGACCGTTTTTCATGGATGTTTGTTCGTTATAACGTTTTTGATAAATAGCTCATAAAACGAACGGCTGTTCATTTTTAAGAGAATTTTCAACAATCTTTTTTCTGAATATTTAGTTGACAGCTTCCGTATATGGTGCTAAATTGAACATAAGTTATTCGTTATTAAGAATTTAGTTACTGATCGATTTTTTAAAGCGAACGTGTTTGCACGCGTTTGCATTTATTTTATTCGTTTTGTTCGTTAAAACGCACGAGTTGGAGGCGGGAGACTTGGGAGCTATAGCAGCGATAATATCTGAAAGTCCACAGTTAAACAATTCGCTTGAGCGATTGACAGAATGTCTAAAATCTTATCAGCATGAAGCATTAAATCAGCTTTATTATGGAAGAGCTGGCTTCTCTTGTGCTCATCAATGGGTTACTCCAGAGTCTGAGGGAGAAATCCTGCCTCTATTGCAAAACAACTATATGATTGTCGCTGATTGTATTATCGATAATCGATATGAATTATCACAGGATTTAGGGATAAAAACAAGTCATTCTAAATTAATGTCAGATACTCAACTCATATTGGAATCTTATAAAAAATGGGGTAATAAATGCGTAAAAAAACTCATTGGAGATTTTGCCTTCATAATTTGGGATAGTCAGAGAGAGGTTTGCTTCGCAGCAAGAGATTTTTCTGGTACAAGAACCCTCTATTTTTCACATACTGATGATTACTTAACTATTTGTACAACAATGGAACCTTTATTAAGAGCCTTTGATATAAACCCTGAAATTAATGAGGCTTGGGTAGCAGAATATATAGCTATTCCCACATTTCTTGATGCTGTAACAGTCGATTCAACAATCTATACGAATATTAAGCAAATCCCGCCTTCGCACTCATTAGAGTATAAGGCTGGAACAATAAATATAAAAAAATATGCAGCGATTGATTTCACAAAACAAATTGTGTTTCAAAGTGATGATCAATACGAAGAAATGTTCAGAAACATTTTAGAGAGAGCAGTGAGGGATAGACTTCGAACCAACGGTAAAATTGGTACGTATTTAAGTGGAGGGCTGGATTCTACAAGTGTGACAGCCTTTGCAGCACGAAATGCTAAAGATAAGCTTTACAGTTACAGTGTGCTTCCCAAACATAATTTCCAAGACTGGACAGATAAGTCACTAGTGCCTGATGAGAGCGAATACATTCAATCCTTTTTAGAGTTGTACCCAGAAATCAAACCCACATTTTTACGATTTGAAGATCAGTCTCTTCTCTCTAATCTTAATAATCAAATTAGCATATTAGAAACTCCATTTAAATTTGTACCAAACATGTTTTGGCTTGAAGGTGTTACCTACCGAGCTAAGCAAGATGGAGTTAAGGTACTGCTAAATGGGGCTAGAGGAAATTTTACGATATCGCATGGGTCTCTAGAAATCAATTTATCAGCATACAGAAGATTAATAAAACGAGGGAAGCTTATTAAAGTGAATAAAGAATTAAAGCAATTTTGTAATTACTATAGAACAGGCAGAAAAAAAATGTTTCCATATTTACTGAAAAAAGAAGTGCTCTCACAAGGAGTATACGAATCAATTATTGATAAAAATTTCGCAGCCTGTCATAGAACAGTTGAAAAACTCTCGTCGATAGGTTTAACCGAAAGAGGTTTGAAAAATCCCGCTTTATCAAGAAACAATCATTTTCTTCATGATGGTTCCTGGAATAAAAACGGTGTTCTAGATACAAAGATGTCTCTTGAAACGGGAGTTTGGAATAGGGATCCTACGAATGATTTAAGGCTCATCCAGTTTTGCTTAGCAATTCCTGAAGAACAATTTTGGAAAAATGGACTAGATCGATCTCTAATAAGAAGGTCAATGAAAGAGTACTTGCCTGTTGAAATAATTACTAATTATTTTTCAAGGGGTATGCAGGCAGCTGATACCATCTTGCGATTAGAAAAGGAATGGAATGATCTTATCAACGAATTTAAGGAGATGCTTCATCACCCTCTAATTCGTTCGTGGACATCTACCATCCTCTTACATGAGTATATAAAGGAGCTGGAGAATGCAGAAGGGCAGGAAGAGCTTATTAAGCTCCGCTTTGTCAGCCTCATCCGATTGCTTACTTTATATAGATTAGTAGTAAATAAGGAACGAAAGGGGGTGAAACTATGAAACAAGCATGGAAAACGCCAGTAATTGAAAAGTTGGACATCACGCAAACAATGGGAGGCGGCACAGACGTTTTCGGAGATTGTACAGAGGCAAATAATAGTAGTCAGCAACCAAACCCTACATGCCCTAGGGATGGTGAAAACGGAGGTAGCTGATAAGAGTGTTATCCATAAGACCCGTCCGAAAAACGGACGGGATTCTTATCCGATAAGGAGGGAAGACAGTGATCTTTAAAAAAGAGAGAAAAGCAGCATTCAGCTTGAATATAGAAACCGAAATACCGTTACCGGAACTAATGGTTGCACAAGGGGGAGGAACAGATGTTTCAATAGTACACGATTCTTCTGTTATACAAGAATTCTGCGAACAAAGCAGTGATCCGGAGGAATTTGTCATAAACAAGAGCGAAGTGCTGTTTTTAGAAAAAGATCTAGCTGTCTTTTCGATAGAAGGCGGGCGCTTGATCAGGGTGGGGATGCTAAGAGATAGTAAGCTGGATCAAGTCCGTCTTTTTTTACTTGGAACATGCATGGGGATCATTTTGATGCAGCGTTCTCAGCTTACATTACATGGAAGTGTAGTTTGGTATCAGGGAAAAACAATTGCTTTTACGGGAAATTCCGGGGCTGGAAAATCGACTTTGGCAGCCTCTTATTTAAAGAAAGGAGCAATGTTAATAAGCGATGATTTAATTCCAGTAAAAATCAATTCAAAAGGTGAAGTTATCGTGATTCCGGCTTATGCCCAACAAAAGCTATGGACTAAGAGTTTAAGTACATTAGAGATGGATCAGTCAAAATATCTACCTCTTTTTGATCGAAAAACAAAATTTGCAGTTCCATGCGAGGATAAATTTACCAAAGAAGAAAAAAAGCTAGATATTATTATTGAGGTAATAAAGACAGAACACATTCCTTTTTGTGAAATAACGGAGGTAATAAATTTAGAGAAGCTTCCTCTAGTTGCTAGACAAACATATAGAGGCTTTCTAGTACCGTACATTCAGACACCACAATGGCATTTTCAGTATGCTTCAGCTATAGCTGAAAAAGTTTCTATGTGGCAGTTGAAGCGTCCTGATGATGAAGATACATTTTCTCAGGTTCAACAACTAATTGATACAGTGTTGGAGGGGGGGGAGATCAATGACTCATCAAAAATGGTACTTACAAAAGAAGGGTAATGTTGTAAGCAAAATGAATGGTGAAACAGTAATGTTTAATATGAAAAATGGGAGTTATTATAACATCGGTTCTGTAGGAGGTGATATTTGGGAAAAATTAATGCAACCGGTGACGGTAGATGAAATCACGTCAGACATGATAATGAAATATGATATTGAAGTACAGCAGTGTTATAAGGAGGTAGAAGCTTTCTTAAAGCATTTGATTCAGGAAGAGCTTGTGGAAGTACGGGGGGGACTGACATGCTGAGAAAATGTAGTACGCTGATTTTTCACTCAAATGGGATGAGGCTCCTATACGCTGAAGCGTTTGCTGAATTGGCTATTGCTAAAGTTATAAAGCATCGCCCTTTCTCACAGTGGCAAAAAAAGCTTGGTGTACCGCAGGCAGAAACGCTTCTATCTGTCTATGACGCTGAGGAACGCGATAAAATTCGTCGTGTTTCGGGAGCAGTTCAAACTGTAGCAAAATATACATTTTGGGAAAGTATGTGTCTTGTTCAAGCACTTGCAGCTTCTAACATGCTCAAAAGAAGAGGCTATCCTTCAACGTTCTATCTAGCTACGGCAAGAAATGAGGATGGAAATCTGGAAGCTCATGCATGGCTCCGTAGTGGAACTATTTTTGTTACTGGAGGAGAATTAAGGAGCCAATTTACTCCAGCTGTTACGTACGCCTTAGAAGGAGAGCAAAGGAGGAGCAGCAATGTCAGTTCACCAAAGTGTATTGGATAGGAACTCAGCAGATCTATTGAATATTATCAACCATCAACACCTCAATCATCGTGAGGTAGATTGGCAAGGTATATATAATGCAGCGTATCATCATCGTTTAATACCAGTTCTTAATCAGCAGATCGAGCAGAGAGAAAGCTTTCCGATACCTGAAGAGTGGAGGGGTATAATTCAGAAGAAGGCTGCAAGAATTACCTTCTACCATTTTCAATTAATTAGAGAAATGGTAAAGCTGAATGATTGTTTTAATAAAAACAAACTTAAAGCTCTTCATTTAAAGGGTCTCCTTTTGTCACAAAAATTATTCGGCGACCTTTCTCTCCGCAGTACAAGTGATATCGATCTGCTAGTATCTTTATCAGATTTGGAAGGTGCAGAAGAGCTATTAAAAGCAATCGGTTATAAAGAGCAGGTGTATTTTTCACGTAGATTGAATGATTGGAAGTGGCGGCATCATCATTCCACTTTTATAAGCGAAGAAGGCTTAAAAGTAGAACTTCACTGGCGCCTGCATCCTGGTCCTGGAAAAGAACCCTCATTTCAAGCGTTGTGGGAGCAAAGAGAAATGATAATCATAGCTGGAAATGCTTTTTTTATGCCTGGAAGTGATCATTTGTTTCAGTTTTTAATTATGCATGGGGCAAGGCACGGGTGGAGTAGACTACGATGGCTTTATGATATTCATATGCTGGTTCTGAAATACGGGCAAGCGTTCAGCTATAGGGGTGGATTTGTGCCGGAACACGTTTATGGTTCTGCATTGAAATTAAGTAAGGATATATTCAATACGGAAGTTCCTGACGAATTTTCTGGTTTATTAACAAGTGAAAAATCCGTTTCTCTAGCTGATCAGACACACATCTATCTTGCTCATCAAATCAATCTTCATGACGGGAAACTTCCTGATTGGATTCAAGATCATCATCAACATTATTTGAAGCAGATTATGCCAATTAGGCAACGTGTCGTCACCTGGTTGTCTCATTTTTACCCATACCCCGAGGATGTCAATGTGATCCCACTACCGAGACTATTAACGCCTCTATACTTTCCTGGAAAACCGTTAACATGGTTTCTAAGGAAAACGATGAAAAGCCAATGAGAAAAGGAGGGATATCGTGAAAGACGTTCAATATTTTATTAAACAAATTCATCAGTTTGCGGGGATGAAGCTATATGGAACCATGGGTCTGATGGGTTTGATGAGCTTGATTGAAGGTGCAGCTCTTTTAATGATTATCCCTCTGCTTTATTTTATTGGTGTATTAGATATGTCGATGGACATCAGACAAATTCAATTTTTATTTGAATGGATTCAGCAAATTCCTGAAAACTACAGGCTGTTGTTTATACTTACTTTCTATGTGTTTGTGGTGCTAGTTGTTCAATGGTTAAAGAAGTATACACAACTTCGCCATGCTTCCATTCAATACGGCTTTTTACACAAGGTAAGAACAACGCTGCATGAAAAGATTTTGATAGCCGATTGGGGATTTCACTTGCAAAAGAAAAGTTCTGATATTGTTCATATTCTTCTTACAGAAACAGGGAAGATAAGCTCTGGTACAAATGCTGTGCTCCAATTGTTCTCTCAGGCGTTATTCACTATTATCCAAATTGGAATAGCCTTCTGGCTTTCCCCTGGAATAACACTTTTTGTACTTGGAGCAGGTGTAATCCTGATGTTTTTTTCCAAAAAATTTGTCAGAAGATCCATTAAATTAGGACAACGGAATTTTGAGCTCGGAGAACAATATATGGCTGGATTAAATGATAATGCAGCAGGCATAAAAGAAATCAAGGTGAATGGATTAGAAGATAGAAAGCAAGAATGGTATGACAATCACACGCAAGCAATCAACAATGAGCAAATGGCTTTTCTGCGGCTTCGGTCATCTTCCTATTTTCGATATAAAGTAACATCAGCTGTACTCATAGCGTTGTTTATATTCGGAGCACTGCAATTTTTTCAGGCTCAGGCAGCTCAACTTTTACTGATTGTTTTAATTTTCTCCAGACTTTGGCCTCGAGTTACCACTATTCAAAATGCGATGGAACAAATTGGAGCATTTATGCCGGCATTTTATAGGGTGCGAAAAATAGAAAAAGAAGCCGATGCAAATGCTGAAAATAAACTGATTGCCAGTGTGCTAAGTCCAAAATCATTAATTGAATTAAGAGATGTTTCCTTTTCCTATGATAGTCGGACAGATGTAAAAGCGTTGAGCCATGTTAGTGCCGAGTTCCCTATTAAACAAACAACAGCTATTGTTGGTAAATCAGGAGCGGGAAAAAGTACATTGATCGATTTACTCATGGGTTTACACAGACCTAATGCAGGAATGATAGTGGTAGATGGTGAAGAAAAAAGTAGTGACTATTTGCTATCACTGCGACCTCAAATGAGTTATGTTTCACAAGATCCTCACATTTTTCAAGGTACTATTCGAAATAATCTCAGCCTTGTAAAAACAGAAGTAACAGATTTCGAGATGTGGGAAGCGCTCCGCTTTGCCGCAGCCGATGAATTCGTGCAGAAGCTGCCAGACGGGCTAGATACCGAGCTTGGCGACCGCGGAGTGCGGCTTTCCGGCGGGGAGAGGCAGCGGCTCGTGCTGGCACGGGCGATTCTGCGGCAGACCCCGGTATTGATTCTGGATGAGGCCACGAGCGCACTCGACTCCGACAACGAGCAGAAAATCCAGCAGGCGCTGGAAAACATGCGCGGCCGCATGACGGTTATTGTTATAGCGCACCGTTTATCCACGATTCGACACGCGGACCAGGTGCTCGTATTGGAAGGCGGTCGGGTCATTCAGCAGGGAGGCTACCAGACGCTCGCGAGAGAACAGAACGGAGCCTTTCATGAACTGCTGCAAAAGCAGCAGGTATAGCCAAAATCATACGTAACGCCGTTCGCTTTGAAAAAGCGGGCGGTGTTTTTGCTGGTAAGCTGCAAGGTGCTAAAAACCACTCTGATTCTCATCACGATCGGATAGTGCACCCCCTTTTTATCAAGTAAAGTGAAAAAAACCACAAGTCGAAACTATTACGCTTTTCATGAAAAAACTGAATGAGATAGTGTATAAATTGAAGTTGTTTTTTAGTGTATAAGCTACTAATAGTCATGCAATTTACGAAGATTTTATCTGTTCAATCGATTTGCATGTTCATGCGTTTTATGCACTTTAAAACGCGCTGAAATGACATTTGTGTCACAAACCAGTCACGACTCATCTGACTATTTTCCGGATTTTGCTTGCACTTTTTGTAAGTCGGGAGTAAGATAATCGATGACTAGTCATTGAGAATGAATCTCATTATCAAAATGTGTTTTCCGCGGAAATGCATCAGGGCTGTTCAGGCAGCCTGTCAGGAGGAGCACCATGAGATTGCGTTATGTGATTCTGCTTCTGTGTGCCCTCTCCTTTGCAAGTTTGTTTGTCGGCGTCAGTTCCCTGTCGCTTTTCGATCTTGGACAGATGACAGAGGAGCAGAAGCAGATTTTCTGGTCGAGCCGTTTCCCGAGGCTCGTGGCTATTGTGATGGCAGGAGCGGGCATGGCGATTGCCGGGCTCGTCATGCAGCAATTGACCCAGAATAAATTTGTATCACCAACGACTGCGGGAACGATGGACGCAGCCCGGCTCGGTATTCTGGTGTCGATGATCGGCTTTGCCGGTGCCTCGTCACTCGTCCGGATTTCTGTTGCCGTATCGTTTGCAGTCGCAGGAACCTTTATCTTCATGTTTATTTTAGAGCGGGTCAAAGTAAAGGATAAAATTTTCATTCCGCTCGTCGGTCTTATGTTCGGAAATATTCTCGGCTCGATTACGACATTTTTTGCCTATCGCTATGATCTCATTCAAAACATGTCCGCGTGGCTGCAGGGAAATTTCGCCACGGTGATCAGCGGGCAGTATGAGCTGCTCTGGCTTGTAATTCCAATTGTCGCGTTTACATATCTGTACGCAGACCGCATCACCGTTGCCGGTATGGGAGAATCCTTTGCTAAAAATGTCGGGCTGTCATATCGGACCGTCATTAACCTCGGCCTCGTGCTGACGGCAGTGATGACTTCCCTGATTGTTTTGACAGTCGGTATGATTCCCTTTCTTGGCTTGATCGTGCCGAACATCGTCTCGATTTTCCGGGGAGATCATATGCGCAAAAATTTGCCGTATACGGCACTGTTTGGAGCTGTTTTTGTTCTCATCTGTGATTTGTTCGGAAGAACGATTATTTATCCGTATGAGATTCCGATCGGACTGACTGTCGGCGTGATCGGCAGCGGGCTCTTCCTTTATCTTCTGTTAAGGAGGCACCGCTATGGACTCTAAGTGGAAATTAATGCTGATAGCGAGCCTGGTAGCGGTTCTCTCTATCCTCTTCCTGATGATCGGAGCGGACGGAAACTGGGAATATGTGCTGCCGAGAAGGGGTCGGATGCTCGCTGCATTCGCATTGACCGGCGCCGCAATCGCCTATTCAACAATCGTGTTTCAGACGATCACGGGCAACCGGATTTTGACTCCGAACATTATCGGACTGGATTCGCTGTACCTGCTGATTCAAACGTTTATTATTTTCGTTTTTGGCTCGCTCAGCTACATCATGGTGCAGGGAAACATCAACTTTCTGCTCTCAACTGCGGCGATGATCGGTTTTTCATTTCTGTTTTACAAGCTGCTCTTTCAAGGAGAGAAGCGTCAGCTCTACTTCCTGCTGCTCGTCGGCTTTGTGCTCGGTACGTTTTTCTCCAGTCTCTCGACGTTTATGCAGGTGCTGATGGATCCAAACGAATTTCAAAACGTTCAAAACCGTATGTTTGCTAGTTTTCAGCGAGTACAGACGGATCTGCTTCTTCTTACCGGCACCGCATTTGCAGGCCTGGCGTTCATTGGCTGGCGCTGGCGTGATTATCTCGATGTCCTCGCGCTCGGCAAAGATCACGCGGTCAATTTAGGTGTGGCCTATGACCGGATCGTACGGAGGCTTCTCATTCTCGTCGCCGCACTCATTTCCATCGCAACAGCGCTTGTCGGACCGATCATGTTTCTCGGGCTGCTTGTCGCAAACGTCACCTATGAAATGATGCGTACGCACGAGCACCGGTGGCTGCTGCCTGCCGGTATGCTGACAGGAATGGGAGCGCTGATTCTCGGACAAATCGTCGTGGAGCACGTCTTCACGTTCTCCACAACGCTCAGCGTCATCATTAACTTTATCGGCGGAGTTTACTTTCTCTGGCTGATCCTAAAGGAGAGGAAAGCATGATCGCAGCGGAGTCACTCATTAAACAGTACGGAGATACACCGGTCGTCGACAACGTGACGGCATCGATTCAGAAAGGAACGATGACGACGTTTATCGGCCCGAACGGAGCGGGGAAAAGCACGCTTCTCTCGATGGTCAGCAGACTGCTGAAACGAGACGGCGGCTCTGTTTCGATTGACGGCATGCCGATGGAGAACTTTGCAGAAAAAGAGCTGGCACAAAAGATGTCGATCCTCAAGCAGACAAATGAGATGAACGTGCGCCTGTCTGTTCAGGACCTTGTCTCCTTCGGTCGCTTTCCCTATTCGAAAGGGAGGCTGAATGAGGAGGATCGAAAAGTTGTTTCAGATTCGATCGCGTTTACCGAGCTGGAGGAAATGAAGGAGAAGTACCTGGACCAGCTGAGCGGAGGACAGCGTCAGCGGGCCTTTATCGCCATGATTCTCGCACAGGATACCGACTATATTTTACTGGATGAGCCGTTAAACAATCTCGACATGCGGCATTCTGTGCAGGTGATGAAAGTACTGCGCTCGCTCGTGGATGAGCTTGGGAAGACAGTGGTGCTTGTCGTGCACGATATTAACTTCGCTTCCTGCTATTCCGACTACATTGTGGCGATGAAGGAAGGTCGTGTGGTAAAGGAAGGCCGCACGTGGGAAGTGATTCACCCGGAACACTTGAAAAGCATCTATGATATGGATTTTCAAGTGCAGGAAATCAACAATCAGAAAATATGCGTCTACTTTTCATAATATAACTGGAGGAATGGATCATGAAAAAACGAACAACGGCATCTCTATTTGCAGGAGCACTGCTGCTCGCAGCCTGCACAGGAGAAGGAGACGCAAACCAGACGGACAACGCAGAAGCGGCGGGAAACAACGGCCAGAACGAAACAGAGGAAGTGAACGATGCAAACGCCGGAGATGAAGCAGAAAGCATCACGGTAACCCATGATCTTGGCGAAACGGAAGTACCGGTGAATCCGGAAAGCGTCGTTGTCTTTGATTTCGGCGTGCTCGATACGATGGACGTACTCGGCGAGGAGCCGGTCGCACTCCCGCAGGGAAATGTCCCATCATACCTGTCGGACTATGAAAGCGAGGCATACGAAAATGCCGGAACGTTGTTTGAGCCGGACTTCGAAGCGATTTATGCGATGGAGCCGGACCTGATTCTGATCGGCGGACGCACGGCAGAAGCATACGATGAACTCAGTGAGATTGCACCGACCGTCATGATGGGCGTTGACCAGGATAACTACATCGAATCGTTTGAAGAGCAAGTAACGCTACTTGGCGACATATTTGCGAAGGAAGACGAAGCTGCATCAGCGCTTACAGACGTGCAGCAGCAGCTTGATGAGCTGCAGCAAACAGACTTTAATGGGAGCGGGCTGATGGTGATGACGAGCGAGGGCTCACTCAGCGCCTACGGTCCTGGATCCCGGTTCGGCCTTCTTCACAACGAGTTTGAGATTACACCGGCAGATGAAGGAATCGATGATGCCAATCACGGGCAGAACGTCTCATTTGAATATGTGCTGGAAACAAATCCGGATATTCTGTTCGTACTTGACCGCGGCGCGGTAGTCGGCGGTGAAGAGGAAGACAGCGCAGATGAGGTGCTGAATAACGATATCATTAACCAGACGCAGGCAGCTGAAAATGACAGCATCGTCTACCTGAATACGGAGTACTGGTACATTTCTGCAGGCGGACTGACGTCAGTGAGCGGCATGATCGAGGAAGTGCGACAGGCAGTGGAATAATCGCAGCGGGGAGCCTCCAGCTTTGGAGGCTCCTTTTTTGAATTTTCACGGGGACTGGTCAATCGTTTTGAGAATGTATCTGGACAGCTCCCTAATGAAAGGGAGGAGGAAAGTTTTCACGATGACGGCTGATGTTATCAAATCGCGGAGCAAACCTTTCAAACTCGACGCTAAACTTATTATACGCAGGCGGAAACTTGTTACGGTTATCAACTTCCGTTCGCTATAGCGAATATTTTATCAAAACAGTGCAGAAAGTTTTCAAACGCGACCGCGACATTATTATTTCAACGCAGCTGCAGAGAATCGGCCCCGCCCCTCCTGGCACAAAATCAGCTTCTTCCTGATCAAGAAAAAATATCCAAATCCAGTTTGTGCTATAATAACCGAGGGAAAATATAGATAACCTACTAGATGAGGAGGAAACATCATGGAACAATGGTTTTCCGCTGACACATGGCTCGGGGATATTCTCGGTTTTTTTGAGGGCATCATCTGGGGTTATGTGTTAATTTACGTCCTTCTCGGCCTCGGGCTGTATTTGACGATCCGCACGAACTTCGTGCAGTTTCGCATGCTGCCGACGATGGTTCGGGAACTGTTTAAAGGTACAGACCGTACGGCATTTAAAGAAAGGAAAGGAACAACGCCGTTTCAGGCCTTCGCTATCAGCACAGCGGCCCGGGTAGGAACAGGCAACCTTGCCGGTGTGGCGATCGCGATTTCACTCGGTGGACCGGGTGCAATATTTTGGATGTGGATTGTAGCGCTTATCGGTGCAGCAACCGGCTTTATTGAAAGCACGCTGGCTCAAATTTATAAAGTGAAGGACAAGGATGGCTTCCGCGGCGGACCTGCCTACTACATGCAGCGCGGACTTGGCTCCCGCTTCATGGGTATTCTGTTCGCTGTCCTGATGATTCTCTGCTTTGGTCTTATTTTTAATGGCGTGCAGACGAATACGATTTCAGACGCCTTCGCCGGATCCTTTAACGTTGATCCGCTCATCGTCGGAATCATTATTTCTGCTGCAATGGCCTTTATTATCTTTGGCGGGGTGCGTCGAATCGCCGTCCTTGCTGAAGTCATCGTTCCGGTTTTCGCCGTTACATACGTGCTCGCGGCGCTGGTCATCATGGTCATTAATTTTGACCAGGTGCCTGGAGTATTTGCCCTGATCTTCCAAAACGCCTTCGGTATCCAGGAGGTAGTCGGCGGGGGACTTGGCGCTGTGATTATGAATGGTATTCAGCGAGGCCTCTTCTCCAACGAGGCTGGTATGGGTAGTGCGCCGAACGCAGCCGCTACTGTTTACGTGAACCACCCTGTTAAACAGGGTCTGGTCCAGTCGCTCGGGGTTCTGGTCGATACGATCATTATCTGCAGCGCGACTGCCTTTATTATTCTACTTACAGATGTGTATACTGTCGGGGATATTGAAGGGATTCAGCTGACGCAGATGGCGCTTGCGGAACATGTCGGTGAAGGAGCCGGCGTCTTTGTTGCCATAGCGGTCTTCTTCTTTGCCTTCAGTTCTCTGCTCGGCAACTATTATTACGGTCAGGTGAACGTGGAATTTATTTCAGAAAAGCCGTGGGCGCTGCTCGCTTTCCGTCTCGCCTTTCTTGCGATGATTATCGTAGGCGCAACAGCTGATCTCGAGCTTATCTGGCTCATGGCAGACGTCTTTATGGGCTCCATGGCGCTCGTCAACCTGATCGCGGTGGCGCTGCTTTCCGGTATTGCCGTCAAAGCGCTGCGTCATTTCAACAATCAGTCGCGGCGCGGGCTCGATCCTACCTTCTATGCGGACAGCATTAAAGGATTGAAAAACGTCGAAAGCTGGGATAAGAAGTCGGATAGCCGCAAGTAACAATATAATGAAGGCCGGTTCCTGCGGGAGCCGGCCCTTTTTTGAAGGTGCCGGTTTTAAAAGCTCGTGCACGGGAATACGTTCTGCGAGGAGGGTGACGATTATGACAAAAAGTACGTCGTTCCTGAAAAAATATTTTCTTTCCCACAGGGAAGTAACGAAAGAGCTGACAGAAAAGATCGCTTCGGAGGACTATGCGTATAAGCCGACGGACACCTCTATGACAGCCGAGGAGCTCGTCACACATATGCTGACTTCTTTTCATCAGTTTGCATGCATTGCAGCGGGAGAGGAGCCGGAGAAGCTCCATGAAGATACGGAACAAGCGACGCTGCAGGAGCTGGCAGAGCGCTATACCGATGCCTCCGTGAAAAAAATCGAATCGATCAGCGATGAGCGGTTGGAGGAAACGATTGATCTTTCCGAGACGTTCGGCATGAAAGTTCCGGCTTGGCGCTTGATTGAAATCGGCATCGATCATGAAATTAACCATAAAGGCAATCTGTTCGTATACGTCAGAAGTCTCGGCTTTAATGAGCTGCCGATGTTTGTAAAAGCGTAAGCCTTTTATAACAAAGGAAGCACGGAACAGAAGGGAGGCTTCCCTTTGCTCCGTGCTTTTATGTGCTGAAGCAGCTGCTCTGCTACTGCAGAATCGCAAGCAGCACGGTAATCGTAATCACGCTCAGCAGCGTCGTAACCATCGTGACGCTCGAAACATAGCGCGGCTGGTTATCAAACTGCACGCAGAACATGACAATGGTCGCAGCAGACGGCATAGCAGCAGAGACGATCAGCACTTTCGCCAGGAGCGGATCCATCGGCATCAGCATCGTCAGCCCCCACGCAATCAGAGGAGAAATCAGCAGCCGGACCGTCGTGCTGTAAGAAATAGACGGCCAGTCAAACTGGCCGATTTGCATGTTGGCAAGCTGCATGCCCAGAATAATCATCACAATCGGGATCGCTGCTGCGGCGACAATATCGACTGCTCCCATCAAATTATCCGGCATCGCAAGCGGGGTCGCCTGCATGATGACAGCTAGCAGCAGTGCGTATGTAACCGGCATCGTCAAAATACTGCGGACGGCGTAGCGGGAGCCTGCATAGCCTTTTGCAGCGTAATAGACACCGAACACATTCATAATAATGGACTGCAGCACCATAAAGGATACCGCGTAAGCAAAGCCTTCCTGACCGTAGGCGAATAAAATAATCGGCGCTCCGTAATTGCCGGCGTTCATAAATGCCGTCGATAAAATCCAGCCGCTCTCTTTTTTCTCCGAACGCTTTGTGATCCGGGCCACTAGTTTGTTCAGTATAATCAGCGAGAACAGCAGCGCAAACGAAAAGACGACCATGTATACATACTGCCGGTCGAGCTCAGCTTCGTAAAATGTCTGGAAGACAAGCGCCGGGGTCGCCACATACAGCGCCACGACCGAAACCGGCTTAATATCGACTTTTTTCCATTTTTGTATTGCAAAGCCCGCTGCAAAAATGAGCAGCACAGGCAGAACCACCTGAATAAAAATTGTCATAAACAGCCCTTCTTTCCACCATTTCCACTCTTTAGTTTACGCCTCCATGCATGTAATTTCATTCGAATGAATACAATTTTGTGATTTTCCCGTAATGTACGGTACACTGAAAAACAAACAACTGGAGCGGAGGGCCTGTTTATGAGAGAGATCGTATCACTATCAGATGTGACCGTTCAGCGCGGGGGCAATGTACTCGTAAAGGATGTATCCTGGCAGATTCAGCGCGGCGAGCACTGGGGGCTGCTTGGCCGGAACGGCTGCGGCAAAACGACGCTGCTCAAGGTGCTTTCCGGATCGATGTGGCCGAAAGCAGGGAGCGGACCGGTCGATATTCTCGGTAACCGCTACGGCAGCTCCTATATGCCGGATGTGAAAAAATCGATCGGCTGGGTCAGTCAGGCACTTGAGCGGCAGTATCAAAGCTACCCGCATGTAGATGGACTGGAAATTGTGCTCAGCGGTCTGCACGCCTCGATCGGCCTGTATGAGCCGGTCACGCAGCAGGAAATGGACCGCGCCTATGAGCTGCTGGAGCAGTTTGGAGCCGGCCATCTGGCAGAAAAACCGCAGCAGCATTTTTCTCAGGGCGAGCTGAAAAAAGTACTGCTGGCACGAGCCTGGATGGCAGAGCCGGAGCTGTTAATTCTGGATGAGCCGTGCTCCGGGCTTGATCTTGCCGCACGGGAAGATCTTTTGTACCGGCTTGAGAAAAGCTTGCAGCAGGGAGGACCGACGCTCATTTATGTCACGCACCATATGGAAGAGCTGATTGCACCGATCACGCATGCGGCGCTGATGAAGGACGGATCGTTTATCAGTCAGGGAGAGAAAGAAACGGTGCTGAATGAGAAGGAGGCGTCCGCTGCGTTTGACGTTCCGGTTTCGGTTTCATGGGAGCACGGCAGGCCGTGGGTGAAAGTGAAGCCATTACTATAGAAGAAACAGGACTGCTCCCGGCATGGGAACAGTCCTCAGAGTGTTGATAACGTAATTTCAGGTGAATAACCTTGCATCTGCCTGCATCTGCGGACACTCGCTTTCCGGAGGGAACGGCCTCGGCTTTCGCCTCGTTCTGATCCTCCTGGAGTCAAGTTCCTCCGATTTGGCAGCTAACAGTCCGGTTGACACGCCTGGTGAGGCTTCACACGAGCTTGTTCCATATGGATGGAGCCTTTAGTTAAGCAACGCTTCGATGTCGAATAGGGACGTACGTCAACGTATCCACCAAAAAAAGCCGCAGCGTCAGCGATCGGGACGTTTTTCTCCAACAAACAAATCCATTTCCCCTTCGTGTCCGGCGTGCCCGTGGAAGCCGCGCCATCCTACGTGCCTTTCTTCCCTTCATACAGGGTTTACCCTGAGAAATAGCTGAAGGCAACCCCACGGCAGGCTCGGTAAACAGAGGGGCAATACAATCAATCGAATAGACATGTAAACAAGTTGACTTTATCAACAGTCCTGTTTTTTGAAAACGTCCTATTCAATGTTGCGTGCGACATATTTCGTTTCGAGGTATTCTTCGATTCCTTCAATACCGCCTTCTCGGCCATAGCCGGATTCTTTCAGACCGCCGAACGGTGCCTGGGCTGCGGAGGGAACGCCGTCATTCCAGCCGACCACGCCAAATTCGAGTGCTTCTGTGACCCGGGTGCCGGTAGCTGCATCTTCTGTGAAGACGTAAGAAGCCAGTCCGTAAGGCGTATTGTTGGCGAGTTCAATCGCCTCTGCTTCCGTTTTAAATGACTGGATCGGTGCCACCGGACCGAACGTTTCCTCCTGCATGATGAGCATGTCAGAGGTGACGCCGGTGAGGACCGTCGGCTGATAGAAATAAGCGCCGTCTTCAGCTGTTCCCGTCCCGCCTGCGGCAGCTTCAGCTCCGTGCTCGATCGCATTTTGCACGTGCTTCTCAATTTTCTCATAGCCGTCTTCGTCAATGACGGCGCCGATGTCGTTCTCTTCCTTCATCCCGTCACCGGCCTTCATGTTTTTTACTTTTTCGACGAACCGTTCCGTAAAGGCGTCCAGTATTCCTTCCTGGACGTAAAACCGGTTGGCAGCGATACAGGACTGCCCGCCGTTCCGGAATTTAGCTGTTGCCGCTTCTTTTACTGCTTTATCCAGGTCAGCATCATTAAAGACAAGCAGCGGAGCGTGTCCCCCAAGCTCAAGCGAGAGCTTTTTCACCTGGGCGGCGCTTTGTTCAATCAGCATTTTGCCGACTTCTGTTGAGCCGGTAAAGGACACTTTGCGCACCCGGCTGTCTTCCATAAAGACCGATGTAATATCAGAGGCGCTGCCGGTAAGCAGGTTGACGACGCCGTCCGGAATGCCTGCTTCTTCGCAAAGTTCGATAATCTTCATCGCGGTGAGCGGTGTCGCTGTAGCAGGCTTGATAATAAACGTACAGCCGGCAGCAAGCGCAGGCGCAAGCTTTCTCGTAATCATGGCAGCCGGGAAATTCCACGGCGTGATCGCTGCCGTAACCCCGATCGGCTGCTTAAGTACGTCAATCCGGTGTCCGGCATGCTTGCCGGGAACGCTTCTCCCATACACCCGCTTTGCTTCGTCTGCAAACCAGTCGAGAAAAGAAGCCGCGTAGACGACTTCTGCCTTCGAATCGGCGAGCGTTTTGCCATTTTCGAGTGTCATTAGCTCTGCGATTTCGTCTTGTTGCTCCATCATGAGCCGGTACACCTCGCGCAAATACCCAGAGCGCTCTTGTGCCGACGTCTGTTTCCAGTCGCTGAGGGCGTCAGCCGCCGCGTCGACCGCCGCTGTTGCCTCCTTTTTACCTGCTTTTGGTACCGTACTGATCAGGGCACCCGTTCCGGGGTTTGTGACGTTAATCTGCTCCAGTGAGCTTCCGGTCCAGGATCCGTTTACGTATAGGTCGTTTTTCATCGCTATCCCTCCTAAGTAAAAATGTTCCTTTTCCATGATGGACTGAAACGTATTTCTTTAAAAAAAGGAGCCGCGTCAAAAAAGAAGGTTTCGAATGAAATCAAAAAAGGTATAAAGCAACACCTGTATGTTATTTTAGATGGTCTCTTTATTTTCCGGAAATTTACCGTCAGCTTTCATTTAACACCTGTTTTTAGGACCAGATAATGAGCGATTTCCGAACGTTTTCATGTAAGCGTATTCAAAAAGATAGACAGCCATTTTGTATAAATCATGATTATTCACCCTCTAAGACCCTTCAATACCAATAATTTACATCCATACTGAATCACTCCTCATTCAGCGAACCTTTCCCCTTGACTTTTAAATATGAAGAAACACGATCATTTTGGATAAAAAGCTTATAATGACAGCGTTTTCAGTCAGAAAATCTGCGAAAGCTACGGAACACGAAAGTCCTTGCCTCACAAGGGATTGCAAACGGTTGTAGTCAGAAAATAGCGACAAAGTGTTAATTAATGCCTTTGTAAATTCGAAAAAAGATGGTATTATTCAATGATATGAAAGAAAAGTTCACCAATTTCTGAATTTTTCTGCTGCGCACACCGGTCTCTTCCATTTATTGGAGTGTACACCGATGTGTATAAAAATGTGAACGAACGATTAAATATAACGTGTCGGCGTCGTATCTTTTCGTTCGTGCATATTTGTATCTTTAAGGAGGGACGTTATCATGATGAATCACGGATATCCTACTGCTCAGGGGCTTTATGATCCCAGAGAGGAACACGAAGCCTGCGGGATTGGGATGATTGCGAATATTAACGGTACGAAATCCCATGATATCGTTCAAAATGCGATCACCATTCTCTGTAACCTCGAGCACCGCGGAGGACAGTCAGCGGATGTCAGCTCCGGCGACGGTGCCGGTATTTTGACTCAGATTCCGCACCGGTTTTTCGAGAAACAGTTCCATAAGGAAGACATTGCGGTTCCGGAAGAAGGCAAGTACGGAATCGGCATGATTTTCTTTCCTCAGGAACAGAAAGAACGAAAGGAATCACGCCGTATCTTCGAACGTATTATAGAAGAAGAAGGCCAGAGTGTCCTCGGCTGGCGAACGGTTCCCGTAAACGATTCGTTTGTCGGTGATGAAGCCAAAAAAACCGAGCCTTTCATCCGCCAGGTGATCGTTGCTCCATCAGAAGATCTTGAAGATCAGGATGCATTCGAGCGGAAGCTGTATGTCATCCGCAAGCGCACAGAAATCGAAATTGCCAAGACGCTGAAAAGCCAGGACTTCTATATTTGCAGCCTGTCGACGCGTACGATCATTTATAAAGGAATGCTGATTCCGGAACAGCTCGATTCATTTTACATCGACCTGAACCACCCGGACTTCAAAACAGCGGTCGCATTCGTGCATTCCCGTTTCAGTACGAACACGTTCCCGAGCTGGAAGCGTGCTCACCCGAACCGGTACACGATTCATAACGGAGAATTCAACACGATCCGCGGTAATATGAACTGGATGAAAGCCAGAGAGAAAATGTGCCAGTCCAAGTACTTCACAGATGAAGAGCTGGACAGCCTGCTGCCGGTTATTGATAAAAACGGCTCTGACTCTTCCATGTTCGATAACGCTTTTGAATTTCTGCATCTCTCCGGACGATCCCTCGCACACACTGCGATGATGATGATTCCTGAACCTTGGGCCAACGACGATTCCATTAAACCGGAAAAGCGCGACTTCTATGAGTACCATAGTACGCTCATGGAGCCATGGGACGGTCCTGCTGCCATCGGCTTTACAGACGGACGCCACGTTGGAACGATTTTGGACCGGAATGGACTGCGTCCGGCACGTTACTATGTAACGAAAAGCGGGATGCTCGTACTCGGTTCTGAAGTAGGGGCGCTGGATATCTTTGCAGATGACATTCTTGTCAAAGAGCGTCTGCATCCGGGACGTATGCTGCTGCTTGATCTGGAAGAAGGAAAGATCATTCCGGATGAAGAGATTAAAATGAACATTGCCAAAGAAAAGCCTTACCGCGACTGGATTAACAATAACATGATCGATCTGGATGATATTCCAAAGGTCAGCGAATCCGAGCTGCCGGATGATTCCGCAGATCTTGTTGATAAGCAGCTTGCGTTTGGCTACACCAATGAAGAAATGCACAAAATTCTAAAGCCGCTCGTAGCAGACAAGAAGGATCCGGTCGGCTCCATGGGCTATGACTCTCCGCTTGCGGTGCTTTCCAAGAAGCCGCAGCTGCTGTTCAATTATTTTAAGCAGCTGTTTGCGCAGGTCACAAACCCGGCTATCGATGCGATTCGGGAAGAAATTGTCACGCAGGTGAGCACGACGATCGGAGCAGAAGGAAGTCTCGTGAATCCGAAGCCGGAAAGCTGCCGTCACATTCGTCTGAATAAACCGGTGCTGAGCAATGAGCAGCTGGAAACCCTTCGTCAGCAGGAGCTGAAAGGCTTTAAGTCATGCACGCTGCCGATTCTCTTTGATGTGGCTTCCGGAAAAGAAGGCTTGGAACCCGCACTTGAGGACTTATTTAAACAGGCGGACCAGGCAGTAGAAGACGGCTGTGTGCTGCTTATTCTGTCGGACCGTGAACTGAGCCGCGAAAAAGCAGCGATTCCATCCCTGCTTGCCATTTCTGCGCTCCATCACCATCTGATTCGCCAGGGCAACCGCACGAAAGTCAGCTTGCTGCTGGAATCAGCCGAAGTACGTGAAGTGCATCATGTTGCTACTCTGCTCGGCTACGGTGCAGAAGCAGTGAACCCGTATCTTGCGTTCGCATCTCTTGCAGATCTGCGTGAGCGAGGCGAGATCGACAAAGCATACACGATGCATGAAATTACGTATCAGTACATCGATTCGGTGACAGATGGCGTTGTCAAAGTCATGTCGAAGATGGGGATTTCCACGATCCAGAGTTACCGCGGCGCCCAGATCTTTGAATCGGTCGGTATTTCGAAAGAAGTCATCGACCGTCACTTTACCCGGACTTCTGCCAAGCTCGACGGGATTGGTCTCGACGTGATCGCAGAGGAAGTATTGAAGCGTCACATACCTGCTTTTGAAGAACTTCGCGGAGGCAGCAAGAAACTCGAAGCCGGCGATGAATTCCAGTACCGTCAGAATGGGGAAGACCACCAGTACAATCCAAAGACGATTCACATGCTGCAGCACGCTACCCGTACGGGAGACTATGAAGCGTTTAAAGAATATTCGAAGCTCATTACGGATGAGAAAAACAACCTGCAGTCGCTGCGAGGCTTGATTGCGTTCAAAGACCGTCCGTCGGTTCCGCTTGAGGAAGTAGAATCGGTTGAGTCGATCTGCAAGCGATTTAAGACCGGTGCCATGTCACTCGGGGCAATCAGCGCAGAAGCCCACGAAGCACTCGCGATTGCGATGAACCGCATCGGCGGAAGCAGTAACAGCGGGGAAGGCGGCGAATATCCGGAGCGTTTTACACCGGATGAAAACGGCGATTCCCGCCGCAGCTCGATTAAACAAGTCGCGTCCGGACGCTTCGGCGTAAAGAGCCACTATCTGGTAAACGCGGATGAAATTCAGATAAAAGTAGCGCAGGGGGCTAAGCCTGGTGAAGGCGGACACCTGCCTGGCAAGAAGGTGTACCCGTGGATCGCCGAAGTACGCGGATCGACGCCTGGGGTAGAGCTTATTTCACCGCCGCCTCATCACGATATTTACTCGATTGAAGACCTGGCAGAGCTGATTCATAACCTGAAAAACGCCAACCCGCGCGCTCGTATTTCCGTCAAACTTGTATCCGCAGGCGGAGTCGGAACGATCGCAGCAGGTGTTGCGAAAGGCCGTGCGGATCTCGTACTGATCAGCGGCTATGACGGCGGTACCGGTGCTGCACCGCGTACAAGCCTGAAGCACGCCGGTCTGCCGTGGGAAATCGGTCTGGCCGAAACACACCAGACACTGCTCCTGAACGGACTTCGTGACCGGATTGTTGTCGAAACGGATGGCAAGATGATGACCGGCCGTGATGTCGTTGTTGCAACGCTGCTCGGAGCAGAAGAATATGGATTCTCGACAGCTCCGCTTGTCGTTCTCGGCTGTATCATGATGCGCGTCTGCCATCTCGATACGTGCCCGGTCGGCGTTGCTACCCAGAACCCGGAGCTGCGTAAAAAGTTCATGGGATCTGCAGAAGCAGTTGAAAACTTCATGCGCTTTGTCGCGGAAGAAACGAGAGAACTGATGGCAGAGCTCGGTTTCCGTACGATCAATGAAATGGTCGGACGCACCGACGTGCTGGAAGTCAATAAAGAAGTGGACCACTGGAAAGGCAAGTACCTGAACCTGGAGGCGCTCCTTTATCAGCCGGAAGTAAAAGCCGGTCAGACAGTTTATGCGAGCCGCAAGCAGGATCACGCTTTAGAAAAATCGCTTGATCATCAGGAACTGCTTCCATTCTGTGAAGAAGCCCTTGAGAACGGTACACCGGTAAAAGGAACGGCTGCGGTACGAAACATTCACCGCGTAGTCGGTACGATTCTCGGCAGTGAAGTGTCCCGCCGCTATGGCCTCGAAGGTCTTCCGGAAGACACAATCCGCCTCACGTTCAAAGGCTCAGCCGGACAAAGCTTTGGTGCGTTTGTGCCGCACGGTATGACGCTGAAGCTCGTCGGTGATGCAAACGACTTTATCGGCAAGGGACTGTCAGGCGGTAAAATCATCGCCCGTCCGTCACGTAAATCGCCATTCAAGTGGGAAGAAAACATCATCGTCGGAAACGTCGCCTTTTATGGCGCCTCCGGAGGCGAAGCATACATCAGCGGTATCGCCGGTGAACGCTTCTGCGTCCGAAACAGCGGCGTAAAAGCCGTGGTCGAAGGTGTCGGAGACCACGGATGTGAGTATATGACAGGCGGGAAGGTCGTCATCCTTGGGGAAACAGGGCGAAACTTTGCAGCCGGTATGTCAGGCGGCGTCGCGTATATTCTCGACGAAGCAGGCAATTTTGATGCGAAGTGCAACGCTGAACTCGTTGATCTGGAAAGCCTGAACGATAAAGAGGAGATCGCCGAACTCAAAGCGATGATCGAACGCCACGTTGACTACACGCTCAGCCGAAAAGGCCAGCGAATCTTAAATAACTGGGAGCACTTCGAAGCGAAATTCGTCAAAGTCATCCCGCAGGACTACCGTGCTATCCAGGAGCGAATCTCGCACCACCTCGCTCAAGGCATGAGCCAGTTCGACGCCGAAATGGCCGCGTTCGAAGACAGCAAAAAACCAAAAGTCGCAGCGAAATAGAAAAGCGTAGTGGCCCGCTTAGGGGCGCCGCGATTGGACTGAGGCTCACGAGATAAAGAAGACACTGCCGAAGGGCAGATGTCGCCTTATCGTAAGAGAGTAGAGGGAAATCGCCCAGCCCCTGGGCCACGGAGCTGGACAAAGAAAAGCGTAGTGGCCCGCTTAGGGGCGCCGCGATTGGACTGAGGCTCACGAGATAAAGAAGACACTGCCGAAGGGCAGATGTCGCCTTATCGTAAGAGAGTAGAGGGAAATCGCCCAGCCCCTGGGACGCGAAGCTGGACAAAGAAAAGCGAAGTGGCCCGCTTAGGGGCGCCGCGATTGGACTGACAATCACGAGATAAAGAATAGCAGCATCAAACAGCTGCTGATACCCAAAAGAAATGGATTGAAGGAGGGTACTGTGATGGGAAAAGCGACAGGATTTATGGAGTACACTCGCCAGACGATACCCGAGCGTAACCCTTCTGAACGAACGAAGGACTGGGATGAATATACGCTGCCCATGTCGGATGAAGAGGCCAAAAAACAAGGTGCCCGCTGTATGGACTGCGGTGTGCCGACATGCCACACCGGGATGGAACTCAACGGTGTGACAACAGGCTGCCCTGTTTATCACCTGATTCCGGAATGGAATGACCTCGTTTACCGTGGACAGTGGAAAGAAGCGCTCGACAAAGAACACGAAATGAACAACTTCCCGGAATTCACCGGATTTGCCTGCCCGGCACCCTGCGAAGGTGCCTGCGTACTTGGCATTAACGAACCGCCGGTTGCGATTCGTTCCGTGGAAAAGTCGATTATTGAAAAGGGCTTTGCGGAGGGATGGGTACAGCCGAATCCACCGAAGCAGCGTACCGGCAAGCGCGTCGCGGTCGTTGGTTCAGGGCCCGCAGGACTTGCTGCTGCAGACCAGCTGAACAAGGCTGGCCACAGCGTTTCCGTATTCGAGCGTGCGGACCGCCTCGGCGGACTGCTCACGTACGGCATTCCGGAAATGAAGCTTCCGTATGCTGTCGTAAAGCGTCGTATCGATATTCTGGAAGCAGAAGGCATCGAATTCTTCACGAACACAGAGGTTGGCAAAGACGTAACGTCTGAGCAGCTGAAAAGCGACTTTGACGCAACGATTCTCTGCGGAGGCGCGACGGTCCACCGCGACGTGCCTGCTGAAAACAACGATCTGAAGGGCATTCACTATGCGATGGATTTCCTGCATGCAAACACGAAAAGCCTGCTTGATTCCAAGCTGGAGGATGGCGAGTACATTTCTGCGAAAGATAAGAATGTGCTTGTTATCGGGGGCGGGGATACAGGAACCGACTGTATCGCTACTTCTCTTCGTCATGAATGTAAGAGCCTTGTCCAGTTCGATATATATGATAAAAAAGCGCCGGCCCGCGACATGATGATCAATCCGTGGCCCCAGTATCCGATCATTCACCGTATTGAGTACGGTCAGAAAGAAGCGGAGGCTGTATTTGGTGACGATCCGCGTGCTTACGCCGTCATGACAAAGAAATTTGTCGGTGACGATGATGGGAACGTAAAAGAAGTACACACGGTGAACGTTTCGCTTCGCTACGATGAGGAAGGCAACAAAATCCGTGAAGAGATTCCGGGCTCTGAAAAAGTATGGCCGGTAGATCTCGTACTCGTAGCCATCGGCTTTAAAGGACCGGAACAAGGTCTGATTGAACAGATGAATGTAGAGACAAAAACGAATTCAACGGTACGTGCACAATTCGATGACTACCGCACGAATGTGGAAGGCGTATTCGCAGCCGGAGACATGAGACGCGGTCAAAGTCTGATCGTTTGGGCGATTAATGAGGGACGCGGTGCAGCCCGCGAATGTGATCGTTTCCTCATGGGTGAAACAAAGCTGCCGTGATCATTGCTTTGCCGCAGGACAGCCTCGTCCTGCGGCATTTTTTTGTGTTTGAGGTTTGCTCTTCCCCTTCTAAGGTAATAGGTATTAGGAGAACAAACAGGGAGAGGAGGAAGCAGAATGGCGGATGATGAAAGAGGAGCCGGATCTGTTTTTATTAAGTATGCTGTTATTGCTAGTCCAAAACGTCCAGAATAAGATGGGATTGTTTGTCCAAGGATTGACGGATATACTGTCTATAAAGACCCTGCAGAAAGGAAAAGACGCCTTCCACAATGCCGGCCATTACCAGTG
>NZ_JAATHJ010000014.1 GCF_012034335.1 Alkalicoccus luteus | reverse complement strand
GGTCGACGCCCTGTTTCGCCGTAAGCCCAAAACGGGCAGCCCCGGGAAGATCCCCGCGGCTGCCCGTTTTTTGATGTTCTCCTGCTCGATCTTCACACTGTTCGGACACGGTTTCTTTGACGCTTACGTTGCTTTTGCGGAACGTTAAGTCGTTTTTGACCCGTTCAGCTTTTTACCTTCAGCCGTCCGTTTCCTGTTGCCGCCATCTCTCATACTCGCACGGCCCTTCACCGCCAAGCTCGTTTACTGAATCCATTCCTCGACCATGTCACGGTTATCGTCGATCCACGCCTCGGCGCCTTCGACCTCGTCGTCCATGTCGTTAATATAGGACATCAGCTCACCAAGCGTATCGTCGTCCATTTCCCAGTTGTCCCACCACTCGATTACTTCCGGGTGCTCCTCGTGGAAGCCTTCACGCGTCATGTAGTAGATGTCTTCCGGCTCGCCGTAAACGCCCTCCGGATCTTCCAGATACTTAATGTCGTAGTCGGAAAACGCCCAGTGCGGGTTCCACATCGTAATCAGAACAGGCTCTTCGTTGTTGTAGGCCGTATCCAGCTCTGAAATCATCGCGGGCTCCGAGCTGACGAGCAGTTCGTAGTCAAGTTCGTAGTCCTCGACGACATCTTCTGTCAGTCTCGTCAAGCTTGCTCCGGCGTCGATGCCGACGATTTCTCCGCCGAACATATCGACGTTATCGTTCAGCTCGTCAATGCTGTCAATGTCGACGTATTCCGGTACCACGAGTCCGAGGCCCGTGCCTTCAAACCACGTCGTTTCGCTCAGCTCCAGGTTATCCCCGTGCTCTTCGTAGAGCGGTTCATCGGTCGTTGGAAGCCACACTTCCAATGCCGCATCGAGGTCCCCGTTTGCGACACCGACCCAGATCGGTGATTTCTCCGACATCGTGATTTCCACGTCATAGCCCTGCTCCTCCAGCAGCAGCTTCCACATATTCGTAATCGCAATGTTTTCCGTCCAGTTGTTATAGCCGAGCTCAATCGAACCGCCTTCACCCTCCTGTGCTGATTCTTCGTTTGAATTACCATCGTTATCGCCGCATGCCGCGAGCAGCATCACTGAAACCAGCGCCGCGCCGGTAAGTACCGTAGCCTTTTTCATCTATACATCATCCCTTCTCGATTGTCACACAAGCTTAAGTATACGTTTTTCTTTCGGGAGGCTCAATGCTTGTAAGCGCCGTTAAATGCTCCCGCTCCCCAGTTGATGCTCATAAGAACGCCCTCACCGGGCCAGTGCGCAGCATAAAGTCCGAATGCTCACTATAGAGGAGGCGCGAAAGACAGAAAAAACCCGGTGCAGCTGTGTGCACCGGGCATGTTCATTAATTTTTATCGTCGCTTTCTTCTGTCTGGCTATGTTGGTCCGCTGCTTCAGTACGGTCGTCGTCTTCCGTTTTCAACGCTGTAGCAACGTCAGCTGACTCGTCGGCCATCGTGCTGCCCTGCAGATTCTGCAGGGAATCGAGACCGCTTTTGACTTTGTCGGAGCTTTTGCCGGCGAAATCCTTGACGAGGTTCGCGATGTCGAGGCCGGTCGCTTCCTTTACCGGCTCCTGCATGCTCATCAGGTTGCGCGCCACGCTGTTCCCCATCGTGTTCATGCCTTCTCCGCTGCCGCTGTCGATCACTTTTACAGAGTCGATGTTGGAGAGCGGACGGGCGAACTCGGCTGCGACCTGCGGCAGAATTTCGATCAGCTTCTCACGGATAATCGCTTCGCCGTTTTCGGCCATCGCTTCGGCGAGGAGACGGCGTGCTTCTGCTTCTGCTTCCCCTTTTTCGCGGATGATCTGAGCTTCAGCCTGACCTTCGCGAATCTTAATTTCAGCAGAGGCGTTACCCTGCTCTCGCGTAACTTCGGCTTCGGCCTTTCCTTCTTCGATGCGAATCTGCGCGCGTGCTTCCTGAGCTATACGGTCGGCACGTGCTTTCGCTTCTGCGGAAATCTCGTCCGATTTCGCCTTCGCTTCGGCTTTCTTCGTCGTTTCATAGTATTCCGCGTCCAGCTTCGTGCGGCGTACTTTGTTTTCTTCTTCTTCCAGCTTTACAGAACGCTCGCGCTCCATAAACTTCGTATTCAGCTCTTCGTCCTTTACTTTACGGTCGAGTACGGCTTTTTCCAGATCGTACGCCTGCTCGGATTTCGCACGGGCGCGCTCTGTTTCCTCTTTGATCGAGGCAGCCCGAATGTCTTTTTCCTTACGCGCTTCGGCCGTGGAGATTTCACTCTCGTACTCGCTCTTCTTCGCTTCTTCTTCTGTTTTTGCCTGGTTGATCCGTGTTTCACGGAGGTTTTCGGCTTCCGCTACTTCCGCTTCCTTGCGCACCTTGGCAATCTGCGGACGTCCGAGATTTTCGAGATAGCCGTTTTCTTCATCGGCATCGCGAAGATCGGTCAGCGTCAGCGCCGTGATGTTAAAACCCATCCGGTCCAGCTGCGTCTGGGCGACTTCCGTTACCTGCTCCGCAAATCCTTCGCGGTCGGCGTTGATTTGCTCGACCGACATTTTACTGAGAATGGCGCGGAGGTTACCGTTTAATACTTCGGAAATTTCTGTTTCGATTTCCTTCTGGTCTTTTCCGAGAAACTGCTCGGCGTAGTTGGCAATGCCCTTCAGATCATCGGCAACCTTTACCTTGACGACCGCATCCGCAACGATCGGCACGCCGCCTTCCGTGTACACTCGCGGCGTCGTCAGCTTCTGCTAGAATGACGTCAGGTTAACCGGGGTCGACGTCTGGAACCGCTTGAGCAGCACCCCGCCCCCGCGGACAATTTTCATCGACCGGCCTTCCTTATCGGTGAAAATATTCGTTTCCTTCTGCTCATCACCGAGCTTAGGCCCCGTAATGATCAGTGCTTCATTGGAACGCGCTGTCCGGTAGCGGATCTTCATAAATATGTAGTAGCCCGCTACAGCGAAAAGGAGAACGACAAGCGCAATCCCTGCATAAATAAAACCCATTTTCTCACTGCCTTTCTAAAAGAAGAATGATGGCTCACCTGTACTGTACGGAGCGTGTCTGATTAAAGTTCCTGAATTGTTCAAATTTACCGGAGATTTTTTTATGTGTCGAAAACATGAACCAAACCCTGCCCAAGTCTGACAGGGTTCAGCTTCGCTCGTATTTTTGGTTTTTCTCAGGTCTTTCCCTGCTTTACTTGAAACGTTGCTTTCGCTGCCGGGTGGATACGGAACCGGAACAGCTTGGCGATGAGGAGCATCACCAGCTTGATGACGACAAATGCGATCACAAACCGTACCAGCAGGGCAAGCAGCACGACCATCGCTTCCCCGATTCCGCTCGTCCAGTAGACGTCATCAGAGCTTACCGCAAACGACACGGCAAACACGACCGCAAAAAGGTTGCTCGTCACAAGTGCCATGATGTAATCGGCCAGATCCGGTTTGCCTGTCTCCATGCTCGACACCTCCCGTTCGTTTTACGATGGTTTTACCATGATTTTCACGTGGCTTTTATCGTGCAGCAGCGCCTCAAATCCGCTGTCGACTACGTCATCGATGCCGATACGCGAGGTAACCATATCATCCGCCGAAAAGAAGCCGGACTTCATCAGCTCCATCACCTGCGGATAAATATCGCGGTAGGCAATGATCCCTTTCATCGTCCGCTCAGCTATGACGAGATCGTTCGGCTGAAACGACGCCTCGCTTTCCCAGATGCTTACGATAATCGCTTCGCCGCCGGTGTGTGTACTGTGAAGCGCCATATTGAGCACCTTGGGCACGCCCGTCACCTCGAACGAGACGTCAACCCCGCCGCAGTCGGCATGAATGTCATCGACTGCGCGCTCCGGATCGACGATAATTCCGCCGAGATTGCGCGCTTTCTGCTGGCGCTCCTTGGACAGCTCGACGACATAGACCGCTGAAGCCCCGGCTGCTTTTAACGCATCGATCACCATAAGGCCGATTGGACCGGCACCGAACACCGCGGCAGTGTCTCCGACCTTTAGCGAGCTTTGCCGGACGGCATGCACGGCCACAGCAGCTGGCTCGACAAGCGCTCCCTGCTCATCGGAAAGTTCATCCGGCAGCTTGTGCGCCATGTGCTCGCCGACGACCGTGAACTCGGAAAAGCCGCCTCCTCCGCCGGAAAGCCCGTGAAATCCGAGCTGCGGTGACAAATTGTACTTCGCATCCACGTAGCGGCCGTTCTCGTGCGGAGCGAGAATCGGCTCGACCGCCACACGGTCTCCCGGCTTCACCTTCGTCACAGCGCTCCCAACGTCAACAACTTCACCGGCAAACTCGTGTCCCATGACGATCGGCGCCTGGCCTCCACTGATCGGATGCGGGGCATCGACCGGAATAAAGATCGGGCCCGCAGCGTATTCGTGCAGGTCGCTCCCGCAGATCCCGCACCAGCCGACTTTGATTTTCACGTCGTGCTTTCCGTTTACCTGAGGCTCCTCCACCTTTTCCACGCGCAAATCCTTTGCTTTGTACCAGACAGCAGCTTTCATGCTTCCCACTCCTTTTTCAGAATGATTTAATCGTGGCTGAACACCGCATTCTGCTTCATGAATGTGAGCGACTCCTCAATGATTTGCTGCTGATCGTTGTCGAGCGTAGCGACGTGATAGCTGTTCTTCAATTCAAGAAACGTTTTTTGATCAGAGCCGATCTGGTCGTAAATCAGATTTGAATTTTCCGGCGGAACGACGTGATCCTCAGTGGAAGCCATGATGAGCGCCGGACAAGCTACGCGGGGCAGATCGAGCTTCACCTGCTTCATCAGCTCCAGAATCTGCTTCACAGAAGCAACCGGGGTCTTTTCATAAGCAAGCTCGACGACGTCCGGCTTTTTAATATCGGAACCAATCGCATCGATATACCGCTCCTCCATATGCTTCACCGGCTCCATTTCCGGTACATCGACCGCTGCGTTAATCGTGACGATTCCGCTTATTTCCGGATGGTGCTGAGCCATGTAAAGCGCGAGCGTGCCGCCCATCGACAGCCCGACAACAAAAATACTGTCACAGCGCTCCTTCAGCCACTGATAGCCTTCCTCGATTGAGGCAATCCAGTCCTCATACGTTGACTGCTCCATGTCTTCGTAGTGGGTCCCGTGCCCTTTCAGACGGACCCCGCATACCGTATAGCCGGCATCAGCAAATGCTTTACCGAGCGGCCGCATGCTCTGCGTCGTGCCTGTAAATCCATGCGAAACGAGAACCCCGACGCGGAACCCCTCAATCTTAAACGGCTCCGCTCCCTTCATGACCTGATACGTCTCCTGCATCGTCATCCCTCCTGATGGTAGCGTATAGTCTAAACGTGTTATTACTTCGACAAAAGCCCAGCATTTTCCTGCTTCTTATTCTTTCGTCCTTTTTGACATTTTTCCATCTCGCTTCGGGCTTTTTCTGGAAATAATCTGGTAAGCTCGTAAACGTAAGCGATTTCAGCGAAGAAGGACGTGATGATACATGACAACCAGACAGCTGACGGGACTGATCCTCGGCCCTTCCCTGTTCAGCCTGATTTATTTTTTTCAGGGAATGACCGGACTCGATGATGCGCCGCGCGCCGTGCTTGCCGTTACTGCCTGGGTAGCGACGTGGTGGATTACCGAGGCTATGCCGATCCCGGCGACGTCATTAATGCCGATCTTTCTGCTCCCTCTGACGGGCGGCGCTCAGGAAGAAACGGCTACGATGGCGTATGCCGATCCAATTGTCTTTATGTACATGGGCGGTTTTACAATTGCGCTCGCCATTGAAAAGTGGAACTTGCATAAGCGAATTGCGATGTCGATCATTGCGATGGTGGGCTCCGACAGCTCGCGTATTATTCTCGGTGTCCTGCTGGCTACCGCCCTGCTCTCGATGTGGATTTCCAATGCAGCCACTGCCTTAATGATGCTGCCAATCGCGCTTGCCCTGATTACAAACGTGAAAGAAAAGAATTACCTGGATGAGGAATCGCTCCGGAAGTTTGCAAAAGGTCTGCTGTTAACGGTGGCCTATGCTGCTTCCATCGGCGGTCTCGCCACGCTGATCGGCTCTGTGCCGAACGCCGTATTTGCCGGGGTTGCCTCGCAAATACTTGGAGAAACGGTTACGTTCACCGACTGGATTATATTCGGGCTTCCGCTCACGATTATTTTGCTCGTTGTACTCTATTTTTACATGACGAAAGTACAATTTAAGATTACACAGAAAGCGAGTATTTCTGACGATTTTGCGAAAAATCAGCTGAAAGAGCTTGGCCCGATGTCGTTTGAGGAAAAAGCAGTGCTGACGATTTTCACTTTCACCGGACTCATGTGGATCTCCAGCGGCTTTTTGCCGGAAAATCTGCGCTTGTCTGACACCACAATTTCAATCATTGGTGCGACATCGATGTTTTTACTCCCTGCAAAACAGGAAAAGGGCGGACTGATGCAGTGGGATGACATGAAGCGCCTGCCTTGGGGACTTTTGCTTTTATTTGGAGGCGGTCTGTCACTCGCAGCAGCCTTTGAAGAATCCGATCTGACCTCCTGGTTCGGCGAGTTACTCGGAGCGCTTGAAGTGCTGCCGTTCCTGCTCATTTTAATCGCGCTCGCTGCCGCTGTTCTGTTCATGACAGAGATTATGTCTAATACGGCCGTCTCCAATATGCTGATTCCTATTAGCATCGGTCTCGCACTCGGAATCGGCGTCGATCCATACGCGATTATGGCTGTTGTGGCACTCACATCCTCCTGTGCGTTCATGCTGCCTATTTCGACTCCGCCGAACGCAGCCGTGTTCAGTTCGGACTATATCACCATCGACGACATGGTAAAAGCAGGCTTCTGGATGAACATCGTTTCGATTTTCGTGATCGTGCTGTTTGTCTACTTCTGGCAGCCTCTCGTACTCAGCTTTTAGCATAAGTCTCCGTGCTTTCCGGAAGATTCGGGATCGCTTATAATGAGGGCACTACCGTTGTCTGGAGGGATGTGCCATGTCACACGCACAGCAGCAGCCTGAACCGTATCCGTATTTGGCGTTTCTTCCGGCAGGCTTTGGCCGCCGGGCCCCTTACATCGTCCGCAGCCGCGGACTGAACCGGCTGCACGAAGCGGCCGCTGAGCTGCTTTCTGCTCTTACAGCGTCTGAAAAAGAAGCCTGGTGCCGCCTTACCGGCCAGTCCGCCTGCCGGCTCCCTGTCGGCATGGAAGCGAACGGCCAGGCGGTTCCGGTGCTCGTTCGACCGGACGTGTTTTTATGGGAGTCTGCACCGTCACAGCTTCCGCTTGATCGACGTTCGTTTTTCCAGCGGGATACGACGAAGCTTTCCGATGCGCAGCTTCGCCGCCATCTCGAGCAGGTCGTTCGGCAGTATTTGCTTGCTGCAGCGCTGCATGAACGTCCTCGTTCGTTCTGGCTTGCTGACGTGGAAGCTGCTTATCTCCGCCATCCGTTTTTAGAGCTTGCCCGTCAGAAAGCAGACGTTGTCGAAGCTGTCGAGCTAATGAATCGTTCCTCTCTGCTCGCCGTCTTAAAATACCCGGAAGATATCGCCTACTGGCGCCACCGGGTGGAGATTGTGCTCCGGCCTTACCGAGCGCTGCCTGAGGCTTGGCGAGACGGACTGTGCGAGCATGAGAAAGAGCTGTACACGACGACAGATAAACTCGTCTGCAGCTGTACGACGTGCGCGTTTACGGTTTACTACCATCCGGCCGACGGCAACGCTGAACTTGAAGAAGAGGTGCTCATGCCCCGAGCAATAAAGCGTATTGCCACGATTGAACGGCAGCTGAACGAGATCGCCGAGCAGAGCCTCGACGTGATCGATCAGCTGCGCCGGCTGCAGGATCTAAAAAAACAGCTGCTTCCGTTTGAGGCCGAGCTTGAGCGGCTGAGTCGTCACAAGCAGCAGCTCAAGCATCCGCCTGCGGTGCCGATCGTGGATACGTACGAAGCACTGATCCGCACGACATTCCCGACAGCTGACGTGCAGCCTGAGCTTCACTCACTTGCTGGTGTCCATCTGCACGATACTGCTGTGCTTGCCATTCCACACGATTTCGATGGGCAGGTTGAGTCTCTCCTTGACGAGGCTTTTCATCAATACGATGAGCAGGCAGAAAAAGAAAGACCGAAGCCGGATGACGTTGTGTTTCACGTGAAACGATGCAAGCTGACGCAGGGTGAGAAAGACGAGATTGACGCCTTCCTTGACATGCACGACTTCCGACCGTCGGCTCATCAGCTTGCGAAGACACTCGCTGGTATCCCAACGAACAAGGTGCGCTCGCTCGGCCTGCACGAATCACCGATCTTCGGGCTGCTCCAGTCCTGGCCGGAAAAGCAGGTCGTCAAAGCCGTGCACCGGCTGTTTGTCTAACTAGATAAAGCACCCTTTAAATACGAAAACAAGCATGGAATCGACGTAAAAACGTGATTCCATGCTTGGTTAGTTAAGTAAGAAGAGATGAAAACCCTTCATAAAAAAGCACCACTAAATCACAGTGTGCCTGCTGACTCACGCCCCAAACCGGTTAAAAAACCACACGACAAGAAAGATGCTGATCACGCCCCATACGGTTGTTGCGGCAATAAACGCGATGATTTTTCTCGTCCGCTCCGGGCTTTCGGCTTCACTTCCCTCTGCACTCATCGCTTTCCACGATAAACCCATTCGCTGTTTGACCGTAAAGATAATGAGCAAACCAATGAAGAAAAAACCGACTGGAACGAATACAAAAAGATCCATAGCGAAACACCTCCTGATTAGAGCTTAACACAAGATTCCCTTCTTTTCTCTATTCATTCGTTTCGACGTTCCGTAAGCTCGCAGCTGCTTATGATCGCTAGTAGAGATAGATGAGCTAACCAGCTGGCAATACTGATTAGCTTCATCTGTATCACTCGTTATCCGATCCGTTCTTCCTGCATATGACTCACGCTCTCTGCTTCCGGCTCGTCCCAGATGAACACGCAGCCGGAGCGCGGCAGCACCCACTGGTCGAGCTCGATTTTGACGATGTTGTTCGGCAAGTAGGAGACGGCTTCGCTGTCGTCGAAAAACGGCACCGGTACGATACGTACGTCCGGGTCAGCATGGGTGAAGAGGATATCCACCTGCTGGGTCGGTTCCGATACGATCGACACGAATTTGCGGATCGTTTTTAGCTGCGGCATATGAAAATGGTAGTGAAACTTATACTCACGGTCTGCTTCTGCCTCAATCGTTCCAGACATGTCAAACTGCAGGTAAAAGCCGTTCTCGCTGTTTTCTACTGTGAACGGGAGGCTTTTCTCATCAAGGGCGAAGGAAAACTGCATGACCTCTTCGACAAAGCGCTGCAGCTCTTCGTTCGTCATCTGCTGCATCCGCTTCTTTTGACTGGAGCCGATAAACAGATTTTCACGGAAAAAGACCCCTTCTCCTTTAAACAGCTCTTCGAGATCACTCTCCCAATAGGAAAAGCCGACGGTAACGCGGCGCTTTTTCAGCTGAAAGATGTTCAAACTCCGGTAAAACGATAAATCTTCTTCCACCCAGTAATAGTCCTCTTCCGGAAACGATGTTTCCATACCGCTCCGCTTCAGCGAGTAGCTGATGTGATAGCGAAAGCGGCGGCGGAAATGATACTTGTTTTCCAGATACGGGCGAATTAATGTCGTATAAAGCATGCCGCCGGCCCGTTCACCGAGGAGCGACTCAGTCGAGTTTTTAATAAAGCCTTTACGCGCCCCTTCTGAAAAGCGCGACAGTACGCCCTTATCCAGCATCAGCGCCTCTGCGACGCTGTTCGCCGTTTCAATTTTCTGGTGGCGCCGGGTCACTTTCTCATAAATCACGTTAAAGAGGACGAGCGGCAGCATGATTCCGATCAGAGACGTCATCACGTCCATGTAAAAGCTTTCCCATGAAATGGTTCCAAGCAGCACGTTCGTTAAAATGATAATTCCGAACAGGAGCAGGAGTACGGTGATAAACAAGGCAGTGACGTTGCGGTAGGAGCTGGCCGATTCGGAGCGTACGTCAAACCGGCTCATTGTACTTCCTCCGGCACGGCGGCTTTTCCGTATACCGCGGCTTCCTGTCCGGTGCGAAGCGCCCACCACTGGTTGCCGTAATCAAAATGCCACCATTCCTCTATGTAGTTTGAAAAGCCTGCGGCTTCCATCACAGCTAACAGCAGTTTTCTCGACTCCTGCACGTCCCCCGGCTTGTCGTGAAAGGCATCGGTCCGCGCGAGCTCACTGAAATCATCAAACGCCGTGCCCATCGGCAGCTCGCGTCCGTTCTCATCCAAAATCGTCAAGTCCACCGCGCCGCCGGTCGCATGTGGAGCCGGAGCGGAGAGATCCTCAGATGGGTATGAGACGTACGTCGTTACCTTCTCGCGCAGCGCTGGACCGGTTAATTCTGGATTTTTACTGAGGATGGAAGCTTCAAAGGCTTCATACAGCCCCCGCTGCACGTGATCCGGACGAAAGCCGTCCCAGATGAGCAGACGATAGCCTTCCGGCAGCAGCGAAGCCGCGGTATAAAGACGATCGGCCGTCTCTTCCCGGACGTAAATATGCTGAAGTGCCCCTTCAATCCCTTGCCGGGCATAAGCCGGCTGGCAGACGATTCGTTCGTGTGCAGGTGTAACAAGCGGTTCCCGATTATCATCGATCGGAACGTGCCGCCAGTCGCGTATTTGCGTCATGGTCTGTCCTCCTCGAATCATGATAGGACTTATTATACCACGTCGAAAGACCTGAACACGATTATCTATCCATGTTTTCCCTATATTGCGCCAGTGCTTCATTTCCTTCCGCTACGTCTTCCCCGTGACAGATGCTAAGGATGTCGATATCATACTCACGGAGCAGGTCTGCGCTTTTGATCGCCTGATCCATATCGGCGGTGAACATCGGAATCGGCCGGTTGAGCTGCCCTTTCTTAGAGGTAAATAAATCACCGGTGATCATGACGCGACTCTCCGGCTCGTAGTAGCAGACGTGTCCCGGCGTATGTCCCGGGGTAAACACCGGCTGTAACCCGGCGATGGGAAGAAGCTCACCGTCCTCCTCCGGGAGCGGGGTCAGCGTACCTGCGGGAACGATTTTCTCCGGCTTTTTCCGTCCGGGATACGGGAGACTTCCTTCTGCATAGGGAATTTCCTTCTCGTGCGCATAGACGGCAAGACGCCGCTTTTTCAACAGTTTTTTCAAGCCGCCGACGTGGTCAAGATGGCCGTGTGTGAGCAAAATGCCTTTTACAGGCCCGAGCTTTTCTGCTTCTTTCAGCAGTCTCGGGGACATAAACGAGAGCCCCGTGTCGACGATGTAAATGCCGTCGTCGCCGCGCACGGCCCAGGCGCTCATCTTCAGCACGACCCATGCCTCCAGTTTGCCTGCGTGATCTGATACGTGCTTCCACTTCATGCCGATCCCTCCCGTTTTCCTCTGATTAAAATCAGTATAGCCGGTTCAGGCGTATTGAGCGAGTGTTTTTACCAGTCGGCGTCCTCCCGATAGCTGTACGTCCGGCGAACATCTTCTAATACGCCGGCATCGATTTCATAAACGCGGATCGCTTCCGCTTCAGCGAACACGTCTGCCTGCACGTTCCATCCGCTCCACGGAGGCTGCATGACGGAACCGCCCCACATCGCACCTGCACGGTTCACGCTCAGCAGGTACACCTGATTTTCCACCGCTCTCGTCAGAACGAACGCGTGCCAGCTCGGGTACGTATCATCCTTTGAAAACGCAGACGGATGCAGCAGGACATCAGCGCCCTCCTCCCATGCGAGCCGGCGGGCGTGCTCCGGAAAGCGGATGTCGTAGCAGATCATCAGGCCAACGCGGACACCTTTGCAGTCAAACGTGCAGATGTCTGTGCCGCGGCTGAAAAAATCCCGCTCCATTGAAGCACCAAACTGGGCGAGGTGCCGTTTTCGATAGATCGCAGCAACGTGTCCCGTATGATCGATGACGACCTGGGCGATAAAAAACTGGCCGTTCTCGTTGATCGGCAGCCCGAAAACGATCGTCGCTTCTAGTTCTTTCGCCGTTTGCTTGAAGACAGCGGCGGACATGCCGTCTACTGGTTCAGCGAGCTCGTCCAAAGCGAGAAACGCTTCGCGGCTGTAAGTGATCGTCGCAAGCTCCGGCAGGACGATCATGTCAAACGGCTCCTTGGCTGCGTGAAGGCGGATGGCTTGGGCGAGCCGTTTCACGTGCTGGTTTCGAGCCTCCGCTGTCACAATCGTATCAGGAATCTCCGGCTGGTATATCGCGATTTTCATGGGTGACGCCTCCTTCTTAACGGAAGAAAGCCAGTCAGCGGCTGACTGACTGGCTCCTCTTTCTCATTGATTACAAGGTTGATTCTGCTTCCTGGTCTACTATCAGACCGAGTGCCTTGTCGGTTTTCGCCTGCAGCTCGCGGATCAGCTCCGGATGCTCTGACAGCTTTAATCCGTAGGATGGCACCATTTCTTTTATCTTTGGCTCCCATTCCTTCACGCGGTCCGGGAAGCAGCGCTCGATGATATCAAGCATCACCGATACAGCCGTGGAGGCTCCAGGCGACGCGCCGAGCAGGGCGGCAATCGACCCGTCGGCAGAGTTAATAACCTCGGTACCGAACTGAAGCGTGCCTTTCCCGTTTTCCGTATCCTTAATCACCTGCACCCGCTGACCGGCTGTGATCATTTCCCAGTCCTCGCTTTTCGCGTCCGGAATGAATTCACGCAGCGCTTCGATCCGCTTTTCCTTCGACTGCATCACCTGTTTGATCAGGTATGCGGTGAGCGCCGTGTTTTTCGCACCGGCTGCAAGCATCGTCGTCACGTTGTTCGGACGGATCGACGTGATGAGATCGGTGTAGGAGCCTTCCTTTAAAAATTTCGGCGAGAAGCCGGCAAACGGACCGAAAAGAAGAGATTCCTTGTTATCGATAAAGCGCGTGTCCAGATGCGGCACGGACATCGGCGGAGCGCCGACTGGTGCTTTCCCGTATACTTTAGCGAAGTGCTTTTTGACGACTTCCGGGTTGGAGCACGACATGAAAATGCCGCTCACGGGAAATCCGCCGTAGCCTTTCCCTTCCGGAATGCCGGACTTCTGCAGCAGGTGAAGGCTTCCGCCTCCGCCTCCGATAAAGACGAATCGCGCCGTGTGATGCTCAACGATACCGCTTTCATGATTCGTAATTTTTACTTCCCAGCGGCCGTCTTCCTGTTGGGCGAGGTCTTCCACCGTGCGGTTGTAGTTTAATTCCACACCTTTTTCTTCAAGCTGCTCAAACAGCACGCGCGTGAGTGCTCCGAAGTTCACATCCGTTCCGCCTTCGATGCGCGTTGCCGCTACCGGCATGTCAAGCTCCCGGTTTTCCATCATGAGCGGAATCCACTTCTTCAGCTCAGCCGGATCATCGGAAAACTCCATGTCATCAAACAGCGGGTTCGCCTTCATCGCCTCAAAGCGGCGGTACAGAAACTGAACGTTGTCCTCTCCCTGCACGAAGCTGATGTGCGGAAGGGCCCCGATAAAATCGCGCGGGTTCGTGATTCTGCCGCTGTTAACGAGGTACGACCAGTACTGCTTTGACTCATTAAACTGCTCGTTGATTTTCACAGCCTTCGTGATGTCAACCGAGCCGTCCGGCTGCTCGTGCGTATAGTTCAGCTCGCACAGTGCCGCATGTCCTGTTCCTGCGTTGTTCCATTCGTTCGAGCTTTCCTCACCGGCACTGCCGAGCTTTTCAAACACTTTGATGTTCCAATCCGGAGCAAGCTCCTTCATCAGGGAACCAAGCGTCGCACTCATGATACCGGCACCTATTAATAGTACATCTGCTTGTTTTTGCTCTCTGCTCATAATCTCTTCCTACTCCTTACGTTTTTCGGAAAAGATGCAGCCGCTTCAAAAGACGACAGCGAAACAATGACATTCGACCAGGTTCCACACCTTTTCCAGTTCATTTTGCTACACGTAATAGTTTATCACTGATAGCACGATAATAAAACGCTTTCGGTTATTTAAATAGGAAGAAAAGTGTGAGAACCATTAGTGGTTTGAGTCTGTTAAACAAGAAGCTATTCTAAGTTTGCATGCCGGTCTTTCCACGACTTCTGGTCCTTGTTTTCCGTATTGGAGGCCAAATAAATGATGAAGGCATCCAATATGATATGGAGACTTTGATCAAACTGGTTTCCAAGAGGCTGAATCGTCTCCGGTTCATCTTTTCGTCTGTGCTTTGTAGCAGCTGGCACCCTCACTGTAATATGACTAAGATTTGCTATTTCGGAATCAGCGTTTGTTGTAAACGATACGATTTTAGCATTTGATTTTGAGGTTGTTTTCGCCATTTCCACCAAATTTTTCGTCGTGCCTGAACCTGAGAGAACGATCAATAAATCGTTCTCTGTAATACTTGGGGTGATTGTTTCACCTATTACATACACATGATAACCAGCGTGCATCAAGCGCATAGCAATCATCTTGCCTACCAGGCCCGACCTGCCTTCTCCAGCTATAAATAATCTTTCTGCAGAAGATACGAATCCGACAAGCTCGTCGAAATCATTGAGCTCCAGTGTCTTTTCAGTGACTGATGTAATCTCGGAGATTATTCTGTCCGTAATGTCATTCATTCTGCATCGCCTCCTTTACGGCCTTCGCAGCTTCAGCCGGGTTATCTGCACCAGTAATAGCGCTGCCGACTATTAAGATAGACGGGTTATAAACTATTACTTCTGTGACCGTTTCAGCGTCTAGCCCTCCGGCCACTGCTACTTTTACAGCCGGAAACGGCTTTAGTTTGTCAAAATCCTTTTTACCAAGCTTCTGAGTATTTTGCTGGTCCTTGCCAATATGAAGGGACACGAGCTCTACACCCAGCTTGTGCAAGTCCTGAACTCTCGATTCAGGCGTATTTAACAGATCGAGCATTACTTCCCCGTTCATTTCCTCGGCAGCTTCTAATGCCTGACGGATGCTTGCATCATCACTGAATGCCATCACTGTCGTAATATCAGCGCCTGCTTGCAGAGCCTGTTTTGTTTCATGTGTTGCAGCATCACATGTCTTCATATCTGCGAGCAGCACTTTATTCGGATATCTTTCCCGGATTTCTCTTACAATAGACATACCGTATTCTTTAATGACACCAGTTCCGACTTCAATAATATCAATCGAATCCTTCGTTTCCTCTAACACCTGTAGACACTTTTCAAGAGTTAATCGATCCAGTGCCAGCTGAAGCTTCACTTCTTTACCTCCTATCGTTCAACCTTTTGTTCCCCATTTATAACTTGCTCAACTTCAGATAAATAAGGCAGACCTTCATTGTCACCAGATACAGCGACAACCATACTGCCAATTTGATTAGCAAACCGGAGGGTTTCTCTTAATGAATAGTTTTGAACCATACCGTACATATATCCAGCATTAAATCCATCACCAGCACCAACTGTATCTGCGACACTGTCTGCTTTTACGGCAGGTAAATGAAGGAAGGAGTCTGTCTCGTCAAATCCGACAGCTCCTTCTTCACCGAGCTTTAATGCTCCTTTTTGAATACCTAAGGATTGGAAGGATTGAATATGCTTTTCCGCTGACTGTTTGCCGAATAGCAGATCCGCTTCTTCCTTTCCGCTTAAAATGACGTCAGCAGCAGACATCAGCTTAATTAAGGACCGCTTTGCTTCTTCTGCCGTCCATAGCTTCAAACGTATATTCGGATCCATTACTACGGTTACATTATTTTCTTTCGCCAGCTTCATAGCTTGCAGCACCAGCTCTACATTTTTCTCACGCAAGGAAGGGAAAACGCCGCTTACGTAAAGGATTTTAGCTTCAGTAATCATGGACTGAGAAATAGATTCTTCATCAATTGTCTCCGTTGGTGAAGGAAAACGATAATAGTAGGTACTACCAGATCCATTTTCGCGAATTTCTTTAAAATTGACCGGCGTGTTGTACTTATCTTCCATGACGACATTCGTTGTATCCACGCCTTCTCCTCGCATGAAGTTAAGAATGTATTGTCCGAATTCGTCATTGCCGACTCTGCTGATCCAGCCAGTTGATAATCCAAGCCTGGCTGCTCCCAGCATAACGTTTAACTCTGCTCCGCCAACCTTTCGCTCAAAGGTATGTGAGAATCTCATCGGCCCCTTCTGAACCGGATTCATCGTTATCATGGCATCTCCGATTGTCACTACATCACGCAAAATGGTCACCTCAATCATGATTGTGTTTCTTCATTAATAGTCCCTGGCAAGCGGGCGGCTGCCCGAACACTTAAATATTAAACAAGTTCGGCAGCCACATGAAATACTGTGGTACAAATGCAATAAGCAAAATAACCAGCAGAATAATTAAAATGTATGGAATCGTAGCGTAAAACGATTTACCAATTGGCAAATCAGCAATTTTACTAGCCAATAGCAGGCAGAGTCCATACGGTGGGGTTACTAAACCGACAGCCAGACATACCATGATCAGTACCCCAAAGTGAATAGGGTCTAATCCAAGTGTCATTGCTGAAGGCAGTACAATTGGAACGAAGAGAATGATAGATGGAACGGTATCCATAAACATGCCGACAAATAGAAACAACAGAATGACTGCTACGATAAACATCCAGTCGAAAGGCAATGCGTTATCAAAGAATCCGGCTATTACAGCCGGTACATTGTAATAGCTGATTAACCTGCCTAACGAAGTGGCTGTTGCAAGAGCAAACAGCGTTAAGGAGCTAAGCTTGAGTGTATCGTAAATGATGTCCGGCATATCCTTCAGTCGAATCGTTCTATAAACAAAATATGATAAAACGAAGGCATAGATACAAGCAATCACAGCTGCTTCCGTCGGTGTGACAATCCCGCCTACAATTCCGCCAAGAATAATCAGTGGCGTCAGCAGCGGAGGCAGACTTTTAAGTCCCTGCATCGCAATTTCTTTTACTTTCAACCGCTCGTGTCTTGGATATTGATGACGGTGTGAAATAACGCCGACCAGCGCCATGAGGGCTATCCCGATCGTTAGGCCGGGAATCACGCCTCCCATAAACATTTGCCCTACTGAAACGCCGGCAATGCTTCCGTAGATCACCATTGGGATGCTTGGAGGAATAATCATTCCCATGGTTGAGGAAGAAGCCGTCACTGCCACTGCAGTACCCGGACTGTATTTTTCCTTTATCATGCTTGGAATCAGTATTTTCCCAACTCCTGCAGTATCAGCTGTTGATGCTCCGGAGATTCCGCCGAAGAACATTGATACAACAATGTTGGCTTGAGCAAGGCCGCCACGAATATGTCCGACAAGGGAAACCGCGAAGCGAATTAGCTTCTCAGAGATTTGCCCCTGATTCATGATATTTGCCGCTAAAATGAAAAGTGGAACGGCTAACAGAATAAACGACTCTAAACCGGAAAACATTTGCTGTACAACAGCCTGTAAAGGAATGGCATCTAATATGAAGAAACCGACGTAGCTGACAATCCCAATGACGAATGCAATTGGAACACCGATGATCATGAGGAAGAGAAATAGAAAAACCAGAAATAATCCAGTCATACTGTTTCCTCCTTCCTATTGGACTTCAAGGTCCATAAATCTTCCCACCAGTTTTGAATCGCGAACAGGATCATCGCCGCACCTGAAACCGGAATGGCCATCCACGTATACCCTTGTCTGATTTGCGGCAGGTTATTCAAATTCCACTCCCAAAACTGCATCGTCAACCCGTACCCGTCATAAATCATGACTGCTCCGAAGATGATGATCAGCACATGTGTTAGTGACTGGACGAGAAACAAAGGCAGCCCCTTGATGTTATCGATCACCAGTCCAACGGTGAAATGTCCCTTCTCGCGAACCATGATCGCTGCCCCAAGAAAGATCATCCAGATAAATGCATACGTTGCCAGTTCACCAGCCCACAGTATTCGCACTCCCGGCACGTATCGGGAAGCTACCTGGAGAATCACGCAAACGATAAAAACAAGAAAGAAAAGCGCCGCTGCTTTTAAAAATAAGGAGCCAACAAAGTCGATGGCTTTTTTCACTGCTACCCACCTCTATTCTTCAGAGCTGTAAAGAAAAAAGGGCTTTAACAGCCCTTTATTCTCCCTCTCTCATCGCTTCAACAGTTTCAAATTCGTCAACCATATTTAATGATTCAGCGGCATCCTGACGCACATCTTCTGTCATTTCTACAAATGGCGTTTGATCTACCTCATTGATTTCGACGCCACTATCCTCAATCGCTTGTCGGGATTCATCAGCAAGGTCTCTGTCTGATTCTCTTGCCGCATTCGTTGCCTCTTCTGCGGCCGTATCAAATGCTGCCTGCTGGTCCTCAGATAAGTTGCTGTAAATTTCATCCGACGTAAAGAAGAATCGTGTCGTGTAGTCGTGTTCAGTCAACGAAATGTTGTCCGTTACTTCGTGATGACTTGCCTGATAAATGTTGGTGAAATCGTTCTCTGATGCATCTACTACTCTGTTCTGAAGTGCCTGATACAACTCATCCCATGCTACACTTGTTGGGTTTGCACCTAGTGCTTCCCACGTATTTGTTACAACAGGGGAATCCTGGGTTCGAATTTGCACATTTTGCAGATCATCCGGTGTTTCAATCGGCTCAAAGCCGTAGTAATTTCGCACTCCGGCTGACCAGTAGCCAAGTATCTTAAAGTTAGAGTTATCCTCCACCTGAGATGCGACAGATTCTCCAACCTCTCCGTCAACGACCTCTTCCCAGTGCTCATTGCTCTCAAAGAGATAAGGCATTGCAAAAAAGTCTACTTGATTGGCAGCTTGGGCCATGAAGCCTGGTGAAGCAACAACAAGGTCTACTGATCCTGTCTCCATATTCTGTACAAGCTCGTCTTCATTTCCTCCGAGCGCTCCATCTGTGTGAATTTCAACTGTGATGGAGCCTCCGCTTTCTTCTTCAATGACCTCTTTAAACGTCTCGAATCCAACTGCAAATGGACTTTCTGCATCCAGCTGAGTCGCCGCAATCAGGTTGATGCTTTCTCCGTCAGCATCTGCATTGGTTTCTGCATTTTCCTCAGCTTCTCCATTATTATCAGCAGGATTCCCTTCATTTTCTCCGTTATTTCCGTCGTTCCCGCATCCGACCAGCACAGCAGCTCCAGCAACAATACTCAATGGTGTCATCCAATATTTTTTCACGTTAATCTCTCCCTCTTTTTAGTGATGATTCACGAATATTAAGCTTGCCTTGAAACCCAAAGTAATAATCATCCAAGTGTTGCAGTCCATCATGATCAATTTGATCAATTAGCAGTTCAGCTGCTTTCGTTCCCATTTCAAACGCTGGCTGCTCGACCGTTGTAATACTCGGCTGAAAGAATTCAGCGTATTCTACTTCATCGAACGTCAGGATTGACAAATGCTCCGGCACTCCCTTGAAAGTCTTTTTTAAATAATCCAAAACGGGTACCAGTGATCGGTCGTTGCTTGATAAGATGGCGTCTGGGAAATGACCTGGCGAAAATATTTTCTTTAAAAAGCTTGTCGAATCAGAAAGTTTGTCCGTATAAATCAAATCCTGCTGGATCGTTAATCCGTGTCGTTTCATCGACGATAAAAATCCGTCATACCGTTCTGTTCGCGGGCTGATTGTTAAGGGGGAGCTGATATAGGCGATGCTTTCATTGCCTTGATTTTTAAGGTGTTCAATCGCCCAGTCCATCGCTTCCTCATTTCGTAACGTAAGCGTCGGAATAGATAGCGCTTTCACTTTTCTGTCTAAAAAAACAACGGGATATTTTTCATCCAGCAATGATTTATACATTTCTTCGTTCGAGGCCGTAGGATAAATGATAAATCCATCTACCTGTTTTGCTTTCAGCATCTCGATATACTGTTTCTCTTTCTCAGAGTCGTCATCTGCGTTACAGAGAATAACGTGGTAGCCTTTAGCGTGACAAAAGTCTTCGATCGCTCGAGAAGTCTGGGTGGAAACACGGTGCAGAATGTTTGCCATAATCACACCAATCGTCGTCGTCTTCTTTTGTTTTAAGCTTCTTGCAATAGCATTTGGCTGATATTGAAGAGTCCGGATCGATTCCTCAATCCTTCGCTTCGTCCGTTCTCCCATATACGTATACCGGCCGTTCAAATACTGGGAGACTGTACTTTTAGAAACAGCAGCATGATCAGCCACATCCTGTAAGGTTACCTTTTTCATTTAAGACCCCCAAATTGGATAAATCGATTTAGTAAACCGGTTTATTAAATTCGATTATAGTTGAAAGCGGATACATTTTTCAACCCTTTTTTCAAATTAGTTGCGATATTCGCTAAATTTAGCTGCCAATGCTTTGACTTCATCAAACTTCCCCTTTGCTGCAGGCTTGTTAAGGGCGCCCCCAATTCCAACTGCTGCAGCCCCAGCTTGAAACCAGTCATCCATATTCTCGAGGTTTACACCGCCGGTTGGCATGATCTGCAAGTGAGGAGCGGGGTCGCGAACTGCTTTAATAAATCCTGGTCCGAAATGATTCCCAGGGAATAACTTAATAATCGAAGCTCCATTTTTAGTGGCGTGAATCATTTCGTTAATCGTCATGCAGCCGGGGAAGTACGGAATTTCTTCAGCTATCGTTAAAGCTGCAATCTCCTCATCAAAATTAGGGCCAACGATATATTCTGCTCCAGCTTGGATGGCTCTCTCGGCTTCCTCCTTCGTCAGGATGGAGCCTGCACCAATCATGACAGATGGATCACAGTTTGTTTGCAGACTGCGAATAATGTTTGCCGCTCCCGGGGTCGTAAACGTAATTTCAAGCGAAGTGAGTCCGCCTGCTTCACAAGCTTCCGCTGTCTTCAATCCTGTCTTTTCGTCTTCTGATCTGACCACCGCTGTCACCAGGGTCTGTAAAAAGCGGGCCGTTTCCTGTTCTCTTTTCGCCATGTGCTCATCACTCCTTTTTAAACTTTTCTCATTCTTACGTGTTTATATGCAGAAGTCAAGCTGATGAAAAAGAGTATGCCCGAATGACATACTCTTGATCGTGTGATTATTCGTATTTCAGGAAAACGATAATTCGGTGCAGATAGTACGATACGAAGAGCATTCGATCCAATAAATACAGGTGTGCCGGATACGTTTGAAAATTTGTTTCTCTGGCCGAATCCTGCAGCTCTTTCAGCATCAATTCAATTTCACGCATATAAGATTCAGACTCAAATTCCTCTTCATCGGAGCCGATCAAATGGTCATACACCCCGTCTGGTGTCTCTATCAGTTCCGCATGAATTGCACCTTCATTTTCCTTTTTTTCGACGATGCTTGCTGATGAATCGATTAATGCATCAGAATGAAGCAGATCCTGACAATCCGCGATAGACTGGTTTAACTGCAGAATATCTGTTACAAAATCTGCGCCGTATGTAGTATCCGAGCTAAATGAAATAAGCACTTCCGAAATAGCTGCATGCGATCTTAACGTTTGTTTCGCTTCTTCTCTCCAGGCTGACAACTGCTCTTCTCTTAATGCTTGTCTTTCGGTGGACAGACACCCCTCAAAGGATTGAATACATAAAGTGATTGCTTCACGAAACGCTTCTGCCTGTCTGGTAACCTGCTGCAGCGATCCATCCTTTTGTACTTCACTTGGCTGGAAGGCCTGCTTAAACACTGCTGCAAAAATGCTCACCACTTCTTCATCATTGGAATAATACGTGTGAGCGAACGGACCCGTCATGCCGGATTCTGCGTGCTGTTCTTTCCTTTCAAAATAAACGATGTGCTCTGTCACGATAAGAGTTTGAAAATCCAGCTTCCCGGGTTCAAGCTGCTCATAGCGGCAGAGATTATCTGTAAAAGCATTGTTACGACTATCAACATCTGAGGCCACATAGATGTTCATGCCCTTTTTACCGCTTGCCTCAATGAGCAATTTCTGAAAATGGGTTAACTGCATCACACTGGAAGCGCCAGAAAGATAACATTGCATCGTATCGCAGTTTAATAATGCCTGTTTCAACTGCTCTTCCGGATAGTTTACCGGTTCGCTAGCAATTGAGAAGGCTGCCTGGCTTTCCTGAACCATCCGATCACTTCCTTCATCACACTAACGCAGGAAAAGCGTTAACACTTTAATAAAATCTGTCTGCTGCATAGTATCCAGCAGACAGAGGTTACGAAATATGGTAAGCAAGTAGCTAATAGTTTAGCCACAGCTCATTTTTTACCCGTTCTGAATTTATAATTCTGTATTCCATAAGTCTGTGCAGCCGACAGAAGTTGCTAATGCCCCTGCTTCCAGACAGTTCATGACTTCCTGCTTTGTTTCCAGAAGTCCGCCAGTAATAATCGGGATGTCATTCTGTTTTGCAATCCGATCGACCACTTTTGGAATAATACCAGGAAGAATCTCAATTGCATCCGGCTTCGAATTTTCAATCATCTGAAGACCTTTTTGAAAAGCTGTCGTATCAAGAATGAACAATCGCTGAATCGTAATGAGGTTCATGCTTTTCGCTATTTTCACAAGAAACGGCTTCGTTGTAATAATTCCTTCCGGCTTAATATTTTGAGCAATGAATTCCACTGCTTTTTTGTCACTTTTTAAGCCCTCAATCAAATCCAGATGGATGAATACAGACATCCCTCCGTTTTGCAGTCTGCGAACGACATCTTCCATGCCGCAGATATCTCCGGTCAGCAGAAACGCCATGTTGCATTTGCTTTGAATAGCTTGCTCAATTTGATCCTCTCTGCTGATAGCTGCAATAACTTGTGATTCAACCATGTCTACAATGTGGTCAGATTTTTCAGTTTTCAATTTCAAAACCAGCCTCTCTTGAATTAGTTACAATTATCAAGACTAGTTAGCTCTGATAGCGCTGTCAATACAGTATTTGGTTTATAGGTAGTTTTATTGTGAACATCCGAGTAGTTAGATACTCCAGTCAAGACCAAAATACCGTGCATGTTGAACTGATTTGCCATGCGAATATCTGTGTCCAATCTGTCTCCAATAACAAAACAGTCATGATTTGGCAGTTTCAGGTGCTGTAAGATCTGTTTTGCTGTGATTTCAGACGGTTTGCCAATAATAGTTATATTATCCTGTGGTTTCATCATACTTTTTAAGGCAGCTGCCCAAGCTCCTGTATCAGGGATCAATCCAGTCTCAATTGGACAGGTCACATCGGGATTAACTGCATACATCTTTGCTCCAGCAAGGTAAGCCTTTAGTAAACGAGTCAGCTTCTCATGTGAAAACGACGGCCCACCGCCAAAAATAGCAGCCTCTGCTTGTTCCGGAGATTTAGCCAGAATGAGGCCGGCTTCTGTCAGTACCTCAACTAATGCCGACTCCCCTTCTACCCAGATTTGGCTTGAGGCAGGCAATTGATTTTTTAGATAATTGCCCGCTATGAGAGGCGCTGTCAGAATATCTTTTCCCTCTACCTCCAGCCCCATGCTTCTCAACTTAACTAAATAACTTGCTGTTGTCTTTGTCGCATTATTGGTCAGGTAACAGATATGATGCCCTTGTTTTTTTAAGTTATTCAACGCCGCTACAGCTCCAGGAATCGGCGTATCCTGCCAGTAGACGGTGCCGTCCAGGTCTACAATCAATCCTTTCCCTGCCATAATTAGTACAAGGAATTCTTCGTCATTTTATTGGCAATGCTCTGCAAGATGATAACAAGTGCAATAATCAGCATCGCCATTGCAGAAGCTGTGTATACTTCACCGCGGAGAAGGTTCTGGAAAACCATTAAACTCATCGGTGCCCAGTCGGATGGTGCCATCAGAACGGTAATACTCGTTTCTTTGATAACGGTAACGAACACGAGAATCGATCCCGCCGCAATACCCGGAAGCATCAGCGGTCCGACTACCGTAATTATGGCCACCAGCTTCGAAGCTCCTAAATTGACGGCTGCTTCCTCAATATCTGATTTTATCGCCATCATCGTCCCCATTGTAGAACGAATCATATAAGGCATTCGACGAATCGCGTACGCTACAATCAGCAGGAATGCAGTGCCTGTCAGCTGAAGAGGCGCCGTGTTAAATGTTTGGATATATGCGATACCAAGAGCAATACCCGGCACAATCAGCGGAATCGAAGACATGAAATCCAGCTTCGAGGTATTCTCGCGTACAACAAAATAAGAAACCAATGTAGCTACAATGACACTGATAATTAAAGCTCCACCTGCGAGCAGGAGGCTGTTCATGATGTTGTCACCAGAGCGCGTAAACACCGTAGTGTAGTGATCCATTGTGAAGCCTCTCGGAAGAAGCCCCGTGCCCCAAGTCGTTGCAAATGATTGAATCATAACCGAGAAAATAGCCAGCATCGGCAGTACGAGTACGATGCACGTATAAACGAACAGGGAACGAGTCACGACTTTGCTGTCGTTTAATTTTGTTCCTTTCGGTTTTCCTGAGAGCGTTCCATAATCCATATTCCGGGTGATGAATCGCTGAAGCCAGAAAAAGATTGCTGCAACTGCTACCATCACAATAGTCAAGATGGAAGCACCGGCCCAGTTAAAGAAACCGGAAATTTCACGATAAGCTTCTACAACAATCAAGTTGAGTCCATCCGGTGCTAAAATGATCGGCGTCCCGAAATCAGAGAAGCTGACTGTGAAAATAAGCAATGCGGCCGAGATAATACCGGGAATCGCTAATGGGAACGTAATAAATACCATCGTGCTCCAATTTTTAGCCCCCATGTTGTTGGATGCTTCTTCCAAGGAGATATCAGCGATTTTAAACGCTGCTACCATTGGCCACAAAGCAAAAGGGAAGAAAAAGAATACTTGAATCAGTACGATCGAGGTCATCGAATAGGCATTGATAAGCAGACCATCAAACCCTAGTGACTGATACAGCGTGTTGACCCATCCAGTACGACCAAACATAATGATGAACCCGGCTGCGGAAATAAAAGTTGGAACAATAAGCGGAATGGTACATAAAGCAGCAAGGGTTTTTTTAAACGGCATGGTCGTTCTTGCAAATGCATATGCCAGCGGGATACACATAATAATGACCAGAATAGAAACCCCAATAGCCAAAGCAAGACTGTTTTGTAAGGCAGAAAAATAAGTACCCCCGCCTAATAAACTTGCGTAATGTTCCAACGAAGCATTGCTTAAACGCTCGATATTGGTTGCCATAATATCAGGATTAACTAAAGACCCTAATAAGTTGACTGGTTGTCCAGTGAAACTAACTAGAAAAACTGAAATTAATGGAAGTACCAAAAACAAAAAGAAAAACAGATAGACAACCCATTTCATTATTTTGAGGCTGTCGATCGATAAGAGCCAATTTTTGAGCCTGGACTGCTTTGGCGATTGCTCTGTTCCTTTACTCATATCAGCAACACCCTTTCAGCAGGCAGGAAAACCTTGATGACATCCCCTTCTTTGAAGAGCGTAGTATTAGGCTGGAATTCCTCTTCTACCATCACTTCCATTCCTGCCAGTTCAATATCATAGCGAATGGTTGGTCCAAGGTAGGTGCTGATCTTAACAGTCGCTTCCAGTACATTGTGGTCTTCCATTCTGCCGTTCTTTAATATTTCGATACCTTCAGGTCTAACCAGCACTTCGACATCTTCTTTATCCGTATGCGTAGTTGATTCTAATATCGTATTGTCGTTCACTTTAACGATGGAATCACCGTTCTCTTTTCGGTCTACTACTTTACCTTGATAAATATTGGAGGAGCCGACGAAATCAGCTACAAATGGATCTTTTGGATTACTATACAGCTCTGTCGGGGTAGCCATCTGTACAATCTCCCCATCTCGCATGACAGCGACATGGTCTGCCATGCTCATTGCTTCTTCCTGATCGTGTGTAACAAAAATCGTCGTGATCTTTAAATCCTGCTGAATCTTTCGGATTGTTGTTCTCATCGTATTTCTGAGCTTCTTATCCAGGTTTGATAACGGCTCATCCATCAGCAGGACAGAAGGCTCCATTACGAGCGCTCTGGCTAAGGCAACCCGCTGCTGCTGCCCACCTGAAAGTTCATTAACGCCGCGGTCAGCAAGATGATCCAGCTCCACATATTTCAGTGCATCATGCACTTTTTCCTGGATTTCCTTGGATGGCTTACCCAGCTTCTTATGTATTAATCGAGCAAATGTCTTCGCTCTTTGACCAAACGAACCATTGTATAAATCCCGAATAGTCAGGCTGTAAGCAACATTTTCAAATACATTGTAGTGCGGGAAAAGGGCGTAGCTCTGGAAAACCATTCCACAGTTTCTTCGATTGGCAGGTACGCTGTTTACAACTTTCTCCCCGATCAGCACTTCTCCGGATGTGGGATTTTCAAACCCGGCAATACAGCGCATGGTGGTCGTCTTCCCACAGCCAGAAGGACCAAGGAGGGCGTAAAATTCGCCCTCTTTGATATCGAGATTCACGCCTTTTAGTGCAGTTGCTTTATCGTATTTTTTCACTAGATTTTTCACTTTGACAGATCCCATATGGATGCCCTCCTAGAATTGATATTGTCGGTTTACTGGTACCGTTCTCTCCACTGATTACGCACGTCGTCATAGTTGTCCACGACCCAGTCAATATCCAGATCCATGGCATTATCCTGAAGTTCTTCCATCGTAAGTGGAGATTGAGATTCTACATTTGGATCAAGAGGAATATGCTTCCAGTCTGCTTTGATTTCCTGTCCTCTTTCAGAAAGCATAAAATCAATGAATTTCTTTCCGTTTTCAGGGTTAGGTCCATTTTCTACAAGTGATACTGGATTCACGAGAATCGGAGTGTCCTCTGGTACGTGAAACTCAACAGACTCGCCTCGCTCCTGCATCTGGTACGCCATGAAATCAAAGCCGATACCAATTTGTGCTTCACCTGTTCCAGCTGCCTGAGACGGTGCGCCGCCAGAGTCAGGCATCGCATTCATCTGCTCATACAACTGGTCAAAATATTCCCAGCCTTCCTCTTCGCCTTTTTCCATCAACTGGCTTAAAACAAGCAGCGTAGCCGTACCGGATGCTGCTGGATTTGGCATTTGCAGTTCGTCTGTCCAACGCTCATCAAGCAGATCATCCCATGTATCCGGAAGCTCGTCTTCATCTACAAGCTCTGTATTATAAACAAGGCCTAGTACGAAAACTTCTACCCCAGTCCACATCCAATCCTCGTGACGCACTTTAATATCATTCTCATATGCCTCCCAGTCCTCTACTGCTTCAGGAGTGTATGGTTCAATAAATCCTTGCTCAATAGCTGACTCAAACGGGAGGATACCGCCGCCTCCGTACCATACGTCAGCCTGTGGGTTATCCATTTCAGCGATCATCTGGTTAACCAGGTTATTTGTCCCTGCATAACTTACATTCACTTCAATGCCTGTTTCTTCTTCAAATGCCTGAGCCAGATCCTCTGTCATTTCCGGAGTTTCTGGAGAATAGACCGTTACGCTGCCGGCATCTCCATTCCCTTCCGCTCCGTCACTGTTTCCACCACAAGCCGCCAACATACTTACCGTTAAAGCACTAAGAACCATTGTTGCCTTTTTCATGCTAAATCCCTCCGTTTATGTATGCGGTTTCAAAAAGCACAAAAAAGAGACAACCCTTACCCGCACAGACTTCTATCTTTTGATAGAATCTGCACGAATGGGTTGTCTCTTCATCTCTTCCCAATCACGCATCAGAATTTGTATAAAGTGAGTATAGAACAGAAAAATAAATAAAACAACCCAAATGTTAATATTTTATGAACATTGTTAATGAATGATGAATAATTATGCCATTTTGACTAGTTTACCTGCCTATCATGTATCAATATGCTCTGCCTGTGCTATGATAAGTTTAATTCTTTTTTAGGAGACTTCTTCCATGGATGAACTGATTATTGAAACGGGACCTTTCGAGGAGCGTGCGGTGAGCGGGATTGAATCGGAGCATTTGACGAACTACCCGATCGTCTATATTTTGCATAACAACCGCAAAAAGCCGGCTGCCTACATTGGGCAGACGGTGCAGGCGGCGCGCAGACTGCGGCAGCACCTGGCTGACGACCGCCGCAGCAGACTCGACCAGCAGATTTTAATTGGCCACCGCCGTCTGAATCAGTCGGCGACGTATAACATTGAGTCGAGGCTGATTAATTTATTTATCGCCGACAGCCGCTATGAGCTGCAAAATGTGAGTCAGACGGCGTCGCGGCAAATGCATAATTATTACGACAAAAGCTATTACAACGACACGCTGTTCCGGGATATTTGGGAGCGGCTCCGCAATGAACAGATCGTGGACGGAACGATTGATGCACTTGAGAACAAAGACGTCTACAAGCTCTCTCCTTACAAAGAGCTGACGCCGGAGCAGCTGGACGTAAAGGAGCGCGTGCTGGACTTCTGTGAGAAACACGCGCAGACAGACGGGCATCACGTGTTTATCGTCGAAGGCGATGCCGGAACGGGAAAAAGCGTCTTGCTAAGCTCCTTGTTTAACACAATTCAGGATCTTGCCGATGAGGCTTCTTCTTCGCTTTATCAAACGGAAAACCGGCTGCTCGTCAATCACGGGGAAATGCTGAAAACATACAAAAGCATGACCGGGAGCCTGCCCAATCTGAAGAAAAAGCACTTTGACAAGCCGACTTCGTTTATTAACAAAATGGACAGAGACGATGCGAAGGCGGATATCGTGCTCGTTGACGAAGCACACCTGCTGCTCTCAAAGCCCGACGCCTACAACAATTTTCACTATGACAATCAGCTGCAGGAAATTATTAAACGGAGCCGCGTCACGATCGTCATTTTTGACCGGATGCAGGTTTTGAAGCTGAAAAGCTACTGGAACGACCGGCTGATGGAAGAAATTACGGGCACATATCAGGCTGAGCGAATGCGGCTGACCGACCAGATGCGTATGAACATTGATGCTCCCGCTAAGGCATGGATCGACGCATTTGTCGCGAAAGAACTGAAGCCAATTCCCGATCGTACAGATACAACCTTTCAGCTGCAAGTATTTGCCGATCCGGATGCGTTTCGCAAGGAGATCGAAGCGCATAATGAGGCGTATGGCCTCGCGAGGATTGTTTCGACATTTGACTATCTGCATAAAAAAGACGGAGCAGATTATCTCGTCGATGAAGCCGGCCTTAACATGCCGTGGAACCGCACGCAGGATGATGTGACGTGGGCCGAACAGCCGGAAACGATTTATGAAGTCGGCTCTATTTATACGGTGCAGGGCTTTGATTTGAACTACACGGGGGTCGTACTCGGACCGTCGATCCGCTATGATAAAGAAAACGACCGCATCCGCATTGACACGAACGCCTACCGGGATACCGGTGCCTTTCAGTCGAGAAACGACATGACGCAAGAAGAGATCGCGCAAGTAAAGGAGCAGATCATTTTGAACTCCCTGAACGTGCTCATGAAGCGCGGCATTCACGGTCTCTGCATCTATCCGACCGACCCATGTCTGCGCGAACGTATGCTGGAACTACAGGAGGAACGACAATGAATGATTGGCAGCAGTTAATCAATCAGATCAACGACTTCCGCGATGCCCGCGGCTGGCGGCAGTACCACAATCCAAAGGATCTCGCCGTGTCCCTCTCGATTGAGGCAGCTGAGCTGCTGGAGGATTTTCAGTGGCTTTCAAGCGAGGACGCTGTAACGAAAAACATCGACAACATCCGCGACGAAATCGCCGACGTCATGATCTACGCCCTGATGATGTGCGACGAGCTCGAGCTCGACGTGCAGGAGATCATTGAGGAAAAGATAAAGAAGAACGGCAAGAAGTATCCGGAACAGAGCTGACTGCGCCGGCTCCCCGCCCTCGACGATCGAAGAATTTTCTGTTTGTCACCTGGTCTGTATCCATAACATACTGTCCGTCACAAAAAACGACCGGCCTGCTTCGTGCAGACCGGTCGTTTTTATTATCCGCCAAATAAGTTGGCGAGTGAGCCAATCAGAATACCGATGACACCGAAGTCGGAGTCGCCGAACGTGGTGTTTTCAATGCCCAGTCCGCCAAGCACCGGCAGCAGGAAGGCCGGGATGAAGCTGATAAGAATCCCGTTTGTGAATCCGCCTGCCGCGGCTCCGACGCGTCCGCCGACGGCGTTTCCGAGACTCCGGCTCCTGCACCTGTGAAGAAGTGTGGCACGAGTCCTGGAATGATGAGCGCCAGCGAGAAGATGCCGAGCATCGCCATGCCGATCAGTCCGCCGATGAAGCTGGAGATGAAGCCGATGATCACGGCTGTTGGCGCATAGTTGAAAATGATTGGTACATCAAGCGCCGGCTTCGCACCGGGAACAAGCTTTTCAGCAATTCCTTTGAACGCTGGTACGATCTCTGTCAGGATCATGCGTACCCCGTACATGATGATGCTGAAGCCTGCTGCGAACGTGATCCCCTGCATCAGTACGAACATGATATAGTTCTGGTCGCCTGCATACGTGCCGACAACCTCAGGACCGGCAATGAGAACAAGAATCAGGAACATGACAACCATCGTGAGTGCCGTTGAAATAAGGGAGTCCCGTAAAAAGGACCACTGCTCTGGAATTTTAATGTCCTCTGTCGTCTTCTTCTCGTTGCCGACTGCTTTTGCGACAAGTCCTGCAGAAAAGTAACCGATCGTGCCAAAGTGACCCATCGCGATTTCATCGCCGCCGGTTACTTTACGCATAAACGGCTGCGCAAGTGCCGGCATCAGGACCATCACCCCGCCTAGAATCAGTGACCCGGTCGTCACAAGCGTAATCCCGCTCATGCCGGCTGTTCCGAGCACCGCGGATAACAGTGCCGCCATGAAAAACGTATGGTGACCAGTCAGGAAAATGTACTTCAGCGGTGTAAATCGCGCGAACAAAATGTTAGCCAGAAAACCAAAGCCCATGATCAGCGCTGTTTCCGTTCCGAGCGTCTGCTGGGCAATCGCGACGATCGCCTCGTTGTTCGGAATAACCCCTTGAATGTTGAACCGGTCCTGAATGATGCCGCCGAGAGAGTCGAGTGACCCAATGACCACGCCGGCACCAGCACCAAGAATCAGGAAGCCGATGATGCTTTTCGTTGTACCTGCGAATACCTTCGAGAAGTCAGCCTTCTGCAGAAGCAGCCCGGTCATGACGATCAGACCGACCAGCACTTCCGGCAGGCTCAAAATCTCATTCATCAAAAATTCAAAGAACCCCATTCTCGATCATGCCCCCTTAAAGCCTATTTGCTCAAAAACTCCTCAATCGCACTTTCTACTTCCTGCTCGCTTGCCATGTTGACGATCGCTTTAACAAATGCCTGGCCGCCCTGCAGCTGGGATGCAAATTCATTGTTCGTCAAAATGAGATTCGCCGTAACGCTCTGCGCCGTTCCAAAGTCGACGGCCTCCACGTCTGCCTTTACGTCCTTGTTTTTCAGCACTTTTTCTGCCGTCATTTTCAACATCAAGCTTGATCCAAATCCCATTCCACATACACATAATACTTTCATGGTCGTCACCTCTTCGTTTAATTTTGGCTGCTTGTGAGCAGCTGTTTCACTTCGTCTTCGGAGCCTGCATGAAGCAGGTCCTTCATCAGATTGCTGTCATCGATCCACCCGGAAATTTTTTGGAGCATGCTCAGGTGGGAATCGGAATCGACTGCCGCTAGACAGATAAACACCCGCGCCGTTTTCACCGAGCCCTCGCTGTCTGCCGGAAATGGAACCGGCTCCTGAAACACCGTCAGTGAGATGCCTGCCCGGCTCACGCCGTTTTCCGGACGTGCGTGCGGCAGCGCCACATTCGGTGCGATCAAAATGTACGGTCCAAGCTCGTCGATGTTGGAGATCATCGCCTCGACGTAGGAATCAGCGACATAGTTATTCTGGACAAGCGGCTCCGCGCTTACGGCAATCGCCTCGCGCCAGTTGACCGCTTCTTTCTGCCATTGGATACAGCGCGTATCCACTTGAAAATCTGTCATCATTGTTCCACCTCATTGTTCATGTTTTATTTCGCCGTGCAGCTGCTGCTGCATACTATCGCTGTTTGTAAGCAGCTGATACAAATACTGCAGCTGCGGAAGGTGTGCATACTTGTCCGGTGTTGCCATAAACAGGACAGCGTGTGAATGCAATTTTTCCGATCGGTAAGGCGCTTCTAGCTGCACGAGGCTGAAGCCGGGCCGGTTCACGTGATTAGAGTGCGTGTGTACAAACAGAAGTCCCGGGACGATTTCGTACAAGTACGCCTTGTCGATCACCGTTTTGCGAATGTCCTCCAGAAAAGCCGTTTCGACGATGTCATCCTCTTTTAGCAGAGCCACACCGGTTTCCAAAATCTCGTCCAGGTCGGTCGTGTCCATTACCGCCGTGCGCGACGCCGGTATCAGTGCCTGCACAGAAGGCGTCGTCTCTGTCAGCTTGGCAGCGCCCCTTTTCTCCTCGAGGTCTTTCATAAAGTGTTCGACCTTGGTGATCTCATCACGCGTCATGACGGGATTAATCGTCACGTACGGGTACGGAGAATCGGGCAGCGTCACGGTGGAAACGATAAAGTCCGGCTTGTCCCAGCCGTTATCCTTATGCAGCATCGACACCGCTGCGGTGCGCTTGACGTCCAGCTCCGGAAAATGCTTCATAAGAGACGCAGTTAACAATCGTCCCGCTGCGATACCGCCCGGGCACATAACCCAGATTTGGTAGCGCTCATTGTCAAAGGAAGCCTTTTCATAAATCGCCGCAAAGCTCATCGCAATGGGAATAATGTCATCAGCCGTTCGTTCGGGACCGGTTCCGAGCGCCTCCTGCACGTGGAAGACGATGAAGGGATACTGTTCTTCCACTTTCTTTTTCAGCGGATGCAAATAGCGGATCTTACATTCGCCGGCGTAGTGAAACGCCTGCCATTCGCGGTAAATGTAGCGGATCTGTTCGTCGCTGTAGCCGGTCAAACCCATACGCGTACTGGTTTCTTCAACGAACGCAAGAAACACTGGATCGTCGTTGTAGTCCGGCACGTCCTTCGGATACAGGTTTGAAGTCGCTTTCAAATAACAGCAGGCAAACGCCATATTCCGCTCTGTCGTATCAACTCCGACCGTCCGGCAAAACTCGTGCCACACCTCTTCAAACCAAGGTTCCGCTTTCGGCTGTTCCTCCTGCAGCAGCTCGCCTGACCGCATCCGCTGCAGCTGCAGCATCCAGACCTTTAAAAAGGCGGTCGGACTGATCGTCTCCGGCAGTTCCTCTGTCAGCGCGACGGCTTTCTCCATTTCCTTCATCGAAATTTCCGACCAGTTCAGGTACGGCACCGGATTCATGCTGTTCCAGGCTGCTTCTAATCTGCTCATCACACTTAGAAGCGCGAGCCGCTTCGCTTTTTCAGAGCCGAGAATGGTAAAGCCTTTGCGTCCCCGTTCCAACGTTAATGAAAACATGTCTGTCAGCTGCTCAACCTTTTCCATCTCCTGCAATACCGTTCCGCGGCTGACCTCCAGCTCTTCTGCCAGCTCCCTAAGTGACTGACTGCGCGTTTCAATAAGCAGCTCGTACGCAATTAACAGGTATCGTTCTTCTGCTGCGTCGGATCTTCCGTACAGGTTCATCGCTTCATCCAGCTCGCGCCGTTTATCTGCATCAAGTGCTCTGGCAAGCTCCCAGTAGCCTTGTCCCGATGCGTGCGTAAACGTCACGTCATAATCCTCCAGCCATCCGGCTACATGCTCTAAATCGTAGCGGACCGTCCGCTCCCCGACGTTGAACATCGCCTCGCAGTCCTTCAGCTTAAATTGCATCTGGCCGTTGATCATCATCTGCACCAGCTGACGCCTTCTCGCATTCACGTTGCTCACCTCCCTGCTGTAATCAAAGTATACAAGGGCTTTCACAAAAAATGAATACGCTTACATTCCGAATAGGTTCAGAATTGTCTGCAAGATTCTGAACGGTGGAAACCCTTGTTATTACAGGCTTTTTACTGGAATTCATCCAGCGCGAAAAAGCCCGGGATTTTCCCCGGGCAATGTTTCCGTTTCACGTGAAACGGGCGACGGCTTGTTCTGTTTTTTCGAGTTCTTCCATTAAGGCTGACCGCCTTGGGTACTCGTTTCGAAGCTTGGCGATCAGCTCGATTCCTTGCGCCTTGCCATTTACTTTGGCACACTGCTTCACGAGCCGGCAGAGCGCCCGGTACTGCTTGCGGTTCGTTGCCATCCTAGCTCCGTGATCAACTAGCTGGCTGAACATTTCCCGCACTATGTCCGGATAAACCGGCTGCAGACGTGGACCGAGCTCCCGAATCTTCCACAAATCCTTTTCACAGCCAGCAAGCAGCACCTCCGGCTTGTCCTCTTCCATACCGATATGAATCGCGAGCGGATCACTGGCAGAAAGCTCGTTTAACAGCTGCTTCAATGCAGTCTCCCACTCGCTATCCTCGTGCAGTTCCTTCCACTGCTGATACGTCTTTTCAATCTCCAGCATCATGTTTCGTGCCAGGAGCATGTTCCGAAGCGATTCTTTTTCTTTCTCTCGGTTGCCGGTAAGACTGTAAAGCCGGCGCTCCGTTTCCAGCAGGGACTGTTGAATGTGCACGAGCTTTTTATGACGTTTTCCCGTTTCGATCATCGCCTCGGCATTGTCCCACTCTTCCCGATCCAGGTAGTAGGCAGCGAGCTCCAGCACGAAGTCCGGATGCTCATTGATCCGCTCCTGACGGAAGGCATTTCCTGCCTCTTTTCCCTCCGCTTCATCAAGGATACAGGCGCGTAGCAGCTCCAGCTGTTCCAGCTCGTAATCCGGATAAGACGTTTGCCTCGCCGCCTCTGCCGCGTCATCCAGCGCCTTTTCTACTTTCTCGTGCCGTTTTTTCTCGCCACGCATCACAGGCAGGGAAACTCGGAGCAGCTCGATGCGGAAATCGCTCCAGCCGTTGTAGCGTTTCAAACGTGCCTCTTTCAGTATTAGCGTTAAGAGCGTGCCTGCCGTGCTGTCGTCTGCCTCCTCGGCAGAGCGCGTCAACTGATTCATCGTCAGACTGGCTGCAGTCGATACTTCTCCATTGGAGTCGTCCATAAACTGCAGGGAATCAACCGCACGGCCGAGCACCTTCAGATTCAGCTTCACCCCCCGCTCGTATTCCCCTTGATCGGCAAGGGCCTTTGCATGCTCCAACACTTGGTAAATACCGGAAAATGCCTCATGAGAGCGGGAAGCAGTGATAAAGCCATAGGAGCCCTTGGCACTGGTAAAGTGCTTCGTAATCAGCTCCCCCGCAAGCTTCACCTCATCTTTTCCGTCACCCAGCCGCAGTTCCACGTCCTTTTCAAGCTCCGGATATGCATGCATCCACGTTCGCACGAGATCCAGCAGTTCTTCTTTTTTCAGCTTTCCCACTAGCTCCGCAGCCTTCTTGTCCGCCATCGCCTCGTCCTCCTCGTTTTCATGTGTATATGTGTATCATACAGGAAAGTATACCTCGGGGCTTAAGAAAAAAAGTACGCAGTCGATGACGTATCTTCTAAAGCGCGTTTCACGTGAAACACTTCTAAAAAGCCCCGATCATTGAGCGAATGATCGGGGCTTTACGTTTCTTTCGGCAGGCTGAGGCGAAACACGGCTCCTCCTGCTGCTTTGTTCTCAGCGGTTATCATGCCGCCGTGGGCTCTGGCAAGTGCAGCGGCGATGGAGAGCCCGATGCCGAGACCGTCCTTTTCACGGCTGCGCGAGGCGTCGCCGCGGTAAAACCGGTCGAACACGCGATGCTCCTCCTCCGGGGACAGGCCTGGACCTTCGTCAGCTACCTGTATCACGACGTGATCTGCTTCCTCTCTCGCTTCAAGCACGACGGTTCCTGATACCGGAGTGAACTTCCAGGCGTTATGCAGCAGGTTGGTCACGATCTGCCTCAGCTTATCCGGGTCGGCCTGCACGGCATCAGCGTCACAGACTGTCTGCAGCGCGACTCCCTTCTCCTGAAAAATCGCCTCCATGTCAGCCTCCAGTGACCGGATAAAGGCACGAAGATCGACGCGCTTTTGCTGCAGCGGCTTGTCTTCCCGCTCCGACTCGTACAGCTGCTCCATTTCTCCGACGAGACGAACGAGACGCATCAGCTCGTCGTGGCTGCGCTCGAGCCGCTCCTCCGTCGGCTCGAGCACGCCGTCCTGAAATGCTTCAAGCTGACTTCGCAGCGCCCCGAGCGGTGTCCGCAGTTCGTGTGCCAGGTCTCCGGTAAAACGGCGTCTGCGCTCATCCTCCTCCTCCAGCGAGCGGGCGAGTGCTGCGACACCGGCCGCCAGATCATCCAGCTCCTGAACACCGTACGTCCTGTTTGGAATCTGCCGCTCTTTATGCTGCAGCGCGAGGACATCCTCCCCTACGCTTCGCAGGCCGCCGGTCAGCCGGCGTGAAGCGACGTGGCTGAAAAATGCAGCGGCACCGATCAGCACGAGCAGAACGATCAGCATCGACAGCACCATGTCCTGCAGGAACTGCTGTTCCGCTCCGCCGAGCCCCGACGGATACGTCACTTCGAGCACGCCGATCAGAGCACCGTCTGCTTCCAGGCGGTAGGCTCTCTCTTCCCCGTCCCCCTGGGTCATCATCTGCTGATGCATCATGCCCGTCTGCACCGGATTTCCTGCTTCATCATAAAGTCTCGCACTCATCCCCTCTTCCATCATGAGGGAATGAAACAGCATCGGCGGAATGCTTTCGAGCGATCCCCGCTCGGCGTATTCCGATTCGATCTGAGCAGCCGCCTCCTCAACGAGTTGCTCCTGACGGTCGCTGACGTAGTCGCCAAAGTTTCGCTCCACTGCCCAAAGCAGCACCGCTCCCATGAGCAGAATGCCGGAAACGGCGATCAGCATGGCAAAGAAAAAGGTCTGCTTTTGCACGGTATTAAACATCGCGCTCACCTTTAAAGCGATAGCCCATGCCAAATACCGTTTCGATAAACCGGGGGTGCTTCGGATCGGATTCGATTTTTTTACGCAGATTTTTTATATGCACGTCAATGCTCCGCTCATAGCCGTCAAAAAACAAATCCTCCTGTACGCGCTCCAGCAGTTCTGCCCGTTCAAACACCCAGCCCGGATGCGCCGCCATGGCGGTAAGCAGCCGGTACTCGATCGGGGTCAAGTGGACCTCGCTGCCTTCTACGCTGACCGTCCGCTCCCGCAGGTGAATGACGAGCGCTTTACCGGCAAAGGACCAGACCTCACTTGTATCCCGTTTTCCAACGCGCCTCATGATTGCCTGCATGCGTACGATCACCTCACGCGGGCTGAACGGCTTCACGACATAATCGTCCGCGCCGAGCACCATGCCCTGCACGCGCTCCTCTTCTGCCGATTTGGCACTTAAAATCAGCACCGGTGTGTCAAAGTCTTTGCGCACGGCGGTGAGGATTGCTTCTCCGGACAGATCCGGAAGCATCAAGTCCAAAATAAGAAAATCCGGGTGGAGGCTTCGAAACAGGTCGAGACCCTTCTGCCCGTTGGCGGCGCATGTCACCTCGTGCCCTTCCCGCTTCAGATATGCTTCCATCACCTCGGCCATCGTCGGATCATCCTCAATCACAAGCACGTGCATGCCGCTCCCCTCCCCCGCTGAGTTGTTAGCAAAAGTATAGCATGCAAATGAAAAAAGCGGCCGCATCTTCATACGATCTACATAACTCTTTTCTATACTGGAGACAGAAGGAAGGGATCTCCTTCCTGAAATTAAAAAAGGAGGCGGTCAGCATGCGAAACTGGATCATTGCCATCGTTGTGATTGTTGTGATTGGTCTGCTTGCAGCTGGTGCAACCGCTGCACAGCCAAACGGAACCTTTGGCATGCCGTGGATGACGGGCGGACACGGGCAAATGATGAATGACGACATGATGGAGGACGCAGAGCCTGGTGAGATGATGCAGGGCGGCGGGATGATGAACGGCCGCGGCCACATGATGGATGAGGAGTACGGACGCATGATGGGAGAGCGTTTCGGACCGATGATGTATGGAGATGACTGGGAAACCCACATGGAGGACGCAGATTGGGAGGCCTTTCACGAGGACATGTATGAACGCATGGAAGCCTGCCACGAGGCAAACGGAGGGCCGCAGTGAGCGGCTCTTTTTTTGTTAAAACATCCGACGAAACGTTACGAATTTGTTCAATATTTCACAATCATATTTTACCAATTGCGTGCTATAGTAAAGGTGTAAAAGCTGTCGTGTTTTCTACCTAAAAAAGGAGTGATCACCAATGAAAGCAGTTACGGTTAATCCAGCGAGCAGAGCCAATGTGGAAGTCACGGAAAAGGAACTTCGTCCGCTTGAGTCCGGGGAAGCACTAGTCGAAATTGAGTACTGCGGCGTCTGCCACACGGATGTGCACGTAGCTGCCGGTGATTTCGGCGACGTAGCCGGACGCACGCTCGGCCACGAGGGTATCGGGATCGTCACGGAAATTGCAGATGACGTGACGAGTCTCTCTGTCGGCGACCGGGTCAGCATCGCCTGGCTGTATAAAGCGTGCGGACGCTGCGAATACTGTACGACCGGCCGCGAAACGTTCTGCCGCAGCGTGCAGAACGCCGGCTTCAGCGTCGACGGCGGCATGGCGGAAAAATGCATCGTGACCGCAAACTATGCCGTGAAGGTGCCGGACGGACTAGACCCGGCGCAGGCAAGCAGCATCACGTGTGCAGGCATCACGACGTACAAGGCGATCAAAGTCGCAGACGCCAAGCCGGGCGAATGGATCGCAATTTACGGCTGCGGCGGCCTTGGTAACCTGGCGATTCAATACGCGAAGCACGTATTTAACGCAAATGTCGTTGCGGTAGACATCAACGACGACAAGCTGGCGCTCGCTAAAGAAAGCGGCGCGGATATGACAATTAATCCTGCAACAGAAGACGCCGCAGCAATCATGCAGGAGCAATGCGGCGGTGCCCATGCCGCTGTCGTAACCGCCGTCTCTAAAGCCGCCTTCAACTCCGCTGTAGATGCCGTACGCGCCTGCGGCAAAGTCGTTGCTGTCGGTCTGCCGACGGAAACGATGGACCTCAGCATCCCGCGGCTCGTGCTGGACGGCATCGAGGTCATCGGCTCCCTCGTCGGCACCCGCAAAGATCTCGAAGAAGCCTTCCAGTTCGGCGCTGAAGGCAAAGTCGTTCCCGTCGTCAAAACCCGACCGCTCGAGGACGTACAAAACATCTTCGAAGAGATGGAGCAAGGCAAAATCCAAGGCCGGATGGTCATCGACTTTAAGATGTAAAGAAGAGAAGACAGCTTCCAGAGCGGGAGCTGTCTTTTATAAATAATCAATACCTAAAAACTCATAATTTACAATCGTTATTGGTTCTCATGAGTCAAAGAAAACACTTTATATTTATCTATTTATCTTCTAAAAAGCTAATAATGGATAATACTTCTTCAGGATTTGTGTTGAACCACTCTTTACCTGGTGCCTCTGTTCTCACGCTACCACGGATTTTTAAGATCGAGTGAATAATCGACTCAATTAAGGGAGCGTTATCCGTATACATAATAAAATCTACTGTCGGCTTTTCTGGTAAAGAAGTTCCAAATTGAGATAAAATCCTAGTTTCAGGGTGTCGATCTGACATTCCAATTTTACAAGCCCAACTTGATTGCTTTTTACTTTCAGCAAGCTCTTTGTAGCTATCGAAATAGTATAAGTAAACAGATGAATTTCCTTCACCAAATTTATATCTAACGTCCAGTTCATTAGGTAGTTTTTCAGGAACGTAATTCTGTGGTACTTCAGAATATGTAGAAATGGCGGGAAGTTTCTCGTGATTCAAATCCTTTTCACTATTATCATTAGCCATTGATATTTCCCAATACCCCTGTTTAATATTATTAGCATTTTCTTTTCTCGCTAAATTTTGAAGAGCTTTTTTTACGGAGGCTGGAAAATTAGCAGATTTAGGCTCTGCTCCACCTTGTTTACGGTGATATTCTAACACTGAGGTTACTATTTCATCCCTGCTAACTCGTTTTTTATCAAAAAGTAAAACAATTATTTCTTCTACAATTCCAGGACTTAAAGGAATCCCTTTATATTTATAGTCACTCATTTTAAGTACCGCTCCTTTGAATCAATGATCAATACGTAATTATTTATATCTAATTACAATAATAAATAACAAAAGGCATAATCTAAACCCCTACCTTGAAAATTGCTCGTTCAACCAACGTACATCAAGCTGTTCCACTCTCGGCGAAGGCTTACCCAAGTACTTGTTCCCGACTACTATTGGCGAAAGAGCGTGTCGCCAACATGGATTCTCGCACTGCGCTAATCCTTTGGGTGTCCTCGCCTTCGTTCCACAGCGTTCGTAATGTTCATCTTTCATGGTGCGGTTTGTGATTGCATGAGTGGCTCTGTTATTTCTATTTTTGCTGAATAAATTACTTAAATTAGATGTTCTCTTGCTTCAATGATGTTATCTTTTTTAATCTTTGAAAATGAATAGAGCATAGCGGCCCCGACGATGGCAAAGACGGCCAGTCCAACGTACAGCAGACTCATCCAAGGCAGTGTGAAGCCGTAGTCAAAGGTATTTGTCACAGACAGATGAATCAGGTACATGATGCCAATGCTGCTTGGAATGCCGTAAAGCAGTGCCTTGATGCCGTAAAAGATGCTCTCGTAGTTGATCATCTTTCTGAAGGACTTCGGCGTCATCCCGATCGTCTCATGCTCCTCCCGAATCACCCGCTTCGCCGACGCCGCATCCACACAAAGCACCGTCTCAAACTGATCCTGCTGCAGCGAATACTCCAGCCCCGACGCAATCGTCCGATCATCCTCCACCAGTAAAATACGCACAACCTCACCCCATCTTCCGTAAACGTAAGCACACATACTATACAATTGCAGGAAAGAAAAGTAAATGCGTGCAAAGACGTGAAAAGGGGATGCCCGGTCAATTATATAATAGACCGGGCATCCCCTTTTATTAGTTTCAATGATGAGCAACATATTTGATTCGAACAGTTAACTAAGTCAGGCCGTATCCTGAAAAAGAAAGCTCTCGAAAATTTTCTTTTGCTCTCTATCATCTTTACTAAGATCCAGAAACGTTTCTAATTGGACTTGAACCCACCATTGTGGAGCATAATTTGGCTTTAATGCTTTGATACGAAGGTCAATTTCTTTTCCTTGTTTCAATAGTGAATAAATAGCTTGAGCGTAAATACCTGGTACAAAGCCCAATAAAAGTCCTTGAGAGGTAAAGATATTCACTGCATATTTATCTACTGGATTATCCTCCGCGATTTCCACGGCTAAGGTTTCACCAATAGTAAGGTTTTCAAAAAGCGTTTTAGGCAGATCCTGATGACGCATTCCGTTAATATAAAATCGACTGTTTATCTTATTGTCCTCTAAACGGAGTGGCTCTTCAAACGTATAAGGATCACCAGCTAAAGCTCCACGTGTTTCTCTTAATATATCCATTCGATCGGCATAACTGGAAAGCTGAAGTTCGTTTAGTATATGTTGAAAACCTACCCTGGATTTATCCGGAATACGACGATCAAAAGCTGGAAACAGATCGGGAGATTCATACTTCTTTTTCAACTCTGGGAAGGCAGGATGAAGTTGATAGCCTTCCTTCTGAGCTTCTTTTACTGTCCTAGGAGAATCACTAAAATGAGTATACTGGAACGAGTAGTTTTCTCCATTATAGGTCAACGTGCCAACATGATAATATAAGTTGTTCACTGAGTTTTTCCACACTACTAGCAATGATTTAACCTTTTTCATTTAAACCCCCTCCTTTCTGTAGATCTCTTCCATTTTCGCCTTGCGAAATTCGATTAGCTTGTGTAAAAATTGTTTTCTTTCTGGAGTAATTAAAGGAAATCCTTCTAAAAAGCGTCGATACTCTTCCATATCAAATTGGGACAATCGCTCAAAAAAAGTATTAGCTTCTTTTTTATAATGCGCACAAATATAAACTAAAACTTGCTTCGCTTTTATACGGGGCGTTTCTTTATTATCCATTCCCATTTTAACCTGGGTCTTTTTAAAAAATGTATTCATTCTCACTTCATCAGCTATTAATGACTCTACTTCTACTTCAGAGAGCTGCCACCCTAAGGAAGCTCCATTATCATATAGCGGAGCAAATACTCTTCTTCCTTCAATATGAAGGATCTGCCAGTTATGTCCGTGCCGATCCTGGTTCCCGATCAAAATATCAAATAGATTCATTTAAATAAATTCTTCTTTTAACACCTTGCTTAATGAGAACCATTCAAACAGCTCAAAAAACTGTTTCATTAATTTCTCATTTTTATCCGTACTATTCTGTAAGTGAGTATACTTCTCTCCCAATTCGCTGTAAAACAAAGAAGCTGCCGTTTCGCCCATCTCCGCATTTAATTGAGATCTGAAATTTCTCATTAAACATGCTCTTCTACCATCTCGATAAGCTACCTCTGCCTCAACTGAACGTATATCTAACAGAGAGGCAATTTTTGCTGCAATTACTTCATTTACGTCTTCCCAATTTGTTCTCTCTCCATCAAATCTCGCGGGAATTTAATGACATAATCTTCATGGTCTGGTGAAAGGAGATCTAACTTCTCCAACGTACTATTTTCACCATACCCTGTAACTAACCAAGTGCTAACATCTCTCATCTATTTATCTCCATTCAACGAAATGCAGGCTTACGTAGATTTATTACTCACAGCATATCACAGTTTATTTTATTTTTTGGAGTATCACTATACCGTAAAAACACCTTTTATTTATGATAAGGCTCTCCCTTCATTATCCGAAACGCGCGATACACTTGCTCGATGAGGATCAGTTTCATGAGCTGGTGCGGGAAGGTCATTTTTGAGAAGCTGATGCTGGCGTCTGCTCGCTTAAGCACGCTTTCGCTTAGGCCGTTGGAGCCGCCGATGACGAAGGCGATTTGGCTTTTGCCGTGGATGGAGAGTTTGTCGAGTTCATCGGCGAAGGCTTCTGATGTGCGCTGCTTTCCGCCTAGGTCGAGCGCGTACACGTAATGTCCCGGCTTGATCTTCTGTAAGATCCGCTCCCCTTCCTTCTCCTTCACCTGCTCGATTTCCTTCTCACTCATCGTCTCCGGTGCCTGCTCGTCGCTCACTTCCACAAGCTGCAGCTTGCAGTAGGCGCTGAGCCGCTTTTCAAATTCCGCTATCCCCTGTTTCAAGTATTTCTCCTTCAGCTTGCCGACGCTGATAATCGTGATCTGCATGACTTTCCCTCTCTCCCGTTTATTTTCTTCAGCTTACCATATCGGGTTTAACCTGTTTCACGTGAAACAACACGTTTCCTTATCATCTACATGTAGACTCGTCTACACATCTACATGAATGATAAAGGTTCCTTTTTCTTCCGGAGTTGCGCACCCTTCTGCATCGAGTTTCCGTCTATACTCCTGTATAGTACGTAGTAGAGATCGCTTTAAGGGGGCATTCAGCATGAAAAAAGCTGCAGCACTTGGTGTGGTCGTGTTGCTTGCGGCCTGCTCGGAGGAGCCGGAAAACCCGCAGGAAACGACGCTCACACCTTACATAAACGCCTGGTCGTCCGGTGACTTCGAGGCAATGGAAGCAGAAATTGATGCGGATTCGATAGCTGATATTGACTGGGAGTTTGCGGAGCGCTATGAAACGGTGTACGGGGACGCGGGTATTCAATTGGAAACTGGCAGCGTCACAACGCCGGAGTACACGGAAGAAGAACCGCCGGACTACGGCGAAATCGACAGCATCACCTACGAAGTCGAAACGGTGTTTACGACTGAAGCCGGCGATATTTCTGTTACGACAGACGTGCTCGTGGAGCAGGTGGAAGTAGCTGATGAGGAAACCGAGTGGCAAGTCATCTGGGAGCCGGCGCACTTCTTTTATGGGATGCAGCAGCCGAACGACCGGCTTGCGATCAGCCGCGAGGAACCGATCCGCGGCGAGATTTGGGACAGAAACGGCGAAGCGCTTGCGGTCAACGGTGAGATTTATGAAGCGGGCATCGTGCCGGAAGCAGCAGAGGACGTTGAGGAGAGCGCTGAAGCCTTTGCGGACGTACTCGGCATTGACGCCGAAGATGCGCTCGCCCGGGCGGAGATGTATCCGGACAACCCGGACTGGTTCGCACCGATTCAGACGATCGCGCTCACCGACGACCGCGTTGACGAGCTGACGGAAATTCCCGGAGTGCTCTTAAACCGTGAAGATGGCCGGGAATACCCGTATGGTGCAGAAACCGGGCATCTGGTCGGCCACATCGGTCCGATCACCGGAGAGGAGCTGGAGGAGACGACCGGCTACCAGTCGGAGTCGTATATCGGGAAAAACGGCGTCGAGCTTCTGCTTGAAGAAGAGCTGCGCGGACAAAGCGGCTTCCGGCTTGCGGTGACCGATGAGGACGGCGACGTGCGTGACGTGATTCAGGAGGAAGCGCCCGTAGACGGCGAAGACGTGACGCTCACGATTGACGCGGAGCTGCAGGCGGACGTCTATGAGATTTTAGAGGAAGACTCCGGTGCGGCGGTCGTGCTCGATCCGCAAACTGGCGACACGCTCGCGCTTGTGAGCACTCCGGCTTTTGACGCCAATCTGCGCTACCTGCAGCTCCCGGACCCGCGCGCCGATGAGCTGGAGACGACCGATGTCTTGTTTGAGCGCCGTTTCCAAAACGCGTATTCGCCAGGGTCGATCTGGAAGCCGTTTACGGCCGCGATCGGGTTGGAGGAAGAAACGCTCGATCCGTCAGCGACGCGCACGATCGAAGGCGAGCAGTGGCAGGCGGACGACAGCTGGGGCGGCTATTCGATTACGCGCGTGAATGACAGCGAAACCGAGGTGGATCTCACGACCGCCATGCAGCTGTCCGACAACATTTATTTTGCTCAGGAGGCGCTTGAAATCGGAGCGGATGCTATGGAAAGCTGGGGGGAAACGTTCGGGATGGACGGCGGCTTCAGCTATGACTTTCCGGTACATGACGCCCAGCTGGCAAATGACGGACTCGATACCGAGATTCTGCTGGCGGACTCCGGCTACGGCCAGGGGGAAGTTGAAATAGCTCCGGTGCATATCACGGCTCTTTATACCGCATTCGTCAATGACGGTACGATGATTGAGCCGGTGCTGTTCGGCGACGGCGGCGAAACCGAGCTGTTCAGTCCGGAAACGGCCGCGGTCGTGCATGACTCGCTCGAGGCGGTGACGCAGGAGGAAGACGGCACGGCCTATCGCAGCGGCTGGGCGCGTGACATTGCCGGTAAAACCGGTACCGCTGAGCTAAAGAGCGATCAGACCGTCGAGGACGGCGAGCAGATTGGCTGGTTTACGAGCTACGACGATGAGTATGTCGCAACCTTTATGATTCAAAACGCCGAGGACGTCGGCGGCAGCAGCTACGCGGTTGATCTTGCGGAATCGTTCTGGGAAACGATCGACTAATATTAGTGTACTAATATATTTTTCCGCTCCACCTGTTGCAGTTGCTTACTTGATTACGTAAAGTATGGACAGATGTTTTTCGGAAAGGTCGGATGCGGATGAAGAAGGGAATCATAGCAGCGCTCGTCCTCTGCCTCGCTGCCGTCAGCTTTTACGCGATTACGGTGGAATCGACAGACGCGGAGCTTGAAAAGGTCGAGGCGGAAACGGTGCGCTATTTGGAAGAGGAAATGGGCTATGAGGCAAGGGACTACACGGTGATCCACACGAAATACGACTACGTGCTGGAAGAGCGCAAGGCGCACGTAACGAAGGTATCCTTTTACAATGAGCCGCGCGAATGGTACCGCTACAGCTTGGATGAATCAGGCGCGATCACCCAGCTGGACACGTCCGGCGGCGAACTTCACCTAGAGTCATAAGGAAACAGCCGGAGGGCATCCCCCCCCGGCTGTTTATTCGTTCGGCGCGATATGTTTAATAACCTTGGCGGGATTACCGCCGACAACAGTGTTCGCAGGCACGTCCTTTGTGACGACAGCACCTGAGGCGATCACGGCATTATCCCCGATCGTGACACCCGGATTGACGATCGCTCCGCCGCCGAACCAAACGTTGTCTCCGATCGTCACCGGTCTGCCAAACTCGCGGCCGGAATTGCGCAGCACGGAATCAAGCGGATGCGTCGCCGTGTAAATATGCACGCTCGGCGCCATCATGCAATTGTCGCCAATACGCACCTCGCACACGTCAAGAATGGTGCAGTCGAAGTTTGCGAAAAAGTTCTCGCCGACGTGGGTGTTATAGCCGTAGTCAAAGCGGACGTTCGGCTCCATGACGACTGTGCTTCCGGTCGAGCCGAGCATCTCTTTCAGCATCTCCGTCCGCTTTTCCGTTTCATCAATCGTTGTCGAGTTGTAGTCCTGTACACGCTGGCGAATGATTTCGCGGTCCCGCACGAGCTCCGGATCCTCCGGGCGGTACATCTCCCCTGCTAGCATTAGTTCCTTTTCTGATTGCATAGGCTGTCTCCTTTTTCTTTAAACTGCCTTCAGTATAGCAAAGGCAGTGGCCTGCAGGTATTTCCCAATTATGTTACAATTACCATACTAATGGAAAACACTAACGGAGTGATGCATCATGAACGTGGATCGACAGGTGCTGTTTTTACTCACAGTCGTCCTGTTCGGCATTCTATTCAGTCTCGGACCGTTCGGACTGTCCGTCGGTTTCTTCGTCACAATCAGTATCATCGCTGCTTTTCTTTTAGGGATTTTAGGCGTGTACGTATTCGGTGGAAACATGCGCCTGCACACAAACCTCCCCTTTATCGGCTATGTACTCACGCTCGCTACAGCGTTTATTTATGTCCCGTCAAGCCACCTAAGCGCGAGCAGCTACGGAATTCCTGCTCAATGGATTTTCATTCAGCCGATCAGCGGCCGCACCTCGGTAGATATGCTTGCTTTGGCGCTTAACGTCTTCTGCTTTTATGTGCTGCTGCGGCTTGGACGAGGACTGTACCGCAATGTTAAGCAGTCCCCCGGGCAAAAACGGCAGGCAGAGACGTAACGAAAAGGCTTCCAGAACGGACCGGAAGCCTTTTTTTGTTAGTAGGTTTCTCATAAACACCGTTCACTTCCTCATAAAAAGCAAAAACCTCCTCGTAAACGACGTTTCCCTCCTCATAAAGCGGCTTTCCCTGCTCATAAACGCCCTCCCCTCTGCGATTAGTCCCCCTTCACTTACGAATAGCGCTCCAAAAGTCGATGCTTTCGGCCGCTGCCGAAAGCGGTCCTATCCTGCTCCGATCTGTTCCCGGTTTCTCATAAACACCGTGCACTTCCTCATAAAAAGCAAAAACCTCCTCGTAAACGACGTTTCCCTCCTCATAAAACGGGTTTCCTTGCTCATAAACGGTCTCCCCTCTGCGATTAGTCCCCTTTACTTACGCATAGCGCTTCTACAGTTGATGCTTTCGGCCGCTGCCGAAAGCGGTCCGATCCTGCTCCGATCTGTTCCCGGTTTCTCATAAACACCGTGCACTTCCTCATAACGAGCAAAAACCTCCTCGTAAACGACGTTTCCCTCCTCATAAAACGGGTTTCCTTGCTCATAAACGGCCTACCCTCTGCGATTAGTCCCCTTCACTTACGAATAGCGCTTCTACAGTCGATGCTTTCGGTAGCGGCCGAAAGCGGTCCTACCCTGCCCGGTGCTGTTCCCGGTTTCTCATAAACACCGTCTACTTCCTCATAAAAAGCAAGAACCTCCTCGTAAACGACAATTCCCTCCTCATAAAGCGGGGTTCCCACCTCGTAAACGCCCTCCCCTCTGCGATTAGTCCCCATCACTTGCGAATAAGGCTCTCAAAGCAAAAAAACTGCCCGCAAAGGCAGTTTTTCATCTTATCCTGCTTTTCGTACAGCTTGCTCGGCTTGTTCGTAAAAGCGTTGGAAGTAGTCGTTTGTTTCGGCGACGATGACCTTCCAGAGCAGCAGCAGGGCGATCAGGTTTGGAATCATCATCAGTGCGTTGGCCATGTCGGCAAATGCCCAGACGGTCGCGAGGTTCGCGACGGTGCCAATGCCGCAGGCTGCGACGTAGACGACGCGGTAGCCCGCGATTCCTTTTGGTCCTGCAATGTACTCAAAGCATTTTTCCCCGTACACGTACCAGCCGACGATCGTCGAGAAGCCGAAAAAGATGACGGAAAAGGCGACGATGTATTCCCCGATGCCGCCGAGAACGGAGGCGAATGCGGCGCTTGTGAGCGCGCCTCCTTCTAAGCCGGCGTCATGAGCCACGCCGGACAGCTCTCCTCCGGACGGATCCCAGAAGCCGGTAATGAGCAGCGTCAGGCCGGTCATCGTACAGACGATGATCGTGACGATAAACGTTCCTGTCATCGCAACGAGCGCCTGCTTGACCGGATGATCGGCGCGGGCATTTCCGGCGATGAGTGCCGCCGTGCCGAGTCCGGCTTCGTTGGAGAAAATGCCGCGCGCGACGCCGTGGCGGATCGCTTCTGAAACCACGACTCCGAGGAAGCCGCCGGCCGCTGCGACCGGATTAAAGGCGTAGTAGAATATCAGTTCAAACGCCGGAAGGATCATGTCCATATTCAAAATAAGGATGATCGTCGCTCCTCCCATGTAAAGAAAAGCCATGATCGGCACGAAAAAGCTCGCGACGCCAGCGATACGCTGAATGCCGCCGAAGATAATGACGCTCACGAGCAGGACGAGCAGCACGCCGGTCACCCAGTTTGGAATACCAAAGCTCTCATTCGTTACGCCCGCAATCGTATTGGACTGGACGCTGTTGCCGATGCCGAGCGCGGCAAAAGCGCCGAACACGGCGAATGCGACGGCGAGCAGCTTAAAGCGGGGACCGAGCCCGCGTTCTATGTAATACATCGGTCCGCTGGAATATTCGCCGCGGCTGTTTTTGACGCGGTATTTCACCGCAAGCAGGGCCTCTGCATATTTGGTCGCCATACCGAGCAGGCCGACGATCCACATCCAGAAGATCGCGCCTGGTCCCCCGAGCGTGATGGCGGTTGCGACACCGGCGATGTTGCCGTTTCCGATCGTCGCCGCAAGCGCTGTCATTAATGCTTTAAAATGACTGACGTCCCCTTCAGCGTTTTTATCGTCCTTATCTTCTTTCCCGAATCCGATTTTAAACGCGTAAATCAGCTTGCGGAACTGCAGTCCGCGCAGCACAATCGTTAAAAATAAGCCTGTTCCGAAGAGGAGAAGCAGGCTCGGCGGTCCCCAGAGCACCGCGTTAATTGCATCAAGAATGTCCATCATCGCTGTCGACCCCCTGTCTGCCGGCATATTCCCCGGCTTTCACACGTGTGTTATTCTATCATGGGGAAAACGGAATGCATTCGTACATATACACAATTTGAAAACGCTTCCGTTGTTTTCTCTCTACAAAGTCTTTTTTCCTGAAGCAGAACTCACCGCTTTTTGGAAATCGCGCATAAGGAAGGTGTCTCACCATGACCAACCACCCGTTCCACCGGGCGTTTGATACGTTAGAAGAATTTGTCGATGCGGTCAGCGCGCATCTGGAGGTGCCGGTGACGCTGGAGGATGCGAACCATCATCTGCTTGCCTACAGCTCGCACCATGACAGCACCGACGAGGCCCGGATCCGCACGATTATCAGCCGGCGCGTGCCGGAGAAGGTCATTAACCGCTTCTGGAAGGAAGGCATCATTCCGCGGCTGAACCAGCAGGATGAGCCGGTGATCATCGATCCGATTGATACGATCGGCCTCGGCCGCCGCGTTGCGGTATCGATCCGGCGCCGCGGCGAGGTGCTCGGCTACATCTGGGTGATCGACCAGGAGCGCCGCCTTGATAAAACAGCGCTGGAGGAGCTGCAGCTCGCTGCCTCCAAGGCCAAAAACCAGCTGTTGCAGCTGAACCGTCAGAAGCAGCGGCGCGAGCAGAGTCACGAGGAGCTTTTCTGGCAGCTGCTCACCGGAGAGGCCAGCAGCCATGACGACATATGCCTCCTGCTCGAGCAGGCCTCGATTCGGACGCAGACACCGCTTGCCGTTGCCGTTCTTTATGCGGACGGGCTGAACAACGACAGCTACCGGCGGCTCACGTACGCGCTGCAGACGACGCAGCAGGTCGATATTGTGGTCCACACACAAGACGAGCAGCACGTTTACGTGCTCATCCGCCCGAAAACGACCGACGACGCCAAAGATGCGGCTAGTTTTGCGGCTTCTCTGCAGGAGCGGATCCAGGGAGAGGTCGCGCTATTCACCGGTATTGGCAGCTTTACCGAAGACTTCTCACGCCTTCCCGCAAGCCTCGAGGAAGCGGTAAACGTCGCGTCGATGAAGGCACGCTTTCCGAATGAGCTTGCGGACGCCTGGTTTTATCACGAGCTTGGGGTCTTCCGCTACGTCGATATTCTCGAGCAGTCCGGGCTCCTTCCGGACTTAAAGGAAAATCCGGCTCTCTCCAGGCTGAAGCAGTATGACGCAGAGCACGATTCGCACATGCTCGAGACGCTGTCTGTCTATTTAGAGGAAGACGGCAGCATGACGCAGGCAGCGGCAAGGCTGCACTGCCATATCAACACGCTCACCTACCGGCTGAAGCGGATCCAGGACATTTCCGGCGTCGATTTAAAGAACCCGATTCAAAAGCTCGGGCTTTACATGGATGTGAAACTACTCACAGACGTTCGTTAATTTTCACAAACAAACGCTTACACGTTTTTTGATCCTCACAATGCGGAGTGCCCGCCCCACCCCCTATACTTGCGATAGAATCTGAGTCTGGGAGGGCGAATCCATGATTATTGGTATTCCAACAGAAATTAAGAACAGTGAAAACCGCGTCGCGATTACACCAGCCGGCGTGATGACGCTTGCCAAGCAGGGCCACACGGTGCTCGTACAGGCAGGTGCCGGTGTCGGCAGCGGCTTTGAAGATGCTGACTATCAGGCAGCCGGAGCGGACATGATCGCAGAAGCTGCGGACGTGTGGGCAAAATCGGACATGGTGATGAAGGTAAAAGAGCCGCTCGCATCCGAGTACGGTTATTTCCGCGAAGGACTGATCCTGTTCACGTACCTGCACCTCGCTGCAGAGCCGGCGCTTGCAGAAGCGCTGACGAAAAGCGGTGTGACAGCTATCGCTTACGAAACCGTGGAAGTAAACGGCACGCTGCCGCTCCTCACTCCGATGAGCGAAGTGGCCGGCCGCATGGCGTCCCAGATCGGCGCACAGCTGCTTGAAAAGCCCAAGTCCGGGAAAGGCATTCTGCTTTCCGGTATTCCTGGCGTGAAGCGTGGCAAAGTAACAATTATCGGCGGCGGTGTCGTCGGAACGAACGCAGCCAAAATCGCAATCGGCCTCGGCGCCGACGTGACGATGATCGACTTGAGCGCGGACCGTCTCCGTCAGCTCGACGACCAGTTCGGCAACGACATTCAGACGATTATGTCCAACCCGCTGACGATCGCAGAAGCGGTAAAGGAATCAGACCTCGTCATCGGAGCGGTGCTTATCCCAGGTGCGAAAGCGCCGAAGCTCGTCACGGAAGAGATGATCGCGTCCATGAGCGACGGCTCGGTCGTCGTCGACGTCGCGATTGATCAGGGCGGCATCATTGAAACGGTCGACCGCATTACGACGCACGACGATCCAACGTTTACGAAGCACGGCGTCGTCCACTACACGGTAGCGAACATGCCGGGTGCTGTGCCGCGCACGTCCACGATCGGACTCACGAACGTCACGATGAACTACGCGCTGCAGATTGCCAATAAAGGCGTCGACCAGGCTGTAGCGGATAACAGCGCGCTCGCAAAGGGTGTGAACACGGCAAACGGCCGCGTCACGTACGAAGCAGTGGCCCGCGATCTCGGCTACGACTACGTCACCGTGGAAAAAGCGCTCGGCGCAGACGGAATTTTCGCGTAAAAAGTGATATATTGGAGAGGGTGCCATCACCGGCACCCTCTTCTTTACGTTTACTCATTCGACTACATACAAAAAGGAGCTGAAAACGCATGGTTTCTCAGCGGACACGTGATCAGGAAAGGATGTCCACGATGAAGACAGACAGCTTTAGACAGACAACAGCCTCTATTTCCACGAGCGCCATCGAGCAGAATGCCCGTGCGTTTCACAGCCATCTCTCCCCCGGCAGCAGCCTGATGGCAGTAGTGAAAGCAAACGGCTACGGCCACGGCGCTGTGGAAGCGGCAGAAGCCGCTCTCCGAGGCGGGGCGGAGTCGCTCGGCGTTGCGATTTTGGATGAAGCGGTCGCGCTCCGGAAGGCCGGCATCACCGTGCCGCTCCTCGTCATGGGACACACCGCACCGGAATCCATGCAGACGGCAGCAGACCACGACATTGCGCTCACCATTTTTGCCGATGACGCACGGGACGAAGCGCTCCGCATCGCCGCAAGCGGTCAGCGGATCCGGATTCATTTAAAAATCGAAACCGGGATGGGCCGCATCGGTATCACGACGAAGGAGCAGCTGCTCGCGATCGCCGTGCCGCTGTTTAAGGCGGAAAACGTGGCGCTTGACGGCATGTTCACCCACTTTGCCGAAGCCGATACGCCGTCCTCTCCTTACACCGACGAGCAGTTTGCCCGCTTTCAAGCGATGGCGGCCGCCCTGGATGAGGCCGGGATAGCGATCCCTGTCAAGCACTGCTGCAACAGCGCCGGGACGATGCTGCATCCGGATAAGCACCTCGACATGGTGCGCGTCGGCATCAGCCTTTACGGCCTGCGCCCGGATCCTGACATGCCGCTTGCATTTCCGCTCGAGCAGGCGATGACTCTCACGTCTCAGATCGTATCCATCCGCCGTCTCGACGCCGGCCATACGATCAGCTACGGCCGCACGCATACGCTTACCGAGCCGCGTGACATCGCGACGCTTCCGATCGGCTACGCCGACGGCCTGCCGCGGCTTGCTTCCAATCAGGCAACCGTTACCGTAAACGGACAGGAGGCCCCGCTCGTCGGCCGCGTCTGCATGGATCAGACGATGATTGACGTCACCGGACTCGACGTGCGCGTGTATGACCACGTCACGTTTTCGATCGACCAGCTCGCCGAACTAACGGGTACGATCAATTATGAAATCGTCTGCGGCGTTAGCCCGCGCGTGCCACGAGTATACGAATAGACGAAAAAGGCGGTTCGCCCGGGATGTCCCCGTTCGAACAGCTTTTTTTCTTATGCCGCTACCGCCGCTCCATCAGGTTGAAGCCGATGCCGGCGAACACAACGCTCATGAGCAGCAGAATCGACGCCGACAATAGCAGACTCTCCATCGACGCTCCGCCGTAGGTGCTGCCAATGAGCAGGTCCATGCCGTGCTTAAGCGGCGTAAACACGCCGATTTGCTGCAGCAGCGCGGATGGCACAATCTCTATCGGCCAGAAGGCGCCCCCGAGCATCGCGATGGTCACGCCGACTAACGGAATGACCGCGTCGAGCATTTTGTAGGATTTGACGAGGCCGCTCAGCAGAATGCCGAGAGATACGATCGCGAGCACGTACGGGATCACGACGAGAAGCGTCAGCCCGAAGCCGCCGTGAAAATCGACCTGAAACACGAAGCGGAACAAAAAGAGAATGATGTACATTTGCGTCAAGCCGAATAAAAAGGCAAACAGCACATGACCGCTGTAGAGCTGCAGCTTCGTGACCGGAGACAGAATCACCCGGTCCCACGTCCCTTCCTGACGCTGGACGACGATGCTCGAAATACTGAAGGCAACGGCGTAAATCATGAAAAAGAGCATGAAGCCGAACAGTGGATGCAGCGCCGGGTCATACGGAAAGCCGCCCTCGCTCCGGTCTATCTCGTAGCTGAAGCCGTACGTATCGACGCGGTCCTGCCACGCTTCCAGATCGAGCACCTCGGCGACCGCTTCTTCCATCCCCTGCTCCCGGTAATAGCTTCTAAGCTCGGTCATCAAGAGCGCCGTCACCGGTGCTTCGTACACTTGCAGAATGGCCGCTTCCTCTTCATTTAAGATCAGCCCGTACGGGGGACTGCTGCGGCGGATCCGCTCTTCCATCCGCTCCATCGATGTCGGAAGCAGCACGATGTCATCGCCGGCGTGGGCTGAAAAGTCTTCGGCTGTTTCCGCGAGTGCCTCGTCGCTTAAGTCCTCGCTCGTAACCGGGACGGTCAGCTGCCCGCCGCCTCCGCCAAGAACCGCTGCGAACAAAATAGCGAGCAGCATGCTCCCGAAAAAGGCGAGCGGACGTCGGCGCATCGTACAGGCGTAGTGATACAGGACTGCTTTCATCTCAGACATCCTCCTTTCGCGGAAATACGAGCATTGCGGCAACAATACAAAGGATACAGAACGCGAAAACCGACACGAACATCGGGTAAATCAGCTCCGCACCGGCCCCGCCCATAACCGCAAGCAGACTCTGCATCGCCGCTCCGTTCGGGAGCATGCGGCCGATGAACGCCATCGTCTCCGACAGCTGGCTGACGTTAAAGAAGCTGCCGCCGAGAAAGGCGAGGATCGTCACGCCCGCACTTGCGAATAAGGCTGTTGCCTGCTCATTGCGCAGCCGGTAGTTAACGGCAGTGAGCAGCATCGCGAGCGAACCGACCGTCAAGGCCAGGCCGAGCGCAATCACGGCGGTTAAACCGAGACTCTGAAACGAGACGCCGAACACGAGCGAGGAGAAGCTGAAAATGACCGTAAGCTGCACGAGCGCAAGCAGCACGCCGGCGCCGCCTTTGCCGGCAACGTAGAGCCAGAGCGGCACGTTGGACGTGAGCAGTCGTTGAAACACGTACGTGCGCCGTTCCGTATGCGCGGTGCTTGCAAGAAACGTAGCCGTATAGAGTACGAACATGACGGCCATGCCTGCCGTGTAGTAATCAAAGGACGTGATGACGGAGCGGTTGTCAAGCTGGCGGGTTTCCACTTCCGTCTGCACCGCTTCCGGTACCGGTGTCTCCTCCTGCATCGCAAGATAGGCGGCTTCCTTCTGCCAGTTCAGCTCCTCAAAAAACGCCCCGGTGATGCCTTCTATGATGCCGAGCTGGCTGTCGACGCGAACGATCACCGGCTCCGGCACCTCGTCCTGTAAAAACATCTGCTGCCACGTATCGACGCGGTAGCCTTCGTCAAACTCCCAGACGCCGGCGGCATCATCCGGAACATCCGCGGCGTCGTCTATGATGCTGACCTCAAGCACCCCGTCCTCTTCCAGTGACTGAAGCATCTCCGTAAACATTTCGGGAACAGATACCGCCGCTGCTTCCTCTAGCAATGTTTCCTGCATCTCAGGCGGCATGCCTTCTGCTTCGAGCAAATCTTGAAACTGCGCAAGCGACACGTCAAGCGGTTCTTCGATGACGACGGCAGCTTCCAGCTGACCGGCGCCTGCCGCACCGGGTGACGTCATGCCCTGCAGCGCGCTCCCTAAAATCGTAATGAGAATAACCGGCATCAGCAGGAGCGTGAGCAGCTCGCTCCGCTCCCGCAGCAGCTGTTTCACTTCCTTTACGAGCATCATTCCTAGCATATGCGTTTCCTCCCTACTGCCGGAGCGTCCGGCCGGTCAGATGCAAAAACACATCCTCAAGGCTCGGGGAGCGTACTTCTACCGACTTTAGCTCCACCCCATTTTTTCGTGTCAGCTGAATGACCGTTTCCAGCACCGGAGCGTCCTTTTTCGCGGCGATGACCGCCTCATGTCCGGAGACGTGCACGCGGGTAATATCGTCGCGCGCCTTCAGCGCTTCGGCAAGCTGATCGGCGCTCTGGTTGAGAGTGACGACGATGCTGTCCTCTTCCATGAGCATCGCCTTCAGCTCGTGCTTCGTGCCGGCGGCAATGATCTCGCCGTGGTCCATAATGTAGATCCGGTCGCACAAATACTCGACTTCCTCCATGTAGTGGCTCGTGTAAATAATCGTCATGTTCTTCGTGCGGTTCAGCTCGCGCACCGTTTCCAGAATGTAGCTGCGCGACTGGGGATCGATGCCGACCGTCGGTTCATCCATAATCAACAGCTCCGGCTCGTGTAAGAGCGCGACGGCGATGTTCAGCCGCCGCTTCATCCCGCCGGAATACGTTTTCACAAACTCACCGGCCCGCTCGGTGAGCCCGACAACGTCCAGCACGTGCGCGACGCGCTCTTTCAACTCGCTCCCCTTCAGCTTGTAGGCCCGTCCGAAAAAGCGCAGATTTTCAAGCGCCGTCAAATCCTGAAACAAGGCGATCTCCTGCGGGACGACGCCGATCATGCGGCGGATAGTCGTCCGGTTTTTTTTCACCGAAAATCCGCCCGCATAAATCTCCCCCTCCGTCGGTGCAATGAGGCTTGATATCATCGAGATCGTCGTCGACTTTCCCGCTCCGTTCGGCCCGAGCAGCCCGACGATTTCTCCCTTCTCGATGTACATATTCACGCGGCTGACCGCGGTCCGCTCCTTAAATGTTTTCGTTACGTCCATCACTTCCAGCATGGCGCCCGCCTCCTTTATTATTCTCAGTGTACGACCGTCTCACAGAAAAAGGACGTAGCTTCGGTCACCTCTTTTTAACCTGCACCCATGACCTCCGTCACAAAAAAATCCCGCATAGCAGAAAGCTACACGAGATGGTGGCGGATGGCGTATATGGCAAGCTGAGTCCGGTCGCGAAGCTCCAGCTTATCCAAAATCACCGAGATATGATTTTTTACCGTGCCGACCGATAAAAATAATTCTGACGCAATTTCCTGATTCGTACGTCCGTCTCCGACGAGCATGGTGATTTCTTTTTCCCGTTTCGTCAGCGGCACGTCCGCAGGCTTTGGCTGCTCCCGCTTCATCAGATCAGGAATGATGCGTCCGGCTGTCCCTTCATCGATCGTGATGCCGCCCTCGATCGCCTTTTTCATGGCAGTGATCAGCTTTGCCGCATCGGCGTCCTTGAGCATAAAGGCCTTCGCTCCGCTCTCCAGTGCCTCGATTGCATAGGCGTCATCATCGAACGTCGTAAGCATGAGCACGGGCAGCTCCGGATGCTCGTGAATCAGCTCCCGGCACGCTTCCAGGCCGCTCTTTTCCGGCATGCGGATATCGAGCACGGCGACGTCGATCGCCGCTCCAGCTCCTTTTTCGACCGCTTCCAGGCCGTTCGCAGCCTCCACGGTGACGCGGAATTCGCCCGTTTCCTCAATCATCATTTTCAGTCCCTGGCGCACCATCTGCTGATCCTCTGCTAACAGCACCTGCTTCACGGGCGCTCCCTCCTTTCAAGCGGAAAAACGGCTTCCATCGTAAAAACGTCGCCGCCGTGCTCCCAGACGAGCCGGCCGCCGAGTGCGTCAAAGCGCTCGCTTAAGCCTCTCAGTCCGCTTCCTGCCGGGCGGTCTGTTTCCGGCGTCGTCCGGTTTTGCAGCGTCAGCACCGCCTGACGGCCGCCGCGGATCTGCACGTGCAGGCTGACGCTTCTCGTACGTCCGTGCTTCATCGCATTCGTCATGCCCTCCTGGACGAAGCGGTATACGGCGATACGCTGATCATTCGTAAACGGGGCCGATAAAAAGCCGTCCTCCGCCTTCCACTGCACCGTCATCTGTGATTCCCGCTCCAGCTTGCGGAGAAGATGCAGCACGGCATGCACGCCGGCCGGCAGCTCTTCGCTGCGCATATGCCGCACCGCTTCGCGCGTCTGTTCAAGCGCTTCGCCTGCGGTCGCTTCAATTCGCTCCGCGTCCAGCTGCAGCTGCTCCTCTCCTGCAAGCGACCGTTTTAAGACGCCGGCCTGCATGAGGAGCGCCGTCAGCTGATGACCGACCGAATCATGAATATCGCGGGCAATCCGGATCCGCTCCTCTTCGCGGACTTCCTGTTCCTGCAGCTCCACGCTGCGGCGGAGCCGGCGGTTCTCCCGCTCCAGCTCCACGGCCGTCTGCTCCGCGGCATGCGCCTTGGAGCGGTCGCGCACGTACATCATCGTGAGCGCGGTGATCGCCGCCGTAAACACAAGGAACAGCAGCTGCAGCTCCCAGACGAATACGCCGGCAAAAAAGACCGGTATGAGTACCGAAGCCGCACCGGCTGCCGCTGTCAGCACCGGATATACGTCATCAAGCATTGCTGCCGTTATGAGCGGCACCGCCATGAGCAGCAACAGCGGGTCCCCCGCCGGAAGCAGCCAGATCACAAGCAGCGCCCACGTCAGCTGGGCCAATACGACCGGGATCGTGCGAACCGGCCAGAGCAGGAGCGAAAAATAGAAGCCGAAAAACACGCTTCCGAGTACGTAAAATACGGGCCGGTCAAACGGCAGCGGTACGAATACAGCGATGACCGCTGACACCGCAGCGAGCAGACCGGCATGCAGCAAAAAGAACCGCACCGCGACACCCCCTTCTGCCCTCTATTATAGCGAAGAGGCCGAGGTGCGGACAGAGACTTTTGGAAAAAGCTGCCGCCTGCTTGCCCGTCATGCACGAAAAAAACTCCCGGATGCGTGATCCGGGAGCTGATACCTACAGCCGCTGCAGCAGTTCGTCATTTAATTTATCTGGCTCTTCCACGTGGAGTCCGTGCCCGCTTTCTTCAAACGGTACGACAGTTACCGTCGGAATGCGCTGCTCCAGTTCTTCTGCGAAGCCGTATTCGCAGATCGCGTCATGCCGCCCGTGAAAGATCGTTACGGGAACGCGAATGTGACCGGCTTCGTCGCGGAGGTCCTCATCGCGGAGCGCCTCTGCTGCTGAAATCGTCGCCTGTTTGGATGCCTGCATGCTCAAATCAAACAGCTCCTGCTTCGCTTCCTCAGACACGTCCTGGTAAAAGAAGTTTCCGCCGAAGTCCTGAAGCGCCTTTTCCCGGTCTTCGTCGATCGCCTCCATCAAGTCGTCCACGTCTTCCTTTTCCATGCCGAGGCTGTAGCCCATTCGCTTCGTAAAGCTTGGGGCAGCAGGACCGAGCAGAAACAGCTGCTCCAGTTGTTCACCGGCATATTTCACCGCATATCGGATCGCGACCGGTCCTCCCATCGAAAAGCCGACGAGCGTATACTGCTCGAGCTCCAGCTCTTTGACGACCGCTAAAATGTCGGAGGCAAACGTATCATAAATGTAGTTCTCTTCCGGCTGATCGGAGCGGCCGAAGCCCCGCAGATCAATGCCGATATACCGGTAGCCGTTTTCGATTACCGCCTGCTTCTGACGGTGGAACATCGCTTCGTTCAGCGGCCAGCCGTGGATAAAGATCACCGGCTTGCCGCTTCCTTCGTCCTCCACGTGCAAATGCACGCCGGGTGCTGTTTCAATCTGATGTGCCATGAACAGACTCCTTTCAATTCAAGGTGTATGGTGTCTCTTTCCTTCTCTTCACCCGTGTAAACGGCTCTGCGCAAAATACTGTATTTTTACAGATTAGTTTAGTACGTTAAGGGTAGAGTGTTTGAACAGGGGGGAAGAGCGATGCAGATAGTTTGGCTGAAGCGGGATTTGCGGGTGCACGATCATCGGCCGCTCACAGAAGCGTGCCGCGCCGGCGGTCCGGTGCTGATCGTGTACGTCATCGAGCCGGAGCTCTGGCAAAACGGCGACCTCTCCGAGCGGCATGCGCGCTTCATTGAGGAGTGTCTCGCGGAGATGCAGACAGAGGTGCGCAGGCTCGGCGGCGAGCTTTATACGGCCTGTACAGGGATGGTCTCCCTGCTTGAGCAGCTTGCCGCGGATGGCACGCCGCTTACGCTATACGCCCACGAAGAGCACGGAAAGCCTGATACGTTTGCGCGTGACATGGAGGTGAGGCGCTGGATGAAGGAGCGCGGATTTGCGGTTCATGAATATCCTTCCTTCGGCGTGACACGCGGGCTCCGGGACCGGAAGCAGTTTGATGAAAAATGGCAGGAAAAAATGCAGGCTCCGCTCCTGCCTGTCCCAGGCGCCATTCCGGCGCCGCCGGCTTCCCTGCCAGCCGTAGTGACGCGGCAGACGACGTTTCCGAAGCAGCTCGCTCTTCCCGGAGAGACGATCCGCTACGGGCAGCAGGGCGGAGAATCGCTCGGACTGGAAACGCTCACTGATTTTCTGGAAAACCGCTTTTACCAGTACCGCAGTCATCTAAGCAATCCGATCTCCTCCTCGACGTCCTGCAGCCGGCTGTCCCCCTACCTCGCCTGGGGCGCCCTGTCGTTTCGGCGTGCCTATCAGGAGAGTGTGCGGCGGCTCTCGCATCTGCCGAATCCACAGGACAGACGACAGCTGGAAGCGTTCATTTCCCGGCTGCACTGGCACTGTCATTTTATTCAGCGGCTTGAAGATGAGCCGGAGCTGTCGGAGCGCAACATGAACCGCGCGTTCGACACGATCCGCACCGACTGGGACGAGGACGCGTATACGCGCTGGAAAGAAGGACGGACCGGCATTCCGTTTATCGATGCAGCGATGCGCTCGCTTCATAAGACGGGCTGGATCAACTTCCGTTCGCGGGCGATGCTCGTCTCGTTCATCTGCAACACGTTGCTGCTCGACTGGCAGAAGCCGGCGCAGTTTCTCGCCCGCCAGTTTCTCGACTATGAGCCTGGCATTCATTACAGCCAGATGCAGATGCAGTCCGGGACGACCGGCTTTAACACAATCCGCATTTATAACCCGATCAAGCAGGGGCGCGAGCAGGATCCGGACGGCCGCTTCATCCGCCGCCACGTTCCCGAGCTGAAGGAATTTTCATCTGATTTCATTCACGAGCCTTGGAAAAGTCCGGCCTTCTTTCACAGTCAGTACTGCGGTGCGGTCGTTGATGTTATGGACGCAAACCGCCGGGCGCGCGAAGTACTCTGGTCCGTCCGCGACTCCGAAGCCGGCGTAAAGGAAGCGGAGCAGGGCCTGAAAAAACATGCCTCCAACTCCAGACGCAAGGAAGCCTCCGCTAAAAAACCGAAGCCTGCCTTCGAGCAGCTGTCGCTTTTTGATTTCGACGACTAGAATGCAAAAAAATAACCTGTGGGTTTTTCTCCACAGGTTATCCCCATATAATAAAGTTATCCACAATTATTATCCACATATACACAGGTGTTTCCCGCTTTTCCTCTGTTCCCCTTTCGGTTTTGAAACCGCTTTCCACTACGATTTTCCAGAAATCACTGTTCGTATATTGTAAAATTCCTTATTTTACTAAAACATCGCTGTGGAAAACTGTGTATAACATTGTGCACAACTTACGTTTCCACTTGGAATAAGGCCGGTTTTCCGCAAATAAAACAATGCGCTTCCTCCCTGTCTGTTTCCGTCAAAACAGGTGGCGGACCCCCGTCTGTCAACGTTTCATCAAGCGCTTCCTCCACGTGTTCCTTGCAGCTGTAAACCATCGTTTCCCTCCTTCAATTAGTTATCCACAGTTCTGTCTCTACCCGATTTATCCACGGGGATAAACAAAAAAAGAGCCTGGAGACAAGTTATCCCCAGACTCGTTTGTTAAAAGACCTGCTCGGAGAGGGTAATCTCTGTGGACTGCAGTTCTCCATCCCGGTAGAACGTCACTTCCATTGTATCGCCGATCTCCACAGCTGTATACAAGTAGCGGCGCAGCTCATTGGCGTCGCGGATTTCTTCGCCGTCGAGCTCCACGATCACGTCACCTTCTTCCATGCCGCCGTCCTGCGCCGGTGAATCCGGCTGCACGCCTTCGATATAAACGCCGCCTTTCACGTCTTCAGGCAGACCGAGCGTACTCTCCCAGTGAAAGGACGGGATTTCCTGCAGCGAGCGGAGGACGATGCCCATCTGCGGACGCTGCACTTCTCCATATTGTTCCAGATCCTCGATCACCGGCTGGGCGAGGTCGGCCGGAATTGCAAAGCCGATGCCTTCTACCGCATTTTGCGCGATCTTCATCGAATTGATGCCGATCACTTCTCCTTGAATGTTGACGAGCGCTCCGCCGGAATTACCCGGGTTGATCGCAGCATCCGTCTGCAAGACCTCTGCCTCCCAGTCCGGCTGCCCGTCGCCGCTGATATCGACCGGAATGCTTCGTTCGATCGAGCTGATGATGCCAAGCGTCACTGAGCCTTCGAAAGCGAGCGGATTGCCAATCGCGATGGCCGGCTCTCCGGCGCGAAGCGTGTCAGAGGAGCCGAAGTCAGCGACTGTTTCGACTTCTTCTGCGTCAATCGTCAGCACGGCAAGATCCGTCAGCTCGTCTTCACCGACGAACTCGGCAGGGACCCGCGAGCCGTCTGTAAGCGTCACATCCACTTCCGTCTGTCCCGTAGACGCTCCTTCAATCACATGTTGATTCGTTACGACAAACGCGCGGTCTTCTTCGATTTTATAGACAATGCCGGAGCCCGTTCCTTCTCCGGCAGGACCGCCGAACATGTCGCTGCTCTGATTCATATTGACGATGCCGACGACCGCATCGTGCACGCGGTCCACAGCTTCGGTCACGTCCGAGTTATGTTCAATGCTGACCGACTCCACCTGCTCCTCTGTCATGTCCTCTGCGTCCGATTCCTCTGCCTCTTCGCCGCCTGACCCGGCAGGACCGATATCATATGGCAGAAAGCCGGTTGATGAGAGAACGGGTATTGAAAACACGACGATCAACGCACCGACTATTGCCCCGATAAAGCCGGCGATTCCGGAAGAGGCACCGCGTTTTTCTTTGCCTGAACGCGTGCCGCCGTCATAATAACCCATGTCAAAAACCTCCCCTATTCCATTCATCCTTCACTATACCTAAGCGGACGCGCCGCTCTACTTATTATTTTAGTGAGAGCAGGGCTTTTCGTCTATTTATTCGCACCCACTTCGATAATTTTCCAAAAACAACGGCAGGTTTTCCGTAATCAGATCACCGCGCAGTGCTCCACGAAAAAACACCGCCGGCTCGTTCTCTGGCAGTGTCTGAATCGATCAATCAATGCGGCGCAGCTTTGTCGGGATTTCCGGGTCGGTATCAAACAGCTTAAAATCCTCCCCGGGAGCGGCGCCTTCCAGCTCCATCGTCTGCTGGACGGTCATGCGTGCAAGATCCTTCATGTTGTTATCCTTCGACAAATGGGCGAGGTAAATATCCGCCCGGCGCTTTCGCACGAGATCCGCAAGCGCGATGCCCGCATCCTCGTTGGACACGTGGCCCTCGTCGCTTAAAATGCGCCGCTTTACGCTCCACGGATAGCGGCCCATCTGCAGCATTCCGACGTCGTGGTTCGATTCAAAAATGAGCACGTCCGACTCTTCAGCTGCTGCCATCATGCGGCTGCTCACGTAGCCGGTATCCGTTAAGATCGTCAGCTTCCGCCCTTCATGCACAAAGGAAAAAAACATTGGATCGGCTGCGTCGTGGCTGACTGTAAAGCTTTCGACGTCCACGTCCGCAAACGTCTGCAGCATGCCGGTTTCAAACATAAACTGCTGCTCCGCCGGGATAGCTCCGATCATCGGCGCCATCGCCGCCCACGTTTTTTCGTTGGCGTAGACGGGCAGGCCGTAGCGCCTCGCGAGGATGCCGACTCCTTTAATATGATCGCTGTGCTCGTGGCTTACGAGGATGCCGTCCAGCGCGCTGATGGAAAGAGAAGCATCCGCGAACAGCTTTTCGATTTTCTTTCCGGAAAGTCCTGCGTCGACGAGCAGCTTCTTCTCCGGTGTTTCAATATAGATCGCATTGCCGGTGCTTCCACTTGCCAGCACGCTGAATGATAAACTCATCGCGCATCCCCCTGTTGGTTGCTCTAGCTCGTAATGTTCTGCACTTCTCCGGTGAGGGCGTTGACGAAGAACGGTTCCTCATCGACAATCACCCGCCAGACCGGAGCGTAAATTTGAAAGTTCGCGTCGACTTCCATCAAGTTATAGTAGCCGATTGTCGCACTCGAAATCGTAGAATCCGTACCGATGCCGACCTGCGGATCGTTAATAAGCCGCTCAACGACTTGCATCGGCGTCAGAAGCTCTTCTTCCACCCCTTGCTCGACGATCGTTAAATAGCGCTGCGTATAGGAAACGATCTGGTCGCTGTCGTTCAGCTCAAGCACCACGTGATAGCTGTCGCGCTCGTACTGGTCGATCATGCTGCCTTCAAACGTCTGGTACAGTCCGATCAGACCTTCCTCTTCATCGTAGGCCGCAAGCTGATATTCCTCTCCCCGGAACACATACTGCTGCATGAACGCCTCGGTGCTTGCAGACAAATTCGCCGGAGAGAAGTTGTACGGTGAATCAAGCTCCGAATAGAGCGTTGTGCTGTCGATCAGCTCGATCTCCTGGCGTTCCAGCGTCTGCTCTAAAAACGTGATGTCATCTTCAAATACGCGCTGAAAACCGGTGATCGGAGCCCCTAACAGCTCTTCTTCCGATTCTCCGAATTCAATGTTGATGCGCTGTTCCTCAATCTGTGTATCGAGCGTCATCTGCTCGATTTCGTTAATATCACCGTGGCGCTGCTTTTCAGCCAGCTGATAGCCGAGAAAGATGTTGAGCAGCATAAACGTGACGATAAAAATCGTTTTAGTCCTGCTCCAGTCCATCCTGCAGCACCTCCTCTGTAACGCTCTCTTCCGCTACGTCCACCTGATGCCACTGACCGCGGGCATAGACAAACCATACCGGTTCAAAGACGGCAATCGAATTCTGACGGCTCATATTATAAGCGACACGCGCATCTTCAACAGCTTCCAATGGAAACGCGGACATTTCATCCTCGATATACGCCTCTACCTCACTGTACGGCGGCAGTTCGACGTTCGTATCGATATCAAACGGGCGTTCCTCCAGCTGAAACATCGGACGCGAATATTCGATGATCTCATTTCCGGAACGGGTGACATCGATCGTGTAATGAGACGCTCCTGCGGCGTTGGAATCAAATATCGGCATCCCCTGCACGTGCATCGTAAACGACGCTCGGTCGTTATTGCTGCCTTCCGTCCAGGATGTCGCGTAGTAATCGTCTGTCCAGCCGAAATGGCCGTTCACAAATTCCTGACTGGCACGCACGATCGTCTGCGACGGAATTTGAGATCCGGCAGTGAGATCCGGCCGGACGTATTCCAGTACGGCTCCCCGGTTCGTCATATCCATCATGCGTGTACCGTCCGTGTACGAGCTGTCTTCCCCTTCCTGGAAGTACTGCCGTACGTAGTCCGGATCGGTGAAAAGCGTCTGAATAAACCCGTCCGGCGCAATATGCGTCGTTTCGTACGTGAACACGCGCTCCATCACCGGCTCCACCGGCAGATAGCGGACCGGCTGGAAGTTGGAATCTTCCCGCTCATTTAGTACGCGCGGTTCCACTTCCGTTTCTTCCAAAGCGATTCCCTGGCTGAAGGATTCCAGGTCTGATACCGTAACGGACGTTGGGGACTGGTACACTTCTTCTGCTTCCATGTCCACAAACCGGATCGCCACGTCAGACGGTGTGCCGCCGCTCGTTTCAGTGACGATAATGCGGTCGACGCGGTCAATTAAGATCATATCATCATCGATACCGACGAGATACTGCAGCCAGTCGCCCTCAAGCGCCTCATCAAAAATGAGCTCCATGCCGTTAAACGACCGGTTCACTCCCGGTGCATGATGACTGCCCGTAAGCTCCATTTCCTCAAGCTCAAATTCCTGCAGCGTTTCCATGATCTCCAGGTAGTTGTCTCCTGCCGGATGAACCCAGCTGCGCTCCTCTCCGCTGTGACTGATCACCTGAGACGGATAAAGCAGCTCGGTAAACGATTTGGTTTCCCCGATGTCTTCTATTTCAATATACGAATTATCTCCCTGATCCAGAACGTTGTATGCCGGCTGATACGTCGAAACGAGGTAGGTCAGCACAACACTCGTTAAAATCATGGCCCAGAGGACAAATGTTTTGACGTTCTCGATAAACGGCATTACTGCGTCACCACCTCCTGGGCATACGGCAGGCTGAAGGAGAAGGTGGTGCCTTTGCCCCATTCACTGCTGACCCAGATATTTCCCCCGTGTGCCATCGCAATCTCTTTTGCAATTGCGAGACCGAGGCCGGTGCCTCCGAGGTTACGGGACCGCGCTTTATCGACCCGGTAAAAACGGTCGAACACGTGCGGAATGTTTTCTTTCGGAATACCGACACCTTCATCCTTCACGCTGACAACGAGACGCTCCTGCTCCTGCTTCAGCGATACGTTAATCGTACCGCCCTCCGGCGAATATTTTACGGCGTTGGAGACGATATTATCCATCAGCTGCATCAGCTTGTCCCGATCGCCCTGCACGGTGATTTCCTGCTCCGGAATACGACGCTTGAACTGAATCTCCTGATTTTTCGTCGTCATCTCAAACCGGTCGATTACGTGGTTCACCAGCTGCGGCGCGTCGATCTCTGCTACGCTCACGCTGTAATCCTTGCTGTCCATTTTGGAGAGCTGAAGCAGGTCGTTGACGAGACGGATCATCCGGTCGGTTTCATTCGACGTCACTTCCAGAAACTGCGGCGCAATGTCCGGATCATTAACAGCACCGTCCTGCAGCGCCTCCAGATAGCTCTTCATCGACGTGAGCGGCGTGCGAAGCTCGTGAGACACGTTCGCGACAAATTCGCGCCGTTCTTCCTCTACGCGCTCCTGCTCGGTCACATCGTGTAAGACGGCAATCAGACCGTTCTCCGCACCGTTGTCTTTTTCTATCGTCGAGAAGTTGGCCTCGATGATCATTTCTTCCTCCTGTGCATCAAAATCGAGCAGCAGCGGATCCTGGAACCGGTACAAGTCGTTAAGCGTCATAAATTTGTCGAGCCCGAGTACGCTGGTCACGTCCTTGCCGGCGAGGTTCTCCTGGCTTTTCCCGAAGATTTCTTCTGCACGGCGGTTTACGAGAATCACGTTTCCGTTGCGGTCGGTCGCGATGACACCGTCGGTCATGTGCATGAGCACCGATGCAAGCTTGCGGCGCTCGCCTTCCGTCGTCGCATGAGCTTCCTGCAGCTTGTCGGTTAAATCGTTAAACGTTTCCGCAAGCTGACCGATCTCATCATCCCCGTAAACATTTACGTAGCGGGAGAAGTCCCCCTGCCCCATAACGACCGCCTGCTCTTTCATATCGACGATCGGACGAGTAATCGTCCGGGATAAAAAGATACCGAGCGCTGCTGTCAGACCGAGCGCGATAAACGTCCCGGCATACAGAATCTGGCTGATGTCATTGATCTGATCATACATCGCTTCCATTGAAGCCCGGATATAAACCGCTCCGACGACCTCATCGGCGTCAGACGTAACCGGCAGCGCCATGACGAGCGTCCGGTGATTGTTCAGGGAATTGAGCATAATCTCTCCTTCGGTATCCTCAATTCCGAGAAGCGCCTGCTTGACACTCAGTTCCTGCGCCCGCTGTCCCGTGACGCTTTGCGCAGGATTGGTCGAAGCCACCACAATGCTGTTCTGATCAATCACTTCCACATCAGCGGTTTCCATGTTAAACACGTCGCTTCGAAGCAGTGCGGAAATCCGTGCTTCCAGTGACTGATCCTCTTCCTCTTCTTCAGCGGTCAGCTCCTGCTCCACGTTATAGGCGAGCAGTCCGGCGCGTTCATTGAGCGTATCGCGGAAGTTGCTCTCCAGCTGGCCTTCCAGCTGCTGAGTAAAATAGACGCCGATGACCTGCATCGCGATGAGAATGAGCAGCATATAAATGACCACAATTTTGACGTGGATCGATTTATAAAAACGAATTTTTTTCATGTTCATGCATTAACTCTCCTGATCTGCCTGCCTTAAGTAATAGCCGACTCCGCGTCTTGTTACAATCCACGTCGGACTGCTCGGATTATCCTCTACTTTTTCACGCAGGCGGCGCACCGTAACGTCCACGGTGCGGACATCTCCAAAATAATCATAACCCCAGACGGCCTGAAGCAGGTGCTCCCGCGTCATGACCTGTCCGATGTGACGACCGAGGTAGTAAACCAACTCAAACTCCCGGTGGGTCAGCTCGATCGGCTCTCCCCGCTTTGTCACTAGGTAGGCATCCGGCTGAATCAGCAGCGGTCCGATCTCAATGTTCTTCGTATCCGTATCGACTTCCTCGGTCTTCTGCTTGCGGCGCAGGTTCGCTTTCACGCGCGCGACGAGCTCACGCGTGCTGAACGGCTTCGTCACATAGTCGTCCGCTCCAAGCTCCAGGCCGAGCACTTTATCGATCTCCGAGTCTTTTGCCGTCAGCATAATGATCGGCATATCATACGTTTTGCGAACTTCGCGGCATACTTCCATGCCGTCTTTATAAGGAAGCATGATGTCGAGCAGAATCAGCGCAGGCACGTGCTCTTTTACAAGCTCCACCGCCTGATTGCCGTCATACGCGCAAACGACATCAAATCCTTCCTTTTCCAGTCCAAATTTCAATATATCAGCGATTGGTTTTTCATCATCTACAACAAGAATCTTTTGCTTGTCCATACAGAACCCTCCTGTTTCTCTGCATTCCTTCTTCATTCTATCACAGATGCCGGTAAGAATATATTTCCCTCCCGGCGTCTGGTATTTCCCGGGAAATAATAAAAAACCGCACTGAAAAGCGCGGCAGATAACAGCATATACAAAAAAACTATCCTGCGCCATTGCGCGGATAGGGATCATGGTGCTGGCCAGAGGACTTGAACCCCCAACCTACTGATTACAAGTCAGTTGCTCTACCAATTGAGCTAGGCCAGCATAAAAAGTGGTGGCTCGGGACGGAATCGAACCGCCGACACACGGATTTTCAGTCCGTTGCTCTACCGACTGAGCTACCGAGCCAATTTATGCAAAAAAAATGGCGGTCCCGACGGGAATCGAACCCGCGATCTCCTGCGTGACAGGCAGGCATGTTAACCGCTACACCACGGGACCATTCTTTCAGACCAGCTATCATATGTAAATTGGTTGCGGGGGATGGATTTGAACCATCGACCTTTGGGTTATGAGCCCAACGAGCTACCAGACTGCTCCACCCCGCGGCATTAAGAGTGCGGTTGTTGTGAACCGCAACAAAATTTATTATACGCTGCTCCCATTCAGAAGTCAACGGTTTTTTCTGCAGATAAGCGGCGAATCTTTTCGTCACCTTCGGCTTCCGTCTGCGGTCACTTACGAGAGTAAGCTCCCTTGCCTTCAACCTTGCTTCCTCAACCTTCTTGCTTCTCTGCAGAAAAAGGTTTGGGGACTGCGGCGAATCTTTTCGTCACCTTCGGCTTCCGTCTGCGGTCACTTACGAGAGTAAGCTCCCTTGCCTTCAACCTTGCTTCCTCAACCTTCTTGCTTCTCTGCAGAAAAAGGTTTGGGGACTGCGGCG
>NZ_JAATHJ010000145.1 GCF_012034335.1 Alkalicoccus luteus | reverse complement strand
TCTCAGGTGACCCAGCAACGTCCTACTTTCGCAGGGGGAGAGCCCCCAACTATCATCGGCGCTGGTGAGCTTAACTTCCGTGTTCGGCATGGGAACGGGTGTGACCTCACCGCTGTCGCTACTGGATGAATGAGCGTACCCGCTCAAAACCGGATAACGCGAAAACGAATCATGTGTCTTCCTCGCTCTGCCGAGCGACG
>NZ_JAATHJ010000144.1 GCF_012034335.1 Alkalicoccus luteus | reverse complement strand
CAGACTGCGCTGATTCCACGGGCACGCCGGACACATCGGGGAAACGGCTCTGCTTGTTGGAGAACAACGTCACAACAGACAGACACGACTGTTTTTTTACGTTTATCATGAATTCGATGAAGGACTGACATCCCTATTTAACATCGAAACGTTTTATTGGGAAGGTTCTATCTGTATGAAAGCTGATCGTGAAGTCCTAACCAGGCACGTGA
>NZ_JAATHJ010000143.1 GCF_012034335.1 Alkalicoccus luteus | reverse complement strand
GATGCGAGAGAAAGAATGAGTGAGTGTACGTCTGGTACGCGACGAGAGCGAAGCAGACGAAGAGACATGCAGCTTATCTGCAATCGTCAGTTGATTGGAAAGAAGCTGTAGAGATCAAGGATGCGAGAGAAAGAATGAGTGAGTGTACGTCTGGTACGCGACGAGAGCGAAGCAGACGAAGAGACATGCAGCTTATCTGCAATCGTCAGTTGA
>NZ_JAATHJ010000142.1 GCF_012034335.1 Alkalicoccus luteus | reverse complement strand
CGCACGGGATACACCGTTTACGATGTGTGGATCTGCTTTTACGAGGAGGTAGTTCCTCTTTACGAGGGGATTCCGCTGCTTTATGAGGAACCTTGCTTCCTTTACGTGAAAGTGATCATCCACCTCACCCCCCTGGCTTCGGCTCGTGCCGAAGCTCTCCGCTACAAGCCTAGACGTAAGTGACGGTCGCTATTCGCACGGGATACACCGTTTAC
>NZ_JAATHJ010000141.1 GCF_012034335.1 Alkalicoccus luteus | reverse complement strand
ACACGGACACAGGCTTCTCGCGAGAAGCCTTTAAGACCCGGTCCGGCTCCACTCGCGCTTTTCATGCCGTTCAAGATCGAACGGCTATGAGGCTTCACTCGGACACAGGCTTCTCGCGAGAAGCCTTCAAGACCCAGTCCGGCTCCGCTCGTGCGTTGATGCCGTTCGCAGATCTGAACGGCACTGGATCTTCAGACTGCGCTGATCCCACGGGCGT
>NZ_JAATHJ010000140.1 GCF_012034335.1 Alkalicoccus luteus | reverse complement strand
GAGAAGCCTGTGTCCGAGTGAAGCCTCATAGCCGTTCGATCTTGAACGGCATGAAAAGCGCGAGCGGAGCCGGACTGGGTCTTAAAGGCTTCTCAGGAGAAGCCTGTGTCCGAGTGAAGCCTCATAGCCGTTCGATCTTGAACGGCATGAAAAGCGCGAGCGGAGCCGGACTGGGTCTTAAAGGCTTCTCAGGAGAAGCCTGTGTCCGAGTGAAGCC
>NZ_JAATHJ010000013.1 GCF_012034335.1 Alkalicoccus luteus | reverse complement strand
ACGAAGATCAAACTCATTAAGCGCCGCGCTTATGGCTATCGAAACAATGAACACTTTAAAATACGTATCAGTTTAGAAACTGGCCGAGCAAACTAGCTCGTCAACTACACTTTATGGTGAAGAGCCATGTGTAAGAAGCTCCTTCTCCGCCTAAATTATTCTTGTAGACGCTCTTTCATGATAAGTGTTACTTCTATTATAGGTTTTTTTACTCAAAAAAACGACAGAATAAACATTCTGCCGCTACTTAAAGATAGATAATGGGAGATACGCAGAGACGAGGTAGTGCGGAATATCCACTACTTCACTCAGCTTTAAGTCCACCGCCGTGCTGCAGAGCATGTACGCTTCGACGTCTGAGAGACCGTACGTGTGGCTGATGTGCTCAATCATATAGCTGACCGCTTTCCTGCAGGCCGTCATCAGATCCTCACCAAAGCCGGTAGTGACATAGTAGCGCTGATCAGGCGGACCGTGAACGAGCGGGCCTTTCGTCTCAAACTGCGGCTCCTTGATCTGACGACCTTTGTGCAGCTGAAATTTCAGCTCGATGTCCATCGGTGCTTCAATCGCTGTTCCGCACACTTCTCCGTCTCCCTGGGCAGCATGCGTGTCACCTACGGAAAACATCGCTCCTTCCACCCATACCGGCAGATACAGCTTGGTTCCTCGGGTTAAGTGGCGGATGTCCATATTGCCGCCGTTTTGACGCGGAGGTACAACGCTGTGGGCCCCGTGTTCAGCGAGTGCCGTTCCGATCGTCCCCGGAAACGGTGCAATCGGAATCTCGATGCCGTGAAGGAATTCCGCTTTTCCCTGCTGCAGGTCCCAGATTTTTAATGCAGCCTCCTGAAAATGGTCGCTCAGAAGTCCAAATCCAGGAATGACGCCCGTCCAGCCCCAGCTTTGCGGACCGAAGCCGAGAATTTCCACTTCCAGCGTGTCGCCGGGCTTGGCTCCTTTAACGTAAACCGGGCCGTTCACCGGGTTTACTCGATCAAAATCGAGTGCTGCCACGTCTTCAGAGGTAGACGTTTTCGACAGCTGGCCGGCAGACGAGTCCGTTACTTCAAAGCCAATTTCCTCTCCCGGCTCTGCTTCATACACCGGTTCGAGCGACCTGTCCCAGACAAAATGGTGGTGGTGACGGTGAATCGTATGGTTCATATACGCTTCCTCCTCTCCAGTCTGTTTCCATATTATCATGTCTATGGATTGACCGAAAAACAAATGCCCCGATATTGAAAACGCTATCATGAAAATACCTCGTTTATTTACGCTCAAGTGGTTGTTATTACGCATTATCCTCTATATAATGTCCTTTATACGAAAACATTTGTACCGTAAATAGAGACAATCAGGAGTGAGCGGGGATGGCACAACAGATGAATGTAGGACTACTTGGCTTCGGCACCGTAGGAACCGGTGTACTTGAAATTATTGAACAGCATCAGGATAAATTAGCCCACCAGATCGGAGCACCCGTGAAGGTGAAAAAAGTGCTCGTATCGAGTCTTGATAAAGATCGCGGTCCGGCAGCTGCTCATACAGAGCTCACGACGAATGCAGATGACATTCTGCTTGATGACGATATCGATGTCGTCGTTGAAGTGATGGGCGGCATGGAGCAGGCACGCGACTATATGAAAAAAGCGCTGGAGCAGGGCAAGCACGTCGTGACAGCCAATAAAGATGTGATGGCTGTATACGGCAGCGAGCTGCTGAAAACAGCAAACGAGCAAAAATGCGATTTATTTTATGAGGCAAGCGTCGCCGGTGGCATTCCGATTCTGCGAACGATCGTCGAAGGCCTTGCCTCCGACCGCATCACGAAGATGATGGGGATCGTCAATGGTACGACAAACTATATTCTTACGCAGATGACGAAAGAAGGACGGCTTTATGAAGACGTGCTGAAAGAAGCACAGGCACTCGGCTATGCGGAAGCGGATCCGACAGCTGACGTCGAAGGGCTCGATGCTGCGAGAAAAATTTCGATTCTCGGCACGCTCGGCTTTTCCATGAACCTTGATCTGGACGATGTGTCGGTTTCCGGCATCAGCAGCGTCACAAGCCAGGACCTGCAGTACAGCAAGCAGCTTGGCTACACGATGAAGCTGATCGGCATCGCCGTCAGGGACGGAGACAAAGTCGAAGTGAGCGTGCAGCCGACGCTCGTGCCGCACGAGCATCCGCTCGCGTCCGTCGATGACGAGTTTAACGCCGTATACGTATACGGGGAAGCGGTCGGGGAAACGATGTTTTACGGCCCCGGCGCCGGGAAGCTGCCGACGGCTACCGCTGTCGTTTCCGACTTAGTGGAAGTACTGAAAAACAAGCGGCTCGGGGTTACCGGCAATTCTGCTATCATCCCGCAGTTTGAGAAGCAGCTGAAAACCGATGAAGAAATCCGCTCGAAATACTTCCTGCGGATTCACGCCAAAGACAAGCGCGGCACGTTCGCCGCCCTGACCAGAATTTTCGATGAGCATAACGTAAGTCTGGAAAAAATATTGCAGGTGCCGCTGAATGAAGGGCGCCTGGCTGAGATCATTGTGGTCACTCATGAAGTAACGAAAAAAGACTATGAGGAAGTACTGGAGCGCCTTCAGGACGAGGATGTTGTCGTCGAGATTAAGAGCAGCTACCGTACGGAAGGAGACATGTCATAATGCTGTGGCGCGGACTGTTAGAAGAATACAAGGAATATTTGCCGGTCAATGAAGATACACCAATGCTTTCGCTGCAGGAGGGCAATACTCCGCTGCTGCCGATGAAGCATCTTTCTGAAAAGCTCGGCGTGGAGCTGTACGTGAAGTACGACGGCGCCAACCCGACCGGCTCGTTCAAAGACCGCGGCATGGTGATGGCCGTTGCCAAAGCAAAGGAATCCGGAAGCGAAGCGATCATGTGCGCTTCCACCGGAAACACGTCAGCTGCCGCGGCGGCTTATGCCGCCCAGGCAAAAATGCGCTGCCTGATCGTCATTCCGGACGGGAAAATTGCGATGGGCAAGCTCGCGCAGGCGGTCGTCTACGGGGCTGAAATCGTCAGCATCGAAGGCAACTTTGACAATGCCCTGCAAATGGTGCGCAACCTGGAAAAGCAGACGCCGATCACGCTTGTAAACTCGGTGAACCCGTACCGGATTGAAGGACAGAAAACGGCGGCATTTGAAGTGGTGGACGCACTCGGCAGCGCGCCGGACGTCCTGACAATTCCGGTCGGCAACGCCGGCAACATCACGGCCTACTGGAAAGGGTTTGAAGAGTATCACAAAGCAAGCGGAACAGGCCTGCCGCAGATGCGCGGCTTTGAAGCAGAAGGTTCTGCGGCGATTGTGCAAAATAAAATCATCGATCAGCCGGAAACGCTTGCAACTGCGATCCGAATCGGCAACCCGGCCAGCTGGGATAAGGCAGTCAACGCCGCGTCAGCTTCCGGCGGCGCAATCGATTTTGTGACAGACGACGAAATTGTCGCTGCCTACAAGCTGCTCGCACGCGAAGAGGGTGTATTTGCTGAGCCGGCTTCCGCTGCTTCTGTTGCCGGTCTGATCAAACAGATCGAATCCGGCGAAATTAAAAAGGGCTCCCGCGTTGTTTCTGTTTTGACAGGAAACGGACTCAAGGATCCGAATACGGCGATCGACACGGCTCCCGTACAGCCGGTAAAACTGCCAAATGATGAGCAGGTCGTCTTTGATCACATGCTTGGAAGGGTGAAACAGTCATGAATCAACAGTGGAAAATCCGCGTTCCGGCAAGCACCGCCAACCTCGGTCCCGGATTTGATTCGATCGGGATGGCGCTGAACCGCTACCTGACGCTGTATGCAGAGCCGGCCGACGAGTGGGTATTTGAGGCGGATTCACCTCATCTAGAGGGCATTCCTTCCGGAAAAGAAAACCTGATTTACATCATTGCTGAATGGATCGCAGAAAAGTACGACGTTGCACTTCCCGCCGCCCGCGTCAAAATGGAGAGCGACATCCCGCTCTCGCGCGGATTCGGGAGCAGCGCCACGGCCATTGTAGCCGGCATAGAGCTCGCTGATGTGCTCTGCGATCTGCAGCTGACGCGCGAGGATAAAGCGCATTGGTCCAGCCTCTACGAAGGCCATCCGGATAACGTCGTTCCGTCCATTTACGGCGGGCTCGTCATCGGCAGTCAGTACGAAGAGGACACGTACCTTGTGCACGCCGGCGTGCCGGATATCGATCTCGTGGCGGTCATCCCGTCCTATGAGCTCAGCACGAAGGAATCGCGCGATACGCTGCCGGAGGGCTTTTCCTATAAAGCAGCCGTCAATGCCAGCAGCGCGGCCAACGTGCTGACAGCTGCCATCATGCAAAACAACTGGGAACTCGCCGGCAAAATGATGAAAAACGATCTGTTCCACCGGCCGTACCGCCTCCCTTCCATCCCGGAATGGCAGCGCGCCGAAACGCTGCTTGAAGAGCTGCCGGTTTACGGTGCGACACTGAGCGGCGCCGGTCCGATCATTCTTTTCTTTATCCCGAAAGGAAAAGGCAAAGAAGTGCTGCTCCAGCTCCGTTCCCATTATCAGGAGCAGGCAGTTGAACAAGTCGAAGTCGACGCAGGAGGCTCCTTCGTGGAGGCCATCCCCTGCCGCGAAGCAGTTCGACGATAGAACGTGAGGAAAAGCCCGAAGCCGCGCGTTGCGGCTTCGGGCTTTTATGTGCAGTGAACGGGGAACGGACTGACGGCCGGACGGTGAAGATTAATAAGTTGAGGACAGAGAATGAAAACTTCAGGTATGAAAATGATAAGATATTCGCTATTACGAACGCAGAATGATAACGGTAATAAGTTTACGTGCAAGATTAATAAGTTGAAGACGGAGAATGAAAAGTTGGAAGGCTGAAATGAAAAGTTTCCGCCCCCAAATAAAAACTTTCATCAGAGTATTCCAATCACCAGGAAGCTTCCGGCACCCGGAAGCGATCCACCGTGCCCTTTTTCTATACTACTGAGGGACCACCCTGAGAAATAGCTGAAGGCAAGCCTGCGGCAGGCATAGAAAAACCGGAAGCAGAGCCCGCTTCCGGCTTTCTTTCCCTATGCAGCTTTTGGACGGCGGCTCTGCGGCATCCGCTTTTGAATCCAGTCGCGGCCAAGTACGTGAGTGCGAAGGTAAGGGATCACCCAGCGGTCCCCGCCAAAGCGGCCTGCGTTAGCCCCGGCAGCCAAAATGAAGATGGTAATCAGGACGAGCAAAGGATTGGTAGAGATCGTTCCGGCAAACAGGAATGCGAAGTTCATCACGATTCCAAAGAACGCAGCAGCCGTGGTGAAAACACCGAGGATCAGTCCCAATCCGACAAACAGTTCACCCCAGGCGACCATAAAGCTGAAGAGACCGGCGTTTGGTAATGCTATGTTTTCAATAAAGGCGTGGTAGGCAGGATATTGTGCGGCGACATCAGCATTAGCTACAACGCCCTGCAGATAGCCGGAAGCATCAAACCCTCCAAATACCTTGCCCCATCCTGCAGTCAACCAGGCCCACCCGAGATACAGGCGGAGAAACGTGAGAATACCAGCAGCAATCCGATTGTTCCGTAAGAAGTCCATAAACATGATTAATTCCTCCTAAGATTTTTATAAGTATGGTTTGGAAGAAAAGCTGCTCACGTTTCTCGTCCCTGACGGACGGAACAAAGTGCTTCCGGCTCTGCGCGCTGGAGTGACCGGCTGTTAGTTTGTGAATTGGTGAGCAACCTTTCTATAGTTATACTATAGCATACGTTTGTGAATCACTGAGCATTTATTCTGTGTCCAATTTGTGAAATGTTGAGCAAGTCATCTTGATCGACTATTGCTGAATAATCCTTCTTCATAAGGACTATAGATTCCTTATCGGCAATCCTAGCTTTTTTTACAAATAATCATTTAACTATAAACTGTATTTATCTCGTAGCATCAATTGTAAATGCAACGCCCTTAATTGGTTGATTTCGAAAAAAGAACAATAAAAAAAGCACCCGATCGGGTACTAAGTTTCATAATGAATGGTTTACCGCTCCTCATTACCCTCATCTGCTTTTCCAGATGGCGCTCGAATGACCGTCACTAAATCATGATTAATCACGATTTTTTCTTTATCATAAACTTGCTTGCCTTTAAAGGATGCTGCTATATCCAGAGCCTCTTTCTCGCTGTAAGCCTGAATGCCGACCTGTACAACATGGCCTTTCTCAAATTCAAGTTCGAATGTGAATTCTTGCATGTTCATCATCTCCCACTATAGTCGTTCGACACATGAAGGAAGATACCTGCATATAATTATCGAAGCTATGATATCCTTTAGCAAATACCGGCTGTGAGGTCATCAGGAACTTGTTTTCTAGTCAGAGGTTGGAACGCGGCTCCCTGGTCCTTTCATTCATAAAGAGAAACCCTTTCTTACATGGATTCAAGCTGTCGACAAACAGCTAAAATGATCATGCAGATGAATACCATAAGGTTCTTCGCCCCGATCGAACCCTTTTCGGAGGTGGAGGCTTCAAATAACTAGCTTTATGAAACAAAGCCAGTGGACCTTCGACTCGCCTATATCCTCCCACTGCTTCTGCAGCTTTCGTATAAACTTAGTGCGGTGCCGGGAATTTGTCCACTTTATTTTCAAATTAAAAGGCAGGCGCTGAGTCTTCTCTAACATACTGTTATGAATTTCGACACCACCATGCTAAGTGCCCCCTTCGACACTCCATCCATATATTTATGCTCATAACCAAGTCGCTTACCGTAGATCATGAAGCCGATCCAAACCAGTTCATCCGTAATTACTTCTACTAGGAAAGATGTGCTATCAACGTTCAGTACCTTCACAGCCGTTCGCCCTTTTGGGAGTTGATATCCATATAACAACTGACCTACGTATCCAGAGCGTACATCTTCCAGCCCCTATACTCGACAGTTTTGACAACAGCTTACGCATTCCCCTCCACCTACAGGTCCTTATAGACACAGAAGTTCTATAGTACAAATAGCAAAAATATTTGACGTATCGACGGACTGTCGGGAGCAAGTAAAATAAATCTTAAAGGATCCTAGTTCTCTTGTAGCAGGTCTGGATGATAATATAGATGCTTAGACAACGTTAAATGCTATTGAAGTGTTATAAAAAAGGTAAAAAGACTAAAATAATACTTTCTTTTTTATCCTCTTTCTGCCATATTATAGTAGAGTGATATAATATGAATGATTAAAGGGGTTTTTACGATGAAAAAAGCGGTATTTGCGACTACACTAGGCGCTGCTCTCTTACTAACAGCGTGCGGTGAATCTGACATTGAAACAAATTCAGGTAATGAAAGCAGCAATAATGCTGAGGCTAATGCTGCTGAAGAGAATGAAGAGGTTGATAATGAGCCTGAAGAAAATAATAGTGCTGAGAACGACGCAGACGAAGATAACAATGAAAACAATGCTGAAAATGAAGCTAACGAAGAAGTGGAAGAAGAAGGCCAAGAGGAAGAAAGCATCTCAATTGGTGATACAATCACATTTGATGGTTTAGCAATCACGTTAAATGATGCATATACATCCGATGGTAATGATTTTGAGACTCCAAATAATGATCATTATGTGATTTTAGACATGACGATCGAAAACACTACTGATGAAGAAGCAAACATCTCTACAATGCTGCAAATGAGCTTGCAAGATGATGAAAGCTATACTCACGATGTAACAATTTACACAGATACTACTGGAACTCTTGATGGTGAAATTGGTGCAGGTAGAGACGTTCGGGGTGAGGTCGCATTTGATGTCAATGATTCTGATACTTATGAATTCATTTTCGAGAACCCTTTCACTTCGGGTCAAGCAATTTGGGAAATCGAAGTTAATTAATTAAATTTATTGGGAGGGGTTATCTCATGGCGGAAGAAACTGCAGTAAATGAAACTACCACAAGAGTTATCGTCGAAAAAGAAGATACCAACGGAATGGCTACAGCGGCGCTAGTTTTAGGTATTATTGGTTTAGTTATTGGCATCGTGCCTTTCATCGGTTGGTTTGTCATGCCGCTTTGGATCCTTGCAGTGGTCTTTGGTATTATAGGCATGCAAAAAGAAATTAAAAAGGGTATGGCCTTAACCGGTGTGATTCTAGGTGGAATAACTATTCTTTATAAAATCGGGTTTTGGGTACTTATGATAATTGGTTCTGCAGCATAAGAAAGTCCTTAGGGGCTTTTTTTGCGCCAAGAAAGAACATTGGTTCTTGTTCGAAGTTGATTCAGTGTACTTGTCTGATATAGAGACATTAGTGAATCATATTTATGCTGATGTTAATGATATCTCTATAAGAGCCTTAAATATTTGTCTTAATATCAATGTTACTTATCACGCTGGCGGTCCCGCTATAATCGTTCATCATTACGATCGATTTAACTGGGGTCCGATCCGGCCGGATAGCATTAGCCAATGGTGAGCCCGCTTTATTAAACGAACAGGAATCGAGAAGGTTCGCTTCCATGATTTGCGGTACATATCTATAACATATTTAATCGAAAAAAATGTACCAATGAAATCGATTAGTGATCGAGCAAGTCACAGCAACATTGGAACAACAATGAACATCTACGGCCATAAAATAGTAGAAGTAGATCGTGCAGCTGCAGACCAGTTTAATCACTTCTTCGAGGATAAGTCTGTGGATAACTAAAATCCTGCCCCATTTCTGCCCCATCGACCTCTAAAGAGCTACGTATAAGATCTTACATGCTAACTGCAGATATAAAGAAAAACCCTTGTCTAACAAGGGTTTTAGCATTTGTATGTATGGCGACCCTGAGAGGATTCGAACCTCCGACCTGCCGCTTAGGAGGCGGTAGTACTACAATTAAAGAAGAACTATGACTGTGCAGAAACCCTATTGAATTAGTCTCTCAATGGTATTGTTAAGGATTGAAATATATAAAATTGGGAGCGAACCAATGAAATCCGCTCCCATATCGCTCCCAAATAAGATAAACCAACTAGCTTTTATGTGGACTGTTAATCTTTATTTAAGAAGCAAATAAAAACTCCAATAATAAAAGACCCTCTAGAAATTAAGAGGGTCTAACTATAGGAACCTAATAAGCGACTGTTTTAAAAACAGTTTATATGGCTGTAAAATGCATACACTTATTAGGGTTTACCCTATGTAATTTAAAAGATCATTTCACTGATCATTAACTTAAAATCGGTAGCGCAATACCCAAAATCCGACTACCTAACAGGCAGTTTATGTGGTTCGAAGTTTCACACGGCATAATGGGATTTACTTGCGCGATTAATTATGAGTATACATTAGGTGTACATTTTTGTAAAGATTTTAGCATAAAAATTTTCACAAGGTAACATTAATTTTATTATATTATTCATTTCCCAAATTGCTTATATGGAAAACATGATCTTCTTACTATTTTTTGTTCTATTGCAGTATAGCCGTAAGTTTTATTATATTCATATTTAGCATTGATTGCATTTGCAACGAAATCTGCAGCTTGAATGGCACGAGAATTATGAGATTCAATATAATTCACTTCCACTTCAACATTACAATTTTGTTCATAATTTAATTGCAGTTTAATATAGTCTTCAAATGAATTAGTGGATTTCACTTTAATAGTTCTTTTATCTAAGTTCAAACATAAACAGCTTACATCATTTTTTGCTGCAATGGGTGTGACCAACAATTTCAACATATAATTATATAATAAATTTTCATCATCTTTTAAATGTGCGTCTACGTGATGCAAGTCGGCTACAATATACCTAATTTTTATACTTTCCTTTGTAGCTATTTTTCTTAAGAAAAATTCTTTAACAACTGGCGAACTATCACTTGCTTTAATTTCATCTAGGTCGTTGTATTCCGGAAAATTTTTAATAGTCTTTAATATTGTTTTTTTCATTATATTAACTAAGGGTTTAGTATTTTCTGCTTCAATACATGCAATTGTAAAATATCTTCCTTGCCTGCCCATATTACCAGACTCATCGAAGTTAAGAATGACTTTACGACCCATGAACAATCCCTCTCCTATTTACTGTCATTTTATAATTGTACTACATTTTTATAGTTACAGAAACAAATTATAGTACTTTAACCCTAAACAATTTCTGATCCTGATTTTACTCAATAATAAACCTTCTTAAAACACTATTGGTTTTCATCTTTTTTGAATTTTATTACATTAAATACAAATTAAAAGATGAAATAAATTTTGACACTTTATTTTGAGTTTTTTCATAACAAAACTTTTACTCAGATTATCAAGAAATTATCAGGATATGCACTAACACTTTTGAAGAAGCTTAAGCCTCGTCCCTTAATAATCATTATGTACTATCAAATTAAGAAGAAAATCGAAATTCTCGTTATATCAAATGATTGGCTATCAATTATAACTTTGCACGGGTATTAAATAAAGCACATACATTCTTACGAAGAAACAGGGGCATAAAGCTCCTTTTTAATTGCTTCGAAATTGCTAAAAAATTCAGATATACGCTGATAATAGCTTTCGTCCCTCTTCCTATCTTTCCCATCATCTGCTAAGATAAATTTACTAACTTATGGTGTTATGTATGCCGCCTTATGTAGCAATACATGAGTGAAAACTGGGTGAATTCAGGGAAACCTACGTCCTCTTAGATAAGGCAATCCTGAGCCAAGCTAATGAACCTGTTACGTAGTTAGAAGGTGCAACGCATAGTTGGTGAGCTAAGAGCGCAATAACCCAACCACGAGCGCCCAGCATCCTATTAGGATGAAGAGATATGCTGATCTTTTGGAAACAAAAAGAAGCACCGGATAATAACCCGGTGCGTTAACAAAAATGATCCGCTCTGATCTGACTAGTTTCCTCGACGCACCAAACGCTACTCTAAAAGCATTTGAAGGAGTGAGAGCCGACCTCTTGAATCCAATGGACAGCCTTGAACAAAACACTAAAGCTTCACTTCGGGCGTTTGATACTAGCTCTAAAGAGCTCGGTATACTTATTTTATCATAGGTTAGTGATGTAGAGGGGCGTCTGCCCCTCTTTTTATTTTTGATTATTTTACTACTTCCACAAAGTTTGGATGCACGCTGATAAAGTTTCCGGACTTAATCTGATACAGATCAGATCCATTGCTCATAATCGCACGGCGCACAATGGTAAAAGATTCCCCTTTGCTTACTGATCCAGCCACTGCGCTATCATCCCAGTTTGCACGGCTACGGTAGTTTACCCTGTCGGCTGTTACACGGACCATATCACCTGGCAGCCCGTCTGTCGTATTGCTTACCTCGGCAAGCTTTGCTGTTGTCTTCGGCCCAGGCACGCCGTAGAAGTTCTGACCGGCGCTGCTGAGATTATGCTTGTCCTGGAAAGATCGAACCGCGTCGAGTGTCACCTGGCCAAACCTTCCGTCTGCCGATCCAAGCGGTAGCTCTTTGGCCAACTGCAGGAGCCGCTGAATGGCTCTGATATGCTCTCCTTCAGCGCCCCACCATTCACTATGGTAGCTTGCGAATGATTCATTGTTTGGCCCGTATCGCGGTGCACTCCCACCAGATCCGCCGGAGCTTCCACTCTTCCTGCTAAGTCCGAGCGTTTTGGCAATCCCTTCGGCATGAGCTTCTGCAATACGGTCCAGGGTACCGGAGCGCTTCAATAGATTCGCATCCCGCGTATTCGTGATAAACAGGGCTTCCGTGAGAACAGAAAGCATCCTGGTATACGTGCCACGGAGCACGGCAAAATTCCCATCTTTGAGGCCTCGGTTTGATACGGTGCTATCCAGGCGGCGCATTGCTCCCAGAATCGCATCATGTAGGTTCCGCTGAGCAGGGCGGCTGGCTGTAGAGCTCGGGTGCTTGAATGTTTCCGTCCCATTGGCTGCAGCTGCGGCTCCGTTTAGATGGATAGAACAGAATAGATCTGCTCCCCAATTCACGGCATCTTGCGCCCTGGCATTAAGTCCAACAAAGGTATCTGTTGTTCGGCTCATTCGGACCGTTGCGCCATTGTATTGATTCTGAAGGATCGCCCGAGTTTTTAGAGCAATCTGCAGAACCAGATCTTTTTCTCTAAGGCCATTCCCTACGGCTCCCGGATCATGGCCACCGTGTCCTGGATCAAGGTATACTTTAGCCATTGATTTCGTCCTCCTTTCCTGCTTCCACAAGCTTCCTGCATTCATCGCAGATAGGCTCCGGGATCTCGTTTTTCTCGTAATCAGTCTCACTGAATTCGATATCCTTGCCACAATAGGCACACTGGGTTTTGAATTTACTATTCACGATTAAAGGCCTCCTTTTTAGCTGCTTTCTTCTGCTTCATCACTTCATCCGCTTCCTGGGCTTCCTTTGTCACGCTGTTGTTTTTCCACCAGGCCCACACCGCCGCCGCAGCTGTCAGTGTGGACGATACGGCAACCTCTACCTGCTGTTCATCAAACGGCAGTGGGGAATAACCAAAAGACGCCAGCAGCTGATTGATCAGTGCTAGCGCCAGAGCGGCCGTGCGTGCAATTGTCATTTTGTCCATTAATATTTCACCTCCTTAGAATAAATGCGATAGATCAGCGTTAACCAGGACACCAATAATGGCAGCGAATACAGCAATCGTTAAGAAAAACCACCGGAATGTTCGGCTGACGATTTCTTTTAGAAAATCCGTAAAGCTTTCCTGCCTCTTTAAAATCGTGCTCATGCCATTTTTAATGTCTTTTGTATCACCTTTTAATGAATCAATACTATTCTTGAGCTCATCCATACGCCGGTGCGCTTCTGAATCTCGCACCTGCACCTCCTCTTTTAACTGGTTGAGCTCCCCCTCAATCTTTTTTATCTTATCCTCCACAGTCTTGAGCTTCTGCTCCATGCTTGACCCCCTTCAGCTGACGACATAAGAAAGAGCGCCCTATGGGAGGACGCTCCCGATTATCCTGTTTCTTCTTCATCCTGTGGGCTTTCCTGCAGCGCCTCCACCATCATACTGGCTACTTTTGCCTGCAGCTTATCTATCGGCTCATTCCCTTGATACTCTTCCGGAGTCATCTCAATACGGGTACTGGAATCCACACGGCCATCCAGTCCTTTAAAACCAAACCGCACGTCAACGCCGCTGATTTCTCCTCCACTAAAACGAGTGTTAATGCTGCTAATCTGAATGTTACTCATGATCGGTTCCCTCCTGTTCAAATTGGTCACACAGATAGTCATACACAATCGCTTCCTGGCCGCTAAACTCTTTCTCACAATGGAGTAAGACCTCGCCAACCGTTTGAAGCATGTCTTGATCATTTCGGCTGTCCAGGACTAGCTTTTCCCCGTACAGTTCCCGCTTGTCTTTCACAAAGGCAGCCGGATCTTTCAGGTCCCAGATCTGCCCGCCTTCTGCTTCCTTTGTCTTTGGCTGTTCGTTCTCATCTAAGTGAGCGTGTTCTTTCAGGAGCTCCCGTTCCTGCTCAGCCACCTCCTCCCGCTGCTCCTGCAGCTTACGGATAAACTTGGTACGGTGCCGGGAATCCTTCCCCTTTAATTTCAAATCAAAAAGCAGGCGCTGGGCCTGCTCTAACATACTGTTTTTAATTTCGACTACCATCATGCTACGTCGTCCTCCTCTATTACTTCATCCATATATTCATGTTCATAACCAAGTCGCTTCCCGTAGATTATGAAGCCGATCCGGACCGGTTCAGCCGTCTCTACTTCTACCTGGAACGATATGCTATCAGCGTCCAACACCTTCACAGCTGCCTGCCCTTGTGGAATAGGCAATACCAGATAATCACTGATTGTCTGGGCAAACATGCTGCATAAATTGACCGTATGCACACCGTTATCCAGGGTGATATCAATGACATCCATAAAGCGGCTGTCCGGCGTCTCCAGGGCGTACATCTTCCGGCGGCCATAATCGGCGGTTTTGACAACGGCGTTCTTATTCCCGTCTACCTGCAGATCGTTGTAGACACGGAAGTTCCCATTGTTATGCACGTTAATAGCGGTGCTATAGCTGCCGTTAGTATCTAAGCGAACCTCCCAGGCAAAGTTATTGGCACCAGTTGCTTCTGCATAGTTTGTCATACGAGTTCCGCGCATGCTAAGCATATGGCCACGGTCTCCGATTTCTAAACCGCCAGTAAAACCATCTGCCCCTTGAAGCCAGAATGTTTCTCCAATTCGTGCGCGTCGATTGCCCTTTGCGTATAGCTGCAGTTCTCCGGCAAAGCTACTGCTGTCAGCATTGGTATAGAGATAAATCGCTGCCCCTTCCGAAAAGGAAGCTTTGTCAGATCGGATCCACATCAGTTCCCGGCCGCTGCCGCCCAGGGTTCCTACTTCTGACTGTGTGCCTCCATCGTGCTCCAAGAACAAGCCGTTATCCGAACCTGCAAAGACCTGAATTTCGTTGGTGATAATGTCGTCCGGATAAAGGCGACTATGCACACGCACATCCAACGGACTGAAGAACACAATGCTCCGGTCTGCATCAAATACCACGTCTCGTCCTGCGTTCAGTTTTAGATCTCGGCCAAATAGCTCCAAGTTTCCATTACCACCAGCAATGTACGAGATATCTTCAAACATGATAAACCGGTCATCTTCAAAGCTTGGATCACCAAGATAAATGGTGTTTCCTACTTTCAGATCCGTATCAATATCAATGGTCCCGGCCGTCATGTCTCCTCGGAATTCACCAGTAGCTGCAGAAAGGGATCCCGAAAAGGTTCCGGAAGCACCGGTAAGCTCTCCAGAGAATGTGCCCGTGGCCGCTGATAAATGGGTGACTTTCAGTTCGCCGTTTTCAATCTCTACGTCACCCGTAATGTTAAGCTTGGCAACGTCAATAATAGCGGACTCCGAGCTAAGATTAATGGCACCAATCACACCGTCTTTCTCTACGCGCAAATCAATTTGATCAGCCTGGACCGACAGCTCAGATTCCGCACTGCTCATCCGGCCCTCTATGCTATCCACTTCAGTTTTTGTTGCTCGCAGGGAAATGGCCTCGGCGTTCTGAGAGATAGACGTTTCCGCACTGGAGACTCTGCCCTCTAAGGCATCAAAGGTTTCCTTTTCTACCCGTAGCTCAATAGCATCAGCATTAGCAGAGATAGAGGATTCATTACTTTCAAAGCGTTGCACAATACCTTCCTGATCCGCGTCGTAATCCTGACGGGTAACACGCGCGGCAATTTCATCTGCTTGAACAGAGAGCTCAGAATTGATGCTGCTGATCTCGCTGTCCAGATCATCTACAGAAGACTGAGAGGCTTTCAAGGAAATTTCTTCTGCATTTTGTGTAATGCTTGTTTCTGCAGTAGAAAGGCGGGATTTAACTCCCTCAATCTCTTCGTCTATGTCTTCCGGAGCAGGCGTCCAATCAGTGGCTTTGTTTCCTTTTTCGAGTTTTAACTTTCTGAAAATAACTCCCTTTCCACGCGTGTCTCCCGATCTACCTGCATAAAGGTAGAGCCGCCCTTCACCTTCTCGTGCAGTATAGGACGCCTGAATCCGTCCATCCTCTATAGGAATGTCTCCTATTGTTTGAGAGCCGTTTCCATTCTCAAGTCTCGCCAGTATAGTAATTACGTCGTCTTCCCCTTCTGTAAATTCCACTTCACCATGAATAAGATATTCTTGGCCAGCATCTGGTTCAATATGCCTTAGAGTCAAATAGTTAAAGTTGTCCGAAGCATTACCGTTATTTCTAGCAGTAACTTCTCTTTCTTTACTATCAACCGCAAGATTTCGCCCACCAATTTGCAGATTTTCAAACTCCGTTCGCTCGACTCTCAATTGAATTTGATCCGCGTTTTGAGTGATTTCAGACTCGGCTGAGCTAAGGCGATTCACAATATCGTCCTGGTCTGCCTCATAATCTTCTCTTGTCACGCGGAGGGCGATCTCATCGGCCATGACACTGATTTCTGATTCCAAGGAAGAGACAGAGTTGCTGACGGTGCCAAGCTCATTTTCTACGCTTTCCAGATCCTCTTTAGTTGCTCGCAGGGTAATAGCCTCGGCATTTTGATTGATCTCTGTCTCTGCAGAACTGACTCGCGTAGTCAGGCTGCCCAGATCCTCCTCCAGCTGCCCGGTTGTCTGATCAAATGTTTCGGCAGTAACGCGCAGCAGAATATCCGATTCCGTTTGACTGATCCGGCTCTCCTGATTGGTAAGATCCGTTACGATACCTTCCATGTCCGTTTCATATTCCGTGATGCCTACGACGTTCTCAAACGCGTTGTCCAGGTATTCACGGGTGTAGACATCCCCAACGTTAGCCTTATCGACCAGGCGACCATCTACATACTCCAGATCAGCCTTATCTGCGATATCGCTAATAGCCTCATCCAATGCAGACTGACTGGCCTTTAACTGCAGTTGGCCATCTACGTATTGTAGACCGGCTTTCTCTGCCACTTCTGCAGCCAGATCGTCATACGCTTGCTGATCTGCTTTAAGCTGCAGCTGGCCATCCACATACTCAAGCTCTGCTTTCCTTGCGATATCCTCCAGGAGATCCTGCCGCGTGCTGTCAATTTCCTCATCTGTATAATGACGGGCTTCATCTCGGGCATCACGGGCTTTTTCATCGGCATAGTCACGGGACCGGTTCTCTACCCCTTCATCCCGCTCATCGGCGTAATCTTTCGTTTCCTCCTGCCGGTAGCCATCCTGTTCAAAGGCGTAATCTTTCGCTTCATTTCCTCGACGCTCGGCCTCTTCAAAGGCACGGTCCAGGTTTTGTTGTGCCTGTTCCAAGCGGCGGCGCTCTTCTTCCGTTAGACCTGCATAAGCATCCTGGCGCGCTCGCTCTGCTTCAATCCGTGCAAACCGGACCGGTGCCTCCTGGTAGTCCACGCCTTCAAGCTCCTGAAACTTACGCCGGATCTTACTAATAAGCGTTGGCCGTTTCTCGCCAAAGGTTGCTTCCAGGGTGAAGCCGTCTCCTTCGTGGATTTCAGTAAAGCCAGTAATTGGTGCCCGCATCGTGACACCCCAGGACTTGTTATAGACTTGTACGATATCTCCTAAACGGAAATCTTCTTCGTATTCAAACGGCGTTTCGACGATGGTTTTTCCGGAAGTCGGATCGATCCGAGTCACCGGCGTGAGGATCTGTGCCTCTAAAAACAGCTGTGCTTCCAGCTCCTCTAACCGGCGTTTGCCACGAGTCGTAAGCAGCTCTCGTTCTTCTTCCTCGGTCAGCTCCTCGCCGTCTTCGTCCTCTCCGCCCACGTCTCTTGCATCGACAAACGTTTCGTAGCGATCCCAGCCCTCAGCTTCGCCAATCTCGATAATAAGACGGTCCACACCTTCACCTTGCCCACCGACATACGCGACGTTTTTATAGTCCGTATCACTCTCCACGAAGGATTGCGACTGCACGGTGTGGAAGTCTGGGCTAAAAAAGACAGGAGGATGACCAGCCTCGTTAAACTCGCTTAAATCCTTTCGCTCGAACACATCAAACACCCAGACGCGACGCACCACATCCACCGTGACCATCCAGCCTAAGCCAGCCGTCTTAGAAATATTCTCTAACTCGTCGGAGACATTGCGGTTCCGGGATTCCCAGCTGACGTGTTCGCCACGGTTGCGATTCGGTGCGACTTCCAGATGCGGCACTTTCCGGGCGGGATCAACAGGATTCACGAAGTGGTTTTCCACGTAATGCTTCATCACCGTCTCCGCATCCCCAGAACGCCTGTCATGGGACGTATGTTCCGGTGGTACCGTCTTCCGTTGATCCATCACGCCGTCCAGCGTGACACCTTTGATCACGAGGTTTTCCGATATTTTGCCGTCCTGATCCAGCGCATGTTCCACGTGCCGGATGATCCCGGCTTTCCTGCCTTCTTTATCAAAGACCAGCAGGTGCCCTTTTCGAAAATGTTCGATGCCTTCCGTGTACTGATTGATATGCAGCTCAAATTCTCCTGTTTCGAAAAACTCTAAGGCGAGTTGCAACGACAAAAAACGGCTGGTCTCATGCAGCCATTCGACATCTTGCGTATAGACGCGTATTGCAATCATTAGCGCCATCTCCCCTTAGCATGGTATCCGAGATACCCTGACCCGTCCTCTGAAGTGGAGAAAATATAAATCTCACAGGAACTGGTGGTGGATGCCCGCAAACCTGCCCATTGTACACTCGCTTCGCGGCGCGTGAGCGGCGTCACCACGGGGATACTATCAAACGGCTGTGGAAAGTTAAACGTCTTATACTCCCACAGTGTGCCCCCTGTGGCTGATACACGGACTTGAGTCACTTCCAAATCTTCAAACCAACATTCCATGGTGCCGTCTGTGTAACGTACCCAGCTTCCTTGCTCATCGGAGCCTCGATCATATACCAAGACTTCCTCGTGCCAGGTGCCCCAAAGCGGGTTATCCAAAGCGTTAGCAGCCCGGCTAAACTTGCCATAAATCTGATAGTCCTGTGCGCGTGCCCAATCATAAATCGTGATCGTCTGGACACCCGTATCATTGCGGTTGGACTGCGTAAAGACGTGTGCCCGCAGTTGGCTCATGTTCCTGCCGTAGTCAGACGGAGAAATGCCAATAGAGTTCAGCCATTCCTGGAAAAGTCCCGGCGTCTCATTACCGGACATGCGGAAAGACATGACCCCTTCGCCGTATTCAGACGGGTAGGAGTCAACTTCTGTCACATCCACAGACGTGATCTGATCATTGACTTCTCTTGCTAACCCGACGCGTCCACAGACTTCATAATTCCCACGTTCATCTGTTATTTCGGACGATTCAATGAAGGATTTCCCGGCAAGGATGCGTACCTGCGCCACAGAGATTTCCCAAATGTAGTCATCCCGGGTCAGGCTTGGCGGGCTTGGTGTGGAGGCTGGAGATCCTTTCTTGACAAATGCCCGTATATCTCGGTATTCTATGCGCCGATCTAAACGGATCACAATCCGATCGATCCGATCCTGGGAGCTGTCGGCGCTGTCATGCGTAAGGTCTAGCTCGCTCGTATTTTCGTAGTCGTATCCCTCCAAAAAGGCAGCTCCTTCTTCCACCGTGACGGTCATGCTGTTGTTTGTGGAGATGCCTAAACCATAAAAGAAGCCGTTGGAAAGGATGAGCTTATAACGCCTGGCAAAGTCGTCTGCCGAGTAGTCTCTCGGATCATCCTCGGTTGGATCAAAAAAGCGGTATTTTTCTGTCATGGTGTCACTCCTTTCATAAGAAAAAGCACCGCTATGGGTGCTTAGTTTGAAGCTATTCTTCTTGATTAGAAGCTATGTCGATTTCAAAAGCTTCTGTCTCATAGTAATATGACTTTCCTGAGGTTCTATCTATAATAACCATCGGTTTATGATAGTTGTCGGAAACGAAAACGATATTGTATCTATCTTCAATGTCTTTGAGTTCTCGATGGAGGTCTATCAATTGCTTTTCCATCGTCACCGCCCCTCTCGATAGATTCGCTGTTTATTCAAAAATTCTATTATTTCCGTTAGTGTAGCCATAATTTCTTTTCCTTCTAAGCATTTTTGATAACCTTTTAATTGCTCTTCATAGCTAAATTTGTTGTATACATCAGACTTTTCCCAGATCACTTTAACTCTTCCAAATTCCATAGGGAATTCCATTGGGAAACTGAACCCACCCTGAGTGGTCGTAAATTTTAAGAGCTCCATATCGTGTTTTGCTGCATTATAAGCGTGCCTTATCCCTTTCATAAGGGAGATGCACCCTTTTTCTTTCCGTTCCTTAAAATACACAGATCGGTTATATTTCTTATGCCATTCTTCGGTAGTAATAATCCATAAAAGCAGTTCCGATAAGGAGATGAACACAGCTTCTTCGTCTCTATTCTCTACTGCTTCCTCTAATCGTTTATATGAGATCTTTATCGCTAGATGATTTGTGCTCAACCTACTTAAATTCATAACCGCCTCCTGCCCTACTTTTCGACAGAAAGCAATCCAAATCCTTCCTTAAACCCCAACATATCTATTTTGATAGCTTATCGTAACAATACTTTCTCGCTGTCCTCTGTCTGCACTATAGCGGATCACATTTTCACCAGGAGCCAGCTTCCAAAGATCAGAGCGTCGATCCAAAAAGCCAAATGCGCGGATCACATTACCTCTCCGGTAAATCTCGACACGCTTATGGTTTTCATCCGTATCAATGTGCAGAATATCCCCGCCACGTAAGTTAATATTGACGCGGATAAACTCGCCGGTGGTCTGATTAAACAGCTGCGGCACTTCGACAGGACCTTGAATATCGATTTTGACCGGAGCGGCAACGTCGCCCGTATTGTCAAACGTTTCTGAATCCCCTCTCTGTCCGAAACGAAGCGGAAAGCGCAGCGGAAACTGAAACGTCCCTTCAAAGGCTCTTAGTGCCCGGCTGACTTCGATCGGGTCGCGCCAGTAGGGGTCGGGGGCGATCACGCTAACGGAAACTTCTTGCAGGTGGTTTGTTGCCTCTTGTCCAAAATACGGTACACTCTCCGGGGATCCTTCGATTTCAAACGTTTTTTCTCCGTAAGAAAGAGTGTATTTGCCGGGTATTTTAGGGTTAAATACTCTGGATACCAGCTGTCTTTGAGAAGATAAGTCTTCCCAAGACTCCCCCTGCAATAAAAATTCAATATACAACGGTCTTTGTTCTAAGACCACCCCTTTTCGTGATCCCCCATCTTGGTAGGGGGATCTCTGTGTTTGTACATCTGCATCTAAATTGCCGAAACCCTCGAAAAAGATAACCTTAAAATTATCCCCTCCGAACGTAATTGATTGATTTAGTTCGTTTGTATACTCCAGGTTATATTGCATTAAAATCCAGCCTCCATGGCAAGTTGCCTTTGTGTTTGTTTAAACCTACGAGCCGCTTCACTAGGAGAAATATCCGGCTGGTGGAAATGAAAGTGTTGCTCCGTGTTATTCGTCTGGTTCGTTTGTGTGGAAGCAGAACCGCTGTCTTTTACTCCTACAGAATGCTGCATTTGTTTTTGAGCCATATCATTGATATCACGTATCTGCCCTGCCACATCCACATCAGGCACTGCTAACTGAGGATCAAATGCATTCGTGACCCCATCAGCCAGGGATTTCGCCGCATTTACTGCGTAAGCAACCTTATCTAGTATTCCGAGTCCCATACCTTCCGACACCCACTCCCCGAAGTCCTCGAAGAGTTTACTTGGAGAGTTAATCCGTAATGCACTCTGTGCGGCACTCGCTACACTGCTTGCCATGTTTCGGGCTGCACTGACGGCGGAACTTGCCCGGTTAGAAATCCCTCGTGCCAATCCATTAACCACGGATGCCCCAGCGCTCACCATATTGCTGGTAAAACTGGTGACGGCACTGACCATGTTGCCCATCATATTACGGACAATGGATACTGCATTACGCATCCCTGATTGGACGGTGGAGGTAAATTGGGTAAACGTGCTGGAAATCGACTGGACAATATTACTGCCGGAAGACATCACGGTGGAAACTGCCGTCTGCAACCCACTCGAAAGAACGCTAACTGCCTGTGTAGTAGCGCTGGAAATTGTGCTTGTCACATTAGAAAAAGTAGAGGTGACGACCTGTAAAATATTCGATGTGGAAGAAGTAACAAACGAAACGGCTTGCGTAAAGCTGGTTTGGATCACATTGACAATGGTTAATCCGGCATTTGAAATGATAGAAGTTACTAATTGAAAGCCAGAAGAAATGACAGAACCGATGGCAGACATGGCATTACTGATCTCATTTTGCACGGTAGACATCGAAGAAGTGACCGCAGTAACGGCTCCCTCGAATGTGGAAGTAAAGGAGGTTATAACTACCTGAGCTCCGCTTGTCACGACATCAGCAATACTCTGCATGGCATTTGTGATCGCGCCGTGCATATGCTGCATACCTACGATCATGCCCTCTACCGTACCTTCTCCAATCGGCATCATTTCACGAGCTGGGGAGTTGTAACCAATCGCAGAACCAACGCTGGAAATAATGTCACTACCTAAATCTAAGCCAGCACTCCATAAATCACTAGCTGCGCCACCAATTCCAGAGATAAGTCCGGACACAATCCCTTTTCCGACTTCGACAATATCCGTAGCCATTTCGCCGATCCCAGAAATAAATTCCGTGACCATATCTTTCCCCCACCCAAATAGATCATCAGCTACACTAGCTATGCCTCGACCTAAAGCTGAAATAATTTCTATAGCTATTTCACCTATAGCTACCATCATGCTGTAAATTCCTTCTAAAATTGCAACAACAATATCTATACCTGCTTCTAAAAGTACAGGCAGTAAATCGAGGATTCCTTGAGCGAGTGCATCCATTATGGATACAGCTGCCTCTAACATCATCGGAGCACTTTCGATCAAAGCATCACCGAGGGCTATGAGTAATTCTATTCCTGCTTCAATCAACGCTGGAATCAGCTCAATTAAAGCGGTAACGAGCGTTTCAACAATCAATAAGGCTGCCATAATTAGTTCTGGAACAATTTGGATAATCCCTTCAATTAATGCTAGTAAAATGGAAATTCCAGATTCAATAATAATGGGCAATGAATCAATCAATGCGTCGACCAGAGCCATAACGATCATGATCGCAGCTTCTAGCAAAGCAGGCAGCATTTCTGTCAATCCTTGCACAACAGCTAGTAAAAGCTGTATCCCAGCGTCAATGATGAGGGGGAGAGCCGTGAGGATCGCATTTAACAATGCATCGACTGCTTCAATTCCCGCCTCAATAATCATTGGTAAATTTTGGATGATTCCATCTACAATAGCTACAAGTAAAGTAATCCCTGTTTCAAGGATAAGAGGAATTAACGTCGCAATCGTCTGTACGAGTAATTCGATCACACCTACCGCTGCTTCAATAATTTGCGGCATCGCTTCTGCGATTCCTTCGATCAATGTGGTTAAAATCGAGATACCCGCTTCTAAAACGACTGGTAAATTTTGCGCCAACATTTCAATGTACGTTGTGATCACCGTTACTGCAATTTCCGTCAGCTGCGGTAAGGCTTCCACAATCCCGTCGATCAGAGAGGTCATCGCCTGGGTACCTGATTCGATGATGCCGGGTAAATTTTCTGCGATCGTCTCGATAAACGAAATAACAATGTCACTCGCCGTTTCGATCCATTCCGGCAATTTTTCTGCGACCCCTTCGATCAAACCAACAACCATTTCCGCACCTTTTTCGATGCCGGCAATCGCCATTTCCGTTAAGTTTTCGATCCAGGCGAGCGCCATTTCCACCATATTATCAATGGCTTCCGAAAACTCCATTTCGCCTTTAAACACTTTAATGATGTCATTGACGATATCGGTCTGCATAACCAAGTGTGTTAAAGCTGCCACAATCCCTACAATCGGAGCAGGTACACCGAGTAGCATAGCTGCAAGGGCTGCGCCGGTTACCATAAGAAAGTCAAAGTTTTCCCACACATACAGAGCAAATTCACCGAGCTGTTGAAAAAAATCAAGGACAGTTGGAATCGCCATAGCTAAAAACGACCCTGCTAACTCTCTCGCTGTGGCTGTTACCTCAATAAACCAGCTCCATATATCTGTAGCTAAATCCACCATACGTGCAAAAAATGCCTGCACTGCTGGTGTGACGATCTCATCAAAAGCCTCTTTTGTCGTCCCTAACATATTGCTGACGTCTTTCAGTCGTGCCTCTATGTCAAGCAACCAAACTACAAAGTTACGTACCGCTGAAACCGTTTGATAAATTGCCAGCATCAAACCTTGTAATGGTTCCGGGAAATGATACACCTGATCTACCCAATTATCTCCCTGCTCAATTGCATGATGAATCATCTGAGCAAAGGAACGCACATAGCCACCAAAAGTTGCAAAAGCTGCACCAACGGTAGCCACCGCATTTTGTACCATTTCGCTGCGTTGATAGACCAAGTAGAATAATCCAGCCAAGGCTGCTATTACTGCTATGGTTATCCCTACTGGACCAGTAGCAAAGGCTAATAGCGCTGCCCCTGCACCTTTAACAATGGCTATAGTGGTTGCTATGACAGTATTCAACCTAATTAAAACTGTAGCCATCAACCCACCCTGTGCAATAATACGAGCAGAAAAAACAAGCCAAGTACCATAAGCTGCCACTAAACCGAAAATAGCTACCATAACTGGACCGATCGCTGCAGCTAGTGAAGCTAGCGCTAATACTATTACTTTTATTGGAGTCGGAACGTCTTGAAGGACAACAACAAAACCGGTCATCAGTGCAACTCCTGCACGTAATGCCGGTTCTAAGATTTGAAATATTTGAATTCCAAGTTCACTGAGTGCTGATCCTAATATGCGCAAGGCACCCCAAAGATTGTCATTCATAACAGCAGCCATTGTTTCAGCGGCGCCTGCAGAGTTACGTAGTTCATCTTCAAAATCAGTTAGTTCGTCAGCACCTGCATTAAGGACCATATTCATGCCTCGCAACGATTGAGCCTGAAAAATAGAGGCCATTGCGTTATTTCGTTGCTCAGTGGTCATTCCTTGAGTGGCAGCTTCGATATCCGTCATGATGTCACCGAAACTACGCATATTTCCTTCAGCATCATACAAGGCAACGGATGTGTCCCCAATAGCAATCGTGCCACCTTCAGCAGCTGCGATCAAATCTCGTAGCATGGCTTGTAGCGTTGTACCAGCCATTGAACCTTTTACACCCTGGTCGGCAAATAGACCAAGAACTGCTGTCGTTTCCTCGAGGTCCATTCCGACTGCTGCTGCAGCTGGTGCTGCTTTTTTCATCGCTTCGCCTAACTGTTCAACAGAGAGGTTTGCATTCCCCTGAGCATAAGCCATGACATCAGCTGTACGTCCCGCTTCTTCTGCTGTCATTGAGAATGCTGACATGGTATCCGTTGCAATATCAGATGCCGTACCTAAATCAATCTGACCGGCCGCCGCTAAGTTAAGCACATCTTCTAGCGCCGTGGCACTTTGATTAGCATCCCAACCAGCTAGAGCCATAAACTCTAAACCAGATGCCGCTTCAGATGAACTAAATTGAGTAGTGGAGCCCATGTCACGTGCTCTCGCTTCAAGCATTTCCATTTCGTTTGCTGAAGCACCCGACAATGCTCCGACCCTACTCATTGCTGCTTCGAAATCTCCACCCGTTTTAATAGCTGCAGCGCCTAACCCAACTAAAGGCAGCGTCACGTATTTAGTAAAGCCTCTGCCGACCGCCATACCTTCTCTACCTATTTGCTGAAGATTCCGTCCAGCTGCCTCCATATCTCGAGCAGCTTGATTGAAGCCCTCTGAATTGAAGTTTCCTAGTGACTGTTGAAGTTGGGCCGCAGCATTAGCAGCATCATTGAAAGCACCGATCATACCGGAACTATTAGCACTCAAGACAGCTTCAATAGAATAAGACTGTGCCATTTCTTCCTCCTCTCTGTCCGAGGACGTTTATTATTCACTATTCAAACGTCTAGCTATCTCAGCTAAGCGTTGCTTTCGTTTCTTTTGCGTATTGTCTTTGGAATCATCGATCTCTCTAAGCCGTTTTTCGTGATCATAGAATTCTTTAAAGCTCTTAAACTTAGGCTTCTGTTTCTTTCCTTTTCCGACTGTTGCCTGGACCGTTTGATTCGTCCACGATTGCAAATGTAACAACCGTTCTTCGTCTGCCATTCGGAATTGCATCGCCTTCATTCGTCCCTTGTACCGCCCTAATGTCATGCAATCAAATTCGCTATCTGTCATGTTTGGATAGTAGCGAAGGCAAGAAACGTAGATTTGCTCGTAAGTTAAGCGTTCATCTCTTTCAATTGTTGCTGCTGTGCTTTCTTTGCGTTTTCTTCCTGACGCTTCATTTGAGCCTTCAACAGCGGCTGCTTCTTGAAGGTTTCCAAAAAATCAGTGAAAATCTTCTCCGGGTCCTCAGCCTCTTCAAACATCTGCACAATGGTTTCTTCAATCTGATCCGAGGCTGGTTTATCCTTTTTTACGTTATGAAGACCACATTCTACAATGTCTTGAAGAATAGTAGGATTGTTTTGCTGCAGTTGTACTCCAGCAATGGTGGTCCCTACACCAAATGACAGTCCGTTGTTTTCTACTTTATGTCGCTGATCCATGCGCTTAAGAAACTCCATTCCATAATTGAGCTCATAAGTTTTCCCGTTAATTGTGATCTCTTTCATGTATACTCATCCTTTTTCAATGTGATTTATTATTGAACTAAATAGTTAAAGGAGAGGGAACCCCTCTCCTTTAATTGATTATTCTCCTGCTTCTTCTGCTGTGGTATCTCTGAACTCATACTGTACGGCTTCCTGTTGTGCTTCAGTTAGAGTCGCCATACCAAACTGGGGTTGCATCTCTACATTGAAGGTGCCGGTGATCTCAGGCTCGTCAATGCCAGCCGGATCACTCCATGATTCTAGGTAGCCTTGTGTGTAGATTGCTGGATATTTGCCGTCTTCTTCTTTCTTTGGGTCCACTGTCACTTCCCAAAGCTCAAGCTTTTCCCCCTCAATAACAGATTGACGCAGCATATCACCTACCGGATCATCTTTAGCCTGGACAGCGTTAATGTCAACATTTGTTTCAAGCTCTCCCACTTTAATAACCGTCCCATCTTTCGTTTCAATCCGGTCAATGTCCCGGTTATATTCAAACGTGTGCTCTGTCTGGAAAACGAGTTTAGCAGCTTCACTATTATTTCCGTACTTTCTAAAAAGTAAAATCTTGTGCTTACCGTCAACCATTTCATATTGTTCTGGCATGTAAAGCCCTCCTAATTAAATGTGTATTCTGATTCAATAATTCCGTGAAACAGCCTAATATTTGTCGTTGTATCCGGAAGCATTTGATCATTTATTTCTTGATTTAATCGCCACTTAAAATTGGCAGTTTCTTTAATCTGCCGCATTTCTTTTTTCAAGTCCCCCATCATCGAGGAAAACTCCAGTTTCGTCATACCCTCTCGCTGGTCTGGCGTCCGCTGTACACCGTATATATGGACCGTTTGAGCAACACGCCCATATAAAAACCCTTTTGTGCGTTCATCGTAAGAGAAGGTTTCTCCTACATACACAAAAGGGTAAGCTGCATCATCGGCAGGCAGATAATCATACGTATCATAACCAAGATTTAAGGAAGCGAGATATACTGCATTAAACAACTGTAATTGTGGATACTGCTTGTTCCCCACCTACTCGCCTCCTTTACTCGATTAATTTACGTAGGTCTTCTATAAAAAGTTGACTCTCCACATCAAAAGATGGACGAACAAAAGGCTGTGCTGCCATGAATCTCGTTCCATACTCTAGATAGGGTGAATAATCTGTTGAAGGCTTCACTACTGCTGTCATGCCTCCATCTTTCAATTCCATTCGAATAGAGCGCCTAGTATCCCCGGTACTGTATCCTTTTACAAAATTTGCGTTCTTAACCATTCTTCTGTTCAACGCAATTCCGTGTAATCGGACTACATTTGATATCTGCCGATTCATAATCGACCCATTCACACCGCTTATGCCACGAAGATGCCTTGCTAGCTCTGATAAGCCCCTCACTCGCATTTCGGCCATATCACACCCCCTCCAAGTAAAATACAGATTGCCTGCGGTGATGAATGCTTTTCTGAACCTTCATAGGTCGACCATTCGCTAATATAGAATCAAATTGCCCGTGAAAAGGCCGGGGGAGTCTAGCCACCTTAATTTGTTTTGAGACGCTGCCAAAAACCGTCGCCACGCGCTCTAATCCTGCATCTGTTAGATTGCAAGGAAGAGTGACTTTAACCTCATCCCCTTCTGTATAACCGCCAGTGGTCGGATCATAGCCTTCCTCTCCTGCCTTTATGAATGTAACGCGATCGCTATACCTCAAAACCACACCACTCCACCAGCTTTAGTATTTTCTTGCTGTGGGATCTCTTTCTCGATGACAGTTAGATATGGATCAAAGTCTTTATCCAAATCGTAAAAGGTAATGCTGTGCCCTTCCACATTGTCCTGTTTCATTCCCTCAGAACCAAGCCGATTGAATCTCCTGACAGCAATCTCTACAACAATATATTCGTATTTTTTAGGGAGAGATTCTTTCTCCATTAGCGTTAGCAAGTGACTTTTTACAATATGCAGAATTTCCCCTATTAGATCATCCTGTAAATCATCTTCAATCTGAAGTAGTCGCTTCACTCGTTCCTTCATTGGAATCACCTTCCTCCACCCATTCAATCAAAGGACGGCCTGCTTTGTTATTGGAAGACGCTAACTCTGCAATTCGCGCTTTCTTCCCTCGGCCGGTTCGAATATATTCTTCGTTCGCTTTAAGCCGTATTTTCTGCTCCAAGTCTTTGAAGTTCTCTTTGACTCGCCACAAGATTAATCACTTCCTATGCTTCAGGCTCTTCTTCAGGATCTTCTTCGCCCGGTTCCACTTTAGCGAAAGCCTCATCTTGAGTTACCATGAAAGCGACGTCCATTGTAGCTCGCATAGCAATCATTTCGCGTTCAAACAGGTTGATAGGATCTCCATTGCCGTCAGTGATTGTGCTGATCTGTCCGGTAGTCGTTAGCTCATAATTGAGGTTATAAGGAATGCCATAACGCATCTGATTAAAATCTCCTGTATAAAGGGTTCCTTTAGGCATTTCTGCAGACTTAAGGTCAAGAACTGGCAGACCATCAATGGTGTTAGTAGAACGATCATACAGCCACTCAGGAGACGCATCTGTACCTGCGTTGGCTCCACGTAGCAGACCGCGGTTCTGCGTCTTAGAAATAAATCCGTTTACGTCAAAATCATCATCCGCTACAGTATCAATTACAGCCAGTATATTCTCGCCGTTAAGATCTCCTGTGATTACTTTACCTGTATCACCAATCGATTGTTCAAGAGACTGAACAAATGGGTTGCTCACATTCAGTAGCGCTGCCTCATCAAACTTTTTATAAAATGCTTTTGCGATATGTGGACGCATTTCTGTGAAGAATTGGCTCATGGTATATTGCAGAAATTCACGTGTAGCTAGAAGAATGACGCCGAGTTTCTTTGCTTCCATTTTTGCTGTCAACCATTCCGCTTTGCTGGTTTGAATCTTTTCACCCTCTCCAACCCAGTACGCGCCTGGTCCATTAGCAAGATAGCTAAATTCTTTAACCTGCTTAGTCATAGGTTCGTTCACAGCTGCCTGCATCACCACAGAGTTAGCTTGAACGTCTTGGAGAATTAGTGTGCCATATTCTTTCGGAATTTCTCCTGTTTTCATGTCTTGCATCATGACGTTATTAGGATCAAACGTTGTTTCCTCTGCAAAGTATTGAATGTTTAGTGGTAAGAGCATTTTATTTTTTGTCATATGTCTGTCACTCCCTAATTAAATTTACGGAATTTATCCGCGTTTTCTTGCACTTGTTGCTGCAAGTTTACAGGTCCTTGATTGGTAGATGTGCCCCCTGTCGTATCTTCCGGTGTTTTCTGCCGCAGCTGCTGTTTGACAGCTTCATGCACTGCCGCATCAAAATCTTTCTTAATCTTACTGATACTTTCTTTAATTTTTTCACTTTCACCTAAAGCAAGCAGCCCCTCGTTTAGAGACAAAGGCAAATTGTTGCTGGTAAGGTCCGTATCAACCTGCGTAGATAGCTCCCTCTGTTGGATTTTATTCATTTTCTCTTCCAATTCTTTTTCTCTGCGTTCGAAGTCTTTGTCCTTCTTCTCCTGTTCGGAAAGCTTGGCGTATTCTGCCGCTTCGTCTCTAGCTTTTATTAGTTTCTGTTCGAATTCTTTCTCCAGGCGTAGACGCTCCCGCTCTGCAGCCCGCTGATCGGCTTTACTAATTTGACTATCAAGTTCTGATTGTGAATACGTTTTATCTGTCTGCTCCTGAGTCTGTTTTTCTTCTGTCGTTTGCTGAGTTGTATCGGTCTGCTGCTGTTGCTGTGTGCTATCCGTTTGCTTCTCAGCAAAATGCTGAATATTTAGTTTGAATAATGGCTCAAATACTTTTCTCATCATTTATCACTCCTAGGCCCACAGACAACGATCTCTCCAGGTTCAGCACCTTCTACATTGCCCCACACACGCTATGCCCATGCACGACAAATAAGACAGCATGCCTCCGCTGTCTGGTTCGTTCCCTATACGCTTTTTAAATTGATACAGTTTAACGCCATGCTCAGGGCGAATAATCCTTCTTGTATCATTATGGTCTTTATGTTTTTTCTGTGAATGGCACCTTTCTTACTCTTCAGGTACAATCGGCATCGTTGCACATCTACAGTTAGGATGAAACGGTGGAGTATTAACCCCAACAGCAAAACGAGAAATTTCGTATGTTTGTCCTTCCATGCTCTGACATTCTTCGCACGCGTCTGCTTCAGTGACAATCTCATACGATTCTACGCCTGCATTATTATAAGCCTTCTCTGTGGTCTGTAATTGAACTCTAGCGCTTTCTGTGCGCATAATTCGCTCTGTATTAGCAATGCTATTTCCTATTTCTCTTCGCATTTGTCTAGCAAGCTCTCGCGATCCCTTACCTTGTGTGACATGGCGACGTAATTGTCTTTCTAAACTACTTACCAATTCATTTTTGTTCGTCCAAATACGATTACTAAAATAATCACCCTTGAATTCAGTCATCACTAACGTACGAATTTCATCAGTATTTATTCGAACTGTTGCACCAAGAATTCCAGACTGTCTTTTCACTTCTGAGCGAGCAATCTCATACATCCGTTGAATAACCTCCTGCTCGTTCGCTCCTGTTGCATTTGAAAGTTCTAAATGAATATACATAAGTTGTAACTCTAAGCGGCTGGTCCTCATCGTGGCGTTATATAAGCGCATTTCTCGATTAGCTTTTTCTGAAAAGTTTCGATCTCTAACGTACCTTGCTGCTTTTCGTTCATACCTTCGAATGTCTTCACGATCTATACGGCGTCGAGCTTCATTTATTGTAAGGCCTTCACTTCGTGCATATTTAGTTTGGATGGTCGTAATTTCACGATCGATTTCATCTGCAGCGTCGAGTAATGTGGCTTGCATCCTGGTAGCAATTTCGCTTTCATCTCTGCGCATATTAAGTGAATGATCACGTTCACGCTGTGCCCAGTAGTCTCTGCTTCTACCTGGTCGCTCGAAAATACTAGCCATAATTATGTGCCGCCTTCATTACCATAAGGATCGCTTAATTGGCTCTGTCGCTCTTCCTGCACACGCTGATGTTCAGCTTCTGGATCTTGAATCATCGAAAGAAGACCCAGCAACGTATGCTGCGACAGTTCGCCTCCCAGTTTTTCAAACGCCTCAATCTCTTCACTCATCGTTCGAGGTAAGTTAGGTGTAAATATAATTTCAATATCATCCACATGATTTATGTTAATACTTGTTTTATCACGTGCAGTTTCTCCCATCCCGGAAAAAATGCGGTACCGTCGACGCATAGACTGACGGAATAGCCTTTCTTTTGCTGCCCTTACCTGCTCAAGCCCAAATAACTTATATTTCATCGCCTCTCCACTTTGCTGATTAGCAAAATGTGAATCGTTCAAGTTAGGTGTGTTTGTGAATTTATGAATGTCTGTTTCCAAGCGTTCTTTATAGCTCTCAACACCATTTACGTCATATTTCTTATAAATAAAGTCAGCATCAGCACTACCTTCTTTGCCATCTACATCTATAGGCGGCTTCAGAAGCATCAGGTTAGCACTTCTCTGTTTCTTCGCATCATCAACACTCATTTCAATGTTTCCGGTTATCTTGAGCAGCGCATCATTTAGATCCGTCATGTAGTTAGCGATATCAGACTGAGCACTGTCATATAAATCAATTAAGTTAAGAACAGGCTCAAAATCTCCTTGTCTGTAGCGATTGTTTCGATACTCATTTACCGGCACGGTTTGCCAGTAGTGCTTTCTCGTGTCTTCCTCTTTAAAATCGATATCTGTTGGATTATCGGACTTGTACTCTGTCTCTGAAGTAGCTGTATAGACAGTAGCAAAAAGCCGTCCTTGTCCGTTATCATCTCGATATTCAACATACCTTACGGCTGCTACAGGCCGCTTATCTACAGTAGTATCGTAAATGACAAATGTGTTTTTAGGATCTGAACGTGATACACGATTATTATCATCGAAATTCCGATAGAATAACTCGTAAGCTCTTCCAAATACACTGCAGTCCAGTATGAGATCACTATTTAGGCCTTCAGCGTCGTTTACTTGATCGTTTTTTCTAATTGATTCTTGTGTGGCTTTTGTAGTGTGTTCGACTCTAATTGGAACTCCAGCAAGGTAGCCTTGAATAAACGTACTAACATATCGAGCAAAGTTATGCGTTGCTCGGTGATCAGCGTCTTCAGGATTCTTACGCCGACTACTGCGCTTTAATATTTCACGGTTATCACCTTTATAGTAATCCTCCAGTTCAACCAACCGCGGCCGCTGAAAATCTCGATGGTGTTTAACCAATTGATTTAACTTTTTTAGAGTTAAGTCCTTCTCTGATACAACACGATAATCGTCATTCGCTTCTGGATGAAAACGGCTGTTGCTGCCTGAGTACCTGGAATGTCCCAATTCAAATTCATTTGTATCCACTTTCTCACCTCCTGATTAGAATTGAAATGATTTCATTGCGTTGTATGTGTCGTCAGACTTTGTTTTCTTTAAGTGGTAACGCTCCATGCTGTAGCGAAGAGCATCAATAATATGATTGTTTTTATCCACCGGTTTGTTTAACCAATTGCCCTCTTTATCCTGGTCAAAAATGTACGTGTTAAACTCCTCAATGGTATGTTCGCAGGTGGGATGGATGTATATTTTGAATCCTTGTAAAAATTGAATCCCCTGACGAATGCTGTCCTGCTTTTTAACCGCCTTATGAATCCTCCTCACCCCTTTCCTCCGAAGCTCTTCAATCGTCCTTGGATCGGAGTTATCAGCAGTTATACTGGCTTTCAACAACCCCTTATATTGGATCATGCTGTATATCTCATCAGTGAGCATGCCTTTTTCGTAATGCTCATCGTAAATCCATATCTCTTTGCTTTTGAGATCAACAGCTGCGCTCGGCAATGTAGTAGGATCATTTGTAAAGCCAAAGTCCATCCCATGTGTTGTTTCTTTCACCCGTTTTATGGTGTCTGTAATGTCGAAATCACATACTTCAAAGTTATCGAATACTAATCCTTCTGAGACGCCCCATTCTCCGTCACAAACGATTCTCGCTCGTCTAGGATTAGTGCGGTATAGATCTTCATAACGTTCTCTGTCGACCCGATCTAGCCACTCATTAACCCGGAATGTCGTTGTGATAGCAAACGTATCTTTAGATCGCGTCTCTTCGTCAAAAAACATCGCTTTCAGCCAATGCCTCTCACTCCAAGGATTAAAAGTGATCGTAATTTGCTTAAAGAAGTCTGGGCTTTCGTGGCTTCCACGAATCGATTCAATAACCGTCTGGAGCTTTTCTGCCGTCTCGATCTGATAAGCCTCTTCGACCCATAACCAACTAAGAATACCAACATCGACAGTAATCGACGTTATTTTCAATTCGTCATCTAATCCGCGGAACAATATTTTCTGACCTGTCGGCTTGTAAGTGATTTCCGGCATACTTTCGTTAAACTTAAATAAATGAGCGACACCCTGTTTGGATGCCGCCCATTTTAAATCTGTATAAGTGGATTGTTTGTTCGTATTCGAATAACGTCTAATTACCAAGAGATTAGCCCAGGGGTATTTCATTATACGTTGAATGAAATTGTGGGCTGTTGTCTTTGATTTCTTGCTGCCTCGAGAACCTTTCACAATTCGGTAAAACTGTTTATTATGCCAGAATCGATTGTATCCGCTGCCAATCAGCGTTTTTATGGATAACTCTTTTGTTTCAATCGTCATCTTCCGGAACATCCTCTTTAAATACCGGAGTGATATTTTCTATTTGTTGCTTTTCCGTCCACATGGCATATCGTTTGCCTAGCAGTTCAGCTGCTTTATTTACGTCACTGTTTTTCGTATCCAGTTGGACGGTCTCAACATATTCGTTATATACCTGCTTCTCTGTCGTTTTGCCTGAAGCAAGCTGGAGCTCTATCGTTTCTGCTTTTTTAACGATAACAGTTTCCATTTCCTTGTTCTCTCTTCGTAAGATACGAGTCAGTGTTTCAAGGATCTCCTGCTGATCGGCAATGCGTTCACTAGCCAATGCTTCTAGTCTTTTTTCTATATACTGAGAAATGTTAGGTTTTGTAAGGTTCTCAGCCCCGATAGCACGCGCTGTTTTACTGCTATAGCCCGCTTTTATTGCTGCTTCTGTGGCATTCCCTAGTTCAACATAGTAGTCAGCAAAGCGAATCTGTTTCTCACTCATCTTTTTCATATCACTTCACCCTCATTCCCCCTTTGTTTAGCTGCTCGATACAGGACTGAGCTCTATTTACTCTATTCATGCGCCCTGTAACCAATAGCCAAGAAAAAGCGCTTCTCATTTAAGAGAAACGCTTAAAAATCATTATTCTTAACTACTTGATGGATCACTTTACCGATTCGATTGATCATATCTTCATCCTGCTCTTCGAACCCCGCTTCATAAAAAATGGCATGAGTTAATTCGTGAAAAAACACATCTTCCTTTCGTTCATTGCTTATATATTCCATAATGCTTATTTCTGTTTTTGAATAGTCGCACGTACCTTGATAGTTCCGATCTGATTCAACTTCTACAAAAGGCTTCGTCTCCACTTTATAGACAAGGCCGCCTACTTTAACTTCTTTTGGTATTTTCATAACAGTTCCACCCTTACAAAATGGTATAATTTATACAGAAAGCGAGGTGATTAGATGTGACTCCACCTAAAAAATGTAACCCTAGTCCAAAAGTTAGTAAAGCTGGGAAAACGCTCTCCACAAGCAAATCCACAACCAGTAAATCAAAAGCAGGGAAAACTTTGGTTACGCACAAAGTAAAAAAACATTAGTTTGAAGAGGGCTAGTTAAATCTAGCTCTTTTATATTTTCAAAAAAATAGATGAATAAAAAAGCACCCCGTAGGATGCTAAATCTTTTCAAACAAGAAATGATACAATTCGATATTTTCAGAGCGATATGATTTTTGAACTCTTTGATGTGCACTTTTAGAATCGAAAATAATACTTGGCTCTTTCTCTGCTGTAAGCTCATCAAAATAAATCATTAGCTTCGATTCAATATTATGGACGTATTCGTGATCGATTTTTGTAATATCTTTTAAACGCCTTGTACTGATCATTAATTTATTATATTCGGTCTGGGTGTTAATACTTACCTGATGAACGACCTTATCTGTAAATAAATAGATGTCAGTATTCAAAAATGATTTATCCATAGTCCAATAATTCACCTTAGTCACTTTAATAGAATCAGCATCTATTAAATCGGTTAAGCTTTCAATTGTTGAATCGAAATTACGAAGCTCCATTTCCTTGAGCATATCTTTATAAGTCATCTTCTCACCTCCCTCCCATATACCCGTTCGACATATGGAAGAAGATTCCTGCAAAAAAGCGCCTGTCATTTAACAGACGCTCGATCATGCACCAGCGGATACCACTGCACTGCAATGAGTATCATGTCTATGGAGGGAGAGGAAGGACCTTGTAACTTAACCTGGCCGAACCTCCCCTCCAGTTTACCGATTTCAATTTTACAAACAAAGTTCCTGACATTCTCGATAATCCGACATATCCGACGTTTCCGACATATCTGACATTTGCGTTATGATATTTCCTTTTAACCGGGAGATGTGCTTGTCTGAGAGCCCCATATGCCTCCCGATCCAAGCAAGACTTTTTCCCTCCAAGAGCCAGTGCAATACTTCACACTCTCGTTGCTCCTGGACCCGGTGCATTCGATCTTGAATCGACTTCACTTTGCTTTCGTAGGTGTAGACGACATTCCATCTTTTTTCTCTGCGCTTTACTTCACGCAGTACTGGATCACTCTGCTTGCCTCCTTGTGCTTTAGGCATTCCGGCTTCTTCGCCATATTGAGCGGTCATATTCTCGCCAGCATCCTTCATGCTTTGTCTGAGAAGCTTGATGCTGTTTAACATCCAGTGATAATCTTTTAATGTACTTTCGATCTCCTTCTTATTCATAGTTAGCCCCTCCCAAGGTATCGCTATGGTATAATGACGGTGGGTCGACCGTCCTGAGAGGGGCGGTTTTTTTATATGCTGAATCCTATGAATATATCTTCTGTTATTTTTTCTTCGTCTCTGCAAAACCAAACGATTGTTTTATCCCTGCCCTGTTCATCAATCTCTTCATCAGTCATATACCTAACCAAATTTTTATCAAAAAATATAAGCGGTTCTGATTTATCTAGTTTTAATATCATTTCAAATTCTTCTAATATCTCGTCTAATCTAACATGCCCTTGTTCTTCATTACCTTCTGAATACCATTTTTCTTCATAATCATTAAACTTGAGCAGTGACGGTTCATGACAATTCTCAATAAGGTTTGCCGCTACATCTAAACCAAATTCTCGAACAACCTTAGATATTGCCTCTAAAGCTTCTTTAGAATCAATTTCTTTTATTAATTCCAAAATCTGATCTTCTAACTTATCCATTTTTTCCCCTCCCTTAAAACCAGGCCACTGTTACTAAAAATGCGGTAGCAGATGCGATGAACAGTCCTAAGCTGCTATGCTTGTGTTCATTAGTACTTTTTCTGTCGATACTCATGATCCCCGCAGCAAAGATGAATACCAGTAAAATGATTTGAAACGCAATTATCATAAATTTGCCCTCGCTCTCGCTACCCTCGGTCTGCGATCCGTCACCTGATGTTGGAGCAAGTATGCTTTCCTGCGGCGACTTAATAGCTTGTACCGCACAAATTGCGGGTATAGCACCTGCACTCTTTCTCTGATGTAGTCCCACACTTCCTTTGCGATTTCCATGAACCTTTCTTTAATGGCCATGAACAAATTGTGAATCGTTTTTCTAACCTCGTTAAATTCCGCATATGCTGCCCGTCGTACATACTTTAAGCTCTCTTCATTCCCCGTACGCTCTACATAGTTGAGTATCCTCTTAAACTGCTGAACCATCGATTCTGACCTGCTGAATCGTATGCCCTCTTCATAGACGCATTCAAATTTCATGCTATGCCTCCCTCACTTTCGGAATTTCCCAGTTTCCTTCTCTGAGCTTTTGCTTCGGTTTCGGTACAGCAGAACGATGACGGCGCTTGTATTCAGCAATTTCTGCTTCCTGATCCGGGCTCCACACTCTAGGTGGATAAAGCTGTTGTATCTCTTCTGGGCTAAGTGTGTATGTCTTTACATCCGCATCAAATTTCTTCACGTGCTTTTTGTAATTCACTTCAGATGGTGGTCTCATGTCTTACCCTCCATAGGTCTTTATTTCGGGTTCTGTTTCTTCTAAACGGTTTCTACTCGCTTCCGCTGTAAAACCTTGAGGATAACGTCTTTTTAGCTTCTCAATATTGCCTTCAGCAACGTCCGCTAAGTTTATTCCTGACACCCTAGCAATTTGTGAGAGATACCACAGAACGTCGCCAAGCTCTTTCTCTATCTCTTCTTTCGGGATATCATGACCGTGAAACTGTGATTTCTTAATCATGTCTGCGACTTCTCCAGCTTCACCTGTTAGACCTAATCCGTAGTTGATCAGTTCATTGTCGTGCGTATTAGCAGTACGGCTGGACAGTTCTTGATATTCGTTTAGGTTCATTTGGTTTGCTCCTTTGGATTATTATTAATTTAATCTCCTAATAGACCATCTATAATTTCATATGCATCTTGTCCATCGTCATTCTCTGTTTCTCCTAAAGGGTCATCATCTAAAAAAGCAACATAGCCTGTAGCGTATAAAGTCACGCAATCTTTGTGATAATATTTATCTTCGACTATTATCAATCTGTCATCCCATTCAAATTTTTCATTACACGCATTACATTCATCCATTCACTTCGCCCTCCTCAGATAAATGTCGATCATTCCACCTGTTCGCTAGTTCCTCGCGAGAGTCGTATAAAATAGTTCCAACCACTTCGCCCATGTGACTCGCTATTGGACATTTGTCGTTGTCTCTGTGATCGTGCTTGATATAAAAAGATAACCCACTCCAAGGATCTTGTTCGTATTCCGGATCATGGTCTCTGAAATTACCTTCATCGTCACTAATACCAATGACAGGAACTACCCCGCAAAAGGGACACGGTTTTAAATTTCCCACTCACTCGCCCTCCTTCATCTAATCTAATACGTACCCCAGGTCGAAATGTTCTTGTAAATCTTTCCTGGGAACACTCAACAAACTTTTTCCTTTTTTAATGTGAAAACTTTGATAGTCTTGATAATCTTCATGCACCACAATATAATTCGTTCCCCAGTCAAGATCGACAGGATATTGAAATTGAATCTTTTCCCCGTTAAAAGTGTAAACGCCTATTCTTTGGCTAGAATTAAGGCAGATAAAATTTAATCCATAAACCTTATTAACTGCTAAGATCATCAAGTCACTCTTTGATTTCCTGACAATTTCATTACCGATTTCTAAATATTGATTAACACGATCCATTGTTAGTAGATCCACTCACTTCGCCCTCCTCTTCGCCTGCTGCTTCTTATGCCCGTTGACTTGGTGATCTAAGATGTACCGGCGTCCCAACCATTCGATAGCAGTCGGGGTGCCGTTTTTCATTTTGATGACTTTGGGAATTTCGCTCATGCCTGTAGCTCCCGCTGATCCTTGATCCGTTCATACTCATGCCGTAGCTTGCTAATATGCAGCTTATGAAGCGGGGTGCCGTCCCTGGCTTCGTATATTTGTTTCCGATTCATTTCTTCTACTAGCTGCTGATGTTCTGCTATAAGTCCTAAATACACGTTCGTTCCTCCTCTCATGCTTCACCGAATAACTCATCTAGTTCCTTCTCAGCGTCCATGTGAGCTCGAAGGAGCAACTTTTCATACTTTTGAATCTTCTGGTGAGCGGGACTCTTAAAATCGCACAGGCGCTTTCTGAGCTCTGTATTTTCAAGTTCTAGTCGCTCGAACGATTTTTCGAGGTCATAATAGCTCGCTTTACAATGCAGCAAGCTCTCTTTTTCGGTTTCTAGTGCCTCGCATTTATCGAAAAGACGCTGCCTTGCTTCTTCCGCCTTTTGATATTCCTGATTAGCCTGTTCCAACTGATCTTCTAAATCCTTATAGTCATGCTGCAGTTGCTCTAACGCTTCGTTTGATCGGTTACGATCCTGACGAGCTTTATATAAATCCAGATTCGCGTTCACTAATGCCCACGGATCTTGATTATGGACTGCCTCTTTCATGACGCTGGAAAGCCATCCTGTATTAGCATGGAGTGTTTCTGCTTCCGGATTTAAGGTGCCTGCTGTTGGTGTGATCGTAGGTTTGTTCGATCGAGCTTGTTCTGCCACTGTTTCAGCAGCATTATTCAATACCGACTTTAACTCCGTTCCTGGTCTCATCTTGATTCCTCCTCACCCTAGTCGTTGTTGCTTACGCCGTTTGAGCTCTTCTCTCAATTTAGCGGCTTCTTTACGCTTTTCTTCTAGCTTCGCCTCATCTTCTTGCTCAGGCGGATCGGTCTGCTCTGGTTCCTTCATCCACTTCGGAACAGGGGTAACAGTCGGTTCTTGCTGCGGGTATGACCGTTTAGGCTTAGCACGCTCTTCTTTTACCTGCAGCGTCAATGTTGTGTACTTCTCACGCAATTTCTTAGGAGAAAGAATGTTTGATTTCCAGAAAGAATGTTTTTGAGTCCACTGAATCAGGTATTCAATCTGTTCTGTCGTTCGTTTATCTCTCTCCATCATCAATCGCATATCATTAGCCCAATTTTGCAAGTTAGGTTTTTTGAAGTTCTCATCGTTTTCTAAAATGTTTTCATATAGCTTATTAGCTAATTGAAAATAAACAGAAGATTCGTCGTAAGCTTGCTTAGGACTCTCTTTATCTTTATTTCTTTTACTTTCCTTTCCTTTACTTTCCTTTCCTTTGTTATTTTTTGTTATAACAGTGTTATCATTATTTGCATTTTTCATTTCATCATCCTTCTTAGATCCCCACCGTTTCGCCATTCCTTTCTTTCCTGCTTCGGATCGTTTGTTCTTCATTTCCTTGTATTTCTCTTTTCTTCTAAGCAAACTATTGCTCCAGAAATGAATATCGTCTGTATCAAATAACCCTTCTGATATACATGTGTTAATAACACTTTGTAACAGTGTTATATCAATGCTATAGCTAACTGCTATTCCTTTGATTTTCTTGTGATGGAGAACACTCTCTGAAGCTTCAAACATCATTTCTATCAAAGCCCAGTAGATACCATAACCCTCCCAACCGTGTTCGGCTCGAAGCATTAGTATCTTTTCGTCATTTCGAGCGTTTGCATCATGCGAAAAGTAGTAAGCTTCTTTTACCAAGAACAGACACCTACTTTCGTTTTAAAACTAATAATCAACCTCAGTTTTGATGATTAATATTCAAAATCCTCTTTTATAATTCGCTCTATTTCTTTTTCTAGACCCGTCATAGTTTTTATCATTTCAAAGACTTCAGCAGCCGCCGTGCTTGCATTCCGGTATATTTCTGAACCTGTGAACCTAATCACTTGATACCCCTGCTTCTGAAGCGATCGTCCGCGCTGTTTATCTCGAAGTGCTTGTTCTTTTGTCTTCTCATGAAATTCATGGCCGTCACATTCCACAATGAAATTATAGGGTTTATTCAAAGCTATAACTTTAATTAAAAAGTCTGCTCTATATGTTTTATTGCCTACTTCTATGGGTTTTTGAAGAAATAAATTAATCTGTAAAGAGGGATCGAAACTCGTATATTCTTTGATGAAATGATCTTCATGAGCAATTAATCTCATCATCATTAATTTTTCGATTGGAGACTCACACTTCCTAATTGCTAGTAACAACGCGGACTCATATTCCTCGACTATCGATGCCAATTCTTCTTTAATTTTTGGTTCGAGAGATGCTTTTGCTTGTGATAAAGAAACTCCATAATATTTCTCATAAAGGTTCATTTGGCTATCTCCTCCCTCGCGCACACGGCGCATAGCTGCTCACTGGCGACGGTCATCTCTCCGCATGTGGTGCAGTGGTTGACTTTCATGATTCGTCCTCCAGGATGTAGAATTTTCGTTCGTTCGCTCTAATGTCTATAGCGGAAAAAGCTAGACCTACATGACCGTAAGTGTTATTTCTAATCGAATTTCTTGCTCCATTTTTATCTACATATCTAACTTTCTTGCCTTCGTAATATGCCCTATACGCCTCCCACGGTTCCACTGGCTCCGGTTCAATGTCTGCTGCACAAAACCAAGCCGCACTGAATTGCTCGTCTGTCATTCCGTTCAAAGCATCACTTTGAACACTTCTAACCCACTGTCCATTCAAGGTGGTAGCTTTCATATTTTCAAAATCAAAATTATTCCTTCGCATTGTATTAATTGTCTCCTGCTGCTCTCGCGTCACCGTAATCTTTTTCATGCCTTCTCTCTCCTCTCGCATATTGCTGTCTGTCTTTTATAACCAGTCAGCTTCATTCTTGGATGTGCTTTTCGTAACCGCGCTTCTACAAATTCGGTGTACTTTTCGATGGTCCATTGATGCTCCCGCGCCATTTGAGAGTAGAGATCCGGGATAGGGAAGTGATATTTCATGGCATCATTACCATCCTTCCTGTGAGCTCCTGGATCTCTTTCTTAAACGCTGCTTCATTCGAGTTAGAATCAGATAAATGAAGCAACCATATTTCCTGCAACTGGGTTAAGTCATTTGCTTTCAGAAACTCTTTTACGTTCTCCAGGCTGAAATGAGATCGGATCAGTCGTTTTTTCATGCCTCTATGCACCCTGCCGGTCGCAATATTTTCGTTCAGGATTTCTAAGCTGTAATTACACTCCAGCAGGAGGTGTGTAAGCCCTTTAAACTTATAGCGAATGTAGTACGTATCTGTGGCGAACAGCACCTTTGCTCCGTTACTACTTGCTAACAGAAAGCCATATGGTTCTGATACATCGTGCTCTACATCAAACGGCAGGATTGTCCAGGTGCCGATTTGATACTGCTGCTTCGCTTTCACCGGCTTAATACGGTGTCCTGTTGCACCTAATGCGTCTGCTGTACCCTGCGACATGTAAATGTTAATGCCCGCCTTTGCAACGTCCGTGACGGCCTTACAGTGGTCCTGATGTTCATGAGAGATTAAGCAGCCTTTTATCTTGGTTGTCTGGAAGTTCAGTTTGCGGCGAATTTCTTTGTAGGGAATGCCTGCTTCCAGGAGCAGGGCCGTGCTGCCATCTGTGATGTGATAACAGTTGCCCTTACTCCCTGTCGCAAGCGTGGTGATCTCAATCATTAGAATCCTGGTCCTGAGCCCGCTTTTTGTTCTTGCCTCTCAAAATTTTCATAGGCTGCAGAATGATCACTTTCAGATTCAGGAGTAATATCAAGCGGTTCTGACTGTTCAGGGGCAGCACCCAATGCGATATCGAGCGTTTCAGAGTTCGCGTTTTCATTGATTTCCTGACGCGCCCTTGCTTCTTCCGCATTTTCTTCCGACTGGAAGAAGTGATTCATAACCAGTGAGCTATCATCTGAGCTATTCATAAACTTTTTGCAAGCCCGGTTAATGACCGTCTTTTTCGCCATTTCCTGTTTGAATTCATCGTGAGTCGAGCCTTTCTTTTCTTCCTTGGCATCTTTCGCCCAAAACTGTGCTTTGCTCCAAGCCTGCCGGATCTCTGCAATCGTCATAAGTTCCGTATACACGTTTCCTTCTGCCATCACGATCGTGCAATACGCCCCTACGATGTTGTCTTTATTGATGTTGCCAAATTTCTGCTTATGCTTGAGGTTCTGTATACGACCGTTGATGATCTCATAATCCACTTCGTCGCCTTCGTAAATCACAGCAGCATCGATTTCTTTAGCGCCGGTCACACGCTTTGTAACAGCCATGGTGCCAAAATAAGAACGTTGGAATGCGAGTGTCTTCCCATAGACAATGAAATATCCTTGTTTCTTAGCCGGGTTCAAACCTTGAACAACCATATCGAGAAGCGCATTAGCAATAGAATCTTTTGAGCAAACTTCCAATGCAGGTCGGTTACCATCGTTCTTGCTCGTTTTAATGTCCTGCAGCAAAAGCCAAGCTGATTTCATTGCATTCTCTGGGCTGTAACTAGGAGGAAAGTGGAGTTCTCCACTCTCCTGAAATTGCTTGACCTTCCCTGCTACTACATCGACAGTATCTTTCTTTACCAGTGCCAGTTCATTCGCCATATTAAACGGCCTCCTTCTGTTTAGCTGTTTCGAGTCGTAATTCTGAATCGCCCTCAGAGACGATCAGGCTGATCACTTGAGCGTCGATGTCAATCAAACGGGTTACGGCTTCTGCGTTATCGACGAAGATCGGTGCTGCAAACTGATAGTGCTCAGAAAGGGTGCTGATGATGTCTAGCCCTACGTTGATTCGAGCAGCGTTGTTTAGCCCTTTGCTGTAAGGGACACCTTCATAAAGCGTCTCGCAAATTTCTTTCACGCCTTCATTGATCTGCGTTTCAAAGAGCTTGAATCGAGCCATCTTAAACTTCTCGTTAATCCGACTTTCAAGCAGGTTCACTTTCGCTCGAATATATTTTTCAACCAGGAATAGCTTCTGCTCCCAAGCTTCATACTCTCTCGCAAGCTTTTCTTCTTCCTGTTCCAGTTCCTTAATGCGCGCCAGTGACTTTTCCTGCTGCTTAAATCCAGATAGCTTTTCCTCTTCTGCACGATAAGAAGCTTTAAGCTGCTGATGTTCTTGCTTCGCTTTGTTGATCGCTGCAGCAGCCGATTTTTTAAGCTCGCTGATCTGATTCTCAAGCTCCGTGATTTGGCTTTGCAGCTGCTGATACTCTTCTGTATCCTCTACTTTTGGTGATTGACTTTCTGCCTCTTTCAGTTTTGCTTGTAGGTGATCAACCTGGTGAGCAAGCTTATCTACGGTGTCGTTGAGATCGCCTAAATCTGCATACAGCTTCTCAATTTGCTCCTGTACTTCCTCAAGCTCCGCTTTCATTGCTTTACCAGACGCTGAAATCTGTTCAAGCTCTTCCGATTTACGCTGGTTAAACTCTGCTTTTCGCTGTTCGAAAGCCTGCAGTGCCTTTTCGTGAGCAGCGGCTACCTCTTCTGCTGGCAAGGACTGATTACAAGTTGGACACGTATCCTTGTTATGAGGCGTAAATTCTTCTGTGAACTCTCTATTATTCACTTCTGCCCACTGTTTGCGCAGGCGCTCCATTTTCGTTTGAATGCTCTCAGCTTCTTGAACCTTGCTATCGTACTGGTTCTTTTTCATCCGAAAATCATTCTCTAGCTGATCTCGCTTACTCTGCGCCTGATAGTAATCTGCTCGAAGGGATTTTGTGCTTTCTTGCACGGTTTGTTCATGCTGTGATTTCAGTTCGAGTAGCTCGGTCTGAAGCTCCACACGTTGCTTCTGCTTCTCAGCCGCTTCACCACCGCTCTTTAGTCGAGAAATCTCTTCTTCCTTCGTTTCGATATCCTGACCGATTGCCTGCAGTTCAAGCTCAATCTCTTCTCGATCCACTCCGTCCAGGTCTGGAAGCGAACGAGAGATTTCATCAATGCGCACTGGTAGAGACTTAATCTGATCGTTAATGAGCTTCTGCTTCTTTTTAATAATCGCCATGTAATCACTCGGTCCGTGCTTTTGAATATCGTCCGCAATCACCTGAAGCTCTTTATCAGAAGCTAGAATCTCTTCCTGTGATACACCGCCTGTGATCTCCATTAAGATGTCGCGCTTTTGAGTAGGCTTCAGGGCCTCATTAAAATAAGCCTGATTTGTGACAAGCTTGAATACATCTTCATCGACAATCTCACTGATCTTTTGCTTAAAATCCTTCGCCTTGACCGGGACTTCATCGATTTCAAAATCAGTTGTATGCCCTTCGAAACTGGACGTTAATGAACCACGCTTTTTCGTCCATTTCTCTTTAAACACTTTTTTCAATGAGAGAGCCTCATCATCCACATGAAAGATGGCTGACACTTCATGTTCAAGCTTGTGACGCTCATTTCCGTCAGCATCCACGGTCTTCAATTGAAAATCCTTTCGGTTATTCGAATCCTTATCAAACAGCAGCCACATCGTTGCATCAAACAGAGACGTTTTCCCTGTCGCATTATCACCAAATACGCGGACATTATCGCCATTAGCGATTAACTTAAAATCCTTGATGCCTTTAAAATTTCGTAAGTGCAGTTCCATCAGCTTGATTTGTTTCATTGTTATCCCTCCGTTGTGATTTAGGATGGGCTGTCGTATAATGAAAGTAAGTTCTAACAACAACCCCTTGGACTGATCAGCCCGCCAGCTGGTCGGTCTCTTTTTTTGTTTCTTCATCTGCTTTCTCTTGTAGCTGGTCATTTACTTTGGCAAACCGTTCAATGCAGTCACTAAGCTTATCTTCGAGCTTTACCATTTCTTCAATGATGTCCTGTGATTCTTGCGCTAATTGATCAATACTCATATTTGTACCTCCTCATATTCTGTGAGATCTAACACTCGTTCACTCAAACAGCCTTCGTTACAGAAATAATCACTTTCAAATTCAATCGCCCAACTACCTGGCTTAATGTCTCTACGACATTGCGCACATTCTTGTACAGGCTCATTTCGTGTCATACCTCAACCTCCTGTTACTAGGTAAATGACGGTGAATACAGATGGCGCAAATAGTGCTGCAATACATCCCATATCTTTTAAAAAATCCATGTCACCATCGCTCCCATCATCCGATTAATTGTTTCAATGACTGCCCCGGCCATTGCCGGATCTAAACCTGCGATTGCAATTACAGCCATATCTTTCGCATTCGTTAAATTCATCCAGCGCTTAAAATCATTTACATCAATTACTTGCTGATTGTTTTCCATTTTGACTACGGAACTTCTACTGCGGTGCATGAGTTGCGCCATCTTTTCTTGAGTCATCCCCGCTCGCTTTCGAGCTATCTTCATCACATCACCAAATCTCAACTCATCCGACTGCAATCGTTTCACCCCCCTTCATTTGTTCTTCTCAAGAACTGTTCTCTACAGTGGCAATATGAACCACTGCCTTACGATATGATTAAGGTAGTTGCTCAACCTTTTCCAACGAATCACCCATTAACATCGTTGGCTGGTTGTTCATCCACTCAATAATTCTCTCTTCGTGGAAAAAAATGCGGCGCCTGAATCGCATGTGAGGTATTTGCCCCTCCCGGCACATCGTGTATAGCGTTTCCTTACAAACACCCAGGTAAGCCGCAGTTTCAGCCACATCCCACGTTTTTCGCTCCATTTGCTCCTCTCCTTTCCAGGCGCTGTTTGAGCAGCGTCTGTATTATTTTGATTCAACAAAAGCGTCTAACAGAATGTTCGTGAATTTAACTTGTCCTTTTCCAGTGATAAGGGTAGTGAAGCTTTCCACATCGCCTTGGGATCTGCTCACTACCGTTGGCGAGATAACAAAGAGCCCCTGTTCAACGTAAGTCTGCTTAGGAACATTACGTTCGCGCCCTTTCTTCATGAAATAACCTTTTTCACGGAACCAAGCGAACATTCTGTTACGACCAATATTCACGCCATGTTTGTCATAGATCATCTTGGAAAAAGCGCCGATGTTGATTGCTCCATCTGAGTTTGATACTTGCTGACCAAAGCGGATATAAGGCAGATTTTGTTGTTTCTCAGCTTCCAGAGCTTCAATCTTCTGTTGCTGATAATCCATAGCCCGCTTGATTACCATTTCAGGATTGTTCCAACGCTTCTCGATCTCAATAAAATGTTGTCGCGCTTGCTTGCCTCTCTCATTTCTCTGCAGCATGGATATTTCTTTAGCCATGTCGAGTTTTAAGTGATGGTCGGTAGAAGGTCGGCCTCCAATACTTTCTCCCAGAATTGTGATAAAGTCCGACCCTTCATCGAAACCGTAGTCAGTCATTCTTTGAAACCAAGTTGTATAGCGGCTATTAACACCTAGAAATTCATGTAGCTCTCTGCCGCTAACAAGAATTTCTTCATTAGCCTCATCAGAAAATGTTTTGATAAGCTCTGACATTTAAATCACCCCTTCTTTCATTTCTGTTTTAGCAATGTTTTCTTCAAAAAAATACAGGTCTTCTTTAGAAATTTTCAAAGCATCTGCTATGATCGGAATATGATTAGCATCTAAAGCATAAACTCCATTCTCATACTTGAGCCAAGTAGAGGCGTTCTTCTTACCGATGCGCTCGGCCATCTCTTGCATTGATATATTCATTTTTTCGCGGCGTTGCTTAATAAGTTTCAAGTTAACTCGTTCCAACTTCCTCACCTCCAATTGCTGTTTTAGCAACTTTGTAACCTCAGTGTACATTGCTATTATAGAAATTGCAACCCCTAATATTGCTTTTTTAGAAATTGTTTTGTTTCCATAATAGAAAGGTGGTAGAATTAAATTGCTAAACATGAAATTAAGGAGACAAAACATTATGAGTTTAGGGGATCGCATCGTCCGGTTAAGAGAAAGGAAGTCGTGGTCGCAGCGAGAGCTAGCAAGCAGAGCAAATATAAATGTTAGTGTTTTGAACAGGATTGAAAAAGGAGAGCGTCCTGCTAGAGCAGATGAGATTTTAACAATCTCAAGACTATTAGATGTTTCTACTGATTATTTACTAAAAGGTGAAGAAAAACCGGACTATCGAGAGAAAGCAAAAGAAATTTTAGATGATCCTAATGCTCTTATTGCAGGTCGAGACGGTAATATAGATGCTGAGACAATGCTAAAAGCTATTGAAGAGATATTGAAAAAAAGGAATAAAGAATGAAATAAGCCTTTCTTTTTTCGCCTTATTCTGCCATATTGTAGGAGTAAGATAATTTTTATTCTTAAAAAGGGGTTGTCAGGTATGGCAAAAGAAGGAGAAGGTAAGGTGAAAAAGCCGTTCTACAAGCGATGGTGGTTTATTGTAGCCGTAGTTTTGGTAGTAATGGTAGCCGTTACAGGCGGGGATGATGAAGAAATCGCGGACGGTGATGATGGTAATAATAATTCTGTAGCTGATGCTGAGGAAAATACGAACAATAATGACGCAGATAATAATGATGAAGCTAATGAAGAAGAGAACTCTGCAAACAACGAAGAAGATGAGAGCAATAATAATTCATCAAATAATGAAGAAAACAATGGTAATAATGAAGAGGAAGCATTAGATGAAGATGGCGAAGCTCAAGATACTGTATCTATTGGCGAAGCTATTCAAGTAGGCGATGTAGAATATGTAATTAATAGTGTCGAAACTACTCAAGAAGTTGGAGATGAATTCTTATCTGAGTCTACTAACGATATCTTTATTGTAGTTAACGTATCCTCTGAGAATGTGGGAAATGATTCAGTGACTTTAAACTCCTCTGATTTGCAATTATTATTGGGTGAGAACACATATGACGCTGATTCTACTGCATCTATCTACGCTAATGAAGATGGAAATGGCCTGTTTTTAGAGTCTATTAACCCAGGTTCCTCTATCGATGCAAATGTTGTTTTTGATGTGAACCCAGAGATAGCCGAGGATCCAGAGCTACTCATCCAACTTCAACAAGGATTAATTTTTGCTGAAACTGGACTTGTTAGAATTAATGAATAAAGACTAGCCCTCCGGGGCTTTTCTTTTCAAATCAAAATCGAACATACGTTCTTAATTGGAGTTGATTATGTGTACTTGACTGACTTAGAGACATTTGTGAAGCGTATATATACTGAGGTTGATGATATCTCTATTAGAGGATTAAGTATTCATTTTAATATCAATATTACTTATCACGCTGGTGACCCCGCTATCGTTCATTATGATGGTTACACTACATTGTTATTAGATTTAAGATCAAATGACGCGCAACAATGGGAGAACTTTGCTCACGAACTAGGTCATGTGTTACGACACGGCAGCAATCAACGCGTTATGGCCGATCAATTCAGACAGTTACAAGAAGCCCAAGCAAATAATTTTATGTATCACCTTTGTATTCCCACTCATTTACTCTCAGATTTTGAATTAGCAGAAACAAAAGACGCAACAATACGCAAATTAGCTAAAGAATTTGGTGTCACGGTCCCGTTTGCACGTAAACGATGGGATATGTGGGAGCAAAGGTGTTTTGAACATGAGCTGATGGAACGAGACTATGAAACATTTAAAGCCCAATCTAATGTTGAATCACTCGATGAGCCGGTTATTACACCAATCACTCAGATACAGGTTGATCGAAACCCAGAAGGTTATCACTTAATCGATGTGTACGGCCAGGAATTCTATATTACTCATGCTGAGTATCAAGCATATCAATATATTTTATCGCTAGAGATTAAACCTGATCTTACCGTTAATCCATATGAGCTGGAGATTGAGTTTCGATCGTTTCTAAATACATTTACTAAAGATGACTATGAAATCATTTACTCATCATTCGGTGAATATTGAGAGGGGACTTATTTATGACTGAAAAGCATTGGGTACACGTTAATTCAACAAAAAGTCTGCACCTTAGTGCTACGAAAATGATGGTACCTTTTTATGACAGAATAGAACTTCGAGACAATGAATTGTTTGGATTACTGGAAGGTTATCGCATGGTGGATCTGGAGGAAGGCGAAGAACTATAACGTTCGTTATTCGAACATCGAAAGGAGATATATGCTTATATCGCATACTTAATAGTGAGGTGATATTGAATGGCTTATATTGAGAAACGTGGTAAAAACAAATACCGAATGAATGTCATTATTGGTTATACCGACGATGGCAAAAAAATAATGGAACGTAAAACTGTGAATGTGAGAAATGCGACCGAAGCAAAGAAAGCTCTTTCTGTATTTGAAGCAGAGGTCTTAGGAGGAAATTATATTCGTCCTGAGAATATTACATTGAAAAGCTTTTATCCTGAATGGTTAGAGAAATATGCTAAAGAGAAGTATGCTCCTGATTCTCTGCGGGATGCCGTAATGCATTTAAATAAACGTATCTTACCTAAATACGGAAATATGAAGCTAACAGATATTAAACCTATCCATGTAGTGAACTTAATGGAAGAAATGAAAAAACCGGGAGTAAGGATGGACGGTAAAGATGGATCTTTATCCATCAGCAGCATTCGGAATGTTCATAAGGCTTTCACTAGTATTATGCGATGTGCAGAAGAATGGGGCCTGATAAAAGAAAATCCTGTATCTGCAGTTAAGCCACCTCCTTCGAAGCGAGCTAGAACGAATGTTAATTATTCACCTGAAACGATTCGTCAATTAATAGAAGGAATTAAAACGGAGCCGTTAGAGAAACAGGTGTTATTCTGGATCGCATTTGTGACATCTGCTCGTGAGGGAGAGATTGCAGCACTTGAAGAAAGACATTTATTAAAAGAAGAAGGAGCTATTCGATTTGAGCAGTCATTAACAGAAGTGAAAGGAAAAGGCGTGCAGGTTAAGGGCATTAAAAATCACCTAGAGGGGGTTGCTGCAATCCCGTTAGAACTCATGAACATGATTGAAAGGCTTTTACGAGAAAAGAGAAAGCACAAAATGATGATGCGGAATCGTTGGGAGTATCCAGAAACGATCTTTCTTTTCAGCGACTTAACCGGGCGTCCGATCAGGCCAGATAGCATTAGCCAATGGTGGTCTCGTTTCATCAAACGAAAAGGAATTGAGAAAGTTCGCTTTCACGATCTGCGACACATATCAATCACGTATTTAATCGAAAAGAATGTGCCAATGAAATCGATTAGTGATCGAGCACGTCACAGCAACATTGGTACAACCATGAATATCTACGGTCACAAAATAGTAGAAGTCGATCGTGCAGCTGCCGATCAGTTTAACCACTTTTTTGAGGATAAATATGTGGATAAGTAAAATCCGCTCCCAATCCGCTCCCAAACACCGCTATTAATCACCTTCTACGAACATATATTCCAACGTAAAAAATAAATAAAACCCTTATGCATCAAGGGTTTCAGCATTTCTATGTATGGCGACCCTGAGAGGATTCGAACCTCCGACCTGCCGCTTAGGAGGCGGCTGCTCTATCCTGCTGAGCTACAGGGTCACAGAATGTGCCGTCTGCCCGAAATGGGAGACGGCACTGTTCATTATAGCGTAATCATCCGTCTTCTTCCACCCGGCGCTACTTGATTAGTCCAAATTGGCGCAGGGCGTCTGCAAGTCCGTCTTCACCTACGTGGCCTGTTACGTGAGAGGCTGCCTTCAGAGCTGCCGGTACAGAGTTGCCCATGGCTACGCTGTTTTTTGTAAAGGAGAGCATTTCAATATCGTTTGGCCCGTCCCCGAACACGTAGACGTCGTCGCGCGTAGCGCCGAGGCGCTTCATCATCGCTTCGATGCCGATCGCTTTGGATCCGCCGGACGGGATGATGTCCGTGGAGACTTCATGCCAGCGGATAAAATCAAAGTCGCTGAATTCCTGTTCGTACGGCTTCTCTTCTCCATCGGTGCAGAACAGCAGCGTCTGATAGATCGGACGCGTGTTTAAGTACGTATCATCAAATTCGGGATGGTCAAACTTAAGCGATCCGATGCTTTCTTCAATGTGCGGATGGTGCGGGACATTCGCTTTCATATCGCGGTGGTCCAGGTATACGAGCGGATGATCATTCGTTCCTGCCATCGTAGTCAGCCGCTTCAACTCTTCGTATTTCAGCGGATTTTCGTGAATCGTTTCGCCTTCAAATTCCACGTATGAGCCGTTAAAGCTGACGAAAGAGCTGATAGAAAGCTTCTCGCGCAGCCGGCTGAACATAAATGGTGCCCGCCCCGTCGCGATCGCTGTATAGTGTCCGGCGTCCTGCAGCTCCTGAATCGCTTTCACCGTTGAATCAGGCAGTTTTTTCTCCTCGTCTACAAGTGTTCCGTCTATGTCAAAAAAAAGCAGTTTTCGATCGGCCATCGTCTTCTGTCCCCTCTCTGAATATAAATGCTCCGTCCATTATAAGCCAACTAAACTGCGTCGTACAGCGGTTTACAGCCAATTTCGTGCAGTTAAGCGTTTACATGTGCGCGGCTTCCGGATAAAATCATTGTAGATTTCCTGCCAGTTGTTATAATAGAAGTTATCAGATTTTTGCGTCAGCAGGAGAGGGTGGAACCGCAGTGCCGATTAATGTCCCGAAGAACCTTCCGGCCAAAGATGTACTGGAAGGCGAAAATATTTTCGTCATGGAGGATGAGCGTGCAACGATGCAGGACATCCGTCCGCTTAACATCGTGATTTTGAACCTCATGCCGGAAAAAGAAAAAACAGAAGCCCACCTGCTCAGGCTGCTCGGAAACTCGCCGCTTCAGGTAAACATTACGTTTTTGCGTACGGTGACCTATCAGCCGAAAAACGTCAGTCACTCGCACCTGGAGGAGTTTTATAAAGACTTTGACAGCATCCGCGAGCATAAATTTGACGGCATGATCATTACCGGTGCGCCGATTGAGCATCTTTCCTTTGAAGACGTGATTTACTGGAAAGAAATCACGGAGATCATGGACTGGGCGGAGCACAACGTGACGTCGAGCCTGCATATCTGCTGGGGAGCGCAGGCGGCTCTCTATCATCTGTACGGTATTCAGAAGGTGCCGCTCGAACAAAAGTGTTCCGGCATTTTCCGGCACCGGATTGATCCGGCCGTGAAGCAGATTGAGCTGCTGCGCGGCTTTGATGATGAATTCATCGCCCCGCACTCACGCTACACGAACATTGCCGTCGATTCGACGCTCGAGCATGATGATCTGCTTCTGCTTGCCTCGTCAAAGGAAGCCGGTCCCTTCCTGCTGATGTCGAAGGACGGGCGTCACGTGATGGCGACCGGCCATCTCGAATACGACACGGTAACGCTGAAAGAGGAGTATGAGCGTGATCTCGACCGAGGACTGAGCGTGCAGATTCCTGCTCATTATTTCCCAAACAATGACCCGTCCGAAGCGCCGATGAACCGCTGGCGCTCGCACGCACACTTATTGTTTTCCAACTGGCTGAACTATTACGTTTACCAGCAGACACCGTTCGAATGGAATTGATCGTCTCGCTCTGGCCGTATGCCGGGGCGTTTTTTTGTATACGGGGTTGTTTCGGTAATCGAAGGTCCTGTTTCATTCTGCCTGTAACGGGTATAAGAGCATATCCACATCACTTACAGGAGGAATTTTATGGGACAGATACCATCCAACTACACGATGATGCAATTTTTCGAATGGCACGTACCGAACGACGGGAAACACTGGCAGCGTCTGCAGGAGCATGTGGAAGAGCTTCAGTGCGTTGGCATTAATGCCGTCTGGATTCCGCCTGTGACAAAAGCGATCTCTCAGGACGACAACGGCTACGGCGTTTACGACCTATATGACCTCGGTGAATTTGATCAAAAAGGAACAGTGCGAACCAAATACGGCACGAAGGAAGAACTGCTGGAAGCGATTCAGGTCTGTCACGATCACGACGTGATGGTCTACGCCGACGTGGTAATGAATCATAAAGCCGGCGCAGATGAAACGGAAACGTTTGAGGTCGTGGAAGTTGATCCGGACAACCGGACCGATGTCATCAGCGATGCGTATGACATCGAAGGATGGACCAAGTTCACGTTTCCCGGACGGGACGGCGAACACTCTGACTTCGTATGGCACTACTATCACTTCAATGGAACCGACTACGATCAGGCGGAAGAAAAGGATGCTGTCTTCCGGATTCTTGGCGATGGAAAAGAGTGGAACGATCACGTCGATGATGAGTTCGGCAACTATGATTATCTGATGTTTGCAAACATTGACTACAATCATCCGGAAGTCGTCGAAGAAACGCTGAACTGGGCAAAGTGGTTCGCAGCCGAAACAGGCGTCGACGGATTCCGCCTCGACGCGATCAAACATATTAATCACAACTTTATCTCTGATTTCATCTGGCAGGTGCGCGAGGAACAGGGCGGCGACTTTTACTTTGTAGGGGAATTTTGGAATCCGGATGCAGAAGCAAAGGAAGAGTTTCTCGAGTACGTCGACTACAGCATCGACTTATTTGATGTTGGTCTGCACTACCGGTTTCACGAGGCTTCAGAAAAAGGCGAAGACTTTGATCTGCGGACCATTTTTGAAGGATCGCTCGTGGAAAAGCATGAAGCGAACGTCGTGACGTTCGTCGACAACCATGACTCCCAGCCGGGCGAATCGCTCGAATCCTGGGTTGATGACTGGTTTAAGCCAATGGCCTATGCTCTTATTTTACTGCGCGAAGACGGCTATCCGTGCGTCTTTTACGGCGATTACTACGGGATTGACGGCGATGAACCGATCGACGGTAAAAAGGAGATGCTGGATCCGCTCCTGCACGCACGCAACCAGTACAGCTACGGCGAGCAGGTCGACTATTTCGATCATCACAGCACCATCGGCTGGGTCCGGCTCGGATCAGAGGACCATCCCGACTCCGGCTGTGCGGTCATTATGACGAACGGAGAGCCGGGGTCGAAAACGATGCACGTCGGCGAACACCGCGCCGGTGAAATATGGCATGATCTGACCGGCAGCGTAGAAGACGATATTGAAATTGATGACGAAGGCAATGCAGACTTTCCTGTAGACGGCGGGAGTGTTTCTGTATATGTAAAAAAAGGTTAACACCGTGCTGCTTCATTCATAGAAAGGGCGCCGCTTTCTGACAGCGGCGCCTTTTTTTCACGTTATACCGGTTCTTTTTCAAAGCATGCCTTATAGAGGCTTTTGACGGCCAAATCAGCATCTTGCGCGTTTACGCCGAACATCATGCTCACCTCAGAGGATCCTTGGTTGATCATCTTAATGTTCACGCCCGCTTCTGAGAGGGCCGTCGTCGCCTTGGATGCGACACCGACCGTGCTTGCCATGCCTTCTCCGACGACCATGACCATGGCCAGGTTCCGCTCTACGTGTACTTCTTCCACGTTAAGCTCCTGCCGGATCCGCTCGAGGATGCGCGCTTCAGCTGTTTCGTTTAAATACTCCTCACGCACGATGATCGACATATTATCGATTCCGGAAGGCGTATGCTCAAAGGAAATGCCTTCTTCAGCTAAAATGTTCAGCAAATTCCGGCCAAAGCCGACTTCCCGGTTCATCAAATATTTCGTCAGGTTGATCGTCACAAACCCGCTGTCGCTTGCAATGCCGATCACCGGCAGACCTTCCCGTTCCCGCTCAGCAGTGATCCGTGTTCCCGGCGCGTCCGGATGATTCGTATTTTTGATGGCGATCGGCACTTTCTTTGCTACAACCGGCAGCAGCGCTTCATCGTGGAACACCGAAAATCCGGCATACGCAAGCTCCCGCATTTCCCGGTACGTCAGCTGCTTCATTTCTTTCGGGTTCTCGACGAGCGACGGGTTGACCGAGTAAACGGAATCAACATCTGTAAAGTTTTCGTATAGGGATGCTTCGACACCTGCAGCGACGATAGAGCCGCTGATATCCGAGCCGCCTCGCGGAAACGTAACGATATGCCCCGCTTTAGACACTCCAAAAAATCCAGGAATCACAAGAATGCCTTCCTCTTCGCGCAGTTTCTTCAGACGAGCGTACGCTTCCGGCAGAATGCGGGCGTTTGCCGGTTCGTCTGTCACAACCATGCCGGCTTCCTCCGGCGATAAATACCGGGCCGTTTCTCCCAACGACTGCAAATAAGCAGCCATGACCTTTGCGTTTTCATTTTCACCACTTGCCATGAGCGCATCCATGAGCCGTGGCGGATCGGTTTTGTATTCGTCAATCAGCTTCCGCAGCTGCTGTTCTGTTTCGGCTGCCGGATTTCCCGACAGGCCCAGTCCGCGGACGATCGATTCATAGCGCTCTTTTACCGCCTGAAGGCTTTCCTCAACAGGACCATTCTCCAGTACGTCAGCTGCCAGGGTGACAAGCAGATCGGTTGTCTTGATGTCTTCTGCATGCCGTTTTCCGGGTGCGGAAACGACGATCAGCCTGCGTTCGCTGTCCGCCCGGATAATGGCCGCTGCTTTTTCAAACTGTCCGGCGTCAGCCAGCGAGCTGCCGCCGAATTTTGCTACCTTCACCATATGCCTGTCCCCTTTTTGTTTCTTTTAAATACACAAATGTCCTCTTTGAAAAGACATAACGTAAGTATACTAAATCCGTACTCCCGCTTCAACAGGTAAGCAGGCTTTTCAGTACGAATAAGAAAATCCCCGGAGGCTGGCTCCGGGGATAGAAATGTTCTATTCTTCGATTGTTACTTCGTGTAGCTGGTAAAGGCCGTTTGGATGCTTCCAGAAGCCTTGTACTTCGTCACGAAGACCGACGAGGTAGTCAGAGTGATACAGATAAAGCATTGGAGCTTCTTCTACGAGAATTTCCATCGCCTGCTCGTAAAGGTCTTCACGAGTAGCTTCATCTGTTTCTGTACGTGCATCGTCAAGCAGCTGGTCAAGCTCTTCGTTGTCCATGAAGGAACGGTTACCTGCTGCACCCTGCTGGCTGGAATGGAACAGTGCGTACATACCGTAGTCGGCATCCGCTGTTACTGTTACCCAACCGAGGATGAACATGTCATGCTCCCCTTCAGCTGTGCTGTCGAGGTACGCGCCCCACTCAAGTACTTCGATCTCCGCGTTAACGCCGATCACGGAGAGCTGTGCCTGAACGAGTTCTGCAATCTGGATACGCTCTTCGCTGTCGTTCGTCCAGAGCGTGATGTCCATACCGTCGCCGTAGCCAGCTTCTTCAAGCAGCTCCTGCGCACGTTCTGGATCGTAGCCAAGCTCTTCTACTTCATCAGAGAAACCGAATACGAGATCGTTGATCGGACCAACGGCAGGGTTTGCAGTCCCTCCAGTTGCACCTTCAATGATGTCGTCCTTGTTGATCGCCATTGTCAGTGCCTGACGCACCTGCTGGTCATCAAGCGGGTCCTGCTGCATGTTGAAGCCGATGTATGCAAGGCTTAAGCTTTCCTGCTCGTATACGCTGATACCGTCTGTTCCGTCTACACGGTTACGGTCATCAGGACGTACAGGATAGATGATGCTTGCTGCACCAGTTTCAAGCTCACCAATCTGCGTCTGCGGCTCAGGAGTTACCTTGAACGTTACCTGGTCAACGCCTGCAGGATCACCCCAATAATCGTCGTTGCGGCTCAGTACGACTTCAGAGCCCGGGCTCCACTCTTCAAACTGGAAGAAACCAGTTCCGGATGGATTTTCGTTCAGGTAGTCGCCAGGCTGTCCGCCGTCTGCTGCCTGATCGTAGTCTGCTTCAATTGCTTCCTCACTGATGATGCTTCCGCCAGTGTGCGCCAGGTGTGCCGGCAGCGGAGCGAAAGGAAACTCTGTGTGGAATTCTACTGTATAGTCATCTACTGCGACGACTTCTTCAACCATTTCAAAGAGGAACGCACGCTCGGATGCAACATCCGGGTCCTGGATCCGCTCGAAAGTAGCGACAACGTCATCCGCTGTAAAGTCAGAACCGTCGTGGAACGTCACGCCTTCACGGAGCGTGAACTGCCATACGTCTTCTTCTACATCTTCCCACTCTTCAGCAAGAAGCGGCTCGATTTCGCCCTCTTCAGACTGTGCTACAAGTGTTTCGTAGAGGTTGTGCTGCACGTTACTGGAAGGTACGTCGTTGGATCCTTGAGGATCAAGTGCAACGATGTCGGAAATCTGTGCGATAACGAGGTTGTTCGGATCGAGATCCTCATCCGTCGCTTCGCCTTCTCCGTCAGCTGCTTCTTCGCCGTCATTGTTGTCGGCGTTGTCGGCTGCTTCTTCATTGTTCTCTTCTGCCCCGTTGTCCGGTGCAGCGTTGTTGTCCCCGCCGCCGTTATTGTCCGGCTCGCTGGCACACGCCGCGAATGTCATGGCAGCAGCAGTCGTGATGAGCGCTGCTTTCAGCGTCTTGCTTTTTAGCATGATCGTTCCCCCTTAATGGTATCTCATATTTTTACATTCTTGCTCCACTTTAATTTACAATACGGTTCATAAAAAAACAAGTTCTTTTTTTCTGAAAATAATATATTGAGCAATTATTACTGCAATATAACTTCATCACCGCGTTAAAGGAATACAAGCTTTGTGCAATAAATCACTTGCTTGTTAACCTTTCTTACAAGCTTTTTTACAACATATGCCAGATTTAATTTACATACAAAACTATATTGTAAAAATATCTGCCTTTTTTAAGAATATCCCTTGTGTAAAAGTGTGTTAATGATATAATTTTTTCGTATCGTTTATTCAGTTTCCTATTATTATAGGAGTAAAATGGCAATTAAGTGGTTACATTTGTCAGAATCAAATATATTTTGTGAAAGAGAGGTTTCGTTATGGCTGAGACAACTGTCAGACATGCCCCAAAAGATCCGAAGCGGATCAATCCATATTTGGAAAACTTCAAAACGGCCTGGCGTAAGCTTCGTCAGAACTATTTGGCGATGGCCGGCGGTATTTTGATCGTTTTCTTCATTATTACGGCCTTTGTCGGACCGATGCTGACGAGTCTGGATCCGAACATGCCGAACGTACAGGCACGGCTTCAGGGCCCTTCTTCTGAGCACTGGTTTGGCACGGACCATCACGGACGTGACATCTTTACCCGTATTATTCATGGAATGTCGATTACACTTTACATAGGATTCCTTTCTGTAGCAATCGGAATGGTGTTCGGGGTCGCACTCGGGATCGTGTCCGGCTACTACGGAAAAGCAATTGACGCGATCATTATGCGTACGATGGACGTTCTCCTTGCGTTCCCTGGTATCCTGCTTGCACTTGGTATCGTTGCTGTTCTCGGACCGAGTATCAACAACGTGATCATTGCGATTTCCATTTTCGCCGTACCTGTTTTCGCCCGAATCGTACGAGGTTCCACGCTTGCTGTCCGCCAGCTGGAATATGTGGATGCGGTGCGTGCACTCGGCGCGTCAGATTTCCGGATCATTTTCCGGCACATTCTGCCGAACATTATGTCGCCGATCATCGTTCAGGCAACATTGTTTATCGCAACAGCTGTTCTGACAGCAAGCGGGCTTTCCTTCCTCGGTCTTGGAGCTCAGCCTCCTACACCGGAATGGGGAGCGATGCTGTCTGCAGGAAGAAACTATATGTGGGAACATCCGCATGTCGCCCTCTTCCCTGGTATTGCCATCGTCCTGGTCGTTCTTGCCTTCAACCTGTTTGGTGACGGAGTCCGTGACGCACTGGATCCGAAGCTGAAAGCATAAAATAACGCAAGCGAGGTGAAACACTTTGATTAAATATACGATACGCCGCCTGCTTCAAACCATTCCGGTTATGTTCGGGGTGACGATCATCGTCTTTCTGATGATGCACCTCATTCCGGGGGATCCGGCTCAGATTATGGCTGGGGAGCGTGCGAGCGAAACACAGATTGAACAAATGCGTGACCGTCTCGGCCTGAATGATCCGCTTTACGTGCAGTACGGCACGTTTGTCGGCAATGCTGTACAAGGCGATCTCGGCAACTCGATCCGCAGCGGACGTGCTGTTAGCGACGAAATCGGCGTCCGTTTCTGGATTACCGTAGAACTTGCCCTTTACAGTACGATTGTCAGCGTGTTTATCGGCATCATCGCCGGCGTTGTTTCGGCGACGCGACGTAATTCTTTTTCTGACATGTTTATCATGGTCTTTGCCTTATTCGGCCTCTCCATGCCGAACTTCTGGCTCGGCCTTATGCTGATTCAGTACTTAGCCTTGAACATTGACTGGATGCCCGTTTCCGGATGGGGCTCTCCGCAGGCCGCTATCCTGCCTGTTATTACTCTTGGAACCGCCGGGGCAGCCATTATTGCCCGAATGATGCGTTCCAGTATGCTCGAAGTTATTCATCAGGATTACATCCGCACAGCCCGCGCCAAAGGAGTAAAAGAACGCTATGTCGTGTATAAGCACGCGCTGCGTAATGCGATGATCCCGGTTGTTACGGTCGTTGGTCTTCAGTTCGGTACGCTTCTCGGCGGAGCTGTTCTGACAGAAACCGTATTTGCGATTAACGGTCTTGGACGACTCGTCGTGGAAGCTATTTCACAGCGTGATTTCCCGATCGTTCAGGGTGCTGTACTGATTCTTGCTCTGTTGTTTGTTTTCGTTAACTTCCTTGTAGATATTTCCTATCGACTCCTCAACAAGCGGATCGAGCTGGATTAACCGATATTCCGACATTGAAAGGTGGGAAACACGTTGGAACAAAAACCATCCATTATTAAAGTGGACGACCTCCAGACGTCCTTCTTTACCCATAAAGGGGAAATTAAGGCCGTTGACGGTGTACACTTTGACGTTCCAGCCGGAAAAACGCTCGGAATCGTGGGCGAGTCCGGTTCAGGAAAAAGTATCACGTCCCTTTCTATCATGCGTCTGATCGAAGACCCGGGTAAAATCAAGGGCGGCCATATTTACTTCCACGGCGAGGACCTGCTTGAGAAAAGTGAAGCAGAAATGCGCCAGATCCGCGGGAATAAAATCTCGATGATCTTTCAGGAGCCAATGACGTCTCTGAACCCGGTCTACACCGTCGGCGACCAAATTGCGGAAGCTTATCAGATTCACCGTGGCATGTCCAAAAAGGAAGCTCTGAATAAAGCAGTTGATATGCTGGAACTCGTTGGTATTCCTTCTCCGAAGGCCCGGGTGAAAGCTTACCCGCACGAGCTCTCCGGCGGTATGCGCCAGCGCGCGATGATCGCGATTGCCCTCGCGTGTGATCCAGAGCTGCTGATTGCCGATGAGCCGACGACGGCTCTCGACGTGACGATTCAGGCTCAGATTTTGCGTCTGATCAACAACTTGCAGAAAGACCTCGGCATGTCGATGATGCTCATCACGCACGACCTCGGCGTCGTGGCGGAAACGTGCGACTACGTTGCCGTTATGTATGCAGGTAAAATCATTGAATACGCAGACGTGGAAACTCTTTTCTCCAAGCCGAAGCATCCATATACGGTTGGCCTGCTGAAGTCCCTGCCACGTCACGATATTGACCAGGACGAACTCGAAGTGATCCGCGGCATGGTCCCGCGTCCAGATGAGCTTCCGGACGGCTGCCGTTTTGCGCCCCGCTGCCCGTTTGCACGAGAAATGTGCGTAGAGCGTCTGCCGGATCTGGAAGAGTTAGACGACGGAAATCAAGTACGCTGCTGGATTCATACAGACCAGTGGGACGGACCGGAGGTGAACGTACGAGATGACTACTCCACAGCAGATCCTGAAAGTACAAAATCTTAAGCAGTATTTCCCAATCAAAGGCGGCATCTTTGGCCGCAAAGTAAACGACGTAAAAGCAGTCGATGACATCAGCTTTGAAGTGAACGCCGGTGAAACGCTCAGCATCGTAGGTGAATCAGGCTGCGGCAAGTCAACGACAGGACGCGCGATTCTGCGATTGGATAACCCGACGTCCGGTACCGTTGAATTCAACGGAAAGGATCTCGTCTCTCTCAGCAAGAAGGAAATGCGCGACATGCGAAAAGACCTGCAGATTATTTTCCAGGACCCATACGCATCCATTAACCCTCGACAGACGGTGCGCCAGATTCTGAATGAGGCAATGGAGATTCAAAACGTTGCTCCGAAAAAAGACCGCGAAGAGCGGATTAAAGAACTGATGAAGACGGTCGGGCTTGGCGAACACCAGATTGACCGCTTCCCGCACGAATTCAGCGGCGGTCAGCGTCAGCGTATCGGGATCGCCCGTGCGCTTTCCGTAGACCCGAAAATGATCATCTGTGATGAGTCAGTATCGGCACTCGACGTATCGATTCAGGCACAGGTATTGAACCTGCTGAAGAAGCTGCAGCGTGACCTCGACCTGACGTATCTCTTTATTTCGCACGACCTCGGTGTCGTCCGTCACATTTCCGACCGCGTACTCGTTATGTACCTCGGGAAAATTGTGGAGATTGCAGATAAGAAATCGCTGTTCGACAACCCGAAGCACCCGTATACAAGAACGCTCCTGTCCGCGATTCCGGTTCCGGATCCGACGAAGCGTAAAGAGCAGATCATTCTGAAGGGGGACGTTCCTTCTCCAATCGATCCGCCTGAAGGCTGCCGTTTCCATACGCGCTGCCCGTTTGCGACAGACAAGTGTAAGACTGATGATCCCGAGCTCCGCACAAACGATGATCTGATGAAAGACGGCCACCGCGCCGCCTGCCACTACATCGAGGAGATCGAATCCGGCGAGATGCAGCCGAATTATTAATAGAACTACTGAAAAACCCCTCTGGCAAATTATTGGCCAGAGGGGTTTTTTCATGCTGTGACCAGTGAATTGTCAACGTACACCGGCTTTGAGTTGCGTTTCATGGTCCTTGTATCACTTCGTTCTAACGATCTAAGCTGAGTAAGGTGATGATTGCAAGCCGTTGAGCAGCTTTCAAATGGCATAGCAGCTGCTTGAGGCAGAGTTCCAATTGTGTCGGCTGGTACAGCTTTTCCGAAAATACAGCTTGCAGGAAAACCTAATGATACATTCGCCTGTTTATTCATTTCACGCGTTATCCGTGAAAGGTTCGGGCAAGTTCTTCTGCCTCTTTAACTGCTTCCTTCAGCCGCGTCTCTGCTTCGTCAGGATACGTACTCGTTCCTTCCACAAAAACGTGGTCGTACTGCTTCACTCCGGTAAGTCCGAAAATGGTTCGCAAATAGGAGTCTCCGTGCTCAAACGCCTGCAGCTTGCCGTGCGAATAGACCCCGCCGCGCGACTGCAGGTGCAGCACCCTGACGTGACCGAGCAGGCCTTCCATGCCGCGTTCCCCGAAACGGAACGTTTTGTCGGGTAATATCAGCTGATCGATGTATGCTTTGACTGGAGACGGCAGCCCCATATTCCAGAGGGGCGTGACGAAGACGATTTGATCAAAGCGGAGAAACTGATCGACCCAGGGGCTCGTCACCGGGCGGGTTGTCTTTCGTTCCCAAGCATCCAGCTTGTCGCCAGTCAGCGGAGGCGGCGTGTCCGCGAATAAATCAAGCCTCTCTACGTAAGCCTCCGGGTGCGCTTTCTGATACGCTGCAAGAAACGCTTCTCCAAGGCGCAGACCGTATGATTCGGATGTTTTTTTAGGATTCGCGGTGATGTACAGCAGACTCATGCTTCTTCCTCCTCTTGCAGCAGTTTTTTCGCCATATACAGTCGCTGAAAGGCGGTGATCAACTCGACAGCGAGAAATAACAGCGTGAAAAACAGCAGGTATTCAGTAAACAAAATCATCAGCGACAGCAAAATAAAGCCTTCTGTCCGTTCTGCAAGGGCAGGCTGATAGTAAAAGGATTTCTCTGTTTTCTTATCAGCAACGGCGCCAACGGTGAGAAAGATGGTGACCGTATATAAGATGGATGCCATCAGCAGCAGCATCGCCCACATCAGATCCGGATAGCGGAATGCGAGGGCAAGAATAATGCCTGCCTCGACGAGCCGGTCAAAGCTGACGTCGAGCACCGTTCCAAATTTTGTGCTCGTTGTTTTCCGGGCCATGGTGCCGTCTACAGCATCCAGAAAACCTGAAAACCAGAGCAGCAGAAAACCGGTGACATACCAGCCGGCAAAGACCGCTCCGGCTGCCGCTGCACCTGTGAGAAAGCCGAGCACCGTCATTTGATTGGCCGATAGACCTGTCCGCAGCGCAACGCCTGCTGTTTTTTCAATCACCGGCTGCACGATGTATCTTGCTTTCGTATCAATCACAGCGCACCATTCTCCTTCTCTTCCGTTACGGAAAGCTTCACCGCTTCCCCTTCTTCATACAGCGTATCACTAAGGACGACGACCGTCTGCTTCAGCGATGGCACGTTGACACGGTAAAAGCGGTAGCCGTGCATGAACTGCGGATGCTCAATGATCCCGCTGTATCCATCTGCTGCTCCGATTGTAAGCGAGGAAGCCGGTATAAAACGTTCGTCGTAAAGTCCGTCCCCGATGACGTCGGCAGCAGCCCGATTTTCCGGCTGGTGATAGACCGTTTCCGGGGTTCCCTGCTGCTGGACGGCCCCATCTTTCATGACGATCAGTCTGTCGCTCATCATCACTGCTTCTTCTTTGTCGTGGGTGACAAAAAGAGACGTGACTTCTTCTTCGCGCAGAAAGCTGCGCACCCACGTTCTGAGCGACTGGCGGAGCGAGGCGTCCAAACTGGAAAAGGGTTCGTCCAGCAGCAGCAGCTTTGGTTTTAACACGAGGGCCCGGGCCAGGGCAACACGCTGCTTTTGACCACCGGAAAGCTCGACCGGATAGGCGTTCTCCCACTGCTCCATCTCGATTTTCTGAAGCATGGCGCGACTCTCGGCAAGTCTGGCTCGGCGGCCAAGCTTCCGTCTCCCGTACTTCAATCCGTAGGCGATGTTCTCCAGCACCGTCAACTGCGGGAACAGCAGCGCCTCCTGAAACAATAAGACGACAGGACGCTGTTCGGCTTTCCAGCTCGTAATATCTTCTCCATCAAGGAGCACGGTGCCGTCACTGAGAGGGACGAGTCCTGCGACTGCTCGCAGCAAAGTTGTTTTACCGCAGCCGGAAGGTCCGACGATACAGGCTGTTTCCCCAGCTTCTGCTGAAAACGATACCCCGCTGAACACGGTTCGTTCTCCAAACTGCTTTTCTGCTTTTTTAATCTCCAGCATGCCGCACCTCCTTAAACCGTTCTGCTCCATTTATGATACGTGTAAAGCGCCGTTTCCAGCAAAACGAGAAAGACGATCGGCAAGAGCGCGAACAGCATCGTAAAGGATGCGGTCACCGCTTCGTCTGCACTGCTGAAAAACGGGAAGTATAAGATCGGCAGCGTCGTAACCCGTCCTCCGCCAATGATCGCCGTCAAAACATACTGGCTCAGGGAAATAACAAATACGAGTATACCGCAGCTGCGCAGACTCGGAAGCATCATCGGCAGCATGAGACCGAAAAAGGTTCTTACGGGCCCCATACCAAGAGTCCGCCCCTGCCACATCCAGTCTGTCTGCAGCCGGTCAAACCCCGATTTTAAAATCCGCACGGCATACGGGAGCGTCGGCAGCATGTGGATCAGGACGACGCCAATCCAGCTGTCTGCAGCCCCGATCCGGATCATAAACAGATGGAGTCCCATGGCAACGGCAAGCACCGGCACAAAAATCGGCAGCATAATCACCGTCTCGATCACCGCTTTTCCGCGGGGCTCATGATGGCTGAGCGCATATGCAGCAGGAAGCGCCAGCAGGTAATTGAGAACAACGACCGCCGTGCCGATGCCAATCGTCGTCCAAAGCGCACGAATCAGCTGCGGGTCGGACCAGACTGCCTGCCACCCTCTCAGCGAAAACGCATCCGGCAGCACATCGGGAAAACGCCAGCCAAAGGAGACACTTCGTATGAATAAAAACAAGACTGGCGCGACAAAAACAAGGATAAGCAGGGACGCGAGCAGGACTTTCCAAAACTTGTTCATGCGCGCATCCCTCCCCGTAGCCAGCGACGTCTGGACCGCTGGATAATATATAGCAGCAGGAAGGCAGTGAAGGCTGAAATGGCTGTCAGGACGACCATCATCGCCTGGGCGAGCGGCCGCTGGCTCCAGCCGGCCTGATAAAACCATTCAAACGCCAGCACCGGCAGCATCGACGGATACGTCACGCCGAGCAGCACCGGGATTTCGTATGCCCCGAGCATGAAGACGAATAAAATCAGCCACACCTCCAGCAGCACCGGTCCGCTCCAGGGTAGTTCGACGGTTTTAAAGCGTGTCCAGGCACCGGCCCCAAGGCTCCTGGCCGCCTCCTCCATCCGCCAGTCGAGCTCCTGATACACCGGCAGCAGCATTAGCACGACAAAAGGAATTTCTTTCCACAAATACGTCAAGATCACCCCGATATACAGCGGATCGTTGACAAGAATCGGAAAGCCATCCAAGCCTGCCGAGGCGGAGACAGAAGCAAACCAGCCGCCTGGTGAGAAAAACAGCACTGTTAAATAAGCGGCGGCAAAATGAGGAATCAGCATTGGAAACCAGACTGCAAGCTTCCAGTCATCGCGTAAAAAATACCGATGCAGCAAACGTACGAGCCAAAGCCCGATGACGACCGAAAGCACAGCAGAGATGAAGGACACGTATACACTGATGCCAAAGGAAGCCCAGAAGGTCCGGCCCGTCAGCAGCTCGGTATAGGCGCTGAACAAACCTGCTCCATCGACCTGCACGCTCTCGAGCCACGCCCGGTAGAGCCCCTGTGCCGCAAATACAGCCATAAACAGAAGCACCGGGAGCGCGAGCAGCCAGCTTTTAACGCTGCTGGACAACTTCCTGCTCCCAATTCTCCTGAATCCAGTCGACGTACCGTGCATCCAGCTCCGGCAAAATCGTTTCCTGCGGCACGATCTCTTCACCGGACAATGATTCTATCGCATCATTTTCTTCCTCAGACAGGGCGTCCAGATCAAGGATATGTCCTTCTCCCCAACGCTCCGGATCGAGCTTCGCTGTCTGTGCCTCCGGCGACAGGAAATAATTGATTGCCGTCAGGGCCGCTTCCGGCTCTGTTGTATTAAACGGCATACTCAAATAGTGGGTGCTGGCGATTGATCCGGATTCCAATCCGACAGTTTGTGTATCTTCCGGAAACGTTCCCTGATCGACCAAGCTTTCCGCCCGGTACTCATTGAAGCCAAGCGTCACGTCCACTTCTCCGCTGCTGAACAGCTGATCCTGCTGCTCCAGCGTTTCCGGATACGTCCGGCCCTCTCTCCATAAGTGCGGCTGCAGCTCACGCAGGATACGCCAGACGTCCTCACCGTTTTCCTCCAGCCATTCTTCATCAAACGTTTCCAGAATTTCCGGGTCATCAGCAACATGATGCATCACGTGCCGCACAAAACCGGCTCCGGTGTCATTTGAGACATTTGGATAGGTGAAGGCACCCGGATTCTCCTCTGCCCAGCTGAAGAGCTCCTCCATCGTCTCAGGAGGCTCTGCGTCACCGCGGAACTGAAAGGCGTACTGGACATTCCCCCAGGGCACCTGCATGCCCTCAACCGGAATCCCCATATCCGTTTCCACGTACGGCGCGTCTTCATTTACGTAGGCGTCCATGTTCGGCAGCAGGTCCGCAAACGATCCGTATAGCAGCTCGTTCTCTTTCGCGATACGGAAGTTTTCCCCGTTGATCCAGAGAATATCTGCCGTCCCGTCCATGCTGCCGGCTTCCCGCTCGGTCCGGAGCCGCGATAAAAACTCCGGTGCCTCCATCGGATAGCGTGTCAGCGTGATATCGTATGATTCTTCCAACGCGGGAGCGACGACCTCATCGATGTACGCATTCAGGCCTTCATCTCCACCCCACATATAGATGCCGATCTCAGCCCCATCGGCTGCGGCCGTGATCTCCTCCCAGTCCTGCTCCGCAAGATCATCTGCGTCTGCCGCCTCTTCTCCCGCACTGCAGACGGTGAGAAGCAGCAGTGCAGCTAAACCAGTCCATGATTTCATCGAATACGTTCCTCCTATGCTTCTGAAAAATAAAGGTGAGCGTGCAGGCGGCATCCTGGATTGAAGCCTGCCCCGCACGCTGGACAGCGGCTTCCGCTGTTCTGATATTCGCTAATTGTCAGCTCCTGCTTGCAGCTTCCGCAAAGCACAGCCTTTTCCTGCTCATACCCTTTTGGCCACGGGGTGAAGGGTGTGCCCGTCTGCTCCTCGTGACAGGCGTGGCACGGAAAATACTCGCGGCAGCAAAAGCACTTTAACGCGATGATATCGGTCGGACCGTGATAATGTCCGCAGCGTGTTTCGTCATCAATAGCTCCTCGAACCGTCTGTCTGTTCATATTTTCTCTCTCCTTATGTACGGACGTGATATAATCAGGCATACCTATTAGCAGGAGTGATTAGTCATGAAAGCAAAGACATGCAGGGCCTCCAAGGTCATTAAAACGGGACGCGTTTTCCCGCAGGATACAAATAACCACGATACGCTTTTTGGCGGCAAGCTGATGCGCGATATTGATGATGTGGCGTCGATTTCGGCTGCGCGGCACTGCCGTACCGAATGCGTTACGGCATCCACCGACTCCGTCGATTTCCTTCATCCGATCCGCCAGACCGATTCCGTCTGCCTTGAATCGCACGTGTCCTCCACGGGCAGAAGCTCGATGGAGGTGTTTGTGAAAGTCATCGCGGAGGATCTGCTTACAGGGGATCGCCGTCTGGCCGCCACCAGTTTCCTGACATTCGTCGCTCTCGACGATAAAGGGAAAACGGCTCCCGTGCCCCCGGTCGTTCCGGAAACAGAGGAGGAGACGTATTTGTTTGAAACAGCTCCAAAGCGCATCTCCGTGCGTAAAGAAAGCCGGGAACAAAGCCGCAAGCTCGCTGACATTTTAACCGACCTGAAGCCGTGGGATGACCAGCCCGAATAATCGTATTGTATACAGTATTATGATAGCATGAATAAGGATTGTACAAACGTAATTCCCCTTACAAATGAGCGGGGTATGGACAAATTACGCCTTCTCTCGAGCATTGATTTATTTGAAGAGCTGCCGGTTCGGAGAGAGCACTGCCCTCGGGTCCGTGAAATACCGCCTGCTCTGCCAGCTGTACCATCTGGCCATGCGCCATGGTAAAAAACGCGGCGACTGGCAGGTGATCCCGATTGAGCTGATACACCGCGACCTCGCCGCCATGATTGGCTCGAAACGTGAGACTGCCGCTGCCGTTCTGAACGACCTCATCAAAGAAGGCTTCGTCAAAAATGAGAAGCGGCTTTTTTTCAAGCGGGGCAGCTGCTTTGTTTACCTTGCTGCTGCTTCCCATTTCTTAACGTGCTTTTGAACAGTTTTCTGTGGCATGAGCGTTCCGGCGTTAACTTTCCACTCTTCAGCTGCCCGACGAAAAAAGGTACCGCAGATCGATTTGCGATCTGCGGTACCTTTTTGCTTTAGCTGGTTATTCTCCGTTCGGATCCAGGTCATCATTCACATCAATGTTCACGTTAATACCGTTGTCTTCGCCTTCACCACCACCGCCGCCCATCATTGGCAGCAGGAAGTTGACAATAAAGAATAAGATAATGATGACAATAATCGTGATGAATGCATACTGTTAATGACACCTTAAAATGTCCCGAGGTTGACGGAACACCTTGACCGGCAGGAGACGGAAAACGTGACCGTATTTAAACAGCTAAAACGGGAACACACCTTATCGGTCGTTCCCGTTTTTCACT
>NZ_JAATHJ010000139.1 GCF_012034335.1 Alkalicoccus luteus | reverse complement strand
GCAGGAGGCAAACGAAGCACATCATAAGAAAGCCTGTGCCCTGCGGGCGCATCCGACGTACGGAAAATATGTGCGGCAATTGAAAGATGGTACTCTCCGTCTCCATAAACAAGCCGTACGCGACGCGAGCAAATATGACGGAAAGTACCTCATCCGCACGTCGGATGATACCTTGTCGATCGAAGACGTGGCGCTTGGTTACAAGCAGCTGTTGGAAG
>NZ_JAATHJ010000138.1 GCF_012034335.1 Alkalicoccus luteus | reverse complement strand
TGAGAGGACCGCCTCTCTAGTTGCGTTCGTCAGGCAGTGCCTGTCACGACGCAGCGTGCCCTTTGAAAACCGGATAACGCAATGAAAACGAATCACCGGATTGAATCAATGATCAGAATACCTGGTTAGAGAGGAATCCGAGTGTCTTAGAAGAAATGCCGAGAACGACGAATCACTGGTATGCCAGATCCCTTTTTTAGGCATTGGGGTCTGATGCT
>NZ_JAATHJ010000137.1 GCF_012034335.1 Alkalicoccus luteus | reverse complement strand
CTTTCCCGATGAGACGTTTCAATGTTGAACAGGGGTGTCCGTACTTCGTAGAATTCATTATGAAAGTACAAAAAGCAGTCGCGTCTGCCTGTTGTGACGTTGTTTTCCACGAAGCAGAGCCGTTTCCTCGCTGTGTCCGGCGGAGACGCCAGTGGAAGCCACGCAGCCTGAAGATTCCGTGCCGTTCAGATCTGCGAACGGCATCAACGCACGAGCGGAG
>NZ_JAATHJ010000136.1 GCF_012034335.1 Alkalicoccus luteus | reverse complement strand
TCTGGTACGCGACGAGAGCGAAGCAGACGAAGAGACATGCAGCTTATCTGCAATCGTCAGTTGATTGGAAAGAAGCTGTAGAGATCAAGGATGCGAGGGAAAGAATGAGTGAGTGTACGTCTGGTACGCGACGAGAGCGAAGCAGACGAAGAGACATGCAGCTTATCTGCAATCGTCAGTTGATTGGAAAGAAGCTGTAGAGATCAAGGATGCGAGGGAAAGAAT
>NZ_JAATHJ010000135.1 GCF_012034335.1 Alkalicoccus luteus | reverse complement strand
TCGTAAACGAGGGTTTCGTTTCGGCAGCCAGGGTGTTGTACGGAATCAAAAACGGGTTCTCTGCCTGGAGAGGCGCCTCTTCCAGAAGATACGTATAGGTTGGCTCACTGCCATAGCCGGCATCCGCCGCGAGCTGCTTGGGAAACGGCAGGGACCAGGAGCGGAGAAGCTCCAGGTGCGGGATCAGGCAGCGGGTATCCGTCGGGCGCTGATGCACCGAATAGCC
>NZ_JAATHJ010000134.1 GCF_012034335.1 Alkalicoccus luteus | reverse complement strand
AAACGAAACCCTCGTTTACGAAACGCATCGACAAGGTCCAGAACTGGGACTACGACGAAACGAACGACTGGTTCCGTTGTCCGAACAACCGGCGGGTCACGTTCCGGGGATACACCAGCCGGACCGATCCCATCACCGGCTACCGCCGGGATTTTAAACGGTACGAAAGTGAAGACTGTTCGGATTGTCCGATCAAAGCCTTCTGTACGAAAGCAGAAGGAAACCG
>NZ_JAATHJ010000133.1 GCF_012034335.1 Alkalicoccus luteus | reverse complement strand
TGATCTGCCCGAACACGCTTTCGACCTCGTTTTTTCGTTTCGCGTAGGTCGCTGCGCCCTCGGGAGACCAAAGGAAGGCTCTGGCTTTGGCTTTTTCTTCTTCGTAGGTCGGGTTCCACAATACCTGCCGGTTTCCTTCTGCTTTCGTACAGAAGGCTTTGATCGGACAATCCGAACAGTCTTCACTTTCGTACCGTTTAAAATCCCGGCGGTAGCCGGTGATGGG
>NZ_JAATHJ010000132.1 GCF_012034335.1 Alkalicoccus luteus | reverse complement strand
CTTCATCGAATTCATGATAAACGTAAAAAAACAGTCGTGTCTGTCTGTTGTGACGTTGTTCTCCAACAAGCAGAGCCGTTTCCCCGATGTGTCCGGCGTGCCCGTGGAATCAGCGCAGTCTGAAGATTCAGTGCCGTTCAGATCTGCGAACGGCATCAACGCACGAGCGGAGCCGGACTGGGTCTTAAAGGCTTCTTGTAAGAAGCCTGTGTCCGAGTGAAGCCGTGCCT
>NZ_JAATHJ010000131.1 GCF_012034335.1 Alkalicoccus luteus | reverse complement strand
GAACCCGTTCTGCACATTTAACCAAAAACGCTAGGATTCGGAGAAGCCACTATGGTATAATCATGAACGATAATCATCTTTTGTGAGGGACGTCTTCCGTCGCGCCACTGGTAATGGCCGGCATTGTGGAAGGCGTCTTTTCCTTTCTGCAGGGTCTTTATAGACAGTATATCCGTCAATCCTTGGACAAACAATCCCATCTTATTCTGGACGTTTTGGACTAGCAATAACA
>NZ_JAATHJ010000130.1 GCF_012034335.1 Alkalicoccus luteus | reverse complement strand
ACAAATGATTGGGGTGAAGTCGTAACAAGGTATCCGTACCGGAAGGTGCGGATGGATCACCTCCTTTCTAAGGAGCATCAAGCTCAATCGATTCCTTCTGTCTCGTTCTTTTGTTTAGTTTTGAGAGGACCGCCTCTCTAGTTGCGTTCGTCAGGCAGTGCCTGTCACGACGCAGCGTGCCCTTTGAAAACCGGATAACGCAATGAAAACGAATCACCGGATTGAATCAATGA
>NZ_JAATHJ010000012.1 GCF_012034335.1 Alkalicoccus luteus | reverse complement strand
GATCGAACGGCTATGAGGCTTCACTCGGACGCAAGTTTCTTACAAGAAACCGTCAAAAGCCAGTCCGGCTCCGCTCGTGCGTTGATGCCGTTCGCAGATCTGAACGGCACGGAATCTTCAGGCTGCGCGGCTTCCACGGGCACGCCGGACACAAAAGGGAAATGGATTTGTTTGATGGAGAAAAACGTCCCAATCGCTAGACGCTGCGGCTTTTTTGGTGGATACGTTGACGAACTGGCATCCCGATTCGACATCGAAGCGTTTCCTAACTAAAGGTTCCCTCTATATGGAACAAGCTCGTGTGAACCATCACCAGGGTTTCAACCGGACAGCCAGCTGCTAAATCGGAGGACCTCGACTCCGAGAGGCTCAGAACGAGGCGAAAGCCGAGGCCGTTCCCTCCGGAAAGCGAGTGTCCGCAGATGCAAGGTTATTCACCTGAAATTACGTTATCAACACTCTGAAAACACGCAGAGGAAAGACCCTCTGCGTGTTTCTTATTGATTATAAAAACAGTAGCTGGCACAGTTATCAGTAAACGTGCGGCTGATCGTACGAAATCGCAGCTTTACGATTTTGAAAATCGGCTTCCGGGTAGTACGTATTTTTTACAAGCAGGTTCGGACCGAGGCAGGAGACTGCCGGACAATGACAGGAGAGAGAAGCCGCCGTAGCAGACTGCTGCCATTGTTGGAAGGCTTCCGGAAGCGTGTGATCGAATATCGTTCCGAGCTCTCCGTCAGCATGAAAATCGGTGACGTGAATCGATCCGTCGAAAATGTTCAGATTCAAACGGGACCGGCCGTCAGGATCATTACGGACCGTCACATTCGGCTCTGACTGAAGCCGCTTCAGCAGTTCCAAATCCCGTTCGTCAGAGCTGCAGGCGTAAAATGGAAGTGTACCGAACAGCATCCAGAGGCTTTTATCACGAACATCGAGAAGGCGGTGAATCCCTTCTCTTATTTCATCCAGTGAAGAAGTTTCCAGATGTGAAGCAAAGCTGGTCGGATACATAGGGTGAACTTCGTGCCTGGAAGCGCCCATCGATACAATTTGCTCGTGAATAGACTCAAGGTGAGGCAATGTTCGCTTATTGAGCATCGTTTCAGCTGAAATCATCACACCCCGGCGGCTGAGTTCGAGGCTGTTTTCCACCATCGTATGAAACGCTTTTTCCCTGACCTGCTCCGGCGGCTTTTTCTCCATAACAGCGAACCCGATATCCGAAAAATCGTCAACGCTGCCGTAATTGTGTGAAATGTGAAGGACGTCCAGAAAAGGAAGGATTTCCTCATATCGTTTCAGCGGCATCGTTAAATTTGAATTAATTTGCGTGCGTGCGCCTCTCTCATGGGCATAGCGGAGCAGCGGAACGACATAGTTTCGTACGGATTTCATGTTCAGCATCGGCTCTCCGCCGGTGATGCTGAATGCTCGCAGAAATGGTACAGTATCAAGACTGTTCTTAATCTGCTCAAATGAAAGTGCATCCGGATCTTTCTGCTGCAGGCTGTACCCGACAGCACAATGCTCACAGCGCATGTTACAAAGGTTTGTCGTCGTAATTTCTATGTTTGATAAGACCGCCCGGCCAAATTCGGTTTGATCCATATAAGCTTCCCAGGGATCAAACGCCGGTGAAATGGTCGTTATGTTCGCCATGCTATCGTCCTTTCTGCTTTTATTATCTGATTTCAAAGCAGGAGTAATACTGCCATACATAGTTTAACAGTTCCAGTCTGTTAGCAGGAGATTTTTCGCAAAGAGTGCAGGGGAATATAATTGAGTTTCTTCGTCTGCGTGATAAAATAGGACATTGGATAAAGAAAGGAGCATCACAGACATGAACAAACAGGAAAAATGGACGAGCCTGCATGACCGGATGGAAAGGCTCTCGCATATGGTGGATCAGCTGGATCCTGAACGTACAGAGGTGGAGGACATCGACCGGATGATTGCCATGCTGGAAGAGCTTGAGGAAAAGTGCCGCCAGTATCGCAGCGAAGAGGAGTGAACGTTCATGCCGACGATTTATCTGATCCGTCACGGCCAGTCCGAAGCGAATGCAGGCGGTATCATTCAAGGTCAGTCTGATTATCCTCTCTCTTCTCTTGGAAAGAAGGAAGGGAAAGCAGCAGCAGCCTGGATGAAGCAGGTGCATATAGATGCCATTTACGCCAGTGATCTCCAGCGGGCTTCGCGGACGGCGGATTACCTGGCAGAATCGCGCGATGTACGTGTTGCGACAACACCGCTGTTAAGGGAAGCGGCTCTTGGACCGCTTGAAGGAAGAACGAAACATGAGATACTTGCAGCGTATCCGGAGCTGAAAGAAAAAAGGCTTGCAGCCTCCGGCATAGCCGGCACAGAAAGTTTTGAAAGCCTGACGGAACGATGCAGAAAGCTCGTGCAGCTGCTCTCCTCCCATCAGGAAAGCGCGGTCCTTGCAGCCGTTTCTCACGGTGGGTTTATCAGTATTCTACTGACGTATCTTTCGGCTGGTGATAGCTGGACACATGTACACAATCCGTATGTGATCGCGAATACCGGGATTACGAAAATAGAGCTTCGAAACAATGGAGCTGCTTATTTTCATTTCGTCAACAGCACGGTCCATACAGAAGCTGACATGAAAAGGAGCTGATCGACGTGGCCACGACAACGGTTAAACTTTCAAAACCGTATCGGTTTGATCAGGCATTGAAGCGCTTATCGATCGATCCGCTGCTTCGCATCGATCATACTCATCAGGAACTATTCGTACCGCTTTGGATCGATCAGAAGCCGGTTCCGGTGCGGTTGCAGCAAACAGGATCGTCGGATAAACCGGTTTTTCAACTGGAGTGGGAGCAGGCAGATGGGAAAGCAGTTGCTGCAGAAATCGCTCGTCTCTTTCAATGGAATACGGATTTGGATGCAGTGGCTGATTCCTTCAAAAAGACGGAACTGGATCCGCTTTTTCAGGAATTTCGGCATACACCGTTTGTGTGTGATTTTCAAACGTACGGTTCTCTGATGAAAACCATCATTCACCAGCAGCTGAACATGACGTTTGCCTTTACGCTGAGTACCAGGTTTGTGCATGAAGTCGGTTTTGAGAAGAGCGGTGTCTGGTTTTATCCGTATCCGGAAACGACCGCATCCCTTGAAGTCGCTGATTTGAGACAGCTTCAATTCAGCGGGAGGAAAGCCGAGTATGTCATAGACACTTCCAAGCTCATCGCAAATGGCACTCTGTCGCTCGATCAGCTTGCCCGGACAAATACAGAAGAGGCGATCGCTGCTCTGAAAGCAGTGCGCGGAATCGGACGCTGGACTGCCGAAAACTTTCTGATGTTCGGGTTAGGTGAACTTGATTTATTCCCGGTACAGGATATTGGTATTCAAAACGGCTGGAAAAAGCTTCACGATATGGACCGGAAGCCGACTGCGGATGAACTGGATGAAGTTGCAAAAGCGTGGCCTCCTTATCGGACATACGCTGCCCTGTACTTATGGGAGAGCATTGAAAGTCCGCCATCATAGAAAGGAGAATGACCATGGCTCAAAAGCAGGTAACGATAAAGAAAGGCCAGCGTTTTCCGCTTACAATTAAACGGCTCGGCATAGACGGAGAAGGTGTGGGATTTTTTAAAAAGCAAGTTGTTTTCGTTGACGGTGCACTGCCGGGCGAAGAAATCGTCTGTGAGACAGTCAGTGTTTCTCCGAAATTTGCCCGGGCTAAGCTCGTGAAGATTCGTAAACCTTCCTCTGACAGACAAAAAGCACCCTGTCCAGTTTATGACCGGTGCGGAGGATGTCAGCTGCAGCATCTGACTTACGACGCTCAGCTGCGGGAGAAGCAGGATATCGTCCGGCAGTCATTTGAACGCTATACATCGATTAAAACGGATCCTATCTTAAAAGAGACGATAGGGATGGAGCATCCCTGGCGATACCGGAATAAAGGGCAGATGCAGGCCGGAATGCTGAATGGAAGAGTGATAGCAGGATTGTACGAGAAGCATAGCAATCGACTGTTGAACATCGATGCCTGTATCGTCCAGCACGAGACGATTGATCACGTTACCAACGAAGTCAAAGCGGCGGCCGATGCGTGTGGAATTTCTATTTATCATCCTAAAAAGCATAAAGGTTTTCTGCGGACGATCGTAACCCGGCAGGCATTTTATACAGATGAAACTCAGCTCGTCATCGTGACGGCTGCAGAAACGTTTCCCGAGAAAAAAGCGTTTCTTTCTGAAATCCGCGACCGTCTCCCGCAGGTAAAATCGATCGTGCAAAATATTAATGAAAAGAAGACACCGCTCGTATTTGGAGAAAAAAGCCTTCTGCTTGCAGGAGATTCAGCTATCCGGGAGACCCTTTCCGGAAACATATTTGAACTTTCTGCAAGAGCATTTTTTCAACTGAACCCGTCCCAGACGATTACGCTTTATAATGAAGCAGTTAAGGCGGCCAGACTTACCGGCTCGGAACATGTAGTGGACGCTTACTGCGGAACCGGAACGATTGGCATCTGGGCAGCGGCTCAGGCACGTGAGGTCAGAGGAATGGATACGATTCAGGACGCGGTAGAAGATGCCAGACGTAACGCTGAACTGAACGGACTGGACAACCTTACATTCGAAACCGGCCGTGCTGAAACTATTCTTCCGGCCTGGGAAAAAGAAGGCTGGAAGGCAGATGTTATTATCGTAGACCCGCCGAGGACCGGTCTTGATGAATCACTGCTTAAAACGATCACGAAAACGAAGCCAAAAAGGCTTATCTACGTATCGTGCAATCCATCAACGCTTGCAAAAAATGCAGCCGTACTCGCAGAGAAAGGAAGCTATCAGCTTGAATCTCTGCAGCCGGTTGATATGTTTCCGCATACGGCCCAGGTTGAAACCGTGGCCTCGTTCGTTCAAGCTTAAGCATAAAATGAACAGAAATCCGATTGTAAGAGAGCGACTCCAGCTGCCGGGGCCGCTCTTTTTTGTATCCGCGTTTAACCATTCGGAAAACATGTAGAGGAGCTGATAAGTTCTGGTTTGCAATAAAATAATAACAATGTTCACGAAAGTCTTATAAAACGAACTAGGTGCTGTTTTATATTAAAAAATAATTCATTAGTTACTTTTTGTTCATTAACGTTCGTTATACAGAAGTTAATCACCCTATGAACTAACGATATATTGTATAAAAGAATATTTAAAAGGAATATTTACCTTCATTTCTGCATAATTTCAGACAGGAAGTGGTATAGGACATTAATTGTCATTATCGAAGGAGGGTACGGCATGTCGGAAGAACAAAAAAGCAACGATAAAAATTACGTACTTACAGGTTCCCTTATTGGTGCCGGAATTGGATTTTTATCCAGCAGCAAAGGGGCGCGCACGCTGCTTTCCAAAGCAGCGAAAACAGAAGCTGCTCGGGCGCTTGGTTTTCAAATGAGACGCACGCTTCAGGATATGCTGATCGAACAAGCTTCAAACAATCTCCGTAAACAAGTCGACGGCTATTTTCAGAATATGGAAAGCGGGCCGGCTCAAAAGCTGATGGAGGCAGGCAAGGACAAGTTGCTTGGTTCCGGAAGCGATTCCGGCGATAAAGAGAGCGACAGCAGCGACAGTGACTTGAACGACAGGTTGGACCGGCTGGAAAAAATGGTATCAGACCTCGCAGATAAAAAATAATCGAAAGGCGGTAATTTATTATGGCAGAAGAAGAAAAAGATGAGAAGCAGCAGGAAAACGAATCCGGCAGCAAAGGGCCGGGAACGATTAAATCTACATTTGTAGGAGCCGTTATCGGCGGCGCCGCCGGCTACTATTTCAGCCCTAAAAATCGTGAAAAACTGATGGATAAGTGGGAAACGATTGACAAAGAAGAATGGAAAAAGAAAAGTGCAAGCCTTACTGAAAAGCTGAAGGAAAAGGCGTCCGGTTCAGGCGGGTCGCTGAAAGAAAAAGTGAAAGAACCGATGAAAAAGCTTCTCGGCGCAAACGACAGCGATAACGAAAATAGCGAAGATAACGAAGAAGCGGATGAGTCAGAAGAAACGGAAGAAACGGAAGAAGAGTCAGTTGACGAAGAAAGCAACAATAAAAGCAGTACAGAAGAAGAAAACGAACAGCTGAAGGACCGGATTAACAGCCTGGAAGAGAAGCTGGAAAAGCTTATCGCATCGAGTTCGGAATCCTCCGATGAGGAAGAGGACGAAGAAGATAGCGACGAAGAAGCCGATGAGTCCGAAAGTGATGAAGAAGAGGAAGAAGATGATGAGAGCGGATCCGGAAAAGAAACCGAAGTAGAAGGAAAGTCCGGATCCTCCAAAAAGAAATAGAAACAAAAAAGGAGCTGCACTATGCCGGGAATTAAAAACGAAAAAGACGTTATTCTTCAAATGATGATTGAAGCCTGCAATGACAATGAAGACTACACTCTTCCGGTTACAGTGAATGTGAACGGCTCCATAATAAGCGGTGATCTTATCGGAGCTGAACGTTATTTCACTGAATTTAAAGAAGCGTTTAATACAGATCTGGATGCAGATAAAGGCATTTATGAAAGTCTTGAAAAAGCAGCCGACAAACTGAGTTCCGGAGAAGAGCCGGAGATCAACTATATTCACATCGCAGGCGCTAAGTTATTCGACGAATCCGGTACAGCTCTTCCTTCAAAAGGAGATGTACTATGGAGAGGGAAGCTGAAAGAGGTAGACGGCTTCTTTTTAGGAAAAGTAAAAGAGTCGTCATAAAGGAGGTGCTTTAATGGCTGAAGAAGAATCCTCCGACGGGATCATTGATAAAGCGAAAAAAGTAAAAGATAAAGTTAAAGGTGAAGTAAAAGATGAAGTAAAAGACGAAGCAGAAGATGCTGTGGATTCACTGGAGGATCATTTCCCGGAAGTAGACAGAGCGGAATCTGCCTTCAAAATTGCCAAAGACTTATATGATAAATTTCAGCACGCGAAAGAAAAGAAAGAAGAATTTAAGGAGAATTTTGAAGAAGCCGGAGAAAAGCTGAAGGAAACGGCTGAAAAAGCGAAAGATCGAACCGAGGATATTAAGCACGAATTGAAGGGCCAGGCGGAAAATGCGAAGGAAGAAGTAAAAGACAATGCCCTTACCAGCCATGATTCTGACGGTGGAGACGGCGTTAAAAAAGCGAGTGACATCAAAGGGTACTCCAGCGTGAAGGGGGCGAGCCGCATTAAAGGGGCGGCGCAGTTAAAGAAGTATTAAAAATTTACGGAGAAGGAGAGATAGTGAAATGGCTATTCAGAAGAGTACCGATTCATCCAGTCTTGCAGAGGTAATTGACCGCATTCTTGATAAAGGGATTGTTATCGACTTGTACGCACGTATCTCACTCGTCGGCATTGAGCTGATCACGATTGAAGCACGAGTCGTTATTGCAAGTGTCGATACATGGTTAAGATATGCGGAAGCAGTCGGCCTGCTTCGTGACGAAGTACAGGGCGAAATTGACAGCGACCTTTCTGACAGCGGCAGGGAACAGCTTAACTTTGCATAACAAATAAACAGTTCAGGAGGACGGTACTATCGTCCTCCTCTTTACCATGCAGTGAAGGAGGGATTTTCGTGAAGGCAAATGATCTGATAAACGCAGTTAAAGATTTTTTTGAGGAACATTTATCTCCTGTACACAGAATTACCGCTATTTCGAACAAAGGCAACTACTGGGAAGTCGGAGTGGAAATGATCGAGGAGAAAGAATATATGAAACGTTACGGCCGCGATCAGCTTGTTGGAACTTATATGGTCCGAGTTAATAGTAAAAATGAAGTAACCTCGTTTGAACGGACCGCTCTGAGACAGCGTACTTCCACAGATATTTATCAGGAACAGGAGGCAGAATAGGTATGGCTGCGCAGAAGCAGGCACAAACAAGACGGGAAATCAGCGCGAGAAAAACCGGTGGAGTGCGCAGTGCACCTTCACAATCACTTGGGAAGCCTGCTGAGAAAAAGCAGGAGCAAAAAAAACCGACTACAGAACAGGCTCCCTACATTAAGACCGATGAGATCAACCATTATATTCACCGGATCTCAAGGGTGCTTGCTGCAGGCTATCCGGTGCATGTCACCGGCCGGGCGGGGGCAGGTAAAACTGCTCTCGCAATGGAAGCAGCGAGAGACAGAGGACGTCCGGTAACGCTCATTACAGGCAACCACGAGATGAATAACGAAGATTTATTAGGTGGAATTACAGGAGTAACGAGTACAAAACTCGTCGATAATTTTATCCGCCAGGTATATAAAAAAGAAGTGAACATCAAGGAAGACTGGACTCCCGGCAGACTGGTGGAAGCCTGTGAAAAAGGGCATACGGTCATTTACGATGAATTTTCCCGCTCCACAGCGGAAACAAATAACTTATTTTTGTCTATATTGGAAGAAGGACTCGTTCCATTATACGGGACAAAGCAGAAAAAACGGTACGTGAAGGTGCATCCGGAATTTCGCATATTGTTCACATCAAATCCGGAAGAATATGCTGGTGTATTTGAAAAGCAGGATGCACTGATGGACAGGCTCGTGACGATGGAAGTACATTATACGCAGAAAACGATGGAAACCATTGTGCAAAAGCGTGCAGAGGTGCGTCATAAAGATGCGAAGATGATCTGGAGCCTTCTTCGTAAAATAAAAGATGCTACAAAAGCTGAAAACGGTTTTGTCAGTCTTCGGTCTGCTCTCATGATCACCTCCGTTGCGAAAAAGGCAAATATCGCTCTGGAGCCAGACAATAAAGACTTTGCTGAAATCTGCACCGATATACTGAGCGGAGAGCTCGTCCGCTTTGGAGGTGCGCCGGACTTCCAGCAAGCTGCGGCAGCAGTACGGAAAGGCCTTAAAGAAGTGCAGGGGGAATAGAAATGGGATTTTACATGTTCGCTGTTATTCCGGGAAAGCAAAAGATGACGGTCCGTCACGTCACCTTCGACGGAACGGAATATCCCGTACGTACAATTTCGTATAAAGATGTAAGTGTTGTCGCAGCTGAAGCTCCGGTTCAGATCTATGAACCAAATAGAAAAAATGCAAAAGCGCATCAGGATACCGTAGCAGCTGTTATGAAAGACTGCACGGTGATCCCTGTCAGCTTTGGAAATGTCGTGGAGTCAGAAGCAGATGTGAAAGAATTTGCCAGCCAGCTCTATGGTAAGTTTAAGCAGATCTTTCCGAAAATAGAAGGAAAGATGGAAGTTGGACTGAAGCTGACCGGAAAAAAAGAGTGGATGAAGGAACAGGCAATGAAGAATCCGGCCCTGAAAAAAATGCAGCAGCAGCTGAATAATCGATCAAGGCCTTCCACCTACTACGAAAACCTGGCAGCCGGAGAAGCATCAAAAAAGTTTGTTACATCCTTCCACGAAGAGTTTGAGAAAGAAGTATTTCAACCGCTGGCCCGGATCGCGGATGCAGCTAAATCAAACGAAACGATCAACGAACGCATGCTGCTGAACGCAGCGTTTCTAATCGATGCTGACAAAGAAGAGGCTTTCGACTTGGAAGTGAACCGTATTTATGAAAAATGGAAGGACCGCATTGATTTTTCCTATACCGGTCCATGGCCTGCCTACAATTTTATTGACTTGAAAGTGAAAGCAGGAAGCCCATGATTTTTAAATTGTTCACCTGGCCAATAGACACAGTGAAGTTTGTCGGTGAGAAGGTGAAAGAGGAAGTCGATAAAGAGCTGTATGATCTGGAAACGATTCAGAAGAAGCTGGCGCGGCTGCAAATGATGCTGGAACTCGGAGATATCTCAGAGGAGGCATACGACAGCGAGGAAGCTATTCTGCTTGAGCGATACCGGATTGCAAAGCAGCTGGAACAAGAGGGGGGATAATCAATGCCGCTTATATACGTATTCGGGTTTGTGCCGGAGGGAAATGAAAAACCCGGCCTTCCCGGAATTGAACCTCAAACGGAAGTAGCATATGTTACGTCAGACGGTATTTCTGCAGCCTGCTGCGAGGTGCCCGAATCTGACTATGATCAGGAAGCCTTACAAACTAACGTAGAAAACATGCACTGGCTGAAAGACAGAGCCTATCATCATCATCATATTATGCATGAACTTCAGCAGCATGCCTCCATGGTCATACCGCTGAGTTTTGGCACCGTGTATGAGAAAAAGGAAGGGCTTTTGTCTCTTCTGAATGAACGAGCTGCAGACATGAAGCGCTTGTTTTCAGAGCTGCAGGGAAAACAGGAGTGGAGCATGAAGCTCTATGCTGACCGGAGTGTTTTTGATCCGCAGTTTCAGCAGACAGAAGCGGACATTCAGGCTAAATATGAAGAAATTGAGCAGCTGCCGCGAGGAAAGCAGTTTTTTGAGAAAAAAAAGCTCAGTAACTGGCTGAAGGAGAGAGCGGATCAGGAGCTGAAAAAGAAAGGTGAACAGCTGCACAGTCTGCTGGAGCCGCATACATCAGATTCAATCCGGAAAAAGGTGTGGGAGAAGAAGCTGAGCGGCCGCACAGAGGATATGGTCTGGAACGGAGTTTATCTGTTTAAAGATGAGGAAGCTGCAAAGGCAGCAGCCGACATACTAAGAGGCGAGCAGGAAAAGTTAACGAAAGAAGAGACCGGCATAAAAATAGAAGCAGCCGGACCTTGGCCGCCCTATCATTTTGCAGTACTGGAAGAGAAAGAAACGACCAGTTAGGAGGAAAAGAGAGTGCTTCAGGAACTGGATAAAGATAAAGATGTTGCGCTGCTGGACGTGCTCGATGCAGTACTGGAAAAAGGCGTTGTGCTAAAAGGAGATATCATGATTTCCATTGCAGATATCGACCTGGTTTACCTGGACTTGCGTATTCTGCTGACATCAGTCGATACGCTGATCAAAAGTACGGAGCGCAAGCATGAAATGGAGGAGGAATCGACATGAATCAAACTCCGGAACTGTTAAACAGCCACCCGGGCAGAGTGTCGCTTGATCCTGATAAAGCTCAGGAAGGACTGGCCGAGCTGGTATTGACGGTCATTGAGCTTGTCAGGCAGCTGGTGGAACGTCAGGCGATGAGACGGGTGGACAGCGGCACGCTGTCCGATGAAGAAATTGAGAGGCTCGGCGAAGCTTTATATACGCTTGAAGAGAAAATGGAAGAAATGAAAGAGTATTTCGGACTGACCGCAGAGGATCTTAATATCGATCTTGGACCTCTCGGGAATCTACTATAAAAGGAGCCGATTCGATTATGTCAGATTTCGATGCGATAAAGCACCCAACGGCCTCAAACAGTCTTGTAGACGTGTTGGAAACCGTACTGGATAAAGGTGTAGTGATTGCAGGGGATATTTCGATCAGTCTCGCTGAAGTTGAGCTCATTACGATCCGTATCCGACTGCTCGTTGCTTCTGTGGATAAGGCAAAGGAGATTGGAATGGACTGGTGGGAAACCGACCCTTACTATTCATCAAAAGGCGTGGAGCTGCAGCGGGAAAACAATGAACTTCATGATAAAATCCAGCGGCTTGAAGACAGACTGCTCGCTCAGGAAGAAAGCAGTAAAAAGTAATATCGCCGACAGGAAGGCAGAGGAATCCGTAAACCGGTGCTCTGCTTTTTTGGTGTGGCAGTGCGGCTGTCATTTCTTTATAATGGAAAGAGCTGATACATAAAGGATTTCATAAAATGCGGGGGGTGAAGGCTATGGAGGCAGCTGTCATTTTTTCAATGGGATTGCTGCTGATGCTTGCAATTAACTTCCTCGGCAGGCGGTTCATACCTGGTGTCAATCAATCTGCAGATCAGCTGATTATCATTTCAATACTGCAAGCCGCTGCAATTGTTCTCATCATCTTATTTCTTTTTTGAGAATAAGATTACGAATCAAGGGCTTTAGCCGGCAGAGGGAAGGGAGTAACGAATGAACACGATGTGGCTTATTTTCTGGGTGCTGCTGCCGCTGTTTGCTTTTATGAGCATCCGGAGAAGACGAATGGCAGGCTTGAAAGGCTGGAGAACGGCCGTAACCCCTGTAAGTATGCTGAGTGCGGCAGTCATCATAGCAGTACCGTATACGTTCGCTCTGCCGTATGAAACACCTGCTGCCGCGGCAGCCTTCATCCTTCTGATCATTGGAGCGTTTTTTACAAAATACAACCGCGCCCCCGTACAAGAGACAACGCAGCTTTAAAAAATCACTGTTCCAGTTCCAGGCATACTTGATAAGCAACTGGTACGACATACGTTTGTCAGAAACGGGCCTGTGCCCGTTTTTTTGTGCTGGAGAAAGCAGTGAAATAAAACGAGCGCTGGACAGGAGAACGAACGGACGGATCAAACGATTAGGTGGAACTAAGAAAAATCGAGCAGTCGCCTGTCGAGGGCTTACATTCGGCTATTTCTCTGGGAAAACCTCTATTTGTAGTGAGAAGACCGCGGCTTCACTCGGACTCAGGCTTCTCGCGAGAAGCCTTTAAGACCCGGTCCGGCTCCGCTCGCGCTTTTATGGCCGTTCAAGATCGAACGGCTATGAGGCTTCGCTCGAACCCGGGCTTTTCACGGATCCTCTACAGCCGATGAGCTTTTTTTCATACAGATGTATGCTGCTTATCGACCCCCGCGCTGTTCTGGCAGGAAATGTTGACTGTAAAAACAACGTTGCGGATGGCAAAAGCCCAACGCCCGACAATTGTAACAGAGCACTCAATGAAACGAACTTACCAGCGGTCAAAAGTAACTTACGCAACATAACAGACCGTTATAACGAATAAAACAACGTAAGCCTTCGCAAAAGTAACTTAGCACGAGGGAAATCGAACAGTCGCCTAAAATCACGGATGCGATGGTGTCGCTGGATGACCCAGACTGCCCGTAGCATATCTGGTGAATGCTGCGAAGCACTGGCATCACTAATCATTAAAGAGACGTCGTATGGGGGAAGGTTCAGCAGGCTCGTGCTAATAGAAATCAGGCGTTTCACCTGTCCTGCCAGCTGCTGAATTCGGAGGACCTCGACTCCGGCAGGACCAGAACGCGGTGAAGATCCGGCGGACAGCTGGAGGAAGCGGTTAGCCGAGGCCGTTCCTTCCGGAAAGCGAGTACCCGAAGATACGATCCACCTAAACCGAGATTTTCGACACGCTGAACTATGTGAAGCATTTCATAAACGCTATCGCAGCATAATGCAGCGAAAAAAGATTTCATGTGGTTTCATATATTTCAAGATTCGAAATAGATCGTGAGAACCTTGATGCGTAAGGCTTTAGGCATATCATACAAGATTGATGTAATTACATGTATATCCAGAATCTTATAAAAATTTGAAAATAGTAATTGCTAAATGTGTAACAGTGTAGTAATTTATTTTTTAAGATATAATTTTTTGAATATTTCTAATTGCGTACATACTAACAGTTTAACCGGGGGGACAACATGAGCAGAAAAGTACTCGACGTAAAGAATCTGCAGACGCATTTCTTTACCGACAGCGGCGAGATCCCTGCCGTGGATAATGTCAGCTTTCATATTAATGAGGGAGAAGTGCTCGGAGTAGTTGGGGAGTCCGGATGTGGAAAAAGTGTCACATCACTTTCGATCATGGGGCTGGTGCCGAATCCGCCGGGAAAGATTGTTGGAGGTGAAATTCTGTTCGAAGCCGGAGACGGCGGAAAGATGGATTTAACAAAACTAAGCGGAAAACAGATCCGTGCTATTCGCGGAAACAAATTGTCCATGATTTTTCAGGAGCCAATGACCTCCTTGGATCCACTCTATAAAATTGGCTTTCAAATTACCGAAGGATTAAGAAAGCACCGTAAGCTCACTAAAAAAGAAGCGCATCAAAAAGCTGTGGAAATGCTGAAAATCGTCGGTATTCCCCGGGCAGAGGAAATTGCATATGAATATCCACATCAGCTTTCAGGAGGAATGAGGCAGCGCGTCATGATCGCGATTGCGATGGCATCTGATCCGGAAATTCTGATTGCAGATGAGCCGACCACGGCACTTGATGTGACTATTCAGGCTCAGATTCTTGAGCTCATGAAGAATCTGAACCGTGATAAAGGAACAGCAATTCTGATGATTACCCATGACCTAGGGGTCGTAGCTGAAATATGCGACAGAGTAGTTGTCATGTATGCCGGTAAAGTAGTGGAGCAGGGGGATGTTCGCACGATCTTAAAAGCACCTAAGCATCCGTATACCGTCGGACTGATTCGTTCGCTGCCAAAGCTGTCAGGTCGAGATGAACGATTGTATTCCATTCCGGGCAACGTTCCTAAGCCCGGCTCCGTCCAAACTGGATGTCGGTTTGCTGCAAGGTGTGAACACGTTTTTGACCGCTGTCTGACAGAGAATCCGGAGCTGCTCAAGATTCGATCAGGGCATGACTGCCGCTGCTTCCTTTATGACTCGGAAGGGGGTGCTCCCCATGAGCCAGCAGCCACTGCTTCAAGTCAAAAACCTTAAGAAATTCTTTCCGATAAAGGGAGGCGTGTTTGGCCGCCGAATCGGGGATGTGCAAGCTGTAAACGATGTGTCTTTTGATGTATATGAAAAAGAAGTTCTCGGAATTGTCGGGGAGTCAGGATGCGGAAAATCAACAACTGGCAAATCCATTCTCCGTTTGATTGAACCGACAGCAGGTGAAGTGCTGTTTGAGGGAAAAGATGTTACCTCTCTCTCTCAGGAAGAAATGCGCAAGATGCGCCGCGATATGCAGATTATCTTTCAGGATCCGTATGCGTCGTTGAATCCGCGTCATAAAATCGAAAAAATTCTCGGGGAGCCGCTGATCGTTCACGGCATTGGTACGAAGGAGGAACGGCGAAAAAAGGTAGAAGAAATTCTGGAAATTGTCGGCCTTCCGCCTGAACATGCTTCCCGCTATCCGCACCAGTTCAGCGGAGGGCAGCGTCAACGAATCGGGATAGCCCGGGCGCTGATTGTACGTCCGAAACTGATTATCTGCGATGAGCCGGTTTCTGCGCTTGACGTATCGATCCAGGCCCAGGTGCTGAATTTGATGGAGGATCTTCAGGAGCAATTCGGACTAACGTATGTTTTTATTGCACATGATTTAAGTGTTGTAAAGCATATCAGTGACCGGATCGGTGTGATGTACCTTGGGAAAATGGTTGAGCTTGCAGATAAAGATGATCTTTATGCTGAGCCGCTGCATCCCTATACGCAATCTTTATTGTCCGCAGTGCCGGAGCCGGATCCTGATCTGAAGAAGGAACGCATTATTTTAGAAGGGGATGTTCCCAGTCCTGCGGATCCGCCTTCCGGATGTCCATTCCACACAAGGTGCCCGCACGTCATGGAAGAATGCCGCAGCGTCGTACCTGAATTCAGAGAAATCAGAGCTAACCATTTTGCTGCCTGTCACCTCTATAAGGAGGAACGTACTCGACAGTCGGCAGAAACCACTATAGAACACCAATCATAAAGGGGGAAATGGAATGAAAAAGTCTCTTGTACTGACGTCCGTTGCTGCAGCTGCACTGCTTTTTACGGCCTGTGGCGGAGATAACAACGAAGGGAACACGAATGTTGACAACAACGCTGAAGCCAACAACGCTGCAGACGATGGTGCCGAGGAGAATGATGAGGCTGGTGCTGAGGAGGACAACGATGGCGGTGAGGAAGCAGGGACGCCTTCAGAGGATCAGACACTGATCTTTGCCAGAGGCGGTGATTCCGTCAGTCTCGATTATGCGAGCGTTACAGACGGGGAATCCTCCAGGGTAACGGAACAAATTTATGAGTCGCTGCTCAGCTTTGAAGAAGATTCATTTGAAATTCAGCCAGGCCTTGCAGAAGACTGGGAAGTGCATGACGACGGAACTCGTTATACGTTCCAGCTGAGAGAAGGCGTCACATTCCATGATGGAACGGACTTTAATGCCGATGCGGTCAAACTGAACTTTGAGCGCTGGGCCGATCCGGATCATGAATTCCACTTTGCAGATGAGGGATACGCATACAGCGTTTATGGTACACAGTTCGGTGGTTTCGAAGGCGATGATGGGCACGTTATTGATGAAATCAACGTACTCGATGACTATGAAATCGAGTTTGTGCTGAATCAGCCGCTCGGCTCCTTTATTCAGAATATGGGCATGAGCTACTTCTCCATCACATCTCCTGCCGCTTTTGAAGAGTATGGTGCTGAGATTAACGAGAATCCGGTTGGTACGGGGCCATTCCAGTTCGTAAGCTGGTCTCGTGATGACTCGATCGTGTTGGAGAAGTATGAGGACTACTGGCAGGAGGACCTTCCAAAGCTGGACCAGGTGATTTTCCAGGTGATTCCTGACAACTCTGCTCGTCTGACGGCACTTCGATCAGGGGAAATTGACATTATGGATGGTCTGAACCCGGATGATTTGGAGCAGCTTGATGGTGAGGAGGGCGTTCAGACGTTTGAGCGTGCTACCAATAACATCGGTTATCTTGGCTTTAACGAAGATAAAGAGCCGTTTGATGATCCAGAGCTGAGACGTGCGCTCAACCATGCGATTGACAAAGAAAACCTCATTTCCCTTCTTTACGCTGATAAGGCAGAGCCGGCAAAGAACCTGATTCCGCCTGACTACCTCGGCTATAATGACGAGATTGAGGCATATGAGTATGATCCGGAGCTCGCGCAGCAAATGCTTGAAGATGCAGGCTATGAGGACCTCGAGTTCGATCTCTGGACGATGCCGGTTGCGCGTCCTTACATGCCGGATCCTCAGCGTGCTGCAGAGGTTATGCAGGCAAACCTGGATGAAATTGGCGTAACGGCTAACATCGTCAGCATGGAATGGGCGACTTATCTGGAACAGACAGAAGCCGGTGAACATGACTTGTTCATGCTCGGCTGGTCGGGTGTTAACGGAGATCCAGATTACTTCTTCGGCAACCTGCTGCACTCAGATGCCATTCCTGGTGGTAACCGTAACTTCTACCGCAATGATGAAGTAGATGCGCTTCTCGATGAAGCGAAGGTAACGATCGACGAAGACGAGCGTGCAGAGCTTTACATGGAAGCGCAGGAAATCATTCATGAAGAAGCACCGATGATTCCACTCGTACACTCGATTCCGGTTCTCGCAGGCAGCGAACGGGTTTCTGGTTACGTTCCACATCCATCTACCAGTGAGCCGCTTACAAATGTTGAACTGATGGACTAACCGTAATTTGATGCAGCGGGCAGGTTGCCTGTCCGCTGCATTCATTATGTAAAAAATGGATACATACGCTGTAAGGCAGCGGGGGGTGCAGGCAATTGCTTTCATATACAATAAGAAGACTGCTTATGCTCATTCCGGTGCTTATCGGAATGTCGCTGATTACATTCTCCATCATTCATCTAATACCGGGTAACCCTGCCCAGACGATTCTCGGCGAGCAGGCTACACCGGCTGCGATTGAACAGCTGGAGGAGCAGCTTGGGTTGAATGAACCTTATTTTGTGCAATATACAGAATACATGGCCGGATTACTGCAAGGCGACCTGGGTAATTCGCTAAGAACAAATGCTGCTATTTCTGCGGAAATATGGCCGTTTCTCGCAGCGACGATTGAGCTGACGTTTTTCGCAATGGTGTTTGCTGTCATCGTCGGTGTCAATGCGGGAATCATCAGCGCATGGAAACAAAATTCTATGTTTGATTACACAGCCATGCTGATCGCACTCATCGGAGTATCGATGCCGATCTTCTGGTTAGGCTTAATGCAGCAGTGGATTTTTGCTCAGGAGCTCGGATGGCTGCCCGCTTTTGGCCGTTCGAACCCGCGGGATCCTGTGGAAACAGTCACCCATTTTTATCTGATTGACACCTTGCTTTCAGGCAGACCTGATCAGTTTGTTACCTCGCTGAAGCACCTTGTACTTCCGGGAATCGCGCTTGGGACGATTCCAATGGCTATTATTGCGAGAATGACCCGCTCCAGCATGCTGGAGGTTCTGCGCTCTGACTACATCCGCACGGTGCAGGCAAAGGGAATCAATCACCTTTCAATCGTATACCGGCACGGATTTAAAAATGCCGTTATACCGGTGTTAACGGTAGTCGGTCTGCAGACCGGAACGTTGCTCGGCGGGGCGATTTTAACAGAAACGATCTTCAGCTGGCCAGGTATCGGCAGGTATGTGTTTGAAGCGATCGGTACTCGGGATTATCCTGTTATTCAGTCCGGGATTCTTGTCATTGCTACGATGTTTGTATTTATCAATCTGATTGTGGATCTCTTGTACAGCTATATTGATCCGCGTATTAAATATTAGGGGGAGAGGAATATGGAACAGGCTAAAAAACAAAAAAGCCCCATTCCAGGCCCTGAGCAAGACGAGGCCGGTACGGTGCTCCCGGCACCAGCCTCTCCCTGGAAGGTTGCTTATAAAGAGCTGAAGAAAAACAAACTCGCTCTCGTCGGATTGTTTATCATTGCCTTTTTTATTCTGACGGCGATTTTCGCACCGCTGCTGACGAGCTATCAGCCACAATCGATCAATGCCGGACCGAGGCTTCAGTCACCAAATGCAGATCATTGGTTCGGGACAGATGATCTTGGACGGGATATTTTTACACGAATTGTTTACGGTGCGAGAATATCATTGATGGTCGGTTTCTTTGCTGTAACCGGCGCGCTCTTTTTCGGCTCTCTGCTCGGCATAGTGGCCGGATATTTCGGGCGCTGGATCGACATGATTATTTCGCGCATCTTTGACATTATGCTCGCCTTCCCGTCCATTTTGCTTGCCATTGCAATCGTGGCTATTCTAGGTCCATCGCTTCAAAATGCCTTAATTGCAATTGCGATCATTAATATTCCGATTTTTGGCCGGCTCGTTCGGTCCAAAGTAATTTCAATACGGGAAGAGGAATATATTCTGGCTGCAAAGGCTCAGGGAATGAAAAGCGGAAGAATCCTGATTCACCACGTATTGCCAAACAGTACAGCGCCAATCATCGTACAGGCGACGCTCGGTTTTGGTACTGCTATTCTGGAAGCAGCAGCACTCGGCTTTCTCGGGCTTGGAGCGCAGCCGCCGACGCCGGAGTGGGGCAGCATGCTGTCTGATGCGAGGCAATATATTCAAAGTGCACCATGGACGGTATTGTTTCCGGGGCTTTCCATCATGCTCGTTGTACTTGGCTTCAATATGATTGGAGACGGACTCAGAGATGCACTTGATCCAAAAATGAAAACGTAACGATTAAAAGACGTGTGAAACAATCTCAGACCGCACACTGCTTTATCCTGTTTAATAACCCTGTCGAAACCTGACAGGGTTTCATTTATGTGCACGCTCGTTATAATGCCGGAGCGGATCATGTTTACAACAATATTAAGCAGGTCAGTGCTTTTTACCTCTGCTGTAATCAGCTATACTAGATTAGGAAAGGGGGCTGCTATGATGAGTGGTCAAAACCGGGCATCGGTTACTCCGGGAGCAAAAGTATCTGTTGTACAAAAGAAGGATCAGCAGACAGGGAAGCTGACAGAGGGCGTTGTCAAAGACCTGCTGACTAAATCTGCAACACATCCGCACGGGATTAAAGTGCGTCTGGAAGACGGTACCGTAGGGCGTGTAAAAGAAATTCTGGATCAGAAGCAGTAAACGATATGGAACGCTTCGCTGCCAGCTGGCGGAGCGTTCTTTTTTAATGAATTGCAGACGGGAGCGTACGATATGTCATTTCTATTTGCAAAACAAAGGAACTGGACGGTGCTTGGCTTTTTATGGGCAGTGACAGCTTTCATGACAGCATGGCTGACGGCTGCGCGAATAAATCTCGGCGGGTTTGGACTGCTGGAGGCTGCAGCAGCCCTGACTTCGCTGCTCGCTGCAGTTGTCAGCTTTTATTTCCTGCGGCTGCACCGCGTTGAATTATTTCGAACAGAGGAAAAAGGGATTTATATTCATGAAGGTCCAGCCAGAAAAAAACGTCTCGTGCCATGGGGTGAATTATCTTACACAGTGTGGGCAGAGGAGGGCTGCATACTCGTAAAAACGGGAGGGTCTCAGGAGGTATTGCAGACAGATATGCTAAGAGAAGAAGATATCTCTCTGTTTTATGAACAAATAGGGGAAAAACGTCCCGTTTATAAGCGGATAAGCTAAGGTTATATGACGGCGTGACGGGGTATAGATTACCACCTGTATCAGTCGTAAATATTCATTAAAAATTTCAGACGTTTATCATGGCTTTGGTACGGGTTAACACGTTTATAAAATGAACTGCGGTATAAACTACAGGCAAAGAGCCTGGGGTTTCAAGCGGTCCCGCACCAGCCAGGAGGACATCTTATGAGAAAAGCAGAGGAATGGACGACACTGCTCTCGATTGGAACGGGGGGCGGCACAATTGAACTGAAAGGCGCTGAGCGGAAAGATGGAGGGTGGGATTTCCGCCTCCGTACGGATGAACCTTCGAAAGGAGTTGCGTATCAGACGTCGGGAGGAGGAAAAGAGGACGGTCTCCACCTTCTGAGCCATATTGCCTGGCTGTCTTTGTATCCTTTATATGTAAACCCGGTGATTGCAAATGCGGTTGAGAAGCGGGTGCTGCATCATAAATACAGAAATGAATCATCATTTATGGCCTGGCTTGAAGCCTGCTATCCGGAAGCAGAGCAAAAAGCTGCACTGCTGGCAAACTGGCTGTTAACGGCTGAACGGACGGTGTTTTTTACAGGAGCAGGTATGAGCACGGAATCTAACCTCCCTGATTTCCGGTCGAAAGAGGGATGGTGGAGGCGGATCGATCCCCGAACAGTCGCAACGCCGGACGCATTGAATGATGACTATCCGCTGTTTAAGGATTTTTATGCTGCAAGAATGAAGTCGCTCGAGGCAGCTGTCCCGCATGCGGGATATCACGTTATCTCATCCTGGGAAAGCCGCGGCATGGTTCAGGCTGTGGCTACTCAAAACGTGGACGGCCTGCATCGCAAAGCAGGCAGCCGGAATGTGTACGAGCTTCACGGCAGGCTGCAGGCCGTCAGATGTTCCAGGTGCGATGAACAGGCTTCGGAGCAGGATTTCCGCCGAGGGATACCATGTCAGATTTGTGGCGGCAAACTGCGGCCGGGCGTAGTTCTTTTCGGGGAAATACTGCCTGAAAAAGACTGGGATGATGCTCTCGCAGCCGTTCAGCAATCAGATCTCATCATTACGATCGGAACCAGTCTGGAAGTGTATCCCGCCAATCAGATCCCTCTCATGTCCAGCGGCAGGTCCGTTTATATTAATTCAGAGTACAGCGGTGCGGCGGCTGATTTTGATTTGGTCCTGGAAGGCCGGGCGGGAGAGATTTTGCAGCAGGTTGACCGGCTGCTGAAAAGTGTAAAGAAATGATTATTGCTCAATATTTCACAAAGTCGACATGTTTTTGTGGTAAATATGATTTTTCAGCGACTGATTTCACGGTATAATGGAATCAGTTATTATCTTTATACAATTATGTGTAACATTGAACAAGAGAAAGGGGCACCTGTAATGTTCATGCTTACAGCATTAAGTGCAATTATTCTTCCTTTTATTTTTTTGGTCGTGATGCGCCTGCCCGCAAAAAAAGGCATGCTGTATAGTGCTGTTTTGTTTATATTCCTTGCCGGACTGGTCTGGCAAATGGAGCTTATCGTCCTGTCTGCTTCCATTTTGGAAGGGTTCCACCAGGCTGTCACGATCCTCTTCATTCTGCTTGGCGCTATCGTCCTGTTAAATACGCTGAAACGCACTGGTGCTGTCGTACGAATCAATCAGGGATTCCGGCGTGTTTCAGGAGATATGCGTGTTCAGGCGGTGCTTACAGCATTTTTGTTCGGAAGTCTGCTTGAAGGAGCGGCCGGGTTTGGCACACCGGCTGCCGTCACCGGTCCGCTGCTCGTCGCCCTTGGATTTGCGCCAATGGCAGCAGCCTCTCTGGCGCTTATCGCAGATAGTACGGCTGTTTCCTTTGGAGCTGTCGGAACACCGGTTATCATTGGGCTTGGGGGAGTTCCAGGAGCTGACGCAGCGCTCTTCCAGGAGACGGCGGTCCGCATCACCGCAATGGATATCGGAGCAGGAACGTTTATTCCGCTCCTGCTGATTTTTGTACTTACTTTTTTTGCAGACCGAAAAAACGCTTTGAAAGACACACGTGAAATGGTTCCCTGGGCATTATTGACAGGGATAAGCTACACAGGATCCGCCCTTCTGTATGCCATATTATTCGGTCCTGAATTCGTAGCTATCCTCGCTGCATTGACCGCACTTGCAGTCGCAGCTGCGACAGCGAGTTACGGTATACTGATGCCGAAAACGGAATGGAAAAAAGCGCTTGATCAAAACGATGTCCAGGAAGAAGAAACGCCGGACATGTCGCTTCTTGCAGCATGGAGTCCTTATTTTATCGTCATCGGCCTGCTTCTGCTGACGAGAATTGTCGAGCCGGTTCAGGAATTTGCACAAACAGCGGTGGATTTATCGTGGACAACGATTCTAGGAGTGGAAACAGCCTCTTCTACGTGGCAGGTGCTTTATTCGCCGGGCGCTGTACTTCTGCTCGCCGCTGTGCTTTCTGTATTCGTTCAGCGTAAAAAGCTCGCCGTAGTCAAAGAAGCGGTGATGGAATCACGCAAGATGGTGACAGGGGCCGCTCTGGCGCTATTTCCTACACTTGCTCTGGTCAACGTGTTTATTAATTCCGGAGTTAATGCCGGTGATCTTGTGTCGATGCCGGAACATATTGCCGTTATGCTTGCTTCCGGCCTTGGGAGCGTCTGGCATTTGGCTGCCCCGTTTCTTGGACTTCTAGGATCGTTTATAACCGGGAGCGCAATGGTATCAGGTCTGACGTTTGCACCGATTCAGACGTCTGTTGCGTCTGCAGCCGGCCTTGATCAGACGCTGGTGCTCGCCCAGCAGACTGCCGGAGCTGCAGCAGGAAATATGATTTCTGTTCACAATGTCGTGGCAGCTGCGGCCGTTGTCGGACTGGCGGACAAAGAAGGGGATATCATCAGGAGGACGGTTTTTCCGGCGTTAGGCTACGCAGCCCTGATCGGCATCGCAGGTTCGATTCTGGCCGGCGCAGCAGGCTTGTTTTAACGGTCACTCTTCGGACTATGCGTTTCACCAGGTTCGTATGCTACACTGATAGAAAGACATGGTGCTGCTTTGACAGGATACTGTTGAAGCAGCATTTGCTTGTGAGACAGCAGAAGCAAATGGAAGGAGAAACTCCATGCATCTAACTCAATATACGGATTTTTCACTGCGTGTACTGATGTATACAGCGGTCCGGCCTTCAGGGAGATTGTCACAGATTAAAGATATATCAGAGGCTTACGGCATTTCCAAAAATCATTTGATGAAGGTCGTTTACCGACTCGGAAAGCTTGGTTACATAGAGACAATCCGTGGAAGAAACGGCGGAATACGCCTTGCGCTGGAGCCGCAGGATATTAATATCGGTGAAGTTGTGAGACATACGGAAGATAATTTCCATATGGTGGAATGCTTCAACAGCGAAACGAATACGTGTCCGATCACACCCGCATGCAAGCTGCAGTTTGCTCTTTCGGATGCACTCGCGGCTTATCTGGATGTGCTGGACCAGTATACGCTGGAAGACATTACGGATAACAGGGATGCGTTGGCAGCCCTTCTAAAACAGTCTGATTAGGAGGAGTTTACATGCAGGAATTGAAAAAGCTGTCTGATCGCTTTTATTATCTGACTCCCGTAGAAGAAACAGACCGGCCGATTCTCGGAGCAGTGGTAGGGGATAACCTGACGTTGTTAATCGATGCAGGTAATTCAGAAGCGCATGTGCGCCTGTTTCTGGATGAATTAACGCGGAGCGGTGTTCCTGCTCCGTCTCTTGCTGTTTTGACACACTGGCACTGGGATCATGTTTTTGGAGCATCTGCGTTGAACAGAACACCTGTTATCAGTACCGAAGCCACCAAAACAGAGCTAAAGCGGCTGTCGTCGTACACGTGGGACGATGAAGCTCTCGACTTACGAGTAGACTCTGGAGAAGAGATTCTGTTTTGTGCAGAAGCCATTAAAAAAGAATTTCAGATGGAGCGCTCTATTCGTATTCATATGCCGGAGATCACGTTCAACGACGAGCTCGTGCTCGATCTCGGCGGTATCACATGCCGGCTTGTGCATGCAGGCGGTGATCACGCGCCAGATCACTTAATTGTCCATCTTGAAGAGGAGGATATTCTGTTTGCCGGAGATATCACAGCTCCGAATTTGTACGCTTCCTCCTGGCACTACACTTCTGAAGGAACGAAGCAGCTTGTCGAAAAGCTGAAGCCTTTTTCTTCTTCACAGAACATTATTTCGCACTGGAAGCCGTTGTCAAAAGAAATGTTCACAGAGGAGCTGGAGCTGCTTGAAAAAACAGCTTTATTGAGCTCACAGGCAGAGAATGAAGCCGATCTGAAACAGCTGTTAATGAACGAATACGGGAAGCCTTTATTCGAGGAAGAAGAACTGGCAGCGCATTATTTTATGAATGGTAAACAGCTGTGAGACTGAGCGTCTGCAAAGCGGACCGATGCAGCCGTTAAAAAAAGAATAGGCTGCAGTGATTCATTGAAAAATGCCTTTTCTGAAAAAGTTTTAGGTTGCAAATAGCTGGGAATAGAGGTAGCATAATCAATATGTTGAGTGTTTGAGCGAACAGACATCTAAATATAGCGTGCAGAAACGTAAAGGTACCGCGAAAGTGGTTTAATAGGGAATCCGGTTTAAGGCCGGAGCTGTCCCCGCAACTGTAACTGCTGACGAGCAGCTGATCACCCACTGTTTTTTAACGGGAAGGGAAGCTGTAAGGATGATGCAGAAGCCAGGAGACCTGCCTTACGTTTCAGACGTTTCTTTTCTTCGGGGATTGAGAAAGGAAATGGTGCAGCGCCGGGACTCCGGCTGTCTGCGCTGTTTCCTTTTTCGTGTCTCTTCCAATCGAAGAGGCACTTTTTTATGGTTCCGCTGTTTTGCGCAAGATCATTCAATATAGTGAATTATGAAAAGAAAAAGGAGGCTTCTCAATGGAATCTGCACTACAATCACGCATTCAGCTGACGATGACAGAGCTTGAAAAGAGCTACGATCTCGATTTATCAGAACTTAAACAGCAGGTGGAGTTAAAGCATGAGGACGAGGCATTTGATCATGCACTTCACACGTCACTGAATCAGGTGGCAATGGATCAGCCTGATTATACGTTTGCTGCTGCACGTTTTTACTTAAAGAAACTTTATGAACAGGCAGAATTACAGCGTGGTGTTAAAGCATACAGCGGATTTCATGACCTGCTTCATACGCTTACAGAAAAAGGAATTTACAGCAAGGCGCTGCTTGAGACATATTCAAAAGCAGAAATTGATCATTTAGAAGCGATTATCGTACCGGAGCGGGATCATTCATTTACTTTTATCGGATTGTTTTTGCTCTCCGACCGCTACCTGGCTCGTGACCATGAGAAGCAGGTATGGGAGCTGCCGCAGGAACGATGGCTCGTTATCGCAATGGCACTTATGCAGCAGGAGCCGGCAGAAAAGCGGATTGAGCTGGTGAAGGAAGCCTATTGGGCGTTATCCAACCTCTACATGACAGTAGCGACACCGACATTAGCCAATGCAGGCAAGAGCTATGGACAGCTTTCATCCTGCTTTATCGACACAGTTTCGGATTCGCTGGACGGAATTTATTTAAACAATTGGGACACGGCCAGATTAAGTAAAGACGGGGGAGGCATCGGTGTATACTTTGGAAAAGTAAGGGCGCTTGGTTCCGACATAAAGGGGTTCAAAGAAACATCGTCCGGCGTTATCCCATGGATCCGTCTGTTAAACGATACTGCAGTCAGCGTTGATCAGCTTGGACAGCGTCAGGGGGCTGTTGCCGTTTACCTCGATATTTTCCACAAAGATATTATGACCGGATTTCTGGACTTAAAAACAAATAACGGCGATGAACGACGAAAAGCTCACGACATTTTCACAGGCGTGAGCATACCGGATCACTTTATGCGGACACTGGAAGAAACAGATGAAACTGGCCGCAGCATCGGTGAGTGGTCGGTGTTTTGTCCGCACCAGGTGAAAACATTTATGGGGTGGAAGGATGAGAGTGGAAACGCGCTCGGACTGGAAGACTTCTACGATGAAACGGATCATTTAGCGTTTACGGAAAAGTATAAGGAAGCGTGCGGCCATCCGATGCTGCCAAGAAAAACGTACCGGGCGATGGACATCATGAAGCGGATCATGATCGCGCAGCTCGAAACAGGCACGCCGTATATGTTCTACCGCGATGAAGTAAACAGAAGTAATCCGAATAAAAAAGCGCTGGGGAGGACGTCCATCTACTGCAGCAATCTCTGTACGGAGATCGCTCAGAACATGTCTGCGTCAGAGATAACCGATGAGTACGTGGCAGAGGATGGCAGTATCGTCATCGTTCGCAAGCCAGGCGAATTTGTTGTCTGCAACCTCTCTTCAATAAACTTGGCTTCTGCATACAAAGACGATGTGATTGAGCGGACAGCAGCGATTCAGATGAGAATGCTCGATAACGTAATCGATTTAAACACACTTTCTGTCGGGCAGGCCCAGGAAACGAATAAAAAATACCGCGCTGTCGGACTTGGAACATTCGGCTGGCACCATGTTCTTGCCGTAAATCACATCCACTGGGAGTCAGAAGAAGCGGTTGCCTTTGCAGATGAACTGTACGAGCGGATTTCATACGCAGCTATTCAGGCCAGTGCAACGCTCGCTGAAGAGAAAGGTGCATATCCTGCGTTTTCCGGTTCAGAGTGGGAAAGCGGACTTTTCTTTGAGCGGAGGGGCTATAAGTCGGAGCGCTGGAACAAACTAAAACAAAAAACAGCGAAAAGCGGAATTCGCAACGGGTGGCTGATGGCGGTCGCTCCAAATTCATCAACGGCAAAAATTGCTGGATCCACGGATGGAATTGATCCAATTTATGCCCTGGAATACGCGGAAGAAAAGAAGAACTTTAAGCTGAAGGTAACCCCGCCGGATTTAACGCATCATACGTACCCATATTACAATCGGGCCAGACATGAGCTGGATCAGCTGTGGAGTATTCGTCAGAATGCAGCACGCCAGCGGCATGTAGACCAGGGAATCAGCTTTAATCTGTATGTCCGTCATGATATTCACGCAAGAGATCTGCTGCATTTACACATGGAAGCATGGCGGCAGGGACTGAAGACGACCTATTACGTCCGCAGCACCTCACAAGGTGAAATAGAAGAATGTGAAAGCTGTCATTCCTGATGAAGCTGACGAAGGGAAGGGAAGATACGATGACCTTAACAAAAATGAAGCTGCTTGAACCGGAGCACGCTAACAAATCGACCGGAATCATTAATGGCCGAGCATCGGGCATTTTAAACTGGAACGATATCGCCTATCCGCAGATGTATGATATGTATCACGTTTTATTGTCCAACTTCTGGAAAGCGCAGGAAATCAACATGCAGGATGATATTAAGCAGTGGGATTCGTTAACATCTATAGAAAAAGACATTTTTCTGAAGGTGAATACACAGCTGGCGTCTCTTGACAGCCTGCAGACTCCGACCATGTCAATGGTGCTTGACTACGTGAGCGATCCGAGTTTTAAAGCGGTTTTTGCTGTAATTGCCCAGCAGGAAGCCGTACACAATGAATCTTACTCGTACGTATTAAGCTCGCTCGTCTCCACGGATGAGCAGAGAAAGGCATTTGACGATGCAAAAAACGATCCCCTCGTTCGTAAACGGAATGCACTGATTCTCGATTCCTACGAGCGCTTCCGTGAGGAACCGTCTCCACAGCGTTTGTTTGAGCTTTGTATTAACTCGGTCAATCTGGAGGGAATTTATTTTTATGCCGGCTTTGCATTCTTTTATCATCTTGCCCGCAATCAGAAAATGGTGAAAACAAGTACGATGATCAGCTACATTCAGCGAGACGAAATGCAGCACGCCTATTTTATTTCGCAGTTTATCCGAATTCTGATGGCTGAAAATGAAGAGCTTAGAACGGAAGAGAATAAAGCATTTATTTACGATACGATTGCTGAGGCCGTCGAACTGGAAAAAGAGTGGGCTGCCGTGCTGCTCAAGGATATAAAAGGCATTGACACGGAGGAGTACGAATCCTACGTTGAATATCTGGCAGACAAGCGGTTCAGACAGCTGGGACTGGCTAATTTGTATAACCGTCCGGAAAACCCGATGCCGTGGATACAGGTATTCAGTGATGACATGATGAATGAAACGAAATCAGATTTCTTTGAACAAAAATCGAGAGCGTACACGAAAGTAACGGAACAGAACGGGTTCGATGAGCTGTGATCACCGTTGTCGTTCAGTCTATGTCTGGAAACACAGATGAACTCGCTGACCTGATTATGCTGAAACTTGAGGAAGCAGGAATGAAAGCTGAAAAAAAGGCCGTCCGTGATATCCGCGGCAATCTGGACTTATCCGAATGCGACGGGATCCTTTTTGGAACATATACGTGGGGAAATGGTGAGATTCCCCGTCATATGAAACCTGTAGTTGACCGGATAAAATCACAGAATTTAACAGCGGTTCCGTGCGGTGTATTTGGCACAGGCGATTCCTTTTATCCTCACTTTTGCGGAGCGGTGGACCGGCTTCGTTCATTGCTTAAGCTGGTAACCGGGGAAAGTGCCCCGGCCCTTAAAGTGGAGCTGCTTCCTCAGCCCAGTGATGATGAACGGGCAGCATCATTCGTGCGGACTTATTTAAGTCATTACAAGGCTGTGAAAAAAAAGCATGTTCAAAAGCGGCAGGAAATGACGCGATGAAAGCGAATACACTGTAGAGGAAAGATATTCTGCAGAGGAGGCTCATCATGTCAGAACAGTTTCATGCGTTTCAGACAGAGGGAGAAGGAACGGGATCACTGGTCAAGCGAACCGTGGAGGATCTTCCTCAAGGAGAAGTATTGATCAAGGTCCATTATTCAGGAGTAAACTATAAAGACGGGCTTGCGCTTCATAAAAAAGCAAAGATAGCAAAGGACTATCCAATGATACCAGGGATCGATCTGGCGGGAACCGTTGAGCATTCTGACTCCCCTGATTTTAGTAAAGGTCAGCAGGTTATCTGTACAAGCTATGATCTCGGCACTGCGCATGACGGGGGTTACAGTCAGTATGCACGCGTGCCGGCTGCCTGGGTCGTCAGTCTTCCTGACAACCTCTCGCTGAAAGAATCGATGATAATCGGTACCGCCGGTTTTACTGCGGCTCTGTCCATCCACCGTTTGGAGCAAAATGGCCTGACCCCGGAAGATAAGCCGATATTGGTTACAGGAGCTTCCGGCGGAGTGGGCTCTATGGCTGTCGATATGCTTTCGGGAAGAGGCTATCATGTCACAGCGAGTACGGGACGTCTTGAAGAAGAAGCTTATTTGAAAAAGCTCGGTGCAGAAGAAGTGGTCGGAAGGGAGGATGTCACTCCTGAAAAAATCAGGCCGCTTGATAAACAAAAGTGGGCAGCTGCGGTGGATCCAACTGGAGGAAAGGTGCTCGCGGCTATTCTCAGCAACGTGAAGCAGCATGGCAGTGTGGCTGTTTCCGGTCTCACAGCTGGTGTGGAAGTGCCGACCACGGTGATGCCGTTCATTCTGAGAGGGGTGGATTTACTTGGGATTGACTCTGCTTACTGCCCAATGCCTCTTCGGAAAGAAGTCTGGTCCAGATGTGCAGGAAGTCTGAAACCCCGCCACATGGAGGAAACAGCGACAGAAATTAGTCTTAATGGTTTACAGCAGGCGCTTAATGATATTCTCGAGAGTAAAATCAGGGGCCGCGTTATTGTGAATTTGCAGAAATAAGTTGCTGAGATAGAAGCTGGAGAATGCCTGTCAGCAGTCTTACGCTGCTTCACCACAGACGTTTGAATGAATCTTATTCTAATATGGAAAACCGGAGGCCTGATTCAGGTCTCCGGCTTTTAAGCTGCAGCAAAGGATACGAAAGACCCTTTTGTAGCATGCTTTATCTCATGAAAATACCCCCTGGGCGTGAATCAGGATCAGCTCAGGAGGTGAGAAAAAGACATGTTGTTAAAAGGATGGGACGGATATTACGTTGGCTGTCTGCCTCCCTGACTCTTCCGGGAGCGGAACAGCTCAGGCAGCTTGTCCTTAATCTGAAGCGACTGATTTTCAAGCTCCCGCAGCCGTGAAGTGTTCACGCGAGGTTCTCTGCCTGTTTCCTGATGCTTCATATCATCAATTAAATACAGGAAAAAGCCGTTTAAAAGCGGAATCCACCAGCCATTTAAATGATAATCTACGCTGTGCTCTTCTGGTTTAATACTGGAGAGCGTGACAGTGGCTACTTTGATGCCGTCATCCTGGCCAAATTTGCCGTCTGCGCCACGGAGATGCACATAAATGTTCACATAGTTGGACAGTGGAAAACGGAAAACGAGTAAAATATCCCGGGAAGCTTCATAAAATACATACTTTCCCATAGAGCCTGCTCCGCCTAAAATGTCAGTGACGTCCATAAATGAATCCCGGTCCTGGACAGCTTTAATGATGTAAGGGGAGTCGGTGATACGGAATTCCGGAATCTGCCAAGTCTGATACGTACGATAAAACAGTCCAAACATTTGGTCCTCATTCCTCCCTGCAGCCCGCGGAGGCTGAAAAGCAGGTTACAGTCATAGCAGCATATAAAGAGTAGGTAATAGGCCTCTGCAAGGCATGATTTCAGTATACGTACAGTTTACCATACCCGGTTTCAGGCCTGAACCAATCTGCTTCTTTAAAAATAGCGCTATAGAAAGAGAAGATTCCCTATCCATAGCGCTATCAGCCTGTCAGGAAGCAGGGTCTTCCGTTACTTCCAGCAGTTCAACACGATTTCCAAACGGGTCCCGGAATTCAAACCGATTCATGCCGGGAACAGGGACAGATTCCTCCGGAACAAGCCCCTGCTTTTGAAGCATATCTTTCCACGCTTCAAGACTGGTCACTCTATAAGCCAAATGCGCTTTAGTAGAGCTTCTGGCGTCTCCATCCTCGGTACCGACGTGCACTTGCAGATTTCCGGCAAGCAGCCAGAATCCGCCCCGCCCTTTGAGGGAATCAGGCTTCTCAATTTCCTTCAATCCGAGTAAATCACAATAAAACTCCCGGCCTTCCTGTTCCGTTCCTTTTGGAATCGTGATCTGCGCATGGTGCAACCCTTGAATATGCATGACGGACATTCCTCCTTATGGCTGCATTCGTCTTTTTAGAAAGTCTGTACGGTAGCAAGCGCTATTATGACGAGGATTTAGAGACACATGTGAGTAATGACCCACAGCATCACTTTGTCAGTGGACAAATAGAAATTTACGGAAATTTTCGTGGTGTTCATACAAGCTAGTCATTTCGTTTATTAGTTAAATAGAAACCGACCTGACTTTCTCAGGCAAAAGCTGAATAAATTAAACAGCTTATCTCAAGGGCAGAAGCAAGATTAGACTAAAGTATTCTGAAACATCCAGGCGAGATAAAAAGCAATTAAAATATATGCAGTAGGAAGCATCGTAATAATGATGCCCCAGGCACGCATGCGTGGTTTTATCTGCCAGAATAAGCCCGTGATCCATACTGCGGCCAGGAGAAAGTAGTACCATCTGGAAGGGATAAGGCGGGATTCCTCAACTAGAGCGCCGCTCATTAAAAAAGCAAAAAGAAACACGATGACCCCTGTCACGATATTGCTGATGTAGCGTACGATACGAATCATAGGCAGCCTCCTGGTTTATTCGAAAGACACATTTTATTCTATCATATTGTAAAGAAATGGATATGGCGCTTCCGGCTTTTGCAGTGTCCGGGACGCTTCAGAGAGAAGCGTGATATACTGAACGGAATCAGATGCTGCAGGAGGGACATAATGAAGACGATGTTATTTGACCTGGATGATACGCTGCTCGATTTTAAGCGATCGGCCGAACAGTCGCTTCAACACGTGTTTGAAGCTTATGGCTTTACATTTGAAAAAGAAATTCGCGACTATTATCAGAAGACGAATCGTTCCTTGTGGAAGCAATACGAGGAAGGAAATATTGAAAAAGAACATGTGATATCGGAGCGGTTCAATCAGACCTTTTCAGCCTTTGGCAAAGACGTGCCCGGAGCAGAGGCCGACAGATTATTCAGGCAGGGATTGGAAGAGAATGTGTATTTGATCGATGGCGCGGAAGAGATTCTCAAGCATCTCTCAAAGAGCACCAGTATTTGTGCGGTGACAAATGGAATAGGCGGGACACAGAGGCGGAGGCTGGCGAACGCCGGGCTGACAGATTGTTTTGACCAGCTCTTTATATCGGGCGATATTGGAAGTGCTAAGCCGTCCGAGCACTTTTTTGATCATGTTTTCACAACGCTTCAGCAAACAGATCGCAGCCAAACGGCTATTATAGGCGACAGCTTAACCGCGGATATAGAAGGAGGCGTTCGCGCCGGTATTACGACAGTCTGGTTTAACCCGGCGAAAGAGACACTGCTGCACCAGGCAGATCTGGAGATCCACCGGCTTCAGGAGCTGAAAACAGCAGATTTTACCGGATTGAAGACTGTTTAACGTTATGCCCACTTAAGCCCGAACCTGTTAGAAGGTGCGGGCTTAACAGTTTTAATAAAGCTGAAAGTGAAGCATGCTTTCAACGGCTGAGTCCAGGAGGGAGTCAGATCTGTTCCTGGGAAGCGTATACCGCTTCGATCACTTTCATGTTGTTATGCGTGCTTTCCGGAGTATATACCGGCTGAGTGCCGTCGATCAGGCACTGGGAAAAGTGTTCAATCTGAAGAGTGAACTGATTCCCTGCAAACGTTTTGCGCTCCGTTTCCCGTCCGTTCTCGTCTCTCACAATAACAAGTCCTTCTCCATTATCCGGGTTTTGATCCGGTCGAAACGCAAATGGCACTTCAATTCGACCCTTGGTGCCAGAAACCTCGTACCGGTTTAAAGAAGACTCGTTAAAGCTGCAATCGATGACAGCATCAATATCTTGGAAAGTAAGAAGGGCAGAGGTGGAAATATCCACACCTGTTCCACTTTGCTTTCGGCCTGTTCCAACGACTGCTTCCGGTTCCTGTCCGATGATGTGCCGGCAGGCGTGAACACAGTAGCAGCCGACGTCGTAGAGGCTGCCGCCTCCTAAAGACGAGTCCAGCCGAATGTTTGAGCTCGTCAGATCAAGCGGGAAAGAAAAAGTAGCACGCATTTTTTGAACGGCTCCAACTGTTCCCTTTTCAATCAGTTCTTTCACATAGCTATGCTGCGGATGAAATTGGTACATAAAGCCTTCCATCCACGTCATGCCTGTTTCTTTGCCGGCTTCGCGTATTTCCCGGATGTCATCAGACGTTACTGCCGCAGGTTTTTCGACCAGCACATGCTTGCCATGGTGCATCGCTTTGATCACCCATTCCTTGTGAAGCGCATTTGGAAGAGGTATATATACGGCATCAACGTCCGGATCGTTCAATAGTGCTTCGTAGGAATCGTGATGAACCGATGCACCCCATTCAGCGGCTGTGTCAGCAGCTTTTCCGCTTTCGCTGGCAACCGCGTGGAGCATGGTATTCCCGGCTTCTTTAATGGCCGGAACCATTTGCTTTCGTGCAATGCCTGCTGTACTGAGTATTCCCCATTTAATCTGCTGCATCATTGACTCCTCCTTAAGATAATCTGGTTCATTATAGACAAATTCCATACGAACGGCCGGATTCCTGCAAGTTTGATTTATTTTTGACGTAATCAAGCTGACGAAGCCAAGAAGCACGGTTTGAAGCTTGAAAGTGCGGGAATAGATTCGTACTTAAGGCATTTCGACGGGAGGGACTGATATGATCAGGATGGCAGCCGTCATACTCTTGTTCAACAGTCTGTTACTTCCGGGATGTATGCAAACATCTGTCCCAGATGACCATCCGCACCTGTTTGGAACGGTCGTGGATCATCAGCACAGCCACGGACGAATTCAAATACGAACGGACAGAGATGAATCAGAGCAGCAGCTTATCTGGTTAATCGAGCATTTAGATTCTGTCATAGTAGCATCAGATGAGCAACCGGTCACCGTTTCGTCTGTGAGACGCGGAATGGAAGTAGAGGTGTGGGTCATGGATCCGGAATCCATGGAGGAGCAGCGGAGGGCAGTGATTGATACGATGGTTGTCTATGAAACGAATTAAAAAGACAGAAATAAGCACCAGCTTGATCCCTGTCTTTCCATGCAATATATGAGTAATATAATGGCAGCTTTCGGACAAAAAGTCTGAATGGTTTAGTCAGGTAAGACGGCAGGCCGGAATTTGAAATCATGCGTTTTTCTGAAAATCCCATCCTTTCAGCAAAACGAACTGACTTTACAAACGCTGACGCTTATCGTTACTTCAGCAGCATTTTAACGGAAAAATCTTTATAAGCCTCTTTCAGTTCATCATAAAAAACGCGTGCAGACTGAAGATCACCTGCGGAAAGCTCCTCCAGTGCCTGACCGTTTCTAGGGTCCAGAATATCCTGTGTCTCACCTTCTGCATCGAGTACAATCAGGGAATATTGCTTATCCAAGAATGATCACTCCTTTCTAAGTTGACTTTAAAGATAGGTAACTAGTATAACTATAACCGGCTTTTTGCCATATTAAACGTCCGTATAGGATAAATCAGGAGGGATACGAGTGTTTTTCGGCGGAAATGCTTCAGAAGCGCCTTTTACAATGTTTGACTGGCAGCACGCAGCCGCACTGGCTCTGCTGGCAGCAGCCATCGCATTCGTCCGGCTGTGTAAAAACTGTTCACCAAACAGAAAACTGGAGCTGACTGCGGCTCTGCTGCTTGCCGGATTGGAGGTCTGGTATCAGCTTTGGCTTTTCATAACCGGACGCTGGGATATTCATCATGCGCTTCCGCTTGAATTGAGCAATATTATGGTTATATTTACGATCGTTCTTCTGCTCACCAGAAATCAATTCGTTTTCGAAGTAGTTTTTATGGCAGGAATTGCAAGTGCAATGATGGCATTTTTGACGCCGGTCCTTTCATTTGGACTGCCTCACGCCCGTTATTTTCATTTTTTCCTTACTCACGGGGCGATTATTGTAACAGGATTTTACTTTTTGTGGCTGCACCGCTTTTCGCTCTCCTTCCGATCGGTATGGCTGACGCTGCTCATCCTGAATATACTGCTTCCTTTTATCTGGTTCGTCAACAGAATGACCGGAGGCAACTACTGGTTTATTATGGACAGACCGGACGGGACAAGCCTGCTGGATTTATTCGGCGGTCAGCCGTGGCATATTATCGGCATGGAAGTAACGGCAGCTGCAGCTTTTCTTCTGCTCTGGCTCATATTTGGAGACTGGCGTAAAAAGCCCCCGGCGTGATAAAGTAACCAAGGATGCTAATTCGGGCAGGGGGGAAGCGAACGATGATGTTAAAAAGCAGGCGCCTTTATCTTCTCCTTTCCGGAGGATTAATCGGCGCTGCGGCGATTGCGCTGCTTCTCATTCACTTTGCGGGGGTTTACCCCGGAACGGTGCAGTATGAAGAACAGGGCGACGAAATACAGTTTGAAAAGGGTATGTTTCATGCGGAAACTGTCACAGCAGATACAGCAAATATGGATGAAACGAGCGAGTTCCTCATTATGCTGGCTATGGCTCAGGCAGATGAACTGGAAAGGGCAGCCGGTTCAAGTGTCGTGCTGCTTGCAGCAGCAGGTGCTGCGATTTTATATGCACTGCGGATGAATAGTGAAACAAGAGGCAGGCGGACGATTGCTGTCATTCTGATTCTCGTTTCTGTATTTATTATGCTGTACGTCTTTGTCAGCTATCCGACGATGATGGATGCACCAGCTGAGACGCTGGCTTTAATAGAGGCGGAAACGTAAACATGCTCCCAGCACGAAAATTGCCGACGCTAAATAAAGAAATAAAAGATCCCGGTCACTGAGATAACAGAGGCCGGGATCTTTTTAAGTTTATCTCTGTTAACGTTTATTGCTGACAGAAGGATACGCCACTGCAACTCGGCAGGCTTGCCGCAAGCGAAAAACAGCAGCGGCAGGAGTATGTTATTCCTGTTAACACCAGTCATAAACAGAGACACTCATGCCATGACAACCTGCACCATGAAAGATGAACATCTCGAACGCTGTGAAACGAAGGCGAGGACACCCAAAGGATCAGCGCAGTGCGAGAATCCATGTTGGCGACACGCTCTTTCGCCAACATTAGTCGAGAACAAGCCCTTGGGTAAGCCTTCGCCGAGAGTGGGACAGCTACGAGCTATTTTCAAGGCAGCCTTAAGTTTAAATAAATCAGTAATTATTCAGCAGGAACGTGGGGTTCGATATCAGACTCCCCTTCCATCGTATCCTGGTCCATTAAGTAAAGATAAGGGCGCTGAGGTTCATCGTCAAACACGACCTCAAACATAAAAATCGGATGAGTTTCAAGTTGACTTCTGCTGATTTCCCATTCCCGTTCCGGATATTGCTCTTCCAGATGGGATTCGAGAGTGGCTTCACGCTCCGGCAATTCAGTGTAAATCAACTGATAAGGCCGAACAAGCCAAAACGTTATCCCTACGAGAAGTACGGCAAAAAAAAGTGTGATGGAAATGCCTGTCACTAGCTTCAGGCGCTGCGGAACGATCATCGCTACCGTCAGAAAAACGGCTGCGACCGCCGCGGTAGCTATTGCCATCACTGTTTCAACCGGGTGTGCATATGCTGCTATGTAAATCTGGTAAAATACGATCGATGCAATGAGTGCAGCCGCAAACAATATAGCAGCTGTAACTTTCAATTTCATGCTTTCAGCTCCTTGATTTAAAAATACGTGGGGCATTACGTCACAAAAAATACCGGAATGGAACTACTTCCGGCTGAATTGATTTACATATACGAAGCGTAATAAAAAATGAGGGCGGTCCAAAGAATAGGCAGAGCATTGATCATTGCAGCCCGGCGCGGATGATCCAGTGATTTCCATGCATAAACAGCACTCAGCCCTGCCACAACAGGAAATAATGTAGTTAAGCTGAAAAACATAACATTCCACAGTTGAAAGCCTGCATCAAGAGTCATTAAGGCGATAAGCCACACAATTACCCATGCGGGGATTGCTGCTCCATACAGCAGCTGAAGTGAAATCAAGTAAATTTTCACATCCATTGAACCTCCTGCGCTTAATTCGCACGCTTTTTATCAGTATAGCATGAAATAGAGGAGCGTCACTAACTGCTGTTCACAAAGTCTAATCTGCACTAAACTTACTTTTTGTAAGTTAAGTGCAGATATGGTATAAAGGAAAGATAATATGGTTAGATTGAGAGGAGACGATTATGAATGAACTTACGATCTGTTAAAGATTTTTGGCACGTGCAATACCGAAATCCGGGACTTCCGCATATGCAGCAAGGATTCGTGCTGCCGCCTGAAAAAATGAAAGAGGTAGATCCTTTTCTGCTAATGGCTGAAGACTGGTTTAAGCGGGGGGTGTTTTCAGATCATCCGCACCGTGGATTCCAAACTATAACCTACGTCATTGATGGACGTCTGGAGCACAGTGATAATGCAGGCGGCTATTCGATACTGGACGCAGGCGACGTGCAGTATATGAATGCCGGTGGAGCTGCGAGACATGCAGAGGAAGCGTACAATGATGATTTGATTCATACGCTGCAGCTGTGGCTGAACCTGCCGAAAAAAGATAAATTTTCCGACACGTTCTATCAGAATATCCGGCTGGAAGATGCCCCGGTCGTTGATATTCCTGGAGGACACCTGCGAATATACAGTGGAGAATTTAATGGCGTTAAAGGTCCGGCAGAGAGCATTTATCCTTTCAGAATGGCAGAGCTTTACCTGGAAAAGGGAGCAGAGTTCACCATTCCGTTTCCCGGAAATGAATTTGTATTCAGTTATGTTCTTGCTGGCACGGTTCAGGCTGGAGAAGGCGGTTCAGAAATGGAGCGGTCCGGTACAGCAATCTATGAAACACCCGGGGATGGAGAAAGCGGCATCCATGTGAAGGCAGCTTCCAGAATGCGAATGCTTTTTTACTCCGGGGCACCAATTCAGGAACCGGTCGCTGCCGGCGGACCTTTCGTGATGAATACAGAAGCCGAACTCGAGCAGGCAATGATCGATTACCGGAATGGCAAATTCGGCCCTTCGTCCCAATAGATAAATGATTGAAAATTCTGATAACGGGTATAGGTGTTTATCAGTCCTTGACTGTTTAAATTAACGCAAGGAGGAGAACACCATGACTACCACCCAGCTTGTCCTTTTTGTAATGCCGGTTATCAGTTTATTCGTTGGTTTCGGCGCAGGTTTTTTAATCCGGAACCAGTATATTACTCTGTTAGCCTTGCCGCTTACCGTTGTACTCATGCACGCCGTCGTCGTTTTTCCTATCATGCAGTTCAGCTATGCTGTCTGGTTGATCACGGCACTCATGTTTTCAGGCATGATCATGGTACCGGCAGCACTCGCGGGTGAAGATATCCGCAGACGATTTGACCGCTACCGAACCAGGGATGTCACATATCCTTCAGAGAAGCAAGTCATTAAATAAACGCGCACAAAAACTCCCCCCAATGATAATTGTGAAGCGCTCCGGACTTTACCGGAGCGCTTTTTTTGCGCTCTGTATATTATGCTATACTGAATCCGGGAAGAGGTGGAATAGATGAAACAATGTCCAATTTGTCGCTCAGAGTTGTCCTACATGCAGCTGCTTCAATTAAACCGGAGTCTGACCTGCAGCAGCTGCAATAAGGAACTCGTTCCTACTAAAAAATCGAGAAGAATGCAGGGACTGCTGTTGTTTGGATCCGTAGGGGCAGCCTATTTAATCGGCGAAGCCGGAAATGTGGACAACGCCGTTTCTCTTATTTTACTGGCTGTTGCTCTTGCTGTTGCTTACGCAGCCTCGCCTGTTGCCGTGAGCTTACAGAAGAAAGAATAGTCAGGTTACAAAAGTGCTTTCTACAGAACGAATTTATGCGGTGAGGTGGTGAGCGGTCTGGTTATATCAGAAGATCTGGCGGCAAGAATCGTAGCAGAGGCATCGGACGTGATTGAAGAAGAAATTATCGTCATCGATAAAGATGGCTATATTACCGCAGCTACGGATGCTGGCCGAATCGGAAGCCGGCATCTCCCGGGCCGTGAAGTAATGACGACAGGTAAACCAAAAACGATCAGCGAAGCAGAGGCGTGTGAAGATGCTTCTGTCAAAGCTGGTACCGTTCTTCCGCTGGCATTTAGAGGGAGCTTAATCGGTGTGCTTGGTATTACTGGAAGCCGTGAAAAAACGGGTACATACGGTGCGCTGCTTCAGAAAATGACAGAGTTACTTATCGAAAAACTGTTCAGTGCAGAAGCGCTTCGGCTGCGTTGGTATGCGGGAGAGAGATTGCTGCATGAGCTTCTGACAGTGCAGGAAGATTCAGCAGAACAGAAGCAGCTCACTGCAAGACTTGGATTTAATCCTGACAGTACTTACAGTATACTTGTCTTAGAGCTGGTGCAGCCGGAGCCGGACGAATTGCCTTATCCAGAGCAGTTTACCGGGTTCATTACAAAATGGAGGTACGATCAATATGTATGTATCTGGCCCGGTGAAAAAGCCGTCGAGCACTCGGCACAGTTTATCAGCTACATGGTCAGGCAAAGGGCAGTAGTAAAAAGAGCAGGGCTTTCCAGGCCAGGCAGTCACTTTTCCAACATGCTGGAGGAAGCGGAGGCAGCTTCTCAGCATTCGGATGGCGGACTGGTCGTGTATCAGTCCCTCTCACTGGAGCTTTTGCTGCACGAGCTGTCAGACCGGACGAAGCAGAAGCTGATTGATGATACCGCTCTGCGGCATGAGCCCGTGCTCCTTGAAACGCTTGGCGTATTTCTGAAGCTTGGATATTCGTTGAAACGAACAGCTGCTGAGCTGAAGGTGCATGTGAACACGGTGCAGTACAGATTGGCAGGACTCGAAGAGCGGACAGGACTGTCCTGGAAACGTGGCGAGGATCTGTCTGTTCTTGTTATTGTTGTGAAATTGTTAGATCAACCAAAAATGTATCAATAATAACGCTATTAACTAGTTGAAGCAATATATCTATTTACCCCTTTTTTGCGTATACTCATGTATAAACATCGTGGAGAGGGGCTTTTTTATGCTGGATCAGACAATTAAAGAACAATTAACCGCCATCACTGGAGAAGAGCGATTTTCAGATACGCATGAACAACGGGTTGTGTATTCATATGATGCCACACCGGGATTTCAGTCTGAACCTGACGGGGTTATCAGACCTGCATCAGTTCAGGAAGTTCAGCAAATTATCAACGTTTGCCGTGAGCACCGGATTCCTGTGATCCCAAGAGGCTCAGGCACGAATCTTTGTGCGGGTACAGTCCCTTCACAGGGTGGAATTGTCATGGTTTTCACGCATATGAATCAAATTCTGGAAGTGGATAAGGAAAATTTGACGATGACTGTTCAGCCTGGTGTCATCACGCTCGATATTACTAAACGAGCGGAAGCAGAAGGATTGTTTTATCCGCCGGATCCAAGCTCTATGAAGATATCGACGATTGCAGGTAATATCAACGAGAACTCCGGCGGTCTCAGAGGACTGAAATATGGGGTGACAAAAGATTACGTGCTCGGGCTGGAAGCCGTACTGGCAAACGGAGAAGTGATCCGGACAGGGGGAAAACTTGCGAAAGATACTGCGGGCTATGATTTCACAAAGCTGCTGACAGGAGCGGAAGGAACCCTCGGTATTGTGACAGAAGCGATTTTAAAGCTTGTCCCCAAACCGGAAACCAAGCAGACAGCGCTCGCCCTTTTTCATAATATGGAGCAGGCGGCAGAGTCTGTTTCTGCCATTATCGCGGACAAAATTATCCCGGCTACGCTCGAATTTGTAGACCAGCCTACCCTTCAGGCAGTGGAGGATTTCGCCCAAATCGGTCTGCCCGTAGAAGCAGGAGCTGTTTTGCTGATGGAACAGGACGGCGAGCCGGAAGTAGTTCAGCGTCATATGGAAGCGATGCAGCAGATTTGCAAGGAGCATGGTGCCATCTCAGTCCGGCTTGCTCAAAATGAGGAAGAAGCGGCTGCACTCACAGAAGCGAGACGTTCTGCACTTACAGCGCTTGCAAGAAGGCGCCCGACGACACTTCTCGAAGATGCTACCGTACCTCGGTCAAAACTCGCTGAGATGGTCCGCTTTATCGAAGAGACTGCTGCTGCTTATGAGGTGGAAATTTGTACGTTTGGGCATGCTGGAGACGGTAATCTGCATCCGACGTGTATGACAGATGTACGCGATCACGCAGAAATGGAACGGGTCGAGGAAGCCTTTGCAGCGATCTTCGCCAAAGCAGTCGATCTGGGAGGGACCATCACAGGAGAGCATGGAGTCGGTGAGATGAAATCCCCTTATCTTGAATGGAAGCTGGGGCATGCCGGAGTGGAAGCGATGAAAGCTGTCAAGCAGGCACTTGATCCGGACAACATATTGAACCCTGGCAAGATATTTGCGAAGGATACGAAAAAACGTATTGTACTTGGAGGTGGCTCCCGTGGGTAAATCATCACTTAAGGAAGACTTCAAAAGCCGGGTTGATTATGAAGAACTGATGAATTGTACAAGATGCGGATTTTGCCTTCCGGCTTGTCCGACCTATATTCAGACCGGGGGAAATGAAGCGAGCTCACCTCGTGGAAGAATCGCCTTAATGAAAGCCGTTGCAGATGGAAAAAAAGAGCCGGATGAGGAGGTGGAGGCTCAGCTGAATGAGTGCCTTGGATGCCGGGCGTGCGAACCGGCTTGTCCGTCAGGTGTGAACTACGGTCATATACTGGAACAGGCGCGAGCCGTTATTCAGGAGCATAAAAGCCATTCTTTGCCGATCCGAATGTTGCGCAAGGCTGTCTTTCAATGGCTCTTTCTGGACAGAAGCAGGATGGAAACCGTTCACCGGATGAGATGGATGTATGAAAAAACGCCTGTACAGAAGCTGATGCGAAAAAGCGGTGCGTTTCGCATGCTGCCAGGAGAAGCAGCGATCATGGAACGAGTCATGCCTGGAGCAGCTCCGCCAAAAAAGGCTGTACGTCCGCCTGTTCAGGCTGTCTTTCAGGACAATCCAATAAAAAAGGTAGCCTTTTTCGATGGCTGCTTAATGAGCACGATGTTCACGGAAACCAATCAGAATACACTCTACCTTCTTGAAAAAAGCGGCTGCGAAGTAGTAGTTCCTGATACACAGCAGTGCTGCGGAGCCCTGCATGCGCATGCTGGTGAAACGGATGGGGCTGTAAAGCTTGCCAAACAAAATATTGAAGCTTTTGAACAGATCGATGCAGACTTTATCGTCACCAATGCCGGAGGGTGCGGAGCAGGTTTGAAGGAATATCCGTTTTTGTTGAAGGAAGAACCTGAATGGGTGGAGCGAGCTAAAGCCTTTTCGGCGAAAGTGGGAGACATCAGCACTCTGCTCGTGGAGCTTGAGCTTCCGCCGATGAAGCTCGAAGCCGAGCTGGTGACGTATCAGCCTTCGTGTCATTTGGAGAATGTAATGAAGGAAAAAGGCAACGTGGAGAAACTGCTGCGCAGTATTGACGGGGTCACCTACGCAGCAATGCCGGATAAAGAACAATGCTGCGGTTCAGCCGGCATTTATAATCTGGTTCAGCCTGAGATGGCCATGAAGATATTAGATAAAAAAATGACAGACGTCCGCCATATTCAGGCCGGCATCATTGTCACATCTAATCCAGGATGTCTGCTGCAAATGAAAGCGGGCATTGAACGGGAAGGACTAACGGAAAGTGTACGTGCGGTGCATATCGTCGATTTAGCAGCAGAAGCGTTAAAACAGGCTGAGCTTGCAGGAACCGCTGCGAAATGAAGGATACTCTCTAAAAGCGGTCAAACAGCCTGAACCCTGTCACCAAAGTGACAGGGTTCAGGCTGTTGATAAAGTAATTTCAGGTGAATAACGTTGCATCTGCCTGCATCTACGGACACTCGCTTTCCGGAGGGAACGGCCTCAGCTAACCGCTTCTTCCTTTCGTCAGAAGCGCTGGATCTTCGCCTCGTTCTGATCCTCCTGGAGTCGAGATCCTTCAATTTGGCAGCTGGCAGTCCGGTTGAAACGCCTGGTGATGATTCACACGTGCTTGTTCCATATGGGTGGAACCTTTATATAGACAACGCTTCAATGTCGAATAGGGATTACCTGTGCTTCAACGTATATACCATGAAACAGTCGTATCTACCGATCGGAATGTTTTTCTCCAACAAACAAATCCATTTTCCCTTCGTGTCCGGCGGGGACGCCTGTGGAAGCCGCGCAGCTTGAAGATCCTTTCTCAGGGGTCACGTCACCCTGAGAAATAGCTGAAGGCCAGCCCACGGCAAGCTTACGCCGGTTAACAGAGGGGAAATACAACCAAACGAATAAACATGTAAGTGGAAAGACTTTTTGCTTTGCATTTTGACCTTTCTTACAGGATAGTAACGTTGATTTCTTTCGGGTGGTCATCGAAACAACTTTCTGTGACGAAAAAGGAGCTTGCCTGCTCCCGGCAGAGGGAAAGGAAATACAGCGGACATGCAGCTTTACTATCTTGTATATACAAGTTATAATGCAGGCAGATACTGATACGAGGAGGCTGACACATGAATGATATGAATGAATGGTGGCGCAAGGCGGTTGTCTACCAGATTTATCCGAAAAGCTTCAATGACACAACAGGCAGCGGAACAGGCGACTTACAAGGTATCATTGAGAAATTGGATTATTTAAAAACGCTCGGGGTCGATGTGATCTGGCTGACACCGCCATATAAATCACCGCAGCGGGATAACGGCTATGACATAAGTGATTATTTCAGTATACATGAGGAATACGGAGGCATGGAAGATTTTGACAGGTTGCTTGAAGAAGCACATTCCCGTGATATTAAGCTGATCATGGATATTGTTGTAAATCATACGTCTACAGAACACGAGTGGTTTCAACGCGCGGCCTCGTCTAAGGACAGCGCCTATCGAAACTATTACATCTGGAAAGACCCGATTGATGGGGAAGAGCCAACAAATTGGCAGTCCAAATTCGGCGGCAACGCCTGGCAGTTTGACGAAAAAACAGCTCAGTACTACCTGCATCTGTTTGATGTGACTCAGGCTGATCTGAACTGGGAAAATGAACAGGTCAGACAGGATGTTTACGATATGATGCACTTTTGGTTTAAAAAGGGCGTCGATGGCTTCCGACTGGATGTCATTAACCTGATTTCAAAAGATCAGCGCTTTCCAAATGACGATGGATCTGTACCGCCTGGTGACGGCAGAAAATTTTATACAGACGGACCCCGTGTTCACGAGTTTATGCAGGAGATGAACCAAGCGGTCTTTTCGCATTATGATGCGATGACTGTTGGTGAGATGAGTTCGACAACGATTGATCATTGTATCAACTACACGCGTCCTGACAGACATGAGCTCAGTATGACGTTCAATTTTCATCATTTAAAGGTCGATTACCCAAATGGGGAAAAGTGGGCGCTGGCTGATTTTGATTTTTACGCATTAAAACAAATTTTATCGGAGTGGCAAGTGCGTATGCATGAAGGTGGCGGCTGGAATGCGCTTTTCTGGTGCAACCACGATCAGCCCCGAGTCGTAACCCGTTATGGAGATGATGAGCGTTACCACCGTGAATCTGCAAAAATGCTCGCTGCCTGTATGCATTTCATGCAGGGTACACCTTACATTTACCAGGGTGAAGAGTTCGGAATGACAGATCCAGGATTCGAGAGCATTGAAAGTTTTCGGGATGTGGAAACGTTAAATTATTATGAAGCGAAAAAAGCAGAAGGAAAAACGGATGAAGAAATTATGCCTGTCATCCGTGCAAAATCACGTGATAATTCGAGAACACCGGTTCAATGGAATGCGGACCGTCACGGTGGATTTACAACCGGAACCCCTTGGATACCAGCTGCACCAAACTATGAGTCGATTAACGCGGAAGCAGCTATCGAGGATCCGGAGTCCATTTTCTACTTTTACAAACAGCTGATACAGCTGCGCAAAAAGTACGATATCATTACGTTTGGAAGCTACGAGCTGCTCAGTCCGGATGATCAGAACGTATTTGCCTATGTCAGACGCTATCAGAATGAAGTCCTGCTTGTTTTGAATAACTTTTACGGAGAAGATGTGCTGTTCCCGATCCCGGATGAACTTCACATGAAGCAGGCGAAGCGTCTGATTGGCAACTACGCCAATACAGACTGGAATGACACGATGCGCCTTAAACCGTATGAAACAGCCGCTTTTATTTTGACTAAGTAAGGCAGGTGGAAGCTATGCAGAATAAATATCTGCAGATTTACAAGGAGATAGCGGATCAAATCCAGGGCGGGGGCTTTGAACCCGGCAGCAAGCTGCCTTCCGAACATGATCTCGTGGAGAGGTTTCAGACATCGAGAGAAACGATCCGCAAAGCGCTAAGCCAGCTCGCCCAAAATGGCTTTATTCAGAAAGTACAGGGAAAAGGATCGATTGTGCTGGATGCACGTAAATTTGACTTTCCGGTATCCGGTCTTGTCAGTTTCACTGAGCTCGCCGATATGCTTGGCGGAAACGCTGTGACCGAAGTAGAAAAGCTGGCACTGATTCATCCGGACAGCAGCTTGCAGGGAGCTCTGCAGGCTGCTCCGGATTCGTTTATCTGGGAAGTTCACCGGATAAGGGAAATCGATGGGGAGCGAATCATTTTTGATAAAGATTTTTTCAAGAAAATGTACGTGGATAACCTGACGGAAGAAATTTGCCGCGGGTCCATTTACGATTATATTGAAAATGAACTTGGTATGGCCATCAGCTTTGCCAGGAAAGAAATTACGGTGGAAGCGCCGACTGAGGAAGACCGGAATTATCTTGATCTGGAAGGATATGAAACGGTAGTAGTCGTTAAAAACTTCGTCTATTTTGATGATGCCAGCCTGTTTCAGTACACGGAATCAAGACACCGCCCGGATAAGTTTAAGTTTGTCGATTTCGCCAGAAGAACAAAGGCATAGCTGAAACACCGGGCTCTCTGTTCAGGGGAGCCCGTCTTCGTGCAAAAAAGAAATTAAATAAGCAGCGGATACGTTCACACAAACGAAGAAAAAGACCGGTCGCAGTTTATGCGAACCGGTCGGAATTCTTTACTTTTTTAATGACTGGACGATGGCCTGCTTCAGCTTTTTGTCTACGGTGATCGTATACAGCCATTCTTTCATCGTCTGCTCCTTTTCCTGCTTGACCCGCCTTGACAGGACGCGAAGCAGGCTTTTCAACGTTCTTCGGCCGTAACGCTGATCAATTTGCTCGCCGGTAACGAGGAGCTGTTCGATTTCTTTTTCTTTCTCCATGGGAACGACTCCTGCGGTTTCCTGCAGAAATGCCTCAAGCACAGCTCCTTTATTTACGTCAAAATAATCGGCAGATACTTTTTCTATCAGCTCCGGGTGCTGATCTGTATAAAAGCCGAGCGTTGGGACAAGATCATCCAACCGATGTGTTTTCAAGTATTCATACGTTTTTTTCGGGTTTGCTGTACCGGTTGCTTCCAGGAGTGTATTCATGATAAGAGAATCCTCTGCACCGTCTTCTTCGCGCTGAAGAGCGATCAATCTTGAAGGCCACCCGTTTTTAATGTCTTCCAGATGCTCATCAAGCAGAAGCTTCACAATCTTTTTATTTTTCTTTTTCGCATCATCTTCGCTTTTTAATGCGTCTTTTAAATCATCCTGCGTCATTCGGTGCTGCTTTCTCCTCGACTGCATCACGCGGAATTGTTCAACCGCTTCACCTGAAGCCTTCGTCGTTCGGTTGGAGAGATAAAAGGAGTCAAGAAAACGTCCAGTATAATCGAGAGACCCGAAGATCACAGGATTTTCATGTTCAAATAATAACACATCGACAGATCGTTTCCCCTTTTTATCCTCATATTTGACGACGTAGTATTGTTTCTTTTCACCATCCATATATACTTTTTTCCCTAAAAAGCTTGGAGGCAGGGTTTGCATATACATCTCTCCCTTCAGAAACTGACAGTTTCACGTTCTCTCTCTATCTTACCTGACCTGACAGCGTATGTGTAGGATAGACTGCCAGAAATATGCAGAATTGCGTATGAGAAAGAGCTAGGTGGGGGTACCTGAGCTTAATTAGGAAGCGTCACCAAGCAGGTTTGAAGTCATTCTATTAACAACAGGATTCCGATTATATGTATGTTTATTAAAAGAGACGAACAGCACTTGAATCAGTTTTAATAACAAATGCGCATAAAAAACATATTTTCAGGCGTATTAACGTTTATAAGCATGAAAATCACCTGTGCATAAGTGCACAGGTGATTTTCAGATTGTTGATAAAGTCATTTTCGGTGAATAACGTTGCATCTGCCTGTATCTTCGGACACTCGCTTTCCGGAGGGAACGGGCTCGGCTTTTCCTTCTGCTGTCCACCGGATCTTTGCCTCGTTCTGATCCTCCCGAGGGAGTCGAGATCCTCCGATGTCAGCAGCTGGCAGTGCGTTTCACGTACCTGGTTAGGACCGCACGATCGGCTTCCATTTAGCGGTTTTACTGGTAATAAGCTTATGTGCAGTTTTGCATTCCAGCTTCTTTGATTAGTTAATGACCGATTAAATCATAGAGCGCTTCATCAAGAACCGGGAACGAAAATTCGAATTGATGATCGAGCAGCTTTTGCGGCACTGCCTGCTGTCCCTCGAGAATGAGAACGCTCATATCACCCAGAGCCAGCTTAACCAGGTTGGATGGAACCGGTGCCCAGAATGGCCGGTTTAACACATCAGCCAACGTCTTGCCAAACACCTCATTTTTTTCCGGAGATGGAGCCGTTACATTAACAGGACCGGAGAATTCATCGTTTTCAATGCAGTGAATAATCGCACGGGCAGCATCTTCTATATGAATCCATGACATCCACTGCTGTCCTGTGCCGATGCGGCCGCCCCCGCCAAGTTTAAATGCAGGGAGCATTTTCTTTAATGCACCGCCTTCACCGGATAAAACGACACCGAAGCGTGTTTTAACGACGCGTATATTATCTGGTGCGTCATCTGCTTCTTCTTCCCATCTCACTACGACGTCAGCGAGAAAGTCATCACCGGGTTCTGTATCGGACTCAGTGAATGTTTCAGTGAAGGATGTGCCGTAATAGCCTACTGCCGAGCCGTTAATCAGCACTTCGGGTTTTTTCTCTAATGCACCGAGAATGCGAATCGTTTCACGGGTTGCATCGATCCGGCTGTCGAGGATTTCCTGTTTTTTATCCTCTGTCCAGCGCCCGGAATTTAAATTTTCTCCAGCAAGGTTAACGAACGCATCGATTCCTTCCAGCTGTTTCTCCGGCTCTGCAGAAGCAGTCAGCCATTCCACATAAAAAATACCGTCAGACGGTTTTTTGTTGTGCGGGTTTCGAGTAAGGATGTATACGTCATGCCCCTTATATAACAGTTTTTTCGTAAGTTCTTTGCCGAGCAGCCCGGAGCCGCCTGCGATTGCCACTTTCATTACAACCCCTCCTGGTTTAAGGTTATGTATAGTATTCCTTAATCTTACCCAGTTGAAACGTAGGAACGGAGGGCCGGCTTTGCCAAAAATAGCGAAAATCACTGCGGCGAAGAAAACAAAGCAGCGATATCACATTCATTTAGAGAAAAACGGAAAAGAAGAATATGCTTTTTCAGTTTCGGAAGATATGATTGTTTCGGAAGACCTGATGAAAGGAAAAGAACTGACAGAAGAAGAAATTACCAGACTGAAATCTCGCGATGATGTTGAAAAAGTATATCAGCGTGCGCTGAATTATCTTTCCTACCGGATGCGTTCCGAGAAGGAGCTGAAAGACTATATTCTTGGACATGAACATGTCGAGGAAGAAGATGCAGCTGACATGATCGAAAGACTGCGTAAACTTGACTTTGTTAATGACGGTCGTTTTGCTGAAGCGTTCGTCCGTACGAAAAAAGATCAATCCAGGAAAGGCCCGCGCACCATCAGGCAGGAGCTGAAACAAAAAGGTATATCAGGAAAGGAGATGGAAGACGCAATGGAGCAGTATAGTGAAGAGGAAGCCGTAGAACTTGCAGTTGAGCTTGTCGAAAAAAAGCAAAAATCGTATAAACGGGAATCCAGGCGCAGAAAAGAGCAGAAGCTGATGCAGTTTTTGCTGCAGAAAGGATATTCCATGGATATCGCGTCAAAAGCTCTAGAGCAGGCAGATATAGAATCAGATGAAGAAGAGGAACTGGCAGCAGTCCGGGCCCAAGGAGAAAAACTCTGGCGCAAACATCAATCCAAATCAGAACGGGAAAGAAAACAGCGCGTTAAACAAGGACTTTATCAAAAAGGATTTCCAGCTGAACATATTGACATTTTTCTGGAGGAAATGGAGAGCTCAGATTCTTTATGATCGTATGAAATCCGCGTATACTGTTAGTAACGGGAGAGGGGGAGATCAAGCGTGAATAAACAATACAGCAGAATGTCCCGTGAAGAGCTTGAGGCAGAAATTAAGGAACTGAGAGTAGCGGCTCAAAAGGCGGAAGCGAAGGGAATGATTAATGAATATGCCGTCCATGAACGTAAAATTCTCATGGCAGAAGCCTATATGCTCGATCCGTCAGTTTTTCGCTCAGGCGAAACCTACTCGATTGCTAACAGCGGTGGAGAGTCATTTAAAATTAATTATATGAACGGCGTGTTCGCCTGGGGCTGGAGAGATGGCAGCAGCAGCCTTGAAGCCGTTCCGATTTCTGTGCTCACGAAAGAGGATGGAGGATATAACTAATGCAGGATTCTTTAGACAGACTCACGAATCGGCTGCTGGAGCAGAATGATCAGCTCTCCTATGCAGAAGCGCGCACGTGGGTCGAGCTGCTATGGGAGGATTTTGAAGCTACCTATGCGAAAGCCGGACACACGTATAAAGGCAGAGAAATGACTGAAAAAGTGCTGATTCAATGGATAGATAACTACGGATCGGAACTCCATGAAGTATTGAAAAATAACCCGCGCTATCAGAAGTGGTTTGATCAAAAGCGCTTTTTCCATTAACACCACTCAGGCATTACAGATCGGATTTCGTTATAACCGTTTAAAAAGCGTCCCGCTTTTTTTTCTGGCGGGACGCTTGTTTCAGGACGCATAGTGCAGCTTTCGTTTAAGCGAATCAGTATTGTATATCCACCCTGTATAAGAGCTAAGCGGCTCCAGGTTTTCATCCAGTCTTACGATTGCGACAAACGGGTAATATCCTTTGCTTCTGTACCTGAGATCTACGAATTTAACAGAATATCCGTGTGGTTCAATCGAGACAGCCCAGCGGTAAGCCGGGGAAAACGATAGGAAAGCCTGCAGGTTATCATCGTGTCGTGCAGCATCGATCACCGGATCATCAGGAATTGGTTCAAACGGGTACGTTTCAAAATATGTGAGCTTCTGTTTGTGCCATTCTGCCACAAACATGAGATTATCTGTACGGACGACGATATGCCATCTCGACCAGCGGAACGTTGGCGACGTGAAGATGTGTGTGGCGTCAGGATGCTCCAGGTGAATCGCCTGATACACTTTTCGCTGCTCCCGGATCCTCCAGATGTAATAGCCTGCTATTACGATAAACATCGTCAGGAAGGTCCATCCCGGGTGGGCGCCGAATCTCCAGGCCACAATGGCAGCAATATGCATAATGAAAATAAACGGGTCAAATATATTAATTACCCCTAACGCAAGCCATTTCCGGTAAATCGGAGAAAACGCCTTCGTGCCGTAAGCATTAAAAATGTCGATAAACACGTGAAGAAATACGGCAAAAAACGTCCACATCCAGACGTGATACAAATTCAGCGGAGGCATGATCATAAACAGCATGATCGTAATAAGCGTCGGCCAAATAAACCAAAACGGAACAGAGTGCGTTACGCCCCGATGGTTTTTAATATATACAGCATTGTTTTTTAATTTTAATACAGTATCAAAATCAGGAGCCTGAGACCCTACGATGGCTCCGATCATGACTGCCTGAGTCATTGCGGGGTTCTGGGATACGACTGGGTCCAGGGTAGCGAGCCCGCCGATTGCTACTCCCATGACGACATGAGTTGCTGTATCCATAAGGTTCCCTCCATCAGCAGATCCTGTAAGTATACATAAGTGTACCCTTTTTTCTACTGTTTCAAAAGAGGAGTTTTTCAACGTGCAAATCATTGATACGAAAAAATTCCAGTCCGATCTCCTGGGCTGGTACGATAACGAAAAGCGTGATCTTCCCTGGAGACGGGAACGGGATCCATACCGCATCTGGGTTTCCGAAATTATGCTTCAGCAGACGAAAGTAGATACCGTCATTCCATACTACGAACGGTTTTTAACAAAGTTTCCAACCCTTGATGCACTGGCGGAGGCAGATGAAGAAGAAGTGCTCAAGGTGTGGGAGGGGCTCGGCTACTACTCGAGAGCGAGAAATTTGCATCAGGCAGTAAAAGAAGTCAGGGATGAATACGGTGGTGTCGTACCATCGACGGAAAAAGAAATCGCCACCTTAAAAGGTGTCGGGCCGTATACGGCCGGCGCCGTGCTGTCTATCGCTTACGATGTTCCCGCTCCTGCGGTAGACGGTAACGTAATGAGGGTATTGTCACGTATTTTCTCCATTTATGACGATATTGCGAAGCCGGCTTCACGCAAAAAGTTTGAAGCCATTACCCGCGACTTGCTGCCGGAAGAGCGGGCAGGCGATTATACACAGGCGTTGATGGAGCTGGGTGCTGTCGTTTGCGTGTTGCGCAGCCCTGCATGCCTGCTTTGCCCGGTTGCAGAACACTGTTCAGCGAGAAAAGAAGGAGTGCAGGAATTTCTCCCTGTAAAAGCGAAGAAAAAACCACCGCGTTCCGTTCAGCTTGCAGTTGGAGTGGTGCAGGACAGCAGTGGAAGGTACCTGGTTGAAAAAAGACCGGATACCGGACTGCTTGCCGGTATGTGGCAATTTCCCCATGCAGAAGAAGGAATCGAAGGACTTCTGGAAACAGGGAGAGAAGGCTGGCAGAGTCTGACGCAAATCAAACACGTTTTTTCCCACCTCGTATGGGAAATGGATGTATATCAGACCAGACACGACATTCAAAGCCTTACAGACCGACAGGCATTGCTGACGCTTGATGAGTTGAAGCAAAAAGCTTTTCCCGTGTCTCACCAGAAAATAATTGCGCTATTGGAGGAATAACATGGAACTGAACCTGCGTAATAAACGAGTCCTTATCACAGGAGGATCTAAAGGAATCGGCTTCGGCATTGCAGAAGCATTTATAAAAGAAGGAGCAAAAACAGCTGTCATTGCAAGAGGAGAAGACGGACTGAAGCAGGCAGCTGCCGAGCTGCCTGGGCTCCAGACGATTCAGGCAGACGTATCAAATGAAGACGAAAGAGAGCAAAGCTTTCAGCAGGCTTTAAACATGCTTGGCGGCATTGACATCCTCGTTAACAATGCAGGCGGGTCTGCCGGCAGTACGCACCTTGCGACGACGGTTGATACATTTCGCGGTGCAATGGAGCTGAACTATTTCTCTGCCTTGCACTATTCACAGCTCGCTTGTAAAGGCATGAAAAAGAACGGGAGCGGCGTGATCTTAAACATCTCTTCTATTTTCGGACGAGAATCCGGAGGAAAACCGAGCTATAACAGCGCGAAAGCTGCGATGATCAGTATGACAAAATCACTCGCAGATGAAGTGATTAAAGATGGTATACGCGTGAATGGCATCGCACCGGGTTCCATTCTGCATCCGACAGGCAACTGGCAGAAGCGGCTTGATGAAAATCCGGACAAGATTAACCGGTTTGTGGAACAGGAAATACCTGCAGGAAGATTCGGCACTGTTCAGGAAGTGGCCGACGCCGCTGTCTTTCTCTGCTCTGAGCGCGCATCATGGATCGTCGGTGCTACGATAAATGTGGACGGCGGACAATCACGGTCTAATTTTTAATATAAGTTCTGTAAAAGCATTGCTGCAGAAGGAAACATCGCAGGCAGACTTGCCTTGGTGGAGCTTCTACGCTCCCTCGCTGCGCCGCGGGATATTCCAGGCTCGTTCTTGACCAAGCGTCCTGCGGGTTTCGTTCTCTCGTTTTCTCTGCAGGAGAAGCGTAGACTGGGCCGCGTTTCTTTTGATCAGTACCATTCATGAACAGAGACACTCATGCCATGACAACCTGCACCATGAAAGATGAACATTACGAACGCTGTGGAACAAAGGCGAGGACACCCAAAGGATGAGCGCAGTACGAGAATCCATGTTGGCGACATGCTCTTTCGCCAACATTAGTCGAGAACAAGCTCTTGGGTAAGCCTTCGCCGAGAGTGGGACAGCTACGAGCTATTTTCAAGGCAGCCTTAATAAAAAGTAACAGATTGCGCCTGAACAGCTTATGAAGTAAATGAGCTATTAAATGACTGTCCGGCTGATCTCAATAATGAAAAGTAGCTTATTCTCCGCTATGATTAACCAATTAGTCAATTATTAATGATTTTAATAAACATATTGTTAATTTTCAGACGATATTATGGTACAGTTAGATAAAAGCAATCTGAGGAGATGGTTCAAGCATGAATACAGGTCAGGCACAAACATACCCTTACGCTTCTGGGCGAAATGTGACATTTGCTAAAAATGGCATGGTTGCGACATCACAGCCGCTGGCAGCTCAGGCAGGACTTGATATTTTGAAGCAGGGCGGAAACGCAGTTGATGCTGCGGTAGCAACTGCGGCAGCATTAACGGTTGTAGAACCTACTTCAAACGGGATCGGCAGCGACGCCTTCGCTCTTGTCTGGATGAAGGATGAACTGCACGGTTTAAATGCGAGCGGACAAGCACCGGAAAAACTTTCCATAGAAGCATTAAAAGCAGCAGGAGTAGAGGAAATGCCGAAGTTTGGCTTGACTCCGGTAACGGTTCCAGGAGCTCCGGCAGCGTGGGCGGAGCTGTCTGAGAAGTTTGGCAAGCTCACATTGGAAGAAACGCTTGCTCCGGCTGTAAAGCTTGCGCGGGATGGATTCCCACTGAGTCCAACGCTCGCTAAATATTGGAATAAAGCAGCCACTGCTTATGAGAAGGTCTGGCAGGGCGCTGAATTTGAAGAGTGGTACCGGGTTTTTACGCCCGGCGGTAAGGCTCCGAAAGCAGGCGAGATGTGGCATTCCGAGGACCACGCTCAAACGCTTGAAGCGATAGCTTCAACGAAGGCTGCTTCTTTTTACAGCGGTGCACTTGCTGATAAGCTGGATGCTTTTTCAAAAGAACATGGCGGTTATATTCGCAAGACCGATCTGGAAGCCTTTAAGCCGGAATGGGTGAAACCGATATCGGTGCGCTACAAGGGGTACGATGTTTGGGAAATTCCGCCGAACGGGCAGGGCCTCGTTGCTTTGATGGCATTGAACATGCTGAAGGATGATTCATTCGCTGCACGTGAGAAGGAAGAAACCTACCATCATCAGATTGAAGCAATGAAGCTGGCATTCGCAGACGGAGAGAAATACATTACAGAAGAAAAGCATATGAGCAGAAGCACAGAGGCACTCTTATCGGAGAATTATGCAGCTGAGCGGCGCAGTCTGATCGGGCATGAGGCGCTGACGCCGGAGGCAGGAGATCCTTCTGCTTCGGGAACCGTTTATCTGGCTGCAGCAGACGGAGATGGGAACATGGTCTCCTTCATTCAAAGCAACTACATGGGATTTGGTTCAGGTGCGGTCGTCCCTGGCACAGGAATCGCACTGCAAAACCGTGGACATAATTTCAGTCTGGATCCTGATCACGATAATGCACTGAAGCCCGGTAAAAAAACCTTTCATACAATTATTCCCGGATTTTTGACGAAGAACGGAGAAGCTGTTGGCCCGTTTGGTGTAATGGGTGGTTTCATGCAGCCTCAAGGGCATATGCAGATGGTGATGAATACGATTGATTTTGGTTTAAATCCACAGGCTTCTTTAGATGCTCCAAGGTGGCAGTGGATGAGCGGGAAAAAAGTTGTGCTGGAGCACAGCGTTCCAAACCACATAGCACAGTCACTTGCTGCCAGAGGTCATGACATTCAGCTTACCCACGATTCAGGTATGTTTGGGCGCGGGCAAATCATTTGGAAAGATTCGAACACCGGAGTTCTTCAAGGTGGGACGGAGCCCAGAACGGATGGAAGCATAGCTGCTTACTAAGCGGCAGCAGCAACTCATTCAGTACCCTGATACATCTTTGTAATGGCTTAACCAGCCTCTGAGAATGGAAACGCCGTCCAATAAGTCTGTTTGGACGGCTTCTTCATTCTAACAGTTCTGTTAAAGCTCTTTTTGATGTGTTAAAACAGCTTTTTATGAATTCCGGACGGATGAGAAACGCTACCAAACTTTCTAAGGAAAGAGAAGTGCGCCGGCACAAGTGGTTAGCTGCTGTCGGAGACCGTTCCAGAAAAAGTTACTATTTGAACGTGATGAGGTGAAGAAAAATGGCAGTACAAAAAGAGCTGTTTATGGCTTTTTTCAGAGTAGGCATGCTCGGCTATGGCGGCGGCCCTGCTTCGATACCGCTTATTCAAAAAGAAGCTGTCGAAACATATAAATGGATGAATGATGAAGAATTCTCAGATATTCTTGCCATCGGTAATACGCTCCCAGGTCCGATCGCCACGAAGATGGCTGGCTACATCGGCTACCGGGTAGCGGGAGTAACGGGACTCATCAATGCAATCGCTGCTTCGATCGTGCCAACGGTTGTTCTCATGATTGCCCTGCTCGTCTCGCTGGCCTCCTTTCGGGAGTATGCATGGGTGCAGGGAATGACACAAGGCGTCATGCCTGTTGTAGCGGTTATGCTCGGTGTATTGACATGGGGTTTTATAACGAAGGCAAAAGGAGATCTTGGCTGGCCAGCCGTATTTCTGCTTACCGCTGCTTCCGTCTTTCTGACTGAACTGGCAGGGATACATCCTGCTGTTGTCATTGCTGCTCTGATCGTCTTTGTGCTCGTAAAACCGGTTAAAAAGGCAGGTGACACCGCATGATCTACTGGGAGATTTTCCTGGCATTTTTTATACCGGGCATAGTCGGCTACGGGGGAGGCCCTGCAACAATTCCGCTTATAGAATATGAAGTGGTGCACCGTTATGAATGGATGGGAGTCGAAGAGTTCGGCGAGGTGCTGGCGCTTGGTAATGCGCTGCCCGGCCCGATTGCAACGAAAATGGCCGGCTATATCGGCTTTGTCGAGGGCGGTATTCTGGGAGCTTTCATCGCCCTGTTCGCTACTGTAGCTCCATCGCTCATTTTGATGATTATTCTGCTCAGCATTCTGCTTCGTTTTAAAGATTCTCCCAAAGTAAAAAAACTGTCTGCGATCGTCCGCCCGACAATCGCTGTTCTGCTTGGGGTAATGACGTTCCGGTTTTTGGAAACTACCTATACCGACAGCGGCTGGATGCAGACACTATTTTTGCTTGGAGCAAGCTACTACCTGCTTGAAATCAGAAAAGTTCATCCGGCCTTCGTGATCGCAGCCGCACTGATTTACGGTGCTGTTTTTCTTTCCTGACTCGATGCCGTCTGGACAAAAAAGACCAATTGAGGAAGAATAGCGGAGAGACCGTATAATCTGGAGGATTGATTTAATGGATAATCGTAAAACAGCACTAATCACTGGAAGCAGCCGCGGTATTGGCAAAGAAATAGCTTTGACGCTGGCAGATGCCGGATATGACATCATTGTTAACTATGCAAGAAGCCGCTCAAAAGCCGATGAAACGGTGAAAGAAATTGAAGCAAAAGGCCGCAGGGCGTTTGCAATTAAAGCGAATATTTCCAAAACGGAGAAGCTGGATGACATGTTCAGGGAGATAGACGAGAAGGTAGGTAAAATTGACGTCTTAATCAATAACGCTGCTTCAGGTGTTCTGCGTCCTTTGATGGAGCTTGAAGAAAGTCACTGGGACTGGACCATGAATATTAACAGCAGAGCGATGCTGTTTGTTACTCAAAAAGCAGCAGAGCGTATGACAGATGGCGGAGCGATTGTCAGTCTGAGCTCCCTGGGCTCTATCCGATACTTGCCGAACTATACAACGGTTGGCGTTTCTAAAGCGGCTGTCGAAGCACTGACCCGTTATATGGCAGTTGAGCTGGCGCCAAAGGGCATCCGGGTTAATGCTGTTTCCGGCGGAGCAGTCGATACAGATGCACTGACACATTTTCCGAACCGGGATGAATTGCTGGGAGATGCCGCGTCGCGCACGCCTGCGGGCCGGATCACCGAACCCCGGGATCTTGCAGCTGCGGTTAAGTTTCTTGTTTCAGATGAAGCCTACATGGTGAGAGGTCAGACGCTTATCGTGGACGGAGGAATTTCGCTTCTGGCGTAAACGTGGAATCTTCTGTGCATCGGGAGCCAAACAATAGTATACTGAAAGGGAATCTAAAGGAACCGATACTATGATGTTTATCCGCCGGTTATTCGAAACAGGTAATTACTGCTAAAGGAGAGGGCGTCATGTTCAGACGGAAGCAGAAAAAACAGGGCAGGAGAAAAGCGCAGCAGGAGCCGGAGGTTATTTCCTGTTCACTTGATGATGTCCGTCAGGCGGTGAACGCATTTGCTGATGCCGCCGGCCCTGGTATTTCGCTCCGTACGCTCGTATCATCCGGCAACCAACTGGATGCTGAGCTGCTTGTGCCTTATTTGAATGGCATTCCGGACCGCCCTTTTTACATGTCCAAAGAGACGTTTGAGCTGTTTGAAGAACCGGATACGCCGAGAATTATTGACCACGCTCAGATCGCGTGTGATCAGTACTTTCTTGAAACCGGAGAGCTGCCGCTAAAAGGCAGCGATCAGACAAGTCCGATCAGCTACTTTAAACTGAAAAATTACCTGCGTGAGGAACCACCGTTTGACCTTTATCTGCATCCGGAGGACAGGATGGTGACCCACCGAAAACCGGCGGCCAGATGACAGGAAGGAGAGGCCGCGTGGATTTTCCGACAGTTGGAAGCACGATTGAAGTCCAGAGCTATAAGCACGATGGAAGCCTTCACCGTGTCTGGGAAGAGACGGTGATTTTAAAAAGCACGACTCAGGAAGTGATCGGGGGAAACGACCGGATACTCGTCTATGAATCTGACGGAAGACACTGGCGTACGCGAGAACCTGCTATTTGCTATTTCACGGCTAACAGCTGGTTTAACGTTATCGGGATGATTCGTAACGATGGTATCTATTATTACTGTAATCTGGGAACCCCGTTTACGTACGATACGGAAGCGCTGAAGTACATTGATTACGATCTGGATATTAAAGTATTTCCGGATATGACGTATAAGCTGCTTGACGAAGATGAATTTGACATTCACAAGAAGCAGATGAATTATCCAGCGGAAGTAGAGCCAATTCTGCATCGTGCAGTAGATGAACTTGTTTCCTGGATCAGTTCCCAAAAAGGACCATTTGAACCAGGGTTTATTGAATACTGGTATGAACGATTTCTTCAGCACCGCTGATTATTCAGACGGAGCTTATGAAAGGCGTCATGACGGCACTGATCCGTTATGGCGCCTTTAGACCGTCCGCATTGCTGAGGAAAGGAGGCAACGAGCTTGGACAGCATTAAACGATATATGCAATTTATTCGTCCGTACTGGAAGGAAATATTAATTACCGTCGCGATCGGCGCGCTGAAATTTGGCATTCCGCTTTTGACGCCGCTCATCTTAAAGTTTGTTATCGACGATATTATCGGTGGAGAAGGGCTGGCCGTCAGTGAACAAATGACGATGCTTTACTGGCTGATGGGCGGAGCCCTTTTCATCTTTTTAATTATCCGGCCCCCGGTCGAGTATTACCGGCAGTATTTCGCACAATGGACTGGAAACAAAATACTCTATGATATCCGCGACCAGCTCTTCAGTCATCTGCAAAAGCTGAGTCTGAAGTTTTATGCCAACCGGAAATCCGGTGAAATTATTTCCCGGGTAATCAATGATGTGGAACAGACGAAAACGTTCATTATCACCGGGATGATGAACATTTGGCTCGACATGTTTACGATTATCGTGGCGATCATTATCATGCTGACGCTGGACCCGCTGCTGACGCTGGCTGCAGTAGCACTGCTGCCATTTTACGCAATGTCGATAAAGTTCTTTTACGCAAGACTGCGGGATCTGACGCGAAAGCGGTCGCAGGCGCTGGCTGACGTACAGGGTCACCTGCATGAACGGCTGCAGGGCATCAGCGTTATTAAAAGCTTTGCGCTTGAAAACCATGAGCAGGAAGAGTTCGGCAAACAAAATAATAATTTTTTAAACCGGGCAGTTGATCATACAAAGTGGAATGCAAAAACATTTGCAGTTGTGAATACCATTACGGATATCGCACCGCTGATCGTGATCTTTACAGCAGCAGTCCTGGTCATTCAGGCAGATCTTACCGTCGGGACGCTTGTCGCTTTTACAGCTTACATGGACCGTTTATACAATCCGCTGAGACGACTGGTCAATTCCTCTACAACGCTCGTGCAGTCTATCGCTTCGATGGACCGCATGTTTGAACTGGTAGACGAAAAATACGACATTAAAGATGATGAGAAAGCAAAGCCTTACGAAGGCGGCAGCGGTGAAGTGATTTTTGACCGTGTTTCATTTGGTTATGATGAAGAAGAAGTGCTGCACAATGTCAGCTTTCGCGCTGAAGCAGGCCAGACAATTGCGGTGGTAGGAATGAGCGGCGGCGGCAAAAGTACAATCATGAGCCTGATTCCAAGGTTTTATGATGTAAATGAAGGCTCTGTTAAAATAGACGGAGTTAACGTGAAAGATTATCAGGTAAGAACACTCCGTGACAGAATTGGCATGGTGCTGCAGGATAACATTATCTTTAGTGACTCGATTATGTTCAATATCAGAATGGGGAACCCGGAAGCGACGGATGAAGAAGTTTATGAAGCTGCCCGGGCAGCTAATGCTGACGGCTTTATTCAGGAAATGCCGGATGGGTATGAAACGAAAATAGGGGAACGAGGTGTAAAATTATCCGGGGGACAAAAGCAGCGTGTTGCCATTGCGAGAGTATTTCTTAAAAATCCGCGGATCCTTATTTTCGATGAGGCAACGTCCGCTCTTGATCTTGAAAGCGAAAAACTGATACAGGATTCGATTTTACGCCTCGCTGAAAACAGGACGACATTTCTGGTGGCGCACCGTCTTTCCACTGTTACACACGCTGATAAAATTATCGTGATGGAAAACGGCCAAGTTGCAGAAACAGGCTCGCACGATGAGCTGATGAAGCTCGATGGGCGTTACAAAAAGCTTTTCTCTATTCAAAAGCTTGGATGAAGAAGTGCGGGATATTTTACTCGCAGCTGACCGGATGAAGTTATGTGTTTCCACGGCTGTTTACAATAAACCTTGCCTTAGCACAGGGAAAAAGGAGCTGCCGAAATGGGGCTGAAACTGGATCAATTAACAAAAGTTTTTCAAAATGAGACAGCTGTAAACGCACTTTCAGCTGAAATTAAACCGGGAACCATTTTCGGGATGCTCGGCTCAAATGGTGCCGGGAAAACGACGACGTTTCGTATGATATTGGGTTTGATCGATCCGACAGAAGGAAAGGCGGAATGGCACTCAACGCGCCTAAGCTATCAGCTTACCAGACTGGTCGGTTATTTGCCGGAGGAGCGGGGACTTTATCCAAAGCTTACAGTAAAGCAGCAGCTCCACTATTTTATGAAGCTGAAGGGCATGCACAAAAAAGAGTTTCGGGAGGAAATGCGAAGCTGGCTTTCCCGCTTTCAAATTGAAGAGTATGAGAATCGACGTGTCGAGGAACTTTCCAAAGGAAATCAGCAGAAAATCCAGTTTATGGCTTCCGTGCTTCACAAGCCGGAGCTCCTTATTCTGGATGAACCGTTCAGCGGCCTCGATCCGGTTAATTCAGATATGTTGAAACGAGCCGTGCTTGATCTGCAGAAACAGGGAACAACGATTCTCTTTTCCAGTCATCAAATGCATAATGTCGAAGAGCTCTGCGACGAGCTGATGATGCTGAAGAAAGGGAACGTAATCCTGCAGGGGAAGCTCGCTGAAATAAAATCATCTTATCCGGTCAAAAGCATTGTTATTCGCGGTGCAGAAGAGCTGCCATCGCTTGATGAACTACCTGGGGTCCTGTCAATTCGCAAAGGAAAGCTCGAGTCTGTTGTTCAAGTGAGCGGAGCAGAAGCTGCTGAACGCGTCTTTCGCCGATGCTCTGAAACGACATGGCTAAAGAAGTTTGATCTGCAGGAGCCGTCTTTACACGAAATCTTCGTCGATCAAATGGGGGGCGAGGAGCATGCGTAACTTCTGGATAACTGTCAGTCACACAGCTGTAAGGCGCATTACATCGAAATCATTTATAATTTCTACAGCTGTAATGGCCTTTCTGGTTATGGCATTTTTCATTATCCCGGCCCTTTTGCAGACAACAGCTTCCGATGAAGGTACCACAGTATTCATTGCAGATACTTCAGAGTGGGATGGAGCTGCTGCAGCGCGATTTCATGAGCTTCAGGAAATGGAGACCGAGATCGCCGGGTCTGCTGAAGAAGCGGAACGAAGGGCTGAAGAAGCAAATGGTGCCGCTTTGATTATCACAGGTGATACGGAGGAGCTTCAGGGAGAACTGCTTGTTGAAGGTGATGAAGCAATGCTGGTTGAGCAAACGGGCGATATACTGGACCGCGTTCAGGCCTCTCTTTATGCAGAGCGAGTACTGGAGCTTGACGAGACAGAAGCAGGCCCGCTTTTTGGAGGAGTTGAGGTCAGCCAATCTCTGATCGCCGGAGCTGAGGAGCGTCCGCAAGCCTTCTCCGGCTCGTATTGGATGGTTTACGGACTGGTATTTATTATTTATCTGATTGTCGTGTCATTCGGATCGATGATTGCGACCGAAGTAGCGGCTGAGAAATCTTCAAGAGTGATGGAACTGATTGTTTCCAGCGTTTCGCCGGTCACGCAGATGTTCGGCAAGCTTGCCGGAATTGGCATTGCCGGGTTGGTCAACCTTGCTGCGATCGCAGCCGCAGCTGCGGCCGGGGCGTGGTTAAGCGGTGAGGAGACGATTACCTTCATTTTAGATGAGGTGCTCGATTATTCACTGTTAGGATATGCCCTGCTATTTATCGTTCTGGGCTATGTGCTATACGGCGGATTAGCGGCGATGACAGGTGCCCTGGTCAGTCGCGCAGAGGAAGCGAATCAGGCGATGCAGCCGATCATCTTTCTTGCGATGATTGCGTTTTTCATTTCAATCGTTGCGCTGAATGCCCCGGAGTTACCTGTGTTCCGTATATTGTCTTATGTACCATTTTTCACACCGCAGCTGCTGTTTTTACGTATTGGTATGGAAACCGTTCCGGCGTGGGAAATTGCTCTTATTATCGTGATACTGATTGCCAGCGCCATATTAGTCAATCTTGCTGCAGCGAGAGTGTATAAAGGCGGCGTGCTTATGTACGGCAAATTCTCCTTCCGTCAGAGTATCGGTCGGGCGATTGCTGTTTCCAAAAAAGAATCATGACAAAATTAATGAGACAACAGAATAACAAAAAAACGAGCCGATTCAGGCTCGTTTTTTTGTTGAGAGGATTTATATGCAGTTTGAATTGGGAGCGAGTAAATCCGCTCTTATCTATTTTGCAGCATTTTCTCGCTTTGAGTGATTGAAGCCGGGCCAACTTTAGCCTGCTAGAGTTCTTTCGCTGCGATATCAACTTCATTGTCGTCTGTATGATAAGTGAAAAAGCCGTCGACCAGCTTATCGAGATGCTCAAGCTCCTCGGAATACTCAATAATCAGGGCGATGACCGGCAGAAAATGAATCCACGTTTCATGCTTAAACTCTGCGTGCTTTTCAGAATGCATAAATACTTCCACAAGGGTGGCCCGGCCTTCTGTTACTTCCTCTAAGTCCATCGTAAACGACTGAGGACGAACCTTTCCCATATATTTCAGCATGATGCGTTCATGGTAATTGGTCAGTGCGTCCAGCTGGTGCTGGATAATTTCTTCTACTTCCGGCGGAAGCTGATGAGTAACGTGATCGTGTCTCGCAAGACTTTCAAGAATATTTTCTGCTTTTGATGTCGTTCTGATCATTTGACGGAACAGGACGATCTTCCGCATGCGGGAATATTCTTTTTTACGAAATAAACTGCGCTCCTGACGATATAAATCAAAAATAGTGTCGAGCTTCTGAATGGATGAGCGAATTTTGTCCTGATCCTGTTTTAACGTACTGTAGTCAATTTCATGATGCAGAATAAGGCGAATCCACTGAATGATTTCTTCGTTCGCAGCCGTCAGTTTATGATACAGCTGGTTTTCGTGATTAGGCGGCAGGAAAATCATGTTAACTGCAGACGCTGAAAACACGCCGATCATAATCAGCAAAAACCGGTCCAGAGCGAATGGGAGAAAATCGTCGGTCGGACTTCCCATGATGATGACAGCTGTCACTACAGCAAGAGGAATAATTGCCTCCCGCCTCCAGCGGATGTGTATGGCGATGATCAGGACAACAACGACCCCGATAACAAACGGCTCTGGTCCGAAAGCGAGCACAAACGTAACCGCCAACACCGCACTGATAATGTTAGCCTGAATCTGATCCCAGATTAATGTCATGCTTTTATAAAGAGAGGGCTGTACAGCAAAAAAAGCCGCAAGCGCGGCAAAGGCAGGGGTTGAAAAATCGAGCCACATCGCCGCATACAGGGCAAGTGTTACTGCCAGACCAGTTTTAAACATCCGGGCACCGAGCCTCATAAGATGTGTTCTTCCTTTCTTTAACGTGTTAATGACAGCTTGAGAGCTGCCTGCAAAAACGACCCGGCTGCATCAGCTCCGGGTCGTTTCACCTTTCTCTTCATCATACACCGGCTTTATGCCGTTTACAAGACACACTCAATTCATCGCTTTGAACGCTCTTCGGGCCGCTTCAATCGTCTCGTCAATATCTGCTACCGTGTGAGCGGCTGTTAAAAAGAGAGCTTCAAATTTTGATGGAGCCAGATTAATCTGCTCCTGCAGCATGTGTTTAAAGAAGGCTGCAAACATAGCTGTGTCAGAAGCGTTTGCTTCATCATAATTGGTCACGCTGTCAACGCCAAAATAAATTGTTAACGCTCCGCCTAATCTGTTAATACAGGCGTGAACGCCGGCTTCTTCAACAGCTGCTTGAAGACCTTGCTCCAGTCTTGCCCCGAGCCGGTCAAGTCGATCATAAAGGCCCGGCTCACGAAGCACTTCCAGACACGCAATGCCAGCACGCATAGAGGCAGGGTTGCCTGCCATTGTACCTGCCTGGTAGGCAGCCCCCATTGGAGACACCTGCTCCATGATATCGAGCCGCCCTCCATATGCCCCAATCGGAAGTCCGCCGCCGATAATTTTACCCATTGCGGTTAAATCCGGATAAACATTCAGCATGTCTTGTGCTCCTCCGTACATAAAACGGAAAGCCGTGATGACTTCGTCGTAAATGACGAGAGATCCGTTCGCTTTTGCCAGTTTATTAACCTTCTCGAGAAAACCGTACTCTGGTTCGACGATCCCGAAGTTGCCGACAATCGGCTCAACCAGAACGGCCGCAATCTCCTCTCCAAACTGCTCAAGCGCCTGCTCCAAAGCATCAGCATCATTAAAAGGTACAGTGATCATTTCAGCAGCCGTAGCAGCTGTTACACCCGCAGAATCCGGATGGCCCGTCGTCGACGGACCGGAACCGGCTGCAACAAGCACCGGATCAGAATGACCGTGGTAGCAGCCTGCAAATTTAATGATTTTCGTCCTGTTTGTAAAAGCTCTGGCAACACGGATGGTTGTCATCACCGCTTCTGTACCTGAATTAACAAACCGGACTCGGTCCAGCGCGGGCATCGCTTCTTTCAGCATAGAAGCGAATTTGTTCTCATATTTTGTTGGAGTGCCATAGAGCAGTCCGTCCTGTGCGGCTGCGTTTATTGCTTCGGTGATATGCGGATGAGCGTGACCTGCAATAATCGGGCCGTATGCAGCGAGGTAATCGATATAACGTGTACCGTCTTCGTCCCAGAAATAAGCGCCCTTTCCGCGGTTCATAAATACAGGCGTACCGCCGCCGACCCCTTTATATGCTCTGGAAGGACTGTTGACCCCTCCTAAAATAACTTGCTTTGCTTCGTTAAAAAGCTTCTCAGATCGTTCATATGTATGCATGATAATCTCCTTCCGTTCCACTCGTATCTGTCGGAAAGATTGTATCATGCACACCCCTTTATGTCGACGCAGATCAGTATAGGAGCTCTCTCCAGGCGGGATCTCCTTCTCTGGGCATGCCGATACCTGCTTCAGATGAGAACCAGCTTCGAATCTCTTCCCAGTCAGATGTGCGAAGCGATTCCCCTTCTGACGACAGCACGAGATAGGAAGGCGTATCATCGATCTCCATAAATGTTTCGAAGTAATCCGGGGCATAGTAGTGAACATCAATATACACACCGTACCGTTCACCTGCCTGCGAACCAAACTCGTTTAAAATGAGCAGGTACTCCCTGTCGAAATCCTCGTCGAACAAAAACAGCATATAGTGATCATCTTCCACCGGCGTGTGTACTTCGATAAAATCATCGGAGGTGTAGGCGTGTGCTTTCACTTCTTCAGCCGTATAAACAGGGAAAAGACGCGATTCTTCTGTCACAGGCCTCTCCAGCCTGCGGCTAAACGGTTCCACTTCTTCTGAGACGGTTATTTCCAAACGTTGATTGGGCCAGTGCAGAGGAAAATCGATATCACTCATGGCTGCAGACTCGCCGGTTTCAGTATTTGTAAATACAGTATCGTCGGTTGTGTGAATCATATATGATTCAGCTTCATACATTTCTGGCAGGGATGTATGAAGACCGTTTAAATAGCGGTAGGAGGAACCGGTGTACGAGTCTTCAACGAACAATTGAAAACTCCCCTCCATTGAAACGGTAAACATATACCGGCCTTCGAGTGTATGGTCCGTATCGCGGCCGCACCCGGAAATAAAAAGGAGCATGATGGTCAGGGCAGTGAGCGACTTCATGTCTCATCATCCTCCAGTCTTTCTTCAAAAAAACCAACAACTTCTTCAGGTGTATCTGCCTGAACAACCTGTCCCTCAGACGTAAGCAGAACCCAGTTGTGTTCGAGCTGTGCGGCCTGCTGCTGATCGAGCAGTTCGGCAGAGAAGCGTTCCCTCTCGCGAAGCATGGACGGAACACTTTGCATTCGGTATAAAAGCTCTTCCTCGCTCAGTCCGCGGCCGATTAAGCGGAAGTCTCCGTCTCTGACAGGCTGATAAAAGCTTGTAACGTCCTCTTCTTCAAGCGGGTGCACGACGATCTCTTCTGGTACATAGGCCGGAATAAAGCGCGGCTGATAGGTCAAATAGCGTTGAAGAGCAGTAGACTGACCGGCCGTATCAGGAGCCGGATAAATAGTAAGTCTCTGATTCGGCATCAGAGTATCGACAGAAACCTCCTCGCCGGTCACCTCGTCATACACAACTGTCTCCTCTCCTTTCATTAAATGAAACGCCTCGGCCTCATAGCCGTCGAGCGGATGCCTGGAGCGGTCCTCCTGAATGACCGGTCCAAATGTATCTCCTGCAGAAAAAAGAATGCGTCCGAATCCATCGGTGGGGCCGGCGGTGCGGCCTTCGTAAGAATCTTCCGTTGAGCAGGCAGTCAGCCAGAGAAGAGCCAGCAGAGACATTTTTTTCATAGGAGCCAACTCCTTAACGGGAACGAGTATTTCTGTCATTGTATCACTTGGAGACTTAATCAAGGGAGGATCCTGCTTTGCGGCTGAATTCCACACTGCAGTCTGCTACTATAGAAAGTAGGAAAGGTGGGATCCGGATGAAGCAGGTGCTTCCATTTATACTGATTTCCGTCGTAGTCGGAGCTCTATTATATTTTCTGCAGGATGATTATGAAGGTCCTTTCGATCCGGATCACCGAAGTGATGCGTCAGATGCGTATTGGGATGCAGTACTGTTTGTAGAAGGTGAAGACGAGGAAGCTGAAATCGGGTTCAGACTGAGTCCTGCAGAAGACAGGGAGTTTGATCCGGCATCAATCGATATGCTGGAAGTATTCGTAGACAGCTCCAACGTAAGCTTCTATTTTCAGGATCTCGATATGGAGGAATTTGAAGAAGAGCTTATTCATCGGGAAACCTGTACCGTATGCAGTTCTGTTTCCCAGATCGAAGCACGAATGCTTGTGAACTGGAGAGAAGATGGTGAAACAAGATCCAGCCAGTATCAGTTCAGTTTAGTGCTGGAGGAATAAGTCAGGAAGGTTGTGGCCCAAGTTGAAAATTGTATCGTCAGGAAATATTCATCTTGATATTACGTTGAATCTTGAAAAACGATTTAACGAGCATGATTTCTGCTGGCACGAGAATATGTCTCAGGCAGAAGCGGATTTAAAAGATGCAGATGTGTTTATTACCTATGGAGAGGACATGGAGCCTCATCATATTGAAACAGCCTCACGTCTTAAGTGGATCATGATTGTCTCAGCCGGAATGGATGAAATGCCTTTTCAGGAAGTCGCTGCGAAAAATATTCTGGTAACCAATGCAAAAGGCATTCACGCTGTACCGATGGCTGAATACAGCATGCATATGATGCTTCATACAGCACGGAAAACACCTGTTGTACAGGCGCAGGAGAAGGAGCACAGATGGAGCAGAGAGCCAGTCATGAATGAACTTTACGGGGCTTCGCTGCTGATTGCCGGAGCTGGAGCGATCGGTTCCCGCACCGCTGAGCTGGCAAAGGCGTTTGGCATGCACGTTACCGGCATCAACCGAAGCGGGGGCGAGAGCCCTTATTTTGACAGACTGCTTGATGTATCCAGACTTCCGGAGGCACTGGAAGACGCCGATTATGTCATTTCAATTCTTCCTAAAACGGAAGAGACCACTAATTTCTTCAGTATGGATCAATTTCGACAGATGAAGCAAAGCGGTGTATTTATCAATATCGGACGTGGCAACGCGGTTCATGAACAAGATATCATTACTGCTCTGGATGAGGGTGAATTCAGTCACGCGTGTCTGGATGTGTTTAATGAAGAGCCGCTTCCGGAAGACCATCCTTTCTGGGCACACCCTTCCATTACAGTAACTCCGCACCTGTCAGGCATCTCGCCAATGTATCAGCCGCGTGCGATGGAGATTTTTGAAAAGAATCTCACTGTTTTTCTTAGCGGTAAAGGGGAATACATAAACCAAGTGGATCCTGTCCGTGGATACTGAAAGGGGTGCCCTCTGTGAAATTAATGATCTGTATCGTTCAGAACCGGTATCGTGATGTACTGGAAGAAGGACTTAAGCTTGCTGATTACCGGATGACGGAATTTGCAAGCAGCGGCGGTTTTCTGCGCAAAGGGAGCACGACGTTCCTTATCGGGGTTGACGAAGAAGATGTCGATAAGGTGCACAGCTTAATGAAAGATATTTGCCGGCGCTATGAAAGCAAACGCGGGAGACCGGAGCCGGAGCATAACCGCTACATTTCCTTTATGATCGACGCCCGCGACAGTCTGCCGTTTTTAAAGGGTCAAAATTGACACCGAAGTGATGCATTCGGTATACTGTTTATAACCATTATTATGTAAGAATCTCTAGGTGCAGCTGATCAATCATCCAATCAATGCCGTTCTCATCACCTGAACAGAGAGAGATATGCACGAAATGTGAGGTGAGCAAGTTGGAAAATGCCGAACTAAAAGAAGCGCTTCAATCATTAAAATCAACAAAGGTTCGTATGACGCCGCAGCGGCATGCAATTTTGGAATTTCTATTTGACTGTGAAAGTCATCCTACTGCTGACGAGATTTATAAGGCGCTCGAGGATAAATTTCCGAACATGAGTGTTGCGACGGTTTATAACAACCTGAGAGTATTTAAAGAAGCTGGCCTGGTTCGTGAGCTGACCTACGGGGATTCCTCGAGCCGTTTTGACAGCAATACAAGCCATCATTATCACGTCATCTGTGATGACTGCGGCAAGATTGTTGATTTTCATTATCCGGGATTGAATGAAGTGGAAGCACTGGCGGAGCACGTTGCCAGCTTTCGTGTCAGAAGTCACCGTATGGAAGTATACGGGACGTGTCCGGACTGCAGGCAAAAACATTAAAGTAAAAAAGCAGGAAGCAGACGAAAGTCTACTTCCTGCTTTTTCTTTTTGAGTTGTACGATTCATCGAACTCTTCGCCTTCAAGTGCCGGATCGAGCGTCAGTGGTTCATTGCAGTGCATGCACGCATCGACACGTCCAAGCATTTTTGTCGGTTTGCTGCACTCCGGACACGTCACTTGAACAGCTTTAGATGAAAGCATGCCAATCCAGAAATAGATGACGGTGCTTGCTATAATTGCCAGAAATCCGATCAGCATAAAGATCGTCATGACAAGCGGGTTTGCCTGGAAGAACAATCCGCCGTACATAATTACAATGCCGGCAAAAATGAGCACCAGCGCAAACGTGCGAATTTTGTTTATTTTGTTTGTAAACGTAAGCATTGATTCACCACGCCTTTCTTCACCGCTAGTATATCACAGAGCAGGCGCTGAAAATATAAAAAAGTCGTGAACAAGCGATGTGTGAAAGGAATCTGATGGTTTTTGTCGAATACTAGCCTGACCAGCAGTTTAAAGGCAGGTTTTAGTAAAGAGGAGGAAGGCTCTGTCATGAGAGAATTTCTACGCGAATTATATCAGGACCGTACCAGTGATCCGGAAACACTTGCTGTAGTGATGATGGAAGGAAAGAAGCTGGAGGATGCTGCAACAGATTATTTTGACGGTGTGATTCTGATCGTAACCGATGACAGCAGACAATGGGAGATCAAGCATTATGAGTACCGGGATATGAAAGCAGCTATGCACCTTGTAAGCAGTGAACAACTGATGGAGTGGGTCCGCCTTAGTACAAACCGCCGGGTTGTGGAGTGGCTGATCAACGGAAGAGTGATCTTTGATCGGAATGAATTTATGCATTCATTCAGAGAACGAATGCTTCACTTTCCTGAAGAAGACAGGTATTCCAGGATCGGATTGGAATTTGCAAAGCTGGTGAGGCGTTTCGCGGATGGCAAATCGCTTTATCAGGAAAAGCACTATCTGGATTCCTTTAATCAAATTGTGCACGCCCTGCATCATCTAGCCCGGCTTTCAGTCATTGAGAAAGGATATTATCCGGAAGTGACCGTTTGGGAGCAAGTGAGAAGAATTGAGCCGGAAGTACACAAATTGTATTCCGAACTTGTAAATGGTTCAGAACCACTGGAAAAGCGGCTGGAGCTGCTGCTTTTAGCCAACGAATTCGAGCTTGCGACTAAAATGAGGCTGGGCAGTGCTCACCTGCTTTCTATTATGGAAGAAAAGCATGAAGCATGGAGCGTCGATGAATTAAAAGAGCGTCTTACGTTTCACGAATACTCTCTGGATTTGAGTATGCTGCTGGAATACTTAGTGAAAAAGCGGCTTGTTTCTGTCGAGCTTGGGAACACAAAAGGCGGAGCTATTCAGCACAGGCTTTATCGGCCGGCGCTTCTTAAAGCAGATTCGATATAATTTCAGTCAGGTGGGAGGTGGGAAAAAATTCGAGTTTTTCACCTCCTCCTGCTTTATCGATTCCCGGTGTTGTCATATTGGTGATTTTCTGCTCTGTTAAGAGTAGACGAAATGCTGTGAAAAAAGTTCATCTTTTTCTGGAAAAGCTGTTGCGCACTATGAAATTATTATGATATATTAATAATCGTCGCTGAGACAGCAGGCGGTAAAGCGCCTCGCAGACTTGAAGAAAATTAACTTTTTCTGTTGACGGTCATGTGTCTCTGTGGTAAATTAATAAAGTCGCCAAAACGAGCGGCGCCAAGCAATACGGCCCTTTGAAAACTAAACAAAAGACGAGAAGAAGGAAAGAGAATGAATCATTCTCTGTCAATTTTTGAAATACAGGAATCTTTAGCCAGATTCCGTTCTGACCGACCGGTTTCACCGGGAGGACAGCTT
>NZ_JAATHJ010000129.1 GCF_012034335.1 Alkalicoccus luteus | reverse complement strand
TTTTCCACGAAGCAGAGCCGTTTCCTCGCTGTGTCCGGCGGAGACGCCAGTGGAAGCCACGCAGCCTGAAGATTCCGTGCCGTTCAGATCTGCGAACGGCATCAACGCACGAGCGGAGCCGGACTGGGTCTTAAAGGCTTCTCAGGAGAAGCCTGTGTCCGAGTGAAGCCGCGCCATCCTTCGTGCCTTTCTTCCCTTCATACAGGGGTCACCCTGAGAAATAGCTGAAGGCCAGC
>NZ_JAATHJ010000128.1 GCF_012034335.1 Alkalicoccus luteus | reverse complement strand
ACTTCCGTGTTCGGCATGGGAACGGGTGTGACCTCACCGCTGTCGCTACTGGATGAATGAGCGTACCCGCTCAAAACCGGATAACGCGAAAACGAATCATGTGTCTTCCTCGCTCTGCCGAGCGACGTCGTTCATTGGTTAAGCCCTCGATCGATTAGTATCTCTCCGCTGCACGTGTCGCCACGCTTCCACGCGAGACCTATCTACCTCGTCATCTCCGAGGGATCTTACTCACT
>NZ_JAATHJ010000127.1 GCF_012034335.1 Alkalicoccus luteus | reverse complement strand
GGATGGACATACCGCTGGTGTACCAGTTGTTCCGCCAGGAGCATCGCTGGGTAGCTACGTGTGGACGGGATAAGTGCTGAAAGCATCTAAGCATGAAGCCCCCCTCAAGATGAGATTTCCCATCACATTTAGTGAGTAAGATCCCTCGGAGATGACGAGGTAGATAGGTCTCGCGTGGAAGCGTGGCGACACGTGCAGCGGAGAGATACTAATCGATCGAGGGCTTAACCAATGAAC
>NZ_JAATHJ010000126.1 GCF_012034335.1 Alkalicoccus luteus | reverse complement strand
TCGCTTTCCGGAGGGAACGGCCTCAGCTAACCGATTCCTCCTGCTGTCGGAAGCGCTGGATCTTCGCCTCGTTCTGATCCTCCCGGAGTCGAGATCCTTCGATGCCGGCATCTGGCAGTGCGTTTCACGTGCCTGGTTAGGACTTCACGATCAGCTTTCATACAGATAGAACCTTCCCAATAAAACGTTTCGATGTTAAATAGGGATGTCAGTCCTTCATCGAATTCATGATAAACGT
>NZ_JAATHJ010000125.1 GCF_012034335.1 Alkalicoccus luteus | reverse complement strand
TTTTACCGCAAGATGCATGACGCGCATCACTCAACTTATTGAACCGCCGTGTACGGACCCGTACGCACGGTGGTGTGAGAGGACGGAGGGATAATCCCTCCTCCTACTCGATTGTTGAAAAAGTCTTTCAACTTACATATTTATTCGTTTGATTGTATTTCCCCTCTGCTTACCAGCGGAAGCTTGCCGTGGGCTGGCCTTCAGCTATTTCTCAGGGCGACCCTGTATGAAGGGAAGAA
>NZ_JAATHJ010000124.1 GCF_012034335.1 Alkalicoccus luteus | reverse complement strand
ATCTCTACAGCTTCTTTCCAATCAACTGACGATTGCAGATAAGCTGCATGTCTCTTCGTCTGCTTCGCTCTCGTCGCGTACCAGACGTACACTCACTCATTCTTTCTCTCGCATCCTTGATCTCTACAGCTTCTTTCCAATCAACTGACGATTGCAGATAAGCTGCATGTCTCTTCGTCTGCTTCGCTCTCGTCGCGTACCAGACGTACACTCACTCATTCTTTCTCTCGCATCCTTGATCTCTAC
>NZ_JAATHJ010000123.1 GCF_012034335.1 Alkalicoccus luteus | reverse complement strand
AACGTTTTCTTATTATTGCTTCATAACAAATGAGGCTTACTTTTCATTTGAAATAATTTCACACGAAACTCCCCTTCATCCTGAATTTAATTTAGGGATATTTACAGTTATTACAATGCAAAAAAAAACAAACCCTAAATGACCGTCGAACAACTGAGAGTCATTTAGGATTTGCTATCGTTTTACAGGATCCTTCAATATCTTTGCCTAAAATACAAATTATACCATTTAGATAGTTTCATCTTAT
>NZ_JAATHJ010000122.1 GCF_012034335.1 Alkalicoccus luteus | reverse complement strand
GCCAGCTCGCCACCTTCGGCGACCGGAACAGTTTTTCCAAAACCGATCCCGCTGCTACGTTTATGCGCATGAAAGAAGATCACATGGAAAACGGCCAGCTGAAACCAGGCTACAACGTGCAGATGGGCACGGAAAATCAATTTGTGCTCGGCTATTCGGTGCATCAGCGCCCGACGGATACCCGCTGCCTGATCCCGCACCTGGAGCTTCTCCGCTCCTGGTCCCTGCCGTTTCCCAAGCAGCTCGC
>NZ_JAATHJ010000121.1 GCF_012034335.1 Alkalicoccus luteus | reverse complement strand
CGTCCTCGGCTGCCTGCATCATTAAGTCAACGACAGGCTGGAATGATTCATATGGATGATGCAGAAAAACATCTCTTTCCTGCAAAATGTTCAGTACATTTTCATTGTGCAGATCGGCTGGCGGCTGTATTTGGCACGGATGTAATTCCGTTTGAAATTACAGGTATTCCGACGGGACGTATTACTTACGGACACCGGTTTCTCGGCGATGCTGCTGACATATCGAACGCAGATGATTACGAAGAAGA
>NZ_JAATHJ010000120.1 GCF_012034335.1 Alkalicoccus luteus | reverse complement strand
CAGATCTGAACGGCACTGGATCTTCAGACTGCGCTGATCCCACGGGCGTCCCCGCCGGACACATCGGGGAAACGGCTCTGATTCATGGAGAACAACGTCACGACAGGCAGGTGCGACCGCTTTTTTTTACCTTTTATACTGAATTGTAGGAAGAATTGGCATCCCTATTCAACATCGAAACGTCGCATAGGGAAGGTTCATATGTGTGGAAGCCGATCGTGCATTCATAACCAGGCACTTGAAACGCA
>NZ_JAATHJ010000011.1 GCF_012034335.1 Alkalicoccus luteus | reverse complement strand
TATATTCTGGCGATACATGATAGCTCAATCTATTCACGTCCTTCCCAGATTTTGAACTCCGTGATCGTGCGTTACCTTTGAGTCTACCTGTCACGCCTATCATCGTCCACTTTAGAGACTAACACCATTTCAGGCCCCCCACTGTCGTTTTATTCGTTATAACGTATGCTTGTGTTGCCTGAGTTACTTTTGCACCGTCTTGTGTCACGTTTGACCGCTCCCGCAAAAAAGACCGTCTCCTACGAGACAGCCTAAGGTTATTGCGCCGGCAGGATTCGTTTTTTTGGAAAGACGAGCGGCAGCAGAAGCAGCGACAGCAGTCCGCCGGCTGCTGCGAGAAACGGAAAGCTTGTTCCGGCGACGACCATGCCGGAAAGGGCACCGCCGGAGGCGCCGGAGAGGGCGACGAAAATATCGGCCCGGCCTTGTACAGCAGCTCTTTCTTTTGGCGGAGCAGAGTCAACGATCACTGTTGTGCCGCTGATCAGACCGATGTTCCAGCCGATTCCGAGCAGGATCAGCGCGGTCGTAATCAGAACGAGAGAAGGGCCTGCCAAAGCAGCCATGACGCCGGAAGCGAGCAGAATGACGCCGGCTGCGGCAGTCATCACCCTTCGCCCGAGCCGGTCGATCAGGCGGCCGGTAACGAGGGAAGGCAGGTACATCGCTCCGATATGCAGCCCGATCACGAGTCCGACAGCCTGCAGGTGATGCCCGTGTCCTTCCATGTGAATCGGCGTCATCGTCATAATCGCCACCATAATGAAATGGGAGAGCACCATGATAAAGACGCCCGCAAAGAGGCCGGTTCTAACAGCAGGAGCGGAGACGGTTTCCTCTACGGCTGGAGTAGACAGTTTACGGGCAAGCTCCATCGGTTCCGGGCGCAGAAACAAAGTTAAAATAAGTCCCGCGCCAGCATATGCAAAAACAGCAAAGAGAAAGGGGCCGCTCAGCGGAGGCAGGCCGATGAAGGCTGCTGCGTTCCCTGTCACATCAACAAGAAACGGACCGGCGACTGCACCGAACGTCGTCGCGACGAGAACGAGGCTGATCGCTGTTGCGCGCTGGTTTTCAGATGCGAGATCTGTCCCTGCAAAGCGGGCCTGCAGGTTCGTTGCCATCCCCGCGCCGTAAATAAACAGCGCTGGCAGCAGCAGCAGAAAATGACCGGAAGCAGCGGCGGCTACGACGGCGAGAGAGCCGATGGCGCCGGTGTAAAAGCCGGCAGAGAGTCCTTTTCGCCGTCCATATTTTTGACTTGCTTTTCCGACGAGCCAGGCAGCGAGTGCCGATCCCAGCGTAAAGACTGCAATCGGCAGTCCGCCGGCGGTTGCGGTTCCGGTCATATCGCGGGCGAGCAGCGAGCCGACGGTGATTCCGGCTGCGAGCCCGCCGCCAGCGAGCACCTGTGCCAGAGCGGTGACGAGAAGCGTACGCCGGAACCAGTATTCTCTTGATTTTCCGTTATACATCGCTTCTTCCTCCTAACGCTGGTGCTTCAGCAGAAATGATTTCACACTCTCATCCAGCTCTTCTACTATTTCCAGAATCGTAATGCCTGCAAGATAGGACTTCAGCTGTTGTTCTCCAACTTCCATCTTCTGCTGAATGACGCACGCCTCTTCTTTTTCAACGCCGGCAAGCTGGCACGTTAAAATCGCCTGCCTTCCTTCGACGGCTTCAATGATGTCGAGAAACGTGATCGAATCAGCGGAACGGGCAAGACGGTAGCCTCCGTTGACACCTGGGCTGGAGGAAACAAGGTCTTCTTTGGCAAGCTTCGTTAATATTTTGGATAAGTACGTGGTTGAGACGCTTTGCAGCTCTGCAAGCAGCCGGACGCCGACGAGCGAATCGGGAGAAATGCTCGCTAAATAGACCATCGTGTGAAGGGCATAGTTCGTAGCCTGCGCGTATTTCATCTACAGCGCTCCTTTTTAACGTAATTAAAGAGTCTTAATGTCTATAATTAGTATAACATAGAAAAAAGGCGCGGAGTAAAAGGAATGACCTTTACTCTGCGCCTTTCGATGAGTCAGTCAAACAGACGGTACCAGCGCCGTGCATTGTGATGGAAAATACGTTCACTGTTGGAGAAAGCATGCTGCACGCGTTCGATATCCTGCTCGGAAAAAGGAACGGGCGCTCTTGTTGAAGGAAGGTCAGTGCCGAACATAAGCGCTTCGAGGTTTTCCTGGTTAATCTGCACCATGGCCTCGATCGGATCTCCTTGATAGCGTCCAAAGCCGGTCGCTTTCACTGCAGCGCCGTTACTTCCTCTGCTGTCACCGTGGAAGGCAGCTGGGTGACGCCGACATAGCCGCTGCCAAGCTGCCTGAGCGCATTGGTTACATACGTTTGATCGACCCCTTGAAACGATCCGGAAACGACAGCTCCGCCGCCGTTCTGCCACGCGCGCTGTTTTTCGTAGTCAGAAACGGTGAATACCGGCGGTTCATAGCCGTTGTTCATCTGCAGCGGATAAGCCGGATCGATGATATGCAAATGAGCATCAAACAGATTGATCATGAACGCTGCCTCCTCCTGTCCGGCTACTTTTTCAAATCAAATCCGTCAAACGGAAGCGTCAGCGGTCCGGTCATATAATCGGCGTTGCGCTCGGCGGAAAGGTATTCGACGTTCAACGTTTTTTTATCAGGGTGAAGCGCCTCTCCTTCGACAATATAACCGATGGCGATGACAAAATCGCCGCTGTCGATCAGCTCGCGCACCTCCATATCAAAATAGGCCACGGCATCCTTTAAAATCGGCGTACCGTTTTTCGTGTAGAAAAACTGGTCCTCGCCTAGTGCCTCGATCGACTGGCTGCCTGAGAAAAACGTATCGTGGAGCTGTTCCTGATCGGCTGCGGCCATGCTGAGTCCCCATCGTTTAGAGGTTTCAAGCAGCTTCGTCCCTTCAAAATCTTTCGGGAAGCACGTGATCATCTGCGGCGGCTCATGGGAGCACTGGGTGCTCCAGCAGCCGAAGTGAAAGTGGCCCCGGTCCCCGTCTCGGACAGAGACGAAAAAGACACCCCGAGAGCGCAGGTCATAAATGGAGCTGTAGCGGTCTTTCGATTGTTTGGAATCCATTTGTCTTCCTCCTTTCGTCGTCCGTTTACTCATACCCGCTCAGCCGGAAAGCTAACAGCAGGCAGGAAAATGCACGGCCGGCAGGGAAGTAAAGAGAAGCATAGAAAGGGAGGATGCCGATGAAGCTGTATATCGTGAGGCACGGACAGACAGAATGGAACGTGGAAAAGCGGATGCAAGGATGGGGTGATTCACCTCTCACCCAGACGGGAATACGCGATGCCGGGCTGCTTCGGGAGAGGATTAAAGAAGTTTCCTTTGATGAAGCATGGGCCAGTCCGCTCAAGCGGGCAGAGCAGACAGCTGACATTCTTGTGCCTGATCAGCAGATCCACCTGCACGATGGCTTAAAGGAAATGAGGCTCGGCTCGATGGAAGGAAAGCGTCAGGAAGACCTGCATCCCTCCGAAAAAAAGACGTGGCAGACGTTTTGGAAAGATCCGGAGCGCTTTCAGCCGAACGGCGGCGAAACGTACGGTGAAGTGGAGAAGCGCGTGGACGGCTTTTTGCAGGAAATCAGCCGGTGCTCGGCCGGTAACGTCCTGCTCGTCACCCATACTGTCGTGATCAAGCTTCTGATTAACCGATTTGAAGATCGTCCGCTCCGTCGTATTTGGGAACCGCCATATGTGCATGAAACGTGTTTGACGATCGTGGACTGGAACGGAACGAACGGACAGATCGAGGTAAGCTGCAGCATCGACCACACGAAAGCCGGCAGAGGCTGGTAACAAAAGCAGGGGGAATCAACGATGCAGGACCGAGGCTACATAGAGAAAAAACCATTTTTTCAGCGCCGCTACGTGCGTGTCGGAATTATCATGCTGCTCACGATGTGCAGTTTGCTGCTGGCAGGACTGCTGTTTATCTGGTGGTTTTCAGCTCAGAGCCATCCGCAGCTCGACGGGGAAACGATCGAGGCGCCTCTCACGGCAGAAGTGGAAGTAATCCGGGACAGCCGCGGCGTCGCAAAGATACAGGCGGACGAGCTGGAAGATTTGTTTTATACGCAAGGATACGTGATGGCTCAGGACAGGCTGTTTCAAATGGATATGACCCGCAGGCTAGCCGGCGGGCGCCTGGCAGAGGTGATCGGCGAGGATGCACTGGAAAGCGATAAGTATTTCCGTTCCTACGGGATGCACCGCGCAGTCGATGGGATCATCGAGCAGTTTGATGACGAAACGGAGCGGATGGTGGATGCCTTTGCGGCCGGGGTCACAGGTTACATTGATGATGCGTTTGAGGCAGGCGAACAGCCGTTGGAATTTCGCATTCTCGGCTACCGGCCGGATGAATGGACAGCAGAAGATACGGCCATTGCCGTTAAGTACATGGGCTACACGCTTACAGGGAATTTCCGGGATGAGCTGACCCATTATGAACTCGTGCGCCGCTTCGGGGCAGAAGCGGAAGCGATGTTTCCCGATTATGCGGCTGTCGATGAATTTCCGGTGATCGGCGACGGGCTGCCGGAGCCTTCAGAAAGCACGGCTGTCGCAGCATACGAGGAACTGACGAAGGAGCAGGCGGGAATCGTGGAGCCGGATCTGGAGGAGCTGTCAGCCTTTTTGCCGGAGCCGTGGAACGGGAGCAATAACTGGGTCATCGGCGGGGAATGGACCGAGTCAGGCGCTCCGCTGATCGGCGACGATCCCCACCTGGATCTTGCTGTGCCGAGCGTCTGGTATCAGACACACCTGGAGCTCACCGGCGATTTTCATTCGATTGGCGTGACGGTGCCCGGTATCCCCGGCGTCGTGCTCGGTCATAACGGAGAGGTTGCCTGGGGTGTCACGTCATTGAGCGCGGACTACGAGGATGTGTTTCTGGAGCAGGTGAATCCGGAAAATCCGAATGAATACTTATACGACGGTGAATGGGAAGAAGCAGAGCGTCATTATGAGGAAATACACATTGACGATGAACCGGAGCCGTATGTTCACTACGTGGACGAAACGAGAAATGGCCCGGTCATGAACCGGGTGATCGAAGAAGGACCGTATCAGGCATATTCTTTGCGCTGGAGCGGGCTGGAGCCCGGTGAAGAACTCGACGGTATTCTCCGTGTCAATCGGGCGGAAACCGCTGAAGAATTTGCGGCCGGGCTGGAAGGGTTTGTCACTCCGGGACTTGGCTGGGTTTTTGCAGATACAGACGGTAATTTCGGCTGGCAGGGACAGGCGCTTCTGCCAGTGCGCCAGAACGGTGACGGCATGTTTCCGGTTCCGGGGTGGGACCCGGACTTTCAGTGGGATGGGTTTCTGGAGCCGGATGAACTTCCGGGCGAGATGAATCCGGAGCAGGGCTATGTGATGACGGCAAACCACATGCCGGTTGATGAGGACTTTGACTATGAAATCGGACGCAGCTACTTTCCTTACCGCGGTCTCCGGCTGGAGGAGATGATTGCGGAACAGCAGGCATCCGGCGATCCATTTACGCTGGAAACGATGCGGGAGATGCAGACCGATGTCGTCAATACGCAGGCAGAAATGCTCGTTCCGCTCATGACAGAAGCGGTCCGTGACTGGGATGCAGAACTGCACGGCGGAACGGATCTGGAAGGGGAGATACTGGACGAGCTGTCCGATCTGGAGGAAGAGGCACTGGAGCAGCTCGAGCAGTGGGATTATCTCGAAGATGTCGACAGCAGCGGAGCGCTCATCTGGCACCTTTGGTACGAGGGGCTGCCGCAAACGCTGTTTGAGCGCTACCTGCAGGTTGAAGTGACGAATCACGTATCGAGACACCGGGTCATAGCCGATGCTGCGGAAACGGAAGTCGTTTTTGCTTATTTGGATGAGCGGTATCAAGTCCCGTTTGCGCAGGCTGCGCGGGAAACATTTTTTGAAGCCGTCCAGCAGGCAGAGGAGCTGCAGGGAGGAAATGCCTCATCCTGGCGCTGGGGAGACTGGCATCAGGTGGAAATTGCACATCCGCTCGGAGCAGTCTGGCCGTTAAATCATCTGCTGAACGTAAACGGCGGGGAGATGGGCGGAAGCGGATTTACGCCGGGAGCGTCGAGCTTTGATGAGGAAACCGGGATCGCCAATCATGGTGCGGGCTGGCGGTTTATCGGAGATTTAGCCTCCACAGACCGGTTTTACGACGTGAACATTCCAGGACAGTCCGGTCAGTGGCGCTCGCCGCATTATGAGGATCAGATGACCATTTGGACGGAAGGAGAATTTGAAGAGATGATTTATAATAAAGAAGAGGCAGAAGACATGAACCGCGTGCGGTTCGTGCCGGAGGGTGCATCATGACGGACTGGAAAGACATGATCGCCTCCGAGGCTGCGCTGCGGGAAAAGCTGGGAGCCCCGAGTGAACTTGCCGTAAAAAAAGAAATTCAGCTGATTGACCATCATGCGGCTTCGTTTATCGCACGCTCCCCATTTCTGGTCATGGCAACGGCGGACGCGTCAGGGAGCTGCCAGGCGTCGCCGCGCGGCGATCAGCCCGGCTTTGTCCGCGTGCTGGACGATCAGCGGCTCGTCATACCGGAGCGGCCGGGCAATAAGCGATTCGACTCCCTGCTTAATCTGATCGAAAATCCGCGCATCGGACTGGAGTTTTTCATCCCGGGGATGGGTGAAACGCTCCGCGTCAATGGGACAGCCGTGTTGACAGAAGAGGAAGACCTGCTCGCGAGCATGGCGATGAAGGAGAAGAAGCCGTGGCTTGCGATCGGGGTGACAGTGGAAAGCTGTTTCGTCCATTGTGCCAAGGCGTTGAGGCGTTCCGAGCTGTGGAAGCCGGATACGTGGCCGCCGGTCGAAAGCCTGCCGCGCGCTGCAGAAATGATAAAGGCGCACGCCGCTTCCGAGCAGTCGGCAGCAGAGCTTGAAGAACGCCTTCAGACCGGATACCGGGAGCGGCTGTACTAAGTCGCGTTTTTAATCAGACAATTGCGGGTAGACAAACCTTGCACGCAAAAATGACGAAAAGGTGGTTCTACCATGTCTGATATGAACGGAAAAACGATTGTCATCACCGGCGCAAGCAGCGGAATCGGAGAAGCAACAGCTGCAAAGTTTGCAGGAGAAGGAGCGAACGTCGTGCTTGCTGCGCGTCGAAAAGACCGGCTGGAGGAGCTTCAGAACAGCCTGCAGGACAAGCCGGGTAAAGTAGAGATCAAGCAGACGGACGTGACATCAAAGGATGAAGTCCACGAGCTGATCCAGTTTACGGTCGACACGTTCGGCGGCGTCGATGTGCTTTTCAACAACGCCGGCTTGATGCCGCTCAGCTTCATGGAAAAAGGCAAGGTCGATGAGTGGGAAAAGATGGTCGACGTTAACATCAAGGGCGTTTTGTACGGCATTCACGCTGTGCTGCCGCATATGCAGGAGCAGAACAGCGGACACATTATTACGACGTCCTCAATTGCGGGCCATGAAATTATGCCTTCCGGAGCCGTCTACTGCGGGACGAAGTTTGCAGCACGTGTGATTATGGAAGGTCTCGGTAAAGAGCTTGCCGGCACCGATATCCGCACAACATCTATTTCACCAGGCGTCGTGGATACGGAGCTGACAGAAACAATCACAGACGAAGACGTGCTGGAAATGTTCGAAAAGAACTTCGGCAAAGGCAAAATGACGCCGCTTGACAGCAAAGACATCGCCGAAGCTGTCTACTATACGGTGCAGCAGCCGAAAAACGTCGATGTGAACGAAATCATCGTCCGCCCGAACAATCAGGGCTGATAGAGAAAGACCGGGAAGCGGCCGCACGCCGCTTCTTTTTTGTGCAGGTGCAGCCAGACCGGCACCGTTCATCGGTCGTTGCACAGGAACAGCTTCACGCCTTTGCATGGCTTTCCGGATCGAATGATCAGCAAAAAAACCGCCTTCAGGAGGCGGTTTCAGGCTGTTGACAAAGTCAATCAGCTTATATGTTGATTCATTTGGGGGTATTTCCCCTTTGTTTCCCGAGCCTGCCGTGGGCTTCTCTTCAGCTATTTCTCGGGTGGCCCCTGTATGAATGGAAGAAAGGCACTAGGATGGCGCGGCTTCACACGGACACAGGCTTCTCGCGAGAAGCCTTTAAGACCCGGTCCGGCTCCACTCGCGCTTTTCATGCCGTTCAAGATCGAACGGCTATGAGGCTTCACTCGGACACAGGCTTCTCGCGAGAAGCCTTTAAGACCCAGACCGGCTTCACACGTGCGTTAATGCCGTTCGCAGATTTGAACGGCATTGAATCTTCAGACTGCTTGTTGCGCCCCCGCCGGACCCGTCGGTGAAACGGATCTGCTTATTGGAGAATAACGATACGATAGGAAGACGTGACTGCTCTTTTGCTTTCATGGTGATTTCCATGACGTACTGGCAGTGCTATTCCACATAGAAACGTCACATAACGAAAGGTTTCATCTGCATCTAATAAGCTCGTGCCAATCAGAATCAGGCATTTGAATCGTACTGTCAGCTGCCGACATGGGAGGACCTCGACTCCGAGAGGATCAGAACGAGACGAAAGCCGAGCCCGTTCCCTCCGGAAAGCGAGTGTCCGCAGATACAGGCAGGTGCAATCTTATTCACCTGAAAATACGTTATCGACACACTGAAGCCGCCCCCTGAGGACGGCTTACGTATCGCTTATTCAGCTGTCTGACGCACGCTTGCGATATACGGAAGGTTGCGAAACTGCTGGGCGTAATCAATGCCGTAGCCGACGATAAATTCATCGGGAATGACGAAGCCGACGTAATCGATCGGCAGCTCCACGCGGCGGCGCTCCGGTTTGTCGAGCAAGGTACAGACAGCCATCTTTTTGGGACGGTGCATACGCAGGTGGTCGACGAGAAAATCAAGCGTCAGGCCGCTGTCGACGATGTCTTCAACGACGACGACGTTTTCACCGGTGATGTTGCTGTCGAGATCCTTTAACAGCTTGACCTTGCCAGTTGTTTCTGTCTGATTGCCGTAGCTGGAAACCGAGATGAAGTCGACCTGGACATTGACCGTTGACTTAAACGCCCGCATCAGATCAGCTGCAAAGACGAACGAGCCTTTCAATACTGCAATCAACGTGACGGGCTCATCGTGAAAATCCTTCTGAATCTCATCCGCAAGCTCCTGAACACGTCGTTGAATCGTTTCCTCGGAAAGCATCGTATCATGGATTTCGTATGCCATAACGTCTCCCTCTTTTCACATAAATATCGAGAAGAATATCCCTACGTATCATAACGCCACAAGCTGAAAATGTAAAACGCCTGCAGGAAAAAAGAGGAATCCTTGAATCAGAATCGAATAAAAGAGCGGAGGAGGGATTTACGTGAACAGCATTCATCTCATTACGCTTGGGTGCAGCAGCCTGGAGCGCTCGCTCGCCTTTTATCGGGACGGGCTCGGCATGCAAACGAGCGGCAGCCCGGAGGACGGGATTATCTTTTTTCAAAACGCAGGCACCCGGCTTGCTTTGTTTCCAAAAGACCAGCTTGCTGAAGATATTGGCGCAGCACCTGCCGAAGGGTTTACCGGCATGACGCTTGCTTATAATACAAAATCGGAGCAGGAAGTGCGGGACGTGCTGCAAGCTGCTCATGATGCAGGCGGAACGATCGTCAAAGAAGCGCAGCGCGTCTTTTGGGGAGGGTACAGCGGCTATTTCCGCGACCCGGACGGCTACTACTGGGAAGCCGCCTATTCAGAAGACTGGGAATTTAACGATCACGACATGCTGATTATAAAAGAATAAGGGGAGAAGCAGATATGAATATTCGGGACCAGGTTGTTCTGATCACCGGTGCAGGGCGCGGACTCGGTGCCGCATGCGCCAAGGCATTTGCAGCACAGGGAGCGCGGGTGATCATTAATTATTATCAAAGCCAGGAAAAAGCAGAGGCGCTGGCCCGTGAAATCGGGGAACAGGCAGTGGCTCTTCAGGCCGATGTCAGAAAGAAAGAAGAACTAGCGCGTCTCGTTCAGGAAGGAGAGCGTCATTTTGGAGCGCCGGTGTCCACCGCTGTTCATAATGCGCTCGTCGATTTCCGCTTTGACCCGGAGGCGCAGGAGGATCTGGAGCACGTCTCATGGGAATCGTTTGAAACGCAGATGGAAGGAAGTGTGAAGGGCGCGCTGAACGTCGTGCAGGCCGTGCTGCCTTCGATGAAGAAGCAGGAGTTCGGCCGCCTCATCATGATCGGTACGAATCTCGTCCAGAATCCGGTCGTCCCGTATCACGAGTATACGTCAGGCAAAGCTGCGCTCCTCGGCTTTACCCGTAATGCAGCGAAGGAGCTCGGCCCGTCCGGCATCACCGTCAATATGGTATCGGGTGGTTTGCTGGAAGAGACCGACGCAAGCAGCGTGACGACGCCTGAAGTTTTTGATATTATCCGGCAGACAACGCCGCTGCAGCGGGTGACAACACCGGAGGAAATGGCAGATGCCGTTCTGTTTTTCAGCTCGCCGTGGTCGCGCGCAGTGACCGGACAGAATTTGATTGTTGACGGCGGACTGGTCATGAATTAATCACGCCGGTGGCCGCCGGCTAACGCTTCGGGTAGCCGCGCCGCTCAGCGTAAGGTACACACTGAAAGCAGACGTGGATCGGCCTGCCTGTTTCATCTTCATAGCGCTGTGCTTCACTGGAAGCTTTGCCGCAGAACTCGCAGCGTCGTCCTCCAAACAGGGTGCGGAGTTTTCGAAACATGCGTATCGCCTCCTTCGTAAAGACAGTGTACATAACGAGAGGGCTGGATGTCTTCTAACATGCACAGCGTCAAGGAGAGAAAAATATGGACCTATTTGCGGGCAAGCGCGTAAAGCAGTTAAAGGGATTTTCGCAACATCCCTGCTACCTGGCAGAGAACAGGACAGGAAAGTCGGTCATAAAACGGTTCCCGCTTGCAGAGCAGGCAAAGCGCCGGGAACAGCTCCGCGTGATGGAGCGGTTGTTTATGGAGGGCCTGCCGGTGCAGAAAGTAATGTGTGTGCAGGAAGAAGCCCCGTATCTCTGGGTGCAGCTGAGCTGGATCGAAGGAGAGGATGTGCGAAGCTGCAAGGAGTCAAAGACAGAAGCGGACATGTACAGGCTGGGAAGGGAAGCAGGCGCTCTGCTGCGGAAGCTTCATGCCGTAGAAGCGCCTGCAGAGAAAATCGGCTGGGCCGATCGTGCGTGGGAAAAGCACCTCCGCTACGAAGCGATGTGTAAAGAGAAAAAGCTGACCTTTGCGGGAATACATGACGTATCCGCATGGGTGAAGCGGCACCGGCATTGGATGAATCACGTGCCGGAGCGGCTGCAGCACGATGATTTTCATCTTGGGAACCTTCTTGTATCCGACGGCCGGCTGACGGGTGTAATTGATTTTGACAATATGGACTGGGGTGACCCTTATCACGATTTTGTCAAAACAGCGCTCTTTCAGCTTGATGACAGCAAAGCCTTTGCCTGCGGGCAGATTCACGGGTACTTTCACGATCAGGTACCGTCTGCTTTTTGGGAACGGTACAGCTTATATACCGCTATGGTGCTGTTCTCGTCGCTTGCCTGGGGTCAGATGTTTGCTCCGGAAGAAGAGAAGATGACGAGACGGCGAATCGACCGGGCCTTGCGCGATCACGATCATTTTAAGCGATTAAAGCCGGCATGGTATGAGGGGGAAAATGTGTGGAGCACGTAACTACTTTCACAAGGGACTACGAGAAAAGAGGCACGATGAGCCGGGATGAGGTGCACCGCACAGGTGAATGGCACGAGACGTTTCAGTGCTGGGTCACGTTTGATGACGAGGAAGACCGCTATGTAGTGCTTCAGCTTCGAAGCAGCGAAAAGCGTGATTTTCCCTCGCTTTATGATATTACAGCTGCTGGTCATCTGACGGCGGATGAACAGGCGGCAGACGGTGTCAGAGAAATGGAGGAAGAAATCGGTCTGCAGGTGACGATGGCGGATCTTCGTCCGCTCGGGCGACTGCGCGACGAGCTTGAAATCGGTGCTTTTTTGGATCGGGAGCACTGCCACGTGTTCCAGCTGCATACCGATCGCGATGTCGTTAAGCGGCTTCAGTTTCGTGATGGCGAAGCGGACGGGGCCTGCAGTGTGAAGCTGGAGGAGTTTCATGAGCTTACAGCAGGCGTGAGGTCAGCCTGCAGCGGGAGTACAGACACGGGCGGAAAGGTCGTCCTTACTCGGGAAGACATCGTGCCGCACAGCAGCCGGTACTGGGAGCAAGTAATGCCGGCCTTAAAAAGAAGTTGACGAGGAGGAGTAGAGATGGAGGATATATTACGAACGGTTCCGGAGCAGTTTGAAACAGAGCGGCTGATCATCCGTATGCCGATGCCGGGCGACGGCCAGGCCGTCTGGGAAGCGAAGCAGGCGACTCGCTCGTCATTAGCAGAATGGCTGCCGTTTATCCCGCTGGATGACACAGTGGAAGAAACAGAAGCCGAGCTGCGCAGAGCGGCACTCCGCTATTTGGAACGAAGCGATTTCCGGCTGTTTTTGTTCCGGAAAGGAGATGGCGCCTACGTCGGCTCGAGCGGACTGCACCGGGTGGACTGGACCGTTCCGAAAGTGGAAATAGGATACTGGGTGGATGCGCGCTACAGCGGGGAGGGGTACATAACAGAAGCGGTTGACGGGGTCGCACGCTTTGCTGAACGTGAAATGGGTGCGCGCCGGATCGAGATTCGCTGCGACAAGAAAAACGACAAAAGCCGGGCGGTGGCGGAGCGGCTCGGTTTTACGCTGGAAGGAATTTTGCGTCAGGATACGCGCTATGAACGCGGAGGCCTGCGCGACACGTGTATTTATGCAAAGGTGGTGACGGAATGATGAACGTCGAACGGCTGGAGGAATGGGATGCGGCAGCTTATTTCCAGCTTCGGCTGCAGGCGCTGCATATGCACCCCGAGGCATTTGCGACGAGCCTGGATGAGGAAGCGAAGCATGGGGTGGAGAAATTCAAGAAGCGATTTCAGGAAAGCAGCGCCTGGACTTACGGCGCCTTTGACGGAGAGAGACTTTGCGGCGTGATTACACTGTTCCCGCAGCAGCTGAAGAAGGTGCTGCACCGGGCCGAAGTAACCGCTTTTTTCGTCCATCCGTCCATGCGAAGGCACGGCATCGGTCGCAGGCTGCTGGAGGCAGTCTGGGAGGCGGCCAAAGATGATGCCTACATTGAACAGCTGAATTTGTATGTTACCGCGCAAAATCACGCGGCGATCTCGCTGTATGAAGAATTCGGCTTCTACGTTACAGGAAGAGAAGAGGAAGCGCTGTTTGTGGACGGCGTGTATTATGATGAGCTGCGCATGACGGCGAAGCTGGAGGAATCGCTGTGAACCCGCTTCATCATCTGGAGCTGTACGTCAGCCGGCTTGATAAATCTGAGACCTACTGGGGATGGCTGCTGCCGGAGCTTGGATTCACCCCGTTTCAGCATTGGGAAAAAGGGAGAAGCTGGCGCCACGGCGACTTTTATCTCGTCATCGTGCAGACCGAGGAGCGGTTCCAGGACGTGTCGTATCATCGCTGCCGCACTGGGTTGAATCATCTCGCCTTCCGGGTGCCGAAGAGAGCCGACGTTGACTGGCTCACGCAGGAGGTCAAAAAAAGAGGGATGCCGGTCCTGTACGAAGACCGCCATCCGTTTGCGGGTGGACCGGATCACTATGCGCTTTACACGGAGGACCCCGACCGGATCAAAGTAGAAATCGCAGCGGAAGAAGCTTAGTGAGGCAGCTGCAAAGCCCGCTTTCGCCAACATTCAAAAACAAGTCCGAATGCCAGCAGCAAAGCGAGAAAAACAGCACCGTAGACGAGGCTGAACATGAGATCGCCGGTGCCGATTAGAAAGAAAAGACCGAGGTGAATGGGAACCGCGGCAAGCAGAGCGGCATACACCCAGCGCATTTGTTTCACGACGGAGAGCAGGTAGGCGTTCGGCCGCCTGCGGAAATAGAACATGAATACGAGCAGGCCGATGACGAGGGCCGTCAGCCAGAACGCATAGCGGCCCGGATCGTTCCATGAACCGTGCATGATCGGCCACTGCAGGAAAAAGAGCGGAACGAGCATCCCCTGGGAAAGCAGCGGACCGAGGCCGAGATTTCGGGGCTGAAACTGCTCGTCATACCGCTCCTGCTCGGATTCATTCCATTCCGCAGCAATCTCAGATGGAGGCGGAAACTGACGCACGGCCAGCTTTTCAGCCTGAACGCTGTCCTCGCCGTGCTCGATCAGCCCGGCCTTTGCTTCCTCTAAATCCTCACGCACCTGTCGCAGAACCGGTTTTTTCTGCCGGTCCGTAAACATATAGAGCTTTCCGGAAAACGCCCGCAGATAGTCTTCAATCATCATTCATCCTCCCCCTGCTATTCAAAGAAACCTTTCCTGTTCACCCGTTTACAGTTTACGAAATTTGCATTTCTTTTCTGAAACGAATGGCTGCCAATAAGTGATGTACGATATGGTAATCGTATTCCAATTTGAAGGCGGGTGTCAACTCGCCTTCGTCTGTCAGCATACTGCGTATGTGAGAAGCGCCGGCCGCAGGGAAAATGTTCAACTTTTTCCGCGAAAGCATTAACCTCGGCCAGCAAACCCTAACGTTCAACTTTCGCCCGCAAAGCATCAACCTTGCTGCGAAAGTGTTCACGAGCATCAACTTAGAACTGTTATAACGAAGAAAACGTTAACTGGAGGAGGAAAAAATTCAACTTTTACAGGCAAACGTTCAACTTTTCGAAGGCGAAAGTCCAGTCCAGCTTTTTCCGCGGGAGAAAGTTATGAAGGATGTGCGCAAACTTATTATTTGGAGCATCAAACATTTCAATCCCGGCTCTGAACTTATGATTTCAAGGCTGAAACTTGACTTTGTTATCAACTGGCGTTCTTGATAGCGAAAATCTTATCACGATCGTGCCGGAAGTTTTCATTCTGGACGTTCAAATTATCATTTCACCGCTGCGTACTCATATCCGGCGCCTGCAAAAAAGACCGGCACGAAAACGTCGAAAGCTGGACTTGATGCAGGCGGGCTCCCATGCAAAAACCGCTGTATCTCCTTAAAGTCCCGATCCTTCGCCGACGTCACTTTTTCCACACAAAAAAGGGCCGTCCCGGGCAGGGGGACGGCCTCTCAAGAAAGGGGGAGAGGGGTGTTACTTACTGATTGATTGCGTCAACAGACTGAATCAGACCATTTCCGTAGTCACGCTGGGCGCCGAGCGGTTCTGCTGTGTCGTTCAGCAGCTGGCGTAGCTGGACGTTGGAAAGGTGCGGTTTCGCCTGCCAAACCTGAGCAGCGACACCCGCGACGTGCGGTGCTGCCATAGACGTACCGTTCAAGGCATCATAGCCGTTTCCAGGCACAGTACTGAGCACGTTTACACCTGGTGCAGAAATTTCAACAGCTGGTCCGGCGCTGGAGAAGGAAGCCGTGTTGTTGTTTTCATCAACAGCGGCGACAGCCATGGCGGACTCATACTGGGCTGGGAATCCGACTGTATCGAAGAAGCCCATCCCTTTACCGTCGTTACCGGCTGCTGCGACGACGAGAATACCTTCGTCATAAGCGAGATCAGTGAAGTTCTCGAGCACGGAGGAGCCGGAAGCACCGCCTAGACTCATGTTGATGATGTCCATATCGTTTTCAATCGACCATTCGATGCCGCGAGCGATGCCGTCGAGGGAACCGCTGCCGTCATTGCTGAGCACTTTGACTGCATGTAAATCCGCATCCGGTGCGACGCCGAGAACGCCGAGATCATTGTCTACGGCTGCGACGGTACCAGCTACGTGCGTACCGTGTCCGTTTCCGTCAGAGAACGGATTGGAGTTAGCCGAGTCGCTGAATACGGAAAAGCCGCCCTGCACGTTAGCTGCCAGGTCTTCATGGTTAATGTCGATCCCTGTATCAAGAATCGCTACATCCATACCGTCACCGCGGAAGCCGAGCTCCTGCGCCTGCACACCCTGTACGCTCTCAATGCCGTAAGGGATATCCTGCAGCGTGGTCACCTCAGCGTTCTCATCCAGTGCCGCAACGTGCGGGTGATCCTCAAGCGCCTCTGCCTGGCTGTCTGTCAGTTCGACCAGGTTGACGGGAAGGTAGTCATACTCATACAGAACATCCTCGTCTTCCACACCGAAAGCGTTCATTAAGCCCGCTTCAGCCGGTCCGTCGAACTGAACCAGATACTCCTCTTTATCGCCTTCCGTTTCCACATCGGCCGTTTCAGCACCAGCCGTAAACGGGATTAAAAACAATGCAGCAGTAAGTCCTCCAAAAGCAGCTTTCTTCATCCAATCATCCTTTCATCAAATAGTAGGAATTTTAGTCTTCATAAGGCAGGTCCATCGGCTCGACGGAATCTTCGTAAGGCAGATCAGCCGTGTCTTCAGCAGCTGTGAGAGAGCCTGAGACGGCACCTCCGGCAAACGTGACGATGAGTGCTGCCATGAGCAGGTATTTCATGATTCGTTCACCTCCTTTAAAAAGTACGGTATAGTGAAAAGACCAAGTCCAGAAACAGGTGATGCATAATGAACAGCCAAATGCTCGGGTCTACCATCGCTGCGATCCGCAAAGAAAAAGGAATGTCGCAAAAGCAGCTTGCCGAAGGTATTTGTACGCAGGGTGCAATTTCTCAAATAGAGAAAGGCGATATGATTCCGAAGATTGATACGCTTTACTACCTGGCGCTCCGTCTTGATTCGCCGTTGACGCTTTTCATTGACGTTTTCATTGAACCCGATTTTGAAGCGCGTGATCAGGTCGTCAGTCAGATTGAAGCAGCGGCTCGTGAACGGAAGCACGAAGAGATTTACGAGCTGATTGAGAAGCTGCGTGCAGAGAGTGAGATTGAAGACGCTTCTCTCGACTGCTATCTCTCCTGGTTTCACACCGTTGCCTGCTATTACACGGATCGAATCGATACCCGTGAAGCGATTCACCGGCTGCGCTTTTTGCTGGAAGAGGGAGACGATACGGAAATCCGCCGTCATCACCTTCACCTGCGCATCATGAACACCCTCGCCTACCTTCATGCGTTCGAAGGTCGTCCGCTGCAGACGATTTACTACCAGGATCGGATATTAAATACCCGCGTCCGGACAAAATCGGCCGCTAACGAGCTGAACTATGATGCTTTTTTAATCCGCGTCATGTACAACAAAGCGAAAACGTTGTATGACATGGGCGAGATCGATCAGGCGCAGCAGGTCATCAATCGTGCAATTAACCGTTCCATTGAGCAGGAAAACATGTCGATGCTCGGCCAGCTCTATTACTACCGGGGACAGTGCCTTGAGCGGACAGCTCCGGGAGAAACGGCCGATATCGAAGAGGCTTACCAGCGGGCGCTCTTATTTTTTGAGATATTGAACAAACGCCAGTATACGAAGCTGGTATGGGAGCAGAAAGCACAGTATCTTGTGTAGGCTGCTGCCCGCCTCTGTGATGAATTCAGAATACTTGCAACAGTAGCAATTATCAATGCGATTCGCCCATCGAAATATTAGTACACTAATATCCAGCTTATTGGCACTAGGGACTTTTATCGATAAGCAGTTGCCAAATCTTCCGGCACACCAGCAGAAAACAACTTTTGCGACAGTTGGGACTTTTATCGATAGAAGCCGGCTGCGCAAATGGTGGACGCTGGCTGGACATCGGTCTGATGAAGCGCTTTCTTTAAATTGAAAAACATGGTAAACTGCTTGTATAGTCAAAAAACGGCTTTTCTTTTTTATTTCGGGATGCAAACGATTGCACAATCAAACAGCGCTGCAAAAGCCGTTTATTCGTGAAAGGAGATGCACATATGATGAAGCCTTATGTAAAGCAGGATCCATGGTCCATAATTGAAGAGGGATTTGATCCGCAGAAGCAGGAAATATCCGAAAGCCTGTTCAGCATCGGTAACGGTCATACCGGTCAGCGTGCAAATTTCGAGGAGACCTACAGCGGCTCTTCCTTGCAGGGAAGCTACATGGCAGGCGTCTACTATCCGGATAAAACGCGCGTCGGCTGGTGGAAAAACGGCTATCCGGAGTACTTTGCAAAAGTATTGAATGCAACGAACTGGATCGGGCTAAAGCTGATCATTGACGGAACGGAGCTTGATCTGGCGACGGTTGAGGTGACCGATTTCCGCCGGGAGCTGAACATGAGGGAAGGGTTTCTGAAGCGGACGTTTACCGCGAAGCTCAGTTCCGAAAAGCGCGTTCACGTTAAGGCTGTCCGCTTTGTAAGCATGGCGCGCAAGGAAATCGGCGCGCTGTCCTATGAGCTGACACCGGAAGGATTCAGCGGCCGGCTGGAGCTGGATTCGTATCTCGACGGCGACATTAAAAACACCGATGCCAACTACGACGAAAAGTTCTGGGATCCGGTGGACCAGTCTGTGAACGGCATGCGCGCCTCTGTAACTGTGAAGACAAAGAAGCTTGATTTTCACTACTGCACGGTGAAGGAAACAGAAATCCAACAGAACGGTAGCTACACCCCGATCGAATCGACACCTGTCCTCCGCGATAAATACGCGGGCGTCCGGGCAGATATTGCTTTGAAAGACGGTGAAGCAACGACGATTTACAAATACACCGCCCATGTGACAAACCGCGACCACAGAAAGGAAGAACTTCAGGGTAAGGCGGAGCAGGCGCTGGAGGCTGCGCTTCAGGCCGGCTTCAGCCAGCTTCAAAAAGAGCAGGCAGAGGCGTGGGAAACCAAATGGCTCGACAGCGACATTGTGATCGAAGGAGACACGGCGGCGCAGCAGGGAATCCGGTTTAATATTTTCCAGCTGAATCAGACGTATACCGGCGAGGATGCAAGACTAAACATCGGTCCAAAAGGCTTCACCGGCGAAAAGTACGGAGGCAGCACCTATTGGGATACAGAAGCCTACTGTCTGCCGTTCTACCTGGCGACGGCTGACTCCCGCATCGCCCGCAACCTGCTCGTCTACCGCTGGAATCAGCTCGGAAAAGCAAAAGAAAACGCAGCGAAGCTGGGCTTTTCGAAGGGCGCCCTCTATCCGATGGTCACGATGAACGGGGAAGAGTCCCATAATGAATGGGAAATTACGTTTGAAGAGATCCACCGCAACGGGGCGATCGCCTATGCGGTTTATCAATATACGGACTATACAGGGGACACCTCTTATATAGAAGAAGCGGGGATGGAGGTGCTCGTGGAGATTTCCCGGTTCTGGGAGGACCGCGTGCTGTATAACAAACGTCGCGGGTCATACATGATGCTTGGTGTTACTGGTCCGAACGAGTATGAAAACAACGTGAATAATAACTGGTATACGAATCGGATTGCCGCATGGACCCTCTCCTACACGCTCGAAACGCTTACCACGTGGAAAGAGAAACAGCCGGAGCTGTTTGCGAAATGGCAGAAACAGCTGGGTATAACTGATGACGAATTGAACAAGTGGGATGAGATCCGCTCCAATATGTATGAGCCGTATGATGAGGAAACGGGCGTGTTTTTACAGCAGGACGGTTTTCTGGATAAAGAGCTGATGGCTGTCAGCGAGCTGGAGGCAAAGCATCTTCCACTCAATCAGAACTGGTCATGGGACCGGATTCTTCGTTCCTGTTTTATAAAACAAGCGGATGTTTTACAGGGGCTGCACTTTTTAAATCACGAGTATGATGAAGAGACGAAGCGACGCAATTTTGATTTTTATGAGCCGATGACGGTGCATGAATCATCGCTCTCTCCGTGTGTGCACGCGGTGCTTGCCTGTGAGCTGGGCTACGGGGCAAAAGCGTACGACATGTATCTGCGGACAGCGCGGCTCGATCTTGATAATTACAACAACGATACGGAAGACGGCTGTCATATCACCAGCATGGCCGGCACGTGGATGGCGGTCGTGCAAGGCTTTGGCGGTATGAGAGTCCGCAATGGAGAGCTCCATCTGAATCCGGCTCTCCCGGAGAAGTGGAACGGCTATTCGTTTAAAATTGTATTCGGAGGCGCACGACTGCTGATCCGTGTAAGCAAAAACGGCGTGACGGTGATCAACGAAACAAATCAGAGCGTTGAGCTGTACGTAAATGGCAGCCGGATCACCGCTTCTGCCAATCAGGAAATTCAGGCAGGCTGACCGGGGTGCGGACAAATGCCGATATGCTCAAGCTGATTCTGGAAACAGCTGAAGCGATGGACGAGGTGCGGACGGTGACGCTCCACGGCTCCAGAGTTTCCGGAGCGCCGGAAGACAGGTGGATGGACTATGACGTTGCCTATTACGTCACAGAGATGGGTGCTTTGCAACAGGAAACAGCATGGCTGGCGCCTTTTGGAGACAGATTAATCATGCAGCGGCCTGAGCTTTCCACGCTGGCTGAGCCGCACGGGCTCGGCTGGTTCCCGATTCTCATGCAGTTCGCCGACGGCAGCCGTATTGACCTGACGCTCGTTCCGGTCAAGCTCACAGAGAACTACCTGCAGCAGGGCGAGCCGGGCAGGATGCTTCTCGATAAAGACGGACTGTTGCAAAGGTTGTCACTGCAGCAGGAGCCTGGATTTGCGGTAGTTCTGCCGACAGCAGCTGAATATGCGGATTGCTGCAATGAATTCTGGTGGGTGTCTCCCTATGTCGTAAAAGGGCTGGCAAGAGGGCAGCTGCTCTATGCGTTGGAACACATATCGATTCTCCGGAAAGAATACAGGCGGATGCTCAGCTGGAAGGCAGCTGCAGAAGCGGACGGACCGGTGTACGCGGGAAAGCAGGGAGACGGTCTGGAAGCGATCGTACCGGAATTGGAGTGGCAAATGCTGCAACGGACGTATGCACGAGCAGAACCAGAGAAAATCGCCGGGCTTCTTCCGGCACTCTGGCAGGCTTTTTCCACTGCATCGAATGAAACCGCAGGCCTGCTCGGTTTTCCTTATCGTGTTGAGGACAGGCTTCAAAGCTGGCTGCATGAGCGCCTGCAGGAATAACATAAATGAAAAGCGGTGCCGGGATCTGAACAAGATCTCCGGCACCGCTTTTCTGATATAAAAACCATGGGGGGTTCACGCCCGGCCGCGGAGCAGCAGATAAACAAAATATGGTGCTCCGATTAAAGCAACGACGACACCGGCAGGAATCCCGTCCGTAACCGGCACTGTCCGTCCGATCGTATCCGCCAAAACGAGCAGGAAAGCGCCGATAATCATGGCGAGCGGAATCGTCCGCCGATAATCCGCCCCGGAAAAGGAGCGGGCAATATGCGGTGCCATTAAACCGACGAAGGCGATGCCGCCGGTAACGGAAACAGCAGCGGCTGCAAGCGCCACGGCACAAAGGATAAGCAGAATCTGCGTACGCTTCATAGGAACGCCAAGCCCGACCGCTGCCTGTTCACCAAGGCCGATCACGTTCAGCGACCGGCTGCCGAAAAGCACGAGCGGAACGAGCAGCAACAGCCACGGGGCGAGCGCAGCAACGAACGGCCAGTCGGTTCCCCAGACGCCGCCGGCAAGCCAGCGGGCAATGAAGTCCACTTTCATTCGATCCGTACCGGAGATGAGCACGATCATGAATCCGGACAGGGCTAACGAAAACCCGACCCCGATTAACACGAAGGAAGTCGGCTCCAGGCCGGTGCCTTTCTTATAGGCAGCCGCATAAATACAAACGGCTGTCAGCAGAGCTCCTGCAAAGGCGACGAGCGGAAGTACATAAATAAAGCTGCCCGCACTGATCGGGAAGAACAGAAAAAAGACAGCAACTGCTGTTCCTGCACCGGAGTTGATGCCGATGATGCCGGGGTCTGCAAGATCATTTCTCGTCAGTCCCTGCAGCACAGCGCCGGAAACAGCAAGTGCTGCTCCGGCAAGCAGTGTAATCAGAATTCGCGGGAGCCGAATGTCAAAAAGCAGAAACGACTCGGTTTCGGTTCCGAACCCGAACAACACCGGAATCATTCTCGAAAGCGGAAGAGATGCCTGGCCAAGTGCAGCGGAACCGGCGGCGGTGCAGAGAAGTAAAATCGAACTGATGATGAGCGCATGACGGTAAAGGGGCGTCATGTTCGGCCTCCTTTCCGGACGAGCCATAAAAAGAAGGGGAGACCGACGATCGCGGTCAATGCGGCAACCGGCGTTTCATAAGGCGCGTTAATCGTTCTGCCGAGCGTATCGGCAACCAGTAAAAAGGCGGCTCCGACGAGCATGGAAAGTGGCAGAATCAGCCGGTAATCGGTGCCGGCAACTTGCCGGACGATGTGCGGGATCATGAGACCGATAAACGCCATATTTCCAACAAGCGCCACCGCTGAGCCGGCCAGTATAATCACAATGAGAAAGAAAGCCGCTTTGATCAGTTCAGTCCGCTGGCCGAGCCCGACAGCTGTCTCTTCATTCAGACTGAGAACAGTCAGCTGCCTCGATAGTAAAAGAGCAATCGCAATCCCGGTTGCAATGAGCGGCGCTACTATTTGAATTTGAGTCCAGTTCGTACCAATTAATCCGCCGGCCGTCCACATGGAAACCTCCTGTGAAATACGAAAGAGCAGACCAAGCCCTTCCGCTGCGGCAGCAAAAAAGGCAGTGACGGCAGCTCCAGCCAGGACAATCCGAAATGGCGAGACGGGACCCCGCGCGGCACGGCTGATACCGAAGACGATCGCTGCGGCTACAGCAGCACCGATCATCCCGGCAATCATCGTACCGAAATAGGTTGTCGTAAAAAAAGCGATGGATACAGCGAGCGCCAGATTCGCTCCTGCTGTCAGGCCAAGCAGTCCCGGGTCGGCAAGCGGATTACGCGTCATTCCCTGAAGAATCGCACCGGAAGCAGCAAGCGCCGCTCCGGTCAGCGCTGCTGCCGTTTCGCGCGGCAGACGCATGCTTCGGATGATATCACGGTTTTCTCCGCCTTCCGCCGTAAATAGAGCCCGGAAGACATCTGCCGGGCCAATCTCTGCAGCACCGAGAAACAAGGACATAAAAAAACAAGCTGCCAGCAGCAGAAAACCGGCCGGCAGCAGGACAGCTGGAGGAAGGGCACGTTTCATAGCAGGCATGCCGTTCGTCCTTCCCGTAGTTTAGTTCAGAAATTCTTCTTCAAATACCTCGAGCTGGTAGTCGAGCGTAAGCGGATCGTTGAAGTAAAAGGACATGGCGTCTACTTCGATGACGTTCCCGTTCTCGACAGCAGGAATGTTCTGATAGGTTTCCGTTTCTGTAAACGAGTTGTCGGTTTCCGCTACTTTGCTGAAAATCATATAGTCGCCGGCGAATTCCGGCAGCACCTCAGCAGAAAGGGCATAGTATCCTTCGTCCAGTGCCTCTTCCTCTACTCGTTCCGGCATAGCAAGCTCCATCTCCTGATAAAGAATTTCGGTACCGCGTCCCCAGTTGTCGCCGAATACGTACAGCTGTTTATCAAAGTTTTCAAAAACGGAAATCGTCGCGTCTTCCCCGATTTCAGCTTTGATGTCGTCACCGAGTGCAGAAGCTTCTTCCTTAAAGCTCTCTACCCAGGAGACTGCTTCCTCTTCTTTGTTTAACAGCTTGCCGATTTCGATATGCTGCTCCAGGTAGTCGACTTTACCGTATTCATATGTGACAACCGGAGCAATCTCTTCCAGTTGGCTGATATTATTCATATTATCAAGACCGATGATTAAATCCGGATCCAGCTCAATCAGCTGCTCGATATTCTCATCTGAAATGGCTTCGACACCTTCCAGCTCCTCTGCGAACTGCGGGTTGTCCATGCTCCAGGAATCAACGCCGACAAGCGGTACATCCAGTGACATGACGTTACCGGCAAATGTTGAAAGCACAGCTACACGCTGTGGATTTTCAGGAACTTCGACAGGTCCGTTTTGAGATTCATATGTAAACGTCCCTCCGCTGTTCTCGTTGGATGCTCCCGCATCGTCTCCAGAGCCACAGGCAGTCAGTACAAGCGTCGAAACAGACAGCAGCATCAGTGCTTTTTTCATTATTCATACTTCCCTTCGCTATTTATATTGAAAATGATTCTCAATTTCAGTACAATGATTATCATAGTGCGAATGAGAATCGTTGTCAATAAAAGTTTTTACATATTGAATGCAGGAGGCGCAACTATGAAGGATGTAACCATCATCGGCGGAGGTCCGGCTGGGCTGTACGCTACTTTTTACAGCGGACTTAGGGGCATGAGTGTAACGTTAATCGAGGCCCAGGCGCAGCTGGGCGGGAAAGTTCGGCTTTATCCGGAAAAAGTCATTTGGGATGCAGGCGGGATGCCGCCGTTAAGCGGTGAGGATTTCTGTGCCGGATTGGTTCGGCAGGGAAGAACATTTGACCCGGAGGTTCATCTCGAAACAATTGTAGCGGATATCAAACAGACCGAGAATGGCTTCGAGGTCTTGACCGAAGGGGGGAGCTCGTTTGAATCTTCAACGGTGATTGTCGCTGCCGGAGGTGGTATTATCACGCCGCAGCGTCTTGAAGTTGAGGGGGCGGAACGATTTGATATGACGAACCTGCACTATACGGCGCAGGGGCTTGAAACGTTCCGGGACAAAACTGTTCTCATTTCCGGAGGCGGCAATACAGCAGTTGACTGGGCGAACGAACTGGAAGGAATTGCGGCAAACGTTATTATAAGCTGCCGCAGTGCGTTGAAAGGACATGAAGCAGTCGTCGAAAAAGTCATGTGCTCCACCGTCGACTGTATGCTGCAAACGTCGATTCAGCGGCTGATTGCCGATGAGAGCGGTACGAGAATCAAACAGGTGGAGCTGCAGTGCGGCCTGGATGCAGGCAGAATTGTTGATGTGGATCATGTCCTTGTGAATCACGGCTATGAGCGGGAGCTGGCCTTTTTGAATGGCACGAGCCTCGCGCTTGAGATGGAGGAGCAGCGAATCACTGCCGCTGCGAACGGAGCGACGAGCGTACCCGGCCTGTTTGCAGCTGGCGACGTAGCGCTTCACCCAGGTAAAATCAACCTCCTTGCCGGTGCGTTTCATGACGCAGCGAACGCCGTGAATGCAGCGAAAACATACGTTGATCCGGAAGCGGCAGCCTCCGGCATGGTCTCGTCTCATCACAGCGGCTTTGCAGAACGGAATGAGGCGTTAAAGAAAGCGGGACAGGTGTAGCGGGCTGGCCAAGGAGACAAGCTGATGGCGACCTTGAGAGATAGAGAAAGGCAAGTACGTGGCAGGCTGGATCATAATGAATAGACAGGTAAGCAGATTAACTTTGTCGACAGCCTGACGAGCCGGAGAATACTGCCGACTCGTTATTTCACGTCATAAAGCGGCTGGAGAGCGGTCAGGAGCGTCCAAGAAAGCGGATGAATCTGGCGGCTGGGTGAATCGCGAGACTTTGAAGCAGCAGGGATAAAAAGACGACGCTGAAGGAGACTGCTGCAAGGAGCGCTGCCTGATCAGCTGCAGATTCCTGGATCGTCAGGATTAAATAAACAGACACTGCTCCTTTCACACCGGAAATACTGACGAGAAAACGCTCGGAAAACGTTGGCTTATGAACCGTTGGCGTTGCGCGCATGATCAGCTCGACCACCAGCCAGCGAAGGACAACCATCAGAATAAAAAAGAGAACGATAACGTGCCAGTAGCTATTAAAGAGCGACGGTCCTGCAGCGATGCCGATCAGTAAAAACAGCAGTGATAAAATGGATAGTTCAACGATCTCCCAAAAGCCATCGAGTGATTCCCGTAAATGGCTTTCGCGGCTGCTTGCTTTGATCCGATGAGAAAGAAAAAGTCCGGCTGTAACGACGGCGAGCACTCCGGATGCATGCACCGCTTCTGCAGCAATAAACGAGGCATAGGCGATGATAATACTGAGCATAATCTGATAGCTGCGCTCGTGTGTATAATGAAGCGCGAGACTGAACAGCCAGCCGAAGGCAGCGCCGATCGCAGCACCGCCAAGCGAGGTGACGAGAAGCTGACTGGTGCCCTCCAGAAAAGTAGGCGGGCTTTGGACGTACCAGCTGAAAACGAGCGAGAAGACAACGATACTCGTTCCGTCATTGATCATCGATTCCCCCTCGACGACGCTTGTTACGAGTTCGTCGTCCAAATCAGATGACAATATTTCAATCACAGAAACCGGATCCGTTGGAATCAGGACAGCCGCAATAAGCAGCGCTGCGGTAAACGATATCGTCATAAACGGAATTGACACGGCAAAAAAGGCTGCTCCTGAAAGAAAGACCGCGGCTACAATGCCGGCGGTGCTGAGCAGCAGAATAAAGCGGCGGTACCGGAAAAACTGCTGAACGGGAAAACGGTAAGCTCCGACAAACAAAAGAGCAGGAAGCAAAATATGATAAATAAACGAGGCGGTAACCGGCACCTCGGAATAAAACGGAATAAAGGAAAGCAGAATACCAAGGAGGACAAGTACGGGCGGAGCCGGAAACGCCTGCTTATTCCGGTCAAGTGTATACACGAGGTAGCCGATCAGCAGCAGGCTTAAAACCAAGGCGACATCTTCCAGCATAGCTTCAGGCCCCCCTTCTCTTTTCTATCCTTATACCCTTTTTAACCAGTCTCGCACCGTCAGAAATACGAATGAAATTTCGTATAAAGGGGTGAGATTTAGACGAGCGCGTTGTACACTGATAAGAGAAGCTGTGAAGGAGATTGTTATGGTGAACCAAACCCGGATCCGGCCAGATATTCTGGGCGGTGCTGTTTTGCTGTTTATTCTTATAATGTTTTTATTTCAGGACGTGCTGACGTTTGAGGCTGCGCCGTCTGCGTGGATTAACGTGAACACGATCTTTCTCGGTATTGTCATTGAAGCAGCACCGTTTCTTTTGATCGGCGTGCTGCTCTCCTCCATGATCCACCTGTACGTTACCCCCGAACAGATTGCCCGCTGGATGCCCGGCAAAGGGATTAAAACACTCCTCCCTGCAGCGCTTGTCGGCACGATTCTTCCGCTGTGTGAATGTGCGATTGTGCCAGTCGTCAGGCGGCTGATTAAAAAAGGCGTACCCTTTCAGGCCGGGATGGTCTTTCTCGTTGCCGCACCAATTCTGAATCCGGTTGTGCTCGCTTCTACGTTTTTTGCGTTCCGCAATCAGCTGGAGATCGTCTATGTCCGTTTCGGGCTGGCATTCGTGCTGTCTCTTGTCATTGGGCTGATTTTATATCTTGTATTTAAAAACAAGGGCCCGGTGATCCGTACAAGACCGGGAGAAGTGCACGTGCATCACCATCATCACCACGAACATGGACAGGGGGTTGCCGCGCGGCTGAAGGAAATCTGCTCTCACGCAGCAGAGGAATTTTTTATGATGGGGAAGTACCTGCTGATCGGCGCTTTTATTGCCGCGCTCTTCCAAACGTTTCTCGACAGGTCAGTGCTGCTCAGCATCGGATCGGATGAAATAGCCTCTGTAGCCGTGATGATGGGATTTGCGTATATTTTATCGCTCTGTTCGGAAGCAGATGCGTTTGTGGCATCATCGTTTGGAAATCAGTTTACACCGGCATCAATTTCAGCCTTCCTGCTTTACGGGCCGATGCTTGATCTGAAAAATACGATCATGCTGTTTGCTTTTTTTCGCACGAAATTTGTCATTGTCTTTATGATTACCGTAACCGCCGCCGTCTTTGCAGGTGTTCTGCTGACGTTTGCGGTCATCAGCTGATAAGGAGGGGAAATCATTGTCCTATGCTTTTTTACGAGGTGTGATTCTGATGGGCTTCGGCCTGCTGATTCTCGGACTCGTTCTGTCAGGCGGTATCGTCTATTACATTGCACCGATCATGATGCCGTTCATCTATTTCGGCATGGTCACGTTTTTTATTCTTGGAGCGGTACAGCTGTTTCAGGATAAAGAGGATGATCACCCGCAGCCCTGGCCGGTGTATGTGCTGTTTCTCGTTCCCCTTACGGCGGGATTCATTTTGCCGGAACGCGGTCTTGACAGCTCCGTCGCTGAAAATCGGGGAGTTCAATACGGAGCTGCAGCACATGGTCCCGGTCTTCAGGCGGAGGAATCCGAATCCGATACCCCGCGTGCTGATTCCTATCTTGATGACCCGGACGGTTATATGGAGGCGCTCGGCGGAACGGAAGAAGAGGAAGCCGACGAGCATGCCCCGCTTGATTACGAAGATGAAGAATGGTTCGAAGGCTATTACGAAGAACTGTTCGAAACTTACGCTGGAGCGGATGAAATTGCTGTGGATGAAGATACGTTTATCGATGTCCTCACTCTGCTTGATCTGTATACCGATTCTTTTGAAGGAACAGAAGTGGAGGTGTATGGATTCGCGTTTCGCGAGCCGGATTTTGATGAGAACAGACTCGTCGCGGCACGCTTCGGCATGACCTGCTGTGTAGCTGACGCAGGTGTTTACGGGCTGATTATCGACTCTGAAGAAGCGGCTGATTTCGGTGATGATACATGGTTCCAGGCACGGGGGACGATTCGTGCCGGCACATATAACGGTCAGGAAGTTGCCATCTTAGAAGATGCAGAGCTTGAACCGATCGAACAGCCCGACAGCCCTTACGTTTATCCAGGCTATCAGTAGGCGAACTGTTTATGAAAACGGCGCTGCCGGCCAAAAACGGAACCGACTAAAAGTCATTTCGTTGCTTTGACGAAAGAAAAGGAGGCCCCTTGGCCTGCACTAACCGCCGTTATGAAGCATAAGAACCGGTACGGAGCTGAGGGAGACACCTCTCTGCTCCGTGCCGGTTTCTTGTTAATCAGCTGGTCGAATCAGCCGTCTTTTTCCGTCCGAAGTAAAGGATACCGAACAGAAGCCAGAACAGCGTCATCGCGGCGGAACCGATTAAAAACGGGACGGCTCCGAACTGGAAGATGAGCGGCATCGCCGCAGCTGTTACAAGTCCGCCGCCGACGAACGGTTCGAAAAGTACCTGTTTATAGCCGAACCCTTCCAGCGCCGGTGTTTCATTGTTCGGGTCGGCTACTTTCATAAGGAGCAGGCCGGTAGCGGCAATCCCGGTGGCCTGACCGAAATCACCGAGCCCGCGCTCAAACCAGTAGCTCGGAATCATTTTAGGAGCGAGATACAAGAACGCAAGCACGTTCCACACGACACCTACGATGGCTAGACCGAGAAACGCTGCAAGGTTATCACCGATAACGGCAATGGAAATCGTCGCTAACGCGCTGACGATCAAAATGTCCAGGGAAAGGCCACTTACACGGTTGATCGTTTTTCGGTCAATCAGCTGAAAGCGGTCAAATTTCTGTGAGAACGCCTGAACAATAATACCGCCAACCATGGCTAGCGGGAAGAGAGGCACGTATTCGAACAGATATACGTCTGTCGCCTGCCCGTACGTTATGTCTTCCAGCCAGACGAAAAACTCGAGCAGCACCCAGCCGACCCCGATTGCGAGTCCGACGTAGGCGATGTGAACGGAAAACGGATCAATTGATTCCGGCCGCGTCGTCATATCAGCACTGGCGTCACGGTTATCGAGGTCTACAATGCCAGTCTTCCCTTTGTCGGAAAAAGACTGTTTCCCGCCGACAAATTTTGCTCTGCCGGTTCTGGCACCGATGTTAATCAGGATAATCCCGATGATGACCCCGCTCAAAATCCCAATTGTTGCAAGCCCGATTGATAAATCGTACCCTTCAGAGAACCCGAGCTCGTTAAACGTTTCCCCGAGTCCGGCTGCGGTACCGTGTCCGCCGACAAAGCTGATTTCAATCAGTGCTCCGGCAAGCGGATTCGTTCCGAATAAAGGAGCGAGCACCAGCAGGACAAGGACGATCCCGATGACATACTGCCCCCACGAAACCATCTGGCCCATTGCCACTTGCGGACCACCGACAATCCAGACCTTCTGCAGATCCGGCAGCCGGGTTCCGAGGAACAACGATGCGAATACGATGTTAATAAACAGGCCGGGGAGTTCTGCCCAGACATCGATCATAAAGGCAGGAAACATTCCCCTTGCAAAGATCGATTCCGGTGCGAACTGAGAAACGATGCTGCCGAGAACTTCGGGCCCCAGCAGGAGGGCGAGTGCTCCGGCGATGATGGAAGATGGTAAAAACAGCTGCTGCAGTTTTACCGAATAGACCCGAATCCATTTACCGATGATGAGAAGAATTCCAATAATGATAAAGCTGAAGCCTATTTCATTAGGGCTCATGGCAGGCACTTCCTTTCCATTTTTATGTAGTCCTTTTCATGCTATACCCTTCAAAGCTGTAAAAACGTATGGAAAATAATGAAATATTTAGTGTGCTCTCTACGGAAAGCTGATAAACGTTTCAAAGAAACGGGTACAGGTACGTAGGAGGTGCTTCCGCTATGCTTCTTTACAGGATCGGCTGGATTGTCTCGCTGCTGGCAGCTGCAGCTGGTTTTACAGGCTCTGCTTTCCGGGAAGACGGACTGCTGCTGACGTTAGGGGTTGCCATGCTGTTTTGTGCAGCAATACTATTTTTTCTGGACAGGCAGGGGTTATAGATTCTTTTAGATTTTTATAGTCTTATTTGACATGAAAAGCCTGCAGAATCGGGTAGTGTGCAGGATGGATGACTATTACAGATAAAAGGGTGAGTCAAAACATGAAAAAATCAATTGCATTGACAGGTGCAGTCACAGCTTCGCTTGTACTGGCTGCTTGCGGAAACGCAGAAAACAATGGTGAGGAGAATGACGGAGCAGACAATAATGCCCCGGAAAACAACACAGCTGAAGAGAATAACGCAGATGAGAATGCGGATAACGAAGCGAATGAGAACGAAGAAGCAGAAGATGGCGGGGAGATTGAAGACCTGGCATCCGAGTATGATATTGACGTGACGGTCGGAGAAGGAGACGGCGGTGAAGAAGCTTCTATGGAAGAATTAGAAGAACTGTTTGCTGCAGTAGCTGCTGCACGCGATGCAGACATGCTCCCGAAAGATGAATCACCGGATGAAGGTGAAGGAGAAGAATCCGGCACAGCTGAAGGTTATTATCTGATCCCTGGTGCAGAAGAATCAGACATGCGCGTCCTGCTTTCATTCTCGTATGAGCTGGAAGGAGATTTGGAAGACGAAAGCCGCTTCCCGTCGTTCGGAGACGTATCTGACTCTGAAATAAGCGTGGATGGATCTGATGTTCTCAGCTGGAACGCTGATTCTGTTGAAGAGGAAATCGTATCCGCCGGTACAGGAGCAGAATTCCAGACAGCCGGTGCATGGCACATTGAAGTAGAGGTTGACGGCCAGCATGTAGAAGCGGAAGAAGAGGACGAATTTATCCTTGAATTCAGCACGGGCACACTGGTCGGAATCGAATAATAATAAACAAAAGAGCTGTTCCGCCGGATCGTCCGGAGGAACAGCTCTTTTGTTGTTCTATACGTCTTCTTCAGCCAGCATTTTTCGCGTGAAGCGGTCGACGTTTCCGTTTAACTCATCAATAATATCATCCATGGATGCAGCATCATCCAGATGCATGACGACTTCTCCATTCTCATACAAAATCAGGCACGGGAAGTGATCGGCGTGAAAATAGTCCGGAACCTCCGGATGGTCAGATGCTGACACGATGTGTGGCTGAACGATGTCGAGGTTGTTTACTTCGAGCAAAGCATTGTAGTAAGGGTGGTTGTTCTGATCATTCGAGTCTTCAATCAGTACGATCGCGTGGAGCTTATTGTCTTCTTCAATTTCCGGTATAATGTCATAAACGGACTCTGAGCCGCATCCAAATACAAACGCGCTCATACCGATTAATAAGATGATCAGTTTCATGATGTCTCACCTGCTTACTTCTATTTGTCTCTATCATACTGCCTGAACACCAAAAATGGGTAAACGTTACAGAATGATAACGAAACTGTCATCATTCTGAGAAGTGAACGCCGGCCTTGTAGTACGGCTGTCATACAATTAGAGGTTGAAATAGAATTTATCCGGCTTTCAGCAGGAGCTTTTTGTAGAAATGAGTTATACTGAAGCATAGAGAGAAGGAGCGGAGGAAGCTGATGAAACAAATGATAAAAACGAGTGCTGCCGTAGCTTTTTCACTCAGTGCAGCAGCGATATTCTTCGTTCTGTTATTTGCGGTTTCGCTGGATGAGCGAAATGGAGAAGAAGAAGCCGAACCGGAAGAACAGCGCACGATCTATATTGCGGCAGAAGAAGTGCCGGAGGAATATCTGGAAGCTTATCAGGAAGCTGCAGATGCCTACAGCATTCCGTGGGAGCTGCTGGCAGCCATTCACCGAGTGGAAACGATTTTTTCCACAATGGATCCGCTCGTCAGCCCGGTAGGCGCAGAAGGTCATTTTCAGTTTATGCCGTGTACCTGGACAGGATGGGGCCATCCCAGCTGTGAAGGGCTCGGTGAAGGGGATATCCCGGAAGAAGAGAAAACCGACCCGGAGGTGATTGAAGCCTACGGCGGCTATGGTCAGGATGCGGCAGGAAACGGAGAAGCAGACCCGTTTGATCTGCATGATGCGATGCATAGTGCGGCTTACTATCTGGCGAGAAACGGAGCAGATGAGGGCAATTATGAACAGGCGGTTTATCAGTATAATCGCGCTGAGTGGTACGTCGACGATGTGCTCAGCTATAAGGAGGCGTACGAGCAGGGCTACCGGCTCTTCAATCTGGAAGATCGGGAAGCTGAATATGCAGGCGGCAGTGACAGAGTATCATAGTGAGAGAAGCAGCAGGGCCGGCGGCGGTCCTTCTTTTTCATATTGGAAGGGCTTTTCATAAACGCTTAAATCACGTACAATAAAGGTATGTTTCGAAAATCGAAATATTCAGACGGAAGGTGGAGATGACAAATGAAGGAAACGCTCGACAGAACGCAAATACCAGAAGAAGAAACGTGGGACTTAACGGATTTATTCAGCGACCGCAGCACGTGGCTCAGCGAGGTCGCGCAAGTGCCGGATGCGCTTGCAGAGGTATCAGCTTTTAAGGGAAAAAGCGTACAGGATGCTGCGACATTATTGCAGCTGCTGGAAGCAAAGGAAAAGCTGGAAGAGCGTCTGACGCGTATTTTTACATATGCGATGCTGAAGGAATCTTCCGACGGAGGCAACCCGGAAAATCAGGCAGATGCCGCCCGTATAGCCGCTCTCGGTTCCGAGGCCGGGGCTGCGACCTCATTTATTAAGTCAGAAATTCTTGAGCTCGATCCGGAAACGCTTCAGAAATGGCTGAACGAGGAGCCAGGTCTGGAAGATTTCCATAAAACACTGAAAGATTTAATGGAGGAAAAGCCGTATCAGCTCAGTGCAGAAACAGAAAACGTACTGGCCGCTTTCGGGGAAGTGCACAGTTCGCCGTTTATGATTTACGAGCGAAGCAAAACATCTGATATGACGTTCCGCTCGTTTAAAACAGCTGACGGCACGGAGTACCCGCTCACATTTAATACGTTCGAGAGCTATGAGTCCCATCCGGATACCGACGTGCGCAGGCGCGCCTACGAAGCATTTTCCGACGGTCTTCGTGCATATCAGAACACGTACGCGGCTACCTATGCGACAGAAATCACACGCTCTATCACAGAATCAAGGCTCCGCGGATATGAGTCCGTGACGCAGATGCTGCTGCACGGTCAGCAGGTAACAGAAGAAATGTATCACCGTCAGCTTGATACGATTCAGGAGGAGCTCGCGCCGCATATGCGCCGGCTTGCCGCCTTAAAGAAAAAAATGCTGGGCTTGGATAAGATGACATATGCCGATCTGAAAGCACCGCTCGATCCTGATTTTGATCCGGATATGTCGTATGAGGAAGCAGGCGACATGATTTTGAAATCCCTTGAGGTCATGGGCGAAGAATACATGCAGTTCATGGAAAAAGGATTAAAAGAGCGTTGGGTTGACCGTGCCGATAACCACGGAAAGCGCTCCGGCGCCTTCTGCTCAAGCCCGTACGGCGTTCATCCTTACATTCTCGTGACATGGAATGATAATATGCGTGACGCGTTTACGCTTGCGCATGAGCTTGGACATGCAGGGCACTTCAGCATGGCCGGCCGCTATCAGCGCATTTCCAATACGCGTCCATCGCTTTACTTTATCGAAGCGCCGTCTACGATGAATGAAATGCTCTTGAGCCGCCATATTCTTGATCAGTCCAACGATACGCGCATGCGCCGCTGGGTCGTGCTGCAGTCGCTCGGAACGTACTACCACAACTTCGTCACACACATCCTTGAAGGCGAGCTGCAGCGACGGATTTATGCCCTCGCTGAGAAAGGCGAGGCGATCACGGCACAGGTGCTCAATCGGGAAAAGCGCGATACGCTGCAGAAGTTCTGGGGACCCGACGTGGAAATTGACGAAGACGCCGGTTTGACGTGGATGAAGCAGCCGCATTACTACATGGGACTGTATCCGTATACGTACTCTGCCGGTCTGACAGCGTCCACCGCAGCTGCTCAGCACATTCAGCAGGAGGGAGAACCTGCTGTGGAGCGCTGGCTTGCTGCATTAAAAGCAGGCGGAACAAAAAAGCCGCTGGAGCTGATGCAGCTTGCAGGTGTCGATATGACCACGAAAAAGCCGATCCAGGAAGCGGTTGCTTATGTAGGCACGCTCGTCGATGAGCTGGAGCAAAGCTTCGAAACAACTTAATGTCTCGTTAAATAAGAGCCTTTATCCCGATTGCGGGGTAGAGGCTCTTGTTTGTGGAGAAAGCTTGAGCACAGCTGGCAAAAAGAAAGCAATTGCTCCATTTAAATCAGTACGATTGAAACAGGATCGCTCCATTAGGTCTTGAATTGACATTGCAGGAAAGTCGTACTTGCGTTTTTCCCCTCATTTAAGCCGTTGCAGCAGGAAAACGGTTTTTCCTGCCGAACTGTTTTAGCAGGATAAAACGGAAGGAGAGATGGGGTGTGAAACAGTGGACGCTGCAGCGAATGACCAGGGAAGATGCAGATGAAATCAGCAGCTGGGTGTACGAACCGCCATACGAGCGCTACAGTTTTGAGCCAACTGCTGAAACGTACGAAACGCTGCTCGGCGGCAGCTACTTCAGCGTCAGGCACGCTGACGGCAGTATCATCGGCTTCTGCTGTCTCGGACGAGAAGCACAGGTGCCAGAAGGAATACAGAATGGTGTCTATCGCGATCCGGCGGTCGATATTGGACTTGGTTTGAACCCCGCCTTAACCGGCAAAAAGCTCGGCGTCCCGTTTACAGCATACGTTGTACGCTGGGCATGTGATGCGACAGACTGCCTGATGCTCCGTCTCTCTGTTGCTGACTTTAACGCCAGGGCCAGAAACACGTACGAGAAGATCGGTTTTTATAAACATCAGGAATTCATCAACCGGGGCACGCTTTTTTACACGATGCTTCTCCCGGCGTCCGCCCTTAAGAATGATTACCGCCTGGAAGCCAAGGCCGATTAAGGGATTACGTGCATGAATGTCAGGGAATGGAATACTAATCCAGAATAAATAAAAGGAGGCTCCTCATGACAAAATGGCTTAAAGCATTTGCTGCAGGGGCAGGTGCAGCGGCATTATCCGCAGGCGTTGGCGCGCTGACCGGATCGATGACGGTATTCGTTATGCTGATGCTGGCAGCGGTTGCGGTCATGACGGCTCCGGTTGTGATCCGCTTATTTACTTCACCCGGAAGCGCAAAACCGACCGTGTACGGAACATCCGCGCCAAATTCATATTCTACCATCAGCAAGTCTGCCGAATCGGATGGACCTAAACCGTTCGATGGCATCCCAGGCATACTCGCAATCGGTGCCTTGATCGTGTTCGGCATTTTGCTGCTGACAGCCCTGATCGCTCCGGCTGTCGCTTAACAGAAAGGCTGCTTCAGAAAAAATCTGAAGCAGCCTTTCAATTGTTTAAACGTCGGGATCCTGTTTACTGCTTCCATCTCAGACGAGGCGGTATTTCATTTGAAAAATAACTTTGCAGGCTGCAAAAGCGACACAACGCCCGGCAATTGTAACAGAACGCCCTCTGAACGTTACTTGGCAGCGGTCAAAAGTGACTCACGCAACTTAACAGATCGTTATAACGAATAAAACGACTTAAGACTTGGCAAATGTAACTTAACGAGAAGCAAAACGAACAATCCGCTGAAATATCTGCTGGACTCTGAAAGCAGAGGAAACTGCATGTATGGGTGCAAATGTAAATACGTTAAGAGGCTGCTTCAAAAACATGTGAAGCAGCCTTTTTCGTGCAAGCGCTTCACATTCAGTCAAAGTTGTTCGATATATTCCTTATGATGGAAAAAATGTGTTGATAAAGGGGTTGTCTCATCGGTGAGTATCGTGACTGAAATGAAGGAGAAAGATTTGCAGACGAAAAACCGGCTCGCTGTCGGTCTTTTTGCCGCTACGGTTGCAGCGGGCGGTCTTATGAATTTTATACTCGGGGACGGACAGACTGCGCTCGTTTACGGAATCCAGTTTGCAGCGCTGTGGGGGCTCTACGCGATAGCTGTCTATTTAATTCGAAAGCCGGAACTCGTGCCGCTGCTGCTGATCATTGCAGCTCATTTATTCGTAACGTCGGCCGTATTTTTGCTTGGCGGAGGGATCGGCGTTGCTGTCATTTACTATTTTCTGCTCATTTTAGCGGTTCTGCACCTGTACCGGCACGTGCTGATCACGGCCCTTGTGCTCGGATTGGCAGGCCAGCTGATCAACGCCTTTTACAGTACAGCTGAATCTGCGGTGATCAGCGCGAATCTGCCAACTATTTTGCTTACATACGTCCTTGCGGGGGCTTTGGGAGGTGCCGTTATTCTCATTGGCGGCCGCCAGTCTGACGTGCTGGAACAGCTGCTTGATGAGTCCCAGCAGGAAACGGAAGCGAAAGAGCAGAAGGCCGTATTTTTACAAGAGCAGGCAGCAGCGCTTCGGGAGTCGCTTACGGGAACAAACGCGGCCGTTCAGCAAAACATCAGCTCCTACAAAGAAATGACAGCTGCGGCTCAGGAGCTTGCAGAAGGAGCAGAAGTGCAAAACAGCGATGTCCAGGCGCTGTCTGAAGAGGCAGAGCGCACTGCTATAGAAGCAAACGGCATGCAGCAGGAGGTGCTGGAAGCATCCAATTCTGCAGACAGCATGGCAGAGGGGGCGCAGGCATTTAGGACGGAGCTTGAAAAGCTGGAAGGTGAAACGGTCGAAATGAATGAGCGCTTCGGCAGGCTGGAGCAGGAATTTGAACGGGTAACGGCAAAGATTAATGAAGCAGACAGCCTTTCAGCGTCGATTATTAAGGTCGGGGAACAAACGAATCTGCTTGCGCTGAATGCTTCAATTGAAGCGGCGCGTGCCGGTGATGCGGGACGCGGATTTGCCGTGGTAGCCGATGAAATAAGGAAGCTTGCGGAAACATCCGGTCAGGCAGCAGAAGGCATCACCCGCGTACTTGAGGAGCTGGAACAGGCGAACGGAAATGCGCTCGATGAGATGAAGCGGAGCGGCGAAGCAGCCGAAAATCAAAATGAAGCCGCAGCATCGATGCTGCAGGCTTCTGAAAAAATGGAGCAGGGTATTCATCAGTTAAAGTCGTTGACTGCTTCTCTTACAGGACGGGCTGCTGCTGTACAGCAGGCAGCTTCCTCCATGAATCAATCAACCACCGGGCTTGCAGCCGGCATTGAGCAGTCATCAGCCGCTGTTGAGGAAGTGAGCGCCTCTATAGAAGCGCTGCACGAACAAAACGAAGGCATCGGCCGGGAAACAGCCGCAGCGGAAGAGGCGGTAGAACGGCTGTCAGCAGACTAGCGTTATTAATCCGTCAGAGACGGCAGCTCTATACGAAACCACGCGCCGCTGCCGTTTCTGTTTCCGGCAGCAACTTGTCCGCCGCTTGCAAGTACGATCTGTCTTACAATCGCAAGCCCGAGCCCGCTTCCAGGAACTGCAGAGCTTCTCGCTTCATCTGCTCTGTAAAAACGATCCCAGATGTGGGGAAGCTTATCGGGCTGGATGCCCGGTCCTTCATCCTGAAGAAGGATGAAGCTTCTGATTTCATCGCAGCTGATCTCCCACGTGATGACCGTGCCGGCAGGAGTGTAGCGAACAGCATTTTGAAACAGGTTGAACAGTGCCTGTTCCAGCCGGGCGGGATCAGCGTATACGGTGCTGTCCTTCTGACAGATAACCTGGATACGATGCCCGGTTTCTTCAGCTAAAAGCTGATGATGCCGGGCTATTTCATGCAGAAACGGACAAAGCTGAATCGTATCCGGATTAACAGAGAGTGCGCCTTCCTCCATTTTTGTTAAGTCAACGATATCGGTAACAAGCTTTTCCATCCGTGCAGCTTCCCGATGAATCACTTCTGCCTGTTTACGTTCATCTGCCTCCAGTTTTCCTTTGAGAAGGGAAGAGTAGCCTTTTACATAAGTCAACGGGGTACGCAAATCGTGGGATATATTCGCGAGCAGACGTTTTCTGGAAGCCTGGTAAGCGGCAAGCCGGCCGGCCATTTGATCAATGCTGCGGCTCAAATCCCCTATCTCATCCGTACGCTTCCATGCGAGTTCGGAAGTGAAATCCCCTTGTGCGATACGCCTGGAAACAGACCGTATTTGTGTTAATGGATTTGTAATCCATCGGGTTAACAGCATCGTCAAACCTCCGGCAAGAAGCAGCCCGAGAAACGTGGTGACGCCAGTCAAATAGATAAGTGTTTCCCTCGTAGCGGCAAACTCTCCGGAAGCCTGGTCGACAAACAGATAACCATCGGCTCGGTCCGTTTCAAACTCGTGATACGCGTAAACGTGCGGCTCGTTATGTGTGGAGGCTTCCGTAAGTGCTGCATCCGATTCGGATCGCTCTATCCAGTCCCAATACCTGGCTGTATCAGCTGGAGTGAGGCTGTCTGAGCTTCGCACGGCCCCTCCGTCAGACGAAAATTGAACGAACGCGACTTCCCCCTGCGCTTCCTCCATCGTTTGAATGTGTGCAAAGGCTCCATCATGATCATCCTGTTCCAATACTCGGCCGTGGGCAGTCATTCGATCTGAAACGTCATGCAGCAGACGATCTTCATAAAATTGCCGGGATAGTTCATAAAAGGCAGCACCCATGACTACTAAAAGCAATAAGATGACGGAAAAAAACAGCAGGGCAATGCGTAAGGAAAGCTTCATTTTCTGTTCCCCAGGCGGTACCCTATTCCCCAGACGGTTTCAATCAGCGAAGAAGAGCCGCCTGCACGGCGGATCTTTTCACGTATGTTTTTCATGTGCGTGTCCACTGTTCTGTCTGAAGCAGCGCTGGCGTGGTCATCGATTTCATCGAGCAGCTGCTGGCGCGTAAATACTTGACCTGGCCTCTTTACGAGAAGTGCCACAAGGTCGAATTCTTTTTTGGTAAGCGAAAGACAGGAGCCTTCGAACGCGGCTTGCCGTCTCACACTGTCGACTGTCAGGCCGTTACAGCTTATCGTGCTGCCCGAGTGCGGGCGTTTCCTGCGGAGGACCGCTTCCACTCTTGCTGCAAGAATGGCAGGCTCAAAAGGCTTCGTTACATAATCATCTGCACCATGCTGAAGACCGCGCACGACTTGGTCATTGTCACCTAATGCCGTCAGCATGATAACGGAGGGGGGCGAAGGAAGTCCCGCAGTCTCTTTCAGCAGTTCCCAACCGTCAGGAGAAGGCATCATCACATCGAGCATAACAAGATCAAACGACTCTGTTTGCAGTCTCTTTCGTGCTGCGGCAGAATCATGCTCGGTCTGGACCTCGACTGGAAGCAGCTGCAGGCAGTCTGTAATCAGCTCCAGCATTTGCGGTTCATCGTCAACGATTAGAATGGTATTCATCTTTGTACCTCCCTGGCGGAGAAGGCATCAATGATCTGCGTGGCCGCCCCCGTCTGCTGCTTCAATTTCCATCAGTGTATCAATTAATCCTTGTGTATGAAAGGAGATGTCCTCTTCTGTACCAAGCAGATAGCTGTGATTATAAGGCCCTTCCATCGGATTGTCTGTAAAAGAAGGTTTAATTGTTGCTAAATAGTCGCGATGCTCGTCTTCAAGTTCTCCGTCTTCAAGCCAGAGGACAGGAGCATGTTTACCTAAGTGCGCAAAAGGGGCTCCGGCAAGCGCTAACTCAGGACGATCCGTGGAAGTAAAGACGAAACCGTGTCCCGGCTCTGTGATGCCCCAGCCGAACCCGTCTTCTTCAAATTGGGCAAAGGCAATGGACAGCTCAACCGGTGTTCCTGCGTCAATTCTGGATGTATGTCCAAATTCACTGAGCTGCTGTTCAGTGTCCTCGGATATAATTTCTTCGCTTCCGAGCAAATACATCTTTGCCTGATCCCGTTCTGACAACGCTTCTTCTGTTTCGGCAGGAATGCCGTCATCATCTACAAACAGCACCGGTTCGTTCATATGGGAAATCCAGCTTCCAGCGGTCATGGAAAGTAGCTGATGTTCCTCCTCAGAGGAAGCAATTAACACCTTCTCGGGGAATTCACCCAATGTATCAGCAAAAGCAGCATCTGCTTCCCGGGCAAAGTCAGCAGGAGAGTCTGCAGTCATTTCTGCCCATTCATAATCACTGAGCATATCTTCTTCTTCAGCTGTCAGTTCTGTCGCGGCGAGGATTTCCAAGCCTTCATTGTTGCCAAGTGGTGCTAGTCGTTCGATTTCTGTCAGTAGCTCGTCGCTTAGTCCGTCCTCCATTAGCAGAACGGGCCCGTCGTTAGGGTGGTGCACGAGTGTAAGCGCACTGAGCGTCTGCTGCCACTCATCCGGATTTGCAAGAATGACGGTGCCAGGCTGATTCGTTTCATGAGTGGCAGGCCAGATCGTTTGAGAAACTTCAATGGAAAAGTCCTCCGGCTCTTCCTGATCGATTCTGGTGACGTTTTTAGTGTTTGTCGTTAAAAGGTTTTCAGATGCCCCGTCATTTTCGGCAGGAAGCTCGGCTGCGTTCTCCTCGAAGGAATCTCTGTCGCCGTTCATGCCGTGATCGATGTCTTCATTATCATGGTTCATATCCTCATTCATGTCTCCGTTATCGTGGTCCATATTATCATGATCCATTTCATCGTGGTTCATGTTGTCGTTATTCATATGATGCTCATCTGACTGCTGATTCTCATTCTGTTCGTTTGTTTCGGCAGTGCTCATATTGTTTTCAGTTTCGGCATTGCTATTCGTATTCGTTTCCTCTGCATTAGAGCATGCAGCCAGCGTCAGCATCACACCAGCGCTTAAGATCCAAGTCTTTTTCATTTGCCAATCACTCCTTTACGACCAAGCCTACCTCCTAAAAATGAAGAAAGTATGAAGCAGCTTTGAATTCGAGTTTTTCCCACATTTGGGAAGGGAATAGACAGGAAAGCATGATACATAATCTGACAGCTTTTCACGTGAGGCCGATGCGGTCTGCTACGGTTAAATAAGAGAGGTGGGGGATGACGATGGCAGTAAACGTAACGTCTGAAATTGGCCGACTGAAAAAAGTGCTGATTCACCGGCCCGGAATTGAAATTGAACAGGTAACACCTGATGCGATGGGGCAGCTGCTGTTTGATGATATTCCGTACTTGCCGGCGATGCAGAAAGAACACGACCGTTTTGCAGAAGTCCTGCATGAGCAGGGGGCTGAAACGGTCTATGTGACCGATCTGCTTGAACAATCCCTCCAGTCTCACACTGAGAGAGAACAGTTTCTGGAGCGGATGATGACAGAATCACGATTAACGGTGAATGGTTCTTCAGAAGCATTGAAGGAGTACCTGCTCGACTTTTCAACAGCCGACTTCGTACGCAGTATGATCGGCGGTGTGCTGAAGGAGGAGCTGCCGAACCGTAAGAAAAAACATTTGTACGAGTGGATGGACCAGCACTATCCGTTTTATTTGGATCCGATGCCGAACCTTTATTTCACCCGCGATCCGGCAGCTGTAATTGGAAACGGGATTTCATTGAACCCGATGAGCCAGGAAGCGCGACGCCGCGAATCGCTGCTAATGGAGCATATTATCAGCAGTCATCCGGATTACCGGGATGCCCGGGTGCCGCAGTGGATGAACAGAAGCTACGATTTTCCGATTGAAGGGGGAGATGAGCTCGTTCTCAGCGACACCGTGCTGGCAATCGGTGTCAGTGAACGCACCTCTGCCCGGGCAGTCGAAAAGCTGGCGACAGAGCTGTTTGCCTCCGGTTCAGGCTTTGAGAAGGTGGTTGCGGTGGAAATTCCGAAGCGCCGTGCTTCGATGCACCTGGATACCGTCTTTACGATGATCGATCACGATCAATTTACGACTCACGCCCAAGTGGTCGATAAAGACGGACGAATGAACATCTTCATTCTCGAACCCGGCGACCCGGTGCGAATTACGAAACGGTATAATTTAAAAGAAACGCTGAAGGAAGTGCTCAAGCTTGATGATGTGAATCTCATTCCCTGCGGAGGCGAAGATAAAATAGCGTCGGCCCGCGAACAGTGGAACGATGGCTCCAATACGCTTGCTGTGGCACCGGGAACGGTCGTCACCTATGAGCGTAATTACGTCTCGAATGACCTGCTTCGTCGAAACGGGATCACCGTACTCGAGGTACCGAGCAGCGAGCTCGTCCGCGGAAGAGGCGGTCCGAGATGTATGAGTATGCCGCTAATTCGAGAGTCTGTCTGACATAATCAAAAAGCACCCTCCGTTACTAGCTGCGGAAGGTGCTTTTTGCTTTGACAAAAGCTGATGGAGAGCGTTTTCGGCATGAAAAAATTGTCGAAATCAGGAAGAAAATAAGTGGTTATTTTCCTGGTTCAGGATTATACTGGAATTATCAGACAGGGAGGTGGAAAGCTGTGGAGATGGAACGTAAGCTGCGGGAATGGGAACGAGAAAAGCTGCTCAGTGAGGAAACAGCTGCAACCATTTTAGAGTATGAAAAGCAGAAGCATCCTGCCGGTAAAAAAACCAGGCTGCCGCTGCTGATGATTGTTGGTCTTGTCTTTTTCACACTCGCGGTCTTCAGTTTTATTGCCGCGAACTGGCAGGTAATGCCGCCTCTCTTAAAAAGCGGGCTCGTTCTCACGCTTATGTGGCTGATCTATGGGTTAGGCACAGTGTCGGAAAAACGAGGCTTCAGCCGGCCGGTGCTGTTCCGGCTGATTGGACTTGCGATGTTCGGCGCCTCCCTGATCGTCACTGCTCAGGCGTTTCACTTCTCTACATCCGGCACGATTCTTCCGTGGGCGGTCTTTCTTGCGGCACTGCTTCATCTCGCCATCTGGCGCCATAACGCTTATGCTGTTGCCGCCTTTATCATGGGCGCGGTGACGCTTGCCGCTTCTGTCCCCGTCGTTTCATGGCTGGAGTGGGGTCTCTTTGCAGCTGCAGCACTCACCTGGCTTATCGTCAGCCGCGGGCAGCTGCCGCTCGTTTTCAGCTGGATGCTCGTCTTCGGATCCGGGCTCAAGCTCTGGAGCACCCCGGCCTATGAAAGTCCGTTCTGGCCTGTATGGACGCTTTTCTTTCTCGTGTTTCTGCTGCTTGCGCTGCAAGAGGAACAGCGGCGTATTCTGCTTCCGCTTTATCCGGCATTCGGAGCTGTTTCGCTGCTAGTGTATTTGTCTGTCCGCGGCGAAACAGCCGGAGCACTGCCCGATCTCAGCTGGCTGGAAGCGTGGGGGCTTGCCGCTGCAGGTGCAGCTGTATTCGGCATTTGTATATGGAAGCTGAAGCCGGCTGTGTGGACAGCTGTGTTAGGAGCAGTGGGGTTGATGATGTTTGACCAGTCGGCTGTTTTGCTGGCAATTACAGCAGAAGCGACCGCTCTCGGCTACTTGTTTTACGCTCAGAAGCGCAGTATGCCGCTTGCACCCGGCTTCATCTATTTTGTGCTCGTGCAGGCAGTCATTTATGTCATCTTCGCATGGGGCAGAATGGATATGGCACTATTCTTCCTGATCGGTGCGCTCCTGTTGTTCGCCCTGTCCGGAGCTGCCTGGTGGTTTAATCATCGCAGAGAGGAGGCTGTATCATGAAAAACTGGGTGATGCCGGCTCTTCAAACTGTGTTCACTGCTCTGATCATCACAAGCTTTTTCGCTGTCAGCTGGTTCGGGGAATCCTTAACGCTGCGAGCAGAGCCGTATGATCCGTTCGATCCCTTTCTCGGGGAGTACGTGATGCTGCAGTATCCTGATCTGGAGGCACCTTCCGGTCTGGAGCACGGCACTGTCTACTTCACACTCAAGGAAGGCGAGGATGGCTACGCCGTCGTGGATCAGGCAGATAACAGACCGTTTTTTGGAGCGATTGAAGGCTATACGTTTGACCGCACGATCACAGCTCCTCAGCTGGAGCAGTTTTACGTAGAGCAGGGCAGGGGACCCGAGCTTGAGAGAGAAGAGAATCTTCAGGTAACCATTGACGTAGCTCCATGGGGCGCCATCCGTCCCATGGAAATTGATGTACGACAGGATTAAGTACGAAAAAGTTTTTCATTGTACGAACAGGCGAGGCTTGTTCAGCATGGAACATTCCTTTTTACCCGATTCTCATTATAGAAAAGAAGCCGGTTTCCAATGCGGAAGCCGGCTTTACAGGCTATTGACAGAGTCAATCTGCTTACATGTTTGTTCATTTTGATGTATTTCCCTTCTGCTTACCGAGTTTGCCTCCAGCTATTTAGACCCCTCCTTTCTGCAGGAAAGAGAGGCTCGATAGGAGGGGACGACTTCGCTAGACACGTGCTCTTGTCAGAAGCACTCCGTCGTTTTCGTGTTTTTACTGATGAAGGTATCCTGTTTGTCGCTCCTATCGCTGGCGAGTGATCTGACAGGAATTTTTTTATTCAAAACGAACATTGCGGGCTGCAAAAGTGACACGACGTAGCGAAATTGGAACACAACGCTCCTTGAAACTCACTCAGCAGCGGTCAAAAGTGATTTACGTAACTTAACAGATCGTTATAACGAATAAAACGACTTAAGCATCCGCAAAGGTTACTTAACGAGAAGGAAAACGAACAGTTGGGCAAAACTATAAATGAGACATTCTCGCTGGAAGATTATTTGGCAGGCATACGCCAAAGAGAGTTAGGATTATAAACCATTCTTGTCAGTTTCCAAAATCAGAACGAGGTGCTGCTCCCTCCGGAAAGTGAGTGTCCGCAGACACAGGAAGGGCTGTCCACTTAAATCGATTTTATCGATACTCTGAAAAGCCGGTTTCTTCTGTGGAAACCGGCTTTATTTGGACTATTTTGCTCTATCGGTTACTGAGCACGTGTTGAAGCTGACTCGCCTGACTCGGTTAACCCATTGCCGAGTGTCCCGTAAACTTCCCCGCGGGACGGGTCGATCAGGTTTTTTCCGTTAAAATAAGGACGCGGTGTTTTCCATAAGGCGATAAGGGCTTTACTCATTGGCATCTCATGATACAGATGCGGCCAGTATTCCTTAATCTTCTGTTTGACGAGCGGATAGTATGTTGAATTGACGGCTGGAAACAGGTGATGTTCGGTATGGTGAGAAAAATGAAAGTGAATCACATCCACCCATTTCGGCACCGTTACTGTCAGACTGTTGGCCAGCGGATCATTGATTTCCACCTGTGGATTCAGCCGGTGGTTCGTGGAAATGTAGGCCATCACGACGCCGTTTGCAATGAGAAGCGGGATCAGATACATGAAAATCCAGTTGGTAACCCCCGCGATAAGCAGAAGCGAAATCCACGTGATCCACGGAAGCAGCAGCTGCAGCCAGAGAGCCGGTGCTGCGTTGGACTTAAATTCAGAAGCATACGTCTTAAACATGCGCAAAGAATGAAGCGTAAACATGACGGTCTGTGTCGCAAACTCAAAGAAAGCACGCACGGATATTGGCAGCCGGTAAATCAGACGAAGCATGGCGTTTTTACGGACAGCAGTATCTGTGAGCCACGTGTCCGGATCTTTCTCTTCATGCTGGGTATGAACGTGGTGGCTCATGTTGTGCCACTTGCGCCACAGCCGCGGACCGGTGCAGAGCGGCCAGAAAAACAATCCGCCGAGCGTATTGCGCCAAAAAGGCGAGCGTACTACGGTGCCGTGCAGGATTTCGTGACCGAGAAAACCCATCGCTGCAAAGCTCATGCCGATGATCAGAGAAAGAAGCAGGTTAACGGGCAGCGGCAGCGACAGGAAAACGATCCCTAGCATCGCAGCCGTCGTAATAAGCAGGTAGGCGGCACCGCCTAGCAGCTTGCCCGGATCAGGCCGGAAAGCTTTCTTGGGCAAATGTCCCTTCAATTGTTTGGCATACCAGCCGAATGAATGTAGTTCACGCATAACCTTCCTCCTTTTACGTTATACCGCTTTGCCGAATGAAAGCGTTGTTGCGCACAGCTTACCATCATCCTCTGGTGTGTACAATAGACTATTATACCTGGTACTAATGTTTTCGCCTAAAAAAGCCTCTGTTCTGCCGGGCCGGGCAGTACAGAGGCTTTTTTACAAGAAAGGATAAACAACATGAACGGCAGCGGCTGCGCTTATCAACGAGACCTGCAGCGAGGTGGCATGGGCAGTGCCGGGTGTCATGTGACAGGTGCTGCAGACACACAGGAATAAAGGGGTATGAATACACCGGATTTTCCGGTCGCACAGGCCGCTGCCTGTTGAATACCTTCAGCTTAATATACTGATTCGTAAAGCGGCAAGCGCCTCCGGAAAACAAAATATTAGTACACTAATATTTTGTTTCGTTATTACGAACAACTGCTGCTAAAACGGGTTTGTTCCCCATAGTGCAGCTTGTTTGATAAAGGTGCGCTGTTCAAGCTTCAGCGTGGCTACCATATACTCCGCCAAATCTTCCGGCTGCATAAATTTATCCGGACGAGACTCTTCGCCTGCGCGTGTCATCTCCGTTTCAACGAGGCTCGGCGTCAGTGTGGATACACGAATGTTATCATGACGTACTTCCTGCATAAGGGCTTCTCCGAGGCCGATGACAGCAAACTTGGATGCGCTGTAGGCGCTGGAGCCTCGCGTTCCCTTTAAGCCGGACATCGATGAGATATTGATGATGTCCCCTCGCTGCTTTTTCTGCATCCCGGGGAGGACTGCCTGGGTAACGTAAACAATGCCCATCACATTCGTCTGCAGAACGTCCTGCCAGTCATTGCTAGAAAGCTCGAGAAAGTCTCCCTTGCGACCTATGCCGGCATTGTTGATTAAAATATCAAATGAACCGAGTTCATCTTCCAGTTTGCGCACCGCTTCTTTTACCGCTGTTTCATCCGCTACGTCTGCTGCTGCGGAAGCGGAACGAACGCCTGCTTCTGCGACGATCCGTTCTGTTTCATGAAGCGGGCCCTCTGAGCGTGACAGCAGGCCGATGCTGCAGCCTTCCTGAGCTAAAGCCTTTGCTGTTTCCCGTCCGATTCCTCTGCCGGCTCCTGTGATCAGCACATTTTTCCCTTTAAGTGATTGCATGTCGGACACATCCTTTCCGTGTAATATACTGCGCTCTCATCGTAGCAGACAAAAAGGGGATAAAAAAGAATGAGCTCCCTATTGACTTACAAAAAGTAAGTGTTTATAATGAAATTATCTCGAATTCAAACTATTTTCAGGTGTATCTTTCCGGTTGAAAAGGAATAGAATGCCGGAGAGCAAGGATAATCAGAGGAGGAAGATAACTATGAACGGACTTAAAGGCTTGCACCACGTAACAGCGATCACGAGCAGCGCTGAAAAAAACTATGAATTCTTCACGTATGTTTTAGGAATGCGTCTCGTCAAAAAGACGGTAAACCAGGATGACATTCAAACGTATCACTTGTTTTTCGCCGACGATAAAGGAAGTGCCGGAACGGATATGACGTTTTTTGATTTCCCGGGTATTCCAAAAGGAAGTCACGGAACGAATGAATTGTATAAAACCGGATTCCGGGTGCCGAGCGACGATGCACTCGACTACTGGCAGAAGCGCTTCGACAGGCTGAAGGTGCAGAACAGCGGTATTAAAGAAGTGTTTGGGAAAAAGACATTGTCATTTGCCGATTTTGACGATCAGCAGTATATGCTCGTGTCCGACGAGCATAATGAGGGCGTTCCTGCAGGCACCCCATGGCAGGATGGACCGATCCCGCTTGAATATGCGATTACTGGACTCGGACCGCTCCACATCCGCATCGAACCATTTGATGGATTTAAAGAAATTCTGGAAAAAGCGTTTGAATTTAAGGAAATAGATGCGGACGGTTCTCTCCATTTATTTGAGGTAGGCGAAGGCGGGAACGGCGCCCAGATTATTGTTGAGAAAAATGTTGTCCTGCCGCCAGCCCAGCAGGGGTACGGTACAGTGCACCATATGGCATTCCGGGTAGAGGACCGGGACGCAATTGAGCACTGGATCGAGCGTCTGCACGGCTTCGGCTTTCAGACATCGGGCTACGTCGACCGCTTTTACTTTAAATCTCTTTATGTACGCACCGGTCCGCAGATTTTGTTTGAACTCGCCACAGACGGGCCAGGATTCATGGATGACGAGCCTTACGAAACGTTAGGGGAAAAGCTAGCCCTTCCGCCAAAGCTCGAGCCGAAGCGAGAAGAAATTGAACAGTACGTGCGTCATATTGATACTGTCAGAAGCACAAAAACGATTGAAAAAGAATATGAGTAGCGAGAAAGCTTCCGCCAGGCTTCATTCCGAAGTGAAGCTCAGAGTGTTGATAATGTGATTTTAGGTGAATCACGTTGCATCTGCCTGTATCTGCGGACACTCGCTTTCCGGAGGGAACGGGCTCAGCTAACCGCTTCCTCCTGCTTTCGGAAGCGCTGGATCTTCGCCTCGTTCTGATCCTCCCGGAGTCGAGGTCCTTCGAGGTCGGCAGCTGGCAGTCCGTTTCAAGTGCCTGTTTATGAAGGTACGATCTGATTCCATAAAGATAAAACCTTCCCGATAAGACGTTTCGATGTTAAATAGGGATGCCAGTACTTCTTAGAATTCATGATAAACGTAAGAAAAGCAGTCGCGTCTGCCTGTCGTCACGTTGTTCTCCAAGAAGCAGAGCCGTTTCCTTGATGTGTCCAGCGGGGACGCCTGTGGAATAAGCGCAGTCTGAAGATCCAGTGCCGTTCAGATCTGCGAACGGCATCAACGCACGAGCGGAGCCGGACTGGTTCTTGAAGGCTTCTCGCGAGAAGCCTGTGCCCGAGTGAAGCCGTGCCTTTCTTCCCTTCATACAGGGGGTCACCCCTGAGAAATAGCTGAAGGCAAGCCCACGGCAGGCTCGGTAAGCGGAGGGGAATACAACTAAACGAATAAACAGGTAAGCAAATAGATTTTTTCAACAGCCTTTGCTTCCGCCCGGATCCATACCGGGCGGAAGCTTTTTTATGATGGTTATCCAGCATGTGCTGAGCGGCGGGAACAGAATCATTTCACAGCTGTTAATGAGTAGTTCATTGTGCCTTTGATCTGCTTTTGTTTACAAATAAGCAAACGAAATATATAATTGTTTATATAATAACAAATTTAACAGGAGGGAAGAGGATGTCATATATGGACGAGGCTTCGATAGACGAGATTACACAAGGCTGGCTGACGCGTAACGGCATAAACTCGTGCTTGTTTTGCGGGTTTCAGACAGAAAACGGAGTGGTGTATCAGCATCAGGGTCTCTTGTTTGAAGCAGCAAAACGAATGAGCGTACACATAACGGAGGCGCATCAGTCAGCTGCCGCAGCGCTGCTCGCGATGGACCGCCGCTATACCGGCCTGACGCAGGTACAGCAGGAGGTACTCGTTCACTTGCAAGCTAGCAGCACAGACAAACAGACAGCGGCCAAGATGGGAATAGCAGAAGCGACCGTGCGCAGTCACCGCTTTAAATTGAAGGAAAAGGAAAAGCAGGCGAAGCTGTTTCTGGCACTGATGGCGCAAAAGCCGGAGCGTGAAAAGCTGGTGCCGTATCATGAGGGGGCCGTTATGAGAGACGAACGCTATGCCGTAACTGAAGCAGAAGCAGAAAAAATACTCGATACCTATTTAAAAGAAGGCAGAGAGGGGCCGCTCAGCTCATTTCCCCGTAAAGAAAAGCGGAAGCTTGTTCTTCTGCGTCACCTCGCTGAGCAATTTGAGCCTCAGCGGACGTATGAAGAGAAGGAAATAAATGAGCATTTAAAACAGAAGTATGACGATTTTGTGACGCTGCGACGCTACCTGATCGAGTACGGGTTCCTGGACCGCAGCCGTGACGGGTCCTCCTACTGGGTGAAGCACACCCGTCCGGCCCCGCAAGATTTCTGAAACCTTCTATGCGCCTGTTCGTACATCATGTATAATAAATATGGATTACAGACGGGGAGGATATGACAAATGGGTAAACGAATCATGTTATGGATCATGACGAACATCCTTGTCTTAACGACAATAATGATTGTCTGGTCGCTTATCGTTACTTTTACAGATATCGGCGGGGGCGGCTTCGATACAGGAGAAGGCGCGCTCGGAATCGATTTAGTCGCACTCGGTGTGTTTAGTATCATCGTCGGGTTTGCAGGCTCCTTTATTTCACTGGCTATGTCGCGCTGGGTAGCTAAGAAAATGATGAAGGTCGAAGTGCTCGACCCGGAAGGCAACTTGTCTGCGCGTGAGCGTGCGGTAGTCGAAAAGGTACACCGTTTCTCAAGGGCAGCAGGTTTGGCACATATGCCGGAGGTGGGGATTTACCGCTCGCCGGAAGTGAACGCCTTCGCAACCGGGCCGTCGAAGAAGCGGTCGCTCGTAGCTGTCTCTGAAGGGCTGCTTCAGAATATGGATGAAAATGCAGTAGAAGGCGTTATCGCCCACGAGGTGGCGCACGTAGCCAACGGTGATATGGTTACGATGACGCTGCTGCAGGGGGTCGTTAACACGTTCGTCGTGTTCTTCTCCCGCGTAGCTGCGATTCTTGTTTCACGGCTTGTCCGTTCGGAGCTGCAGTTTGTCGTTCGATTTGCGGCAATCATTATTTTTCAGATTCTCTTCTCCATTCTCGGAAGTCTGGTCGTTATGGCCTTTTCCCGCTACCGGGAATACCATGCGGACCGAGGCGGGGCAGATCTCGCCGGAAGAGACAAAATGGCACACGCCCTACGCTCTTTAAAAGCTTACGTGGAGCGGGCGAACGTGAAGAACGACCGCACGGACGATTCCGCCATTCAAACGATGAAAATCAGCGGGAAAGGCGGCGTCTCCAAGCTGTTCTCATCCCACCCGGATTTGGATGACCGGATTGCACGACTCGAACAACGATAACGCAAAAAAAGCTGTTCCTGCACGTTCACGTGCGGGAACAGCTTTTTTATGTATGATAAAGCATGTTCAACTGCTTTCACCAGGAAGCTCAACGCCAAGCTCCTGAAATAAGTCCCGGGCAATCCGCATGCCGGACGCTGCTTTCGGAAAACCGGCGTAAGCTGCACAGTGCAGAATAACTTCGACAATTTCCTGAGGAGAGATACCCAGGTTGATGGCAGCACGTATATGAAATGGCAGCTGCTCGAACGCTCCCTGACTGACGAGAGAAGCCATCGTCAGCATCGTGCGCTGCTTTAATTCCAGTGAACCCGTCGTGTATACAGTGCCGAACCCGAAGGAAATCATCATTTCCGTAAATTCAGGGGAGATATCCTTGTAGCTTTGAATCATGGAAATACCATGTTCATCTGTCAGCTTTTTTAATACATCAATCCCTTTTTCATATGACTCCTTATTGTTCACGTCCATCCCTCCAAATAAGAATTATCCTCTCCGCATGGTAGGCGGTATTTCATCCGGGTCTGTCATGACTTCCAAAACCGTGGTCTGTTTTAGGGGGAACAGGTTTTTCATAACTGAACGCAGGCCGTCCTCGGAATCGATTCTGTACGCGTCTGCTCCGAGTGATTCTGCAAACGAAGTGGCGTGGAGCGGTTTTTCATAGGTGGTGCCGGCAGCCCGGCCAATATTTACTTTCATACCTTTATCAACCATATCCAATGCCTGATTATTGATGACGATAAACAGCAGTGCAGCTCCTCCGGATACAGCAGTGGATACTTCAGCGCCGTGCATGAACATACAGCCGTCGCCGGTGAGGCAGACGATATCGGCATCAGGGTCAGCAAACGCTGCCCCAACAGCGTAGCCGATTCCGTGTCCCATCGCACCAAACACATCATCAAAGAAAAAGTGACCCGGCTCGCGCACGATATATCGCTGGATGGCATAAAACGTGTGGCTTCCATCATCGCCATAAATGAAGGCACGATCAGGAAGCCTCTCGTTCAGAACGTCCATGACGGAACCTGCTGAAAGCCAGCGTCCTCCTCTGCGGTCTTCCGGTTGTTGAACAGCAGGCAAATCAGCAGGTGAAGCAGGAACGGCTTCCAGACGCAAAAGCTGCTGCAGATTTAACCGGAGATCTCCGGCGATTGTGAGAGAAGGGCCCGGAAAGGACATTCCGGTGACATGCTGGCGGGCATCAAAGTGAATGATCCGCTCCGGATAATGTTCCGGCTTCCATCCGGCGACGCTCATGTCACTGAGCGATGAACCGCAGACGATAAGCAGATCCGTTCCCTGCTCGATATAAGCATGTGCCCGTTCAGTGCCGCCAAGCCCGAATGCACCGAGCGAAAGGGGATGATCATCCGGAAACGTTCCTTTCCCTCCGGGGGTTGTCATGACCGGCAGCTGATACAATTCGGCACATGCCCTAACCTCTGCATACGCGCTGCTTGTATGGACGCCTTTTCCAAGCAGAAGAACCGGACGTTTGGCGGACGCAGCTGCCGTTGGAAATTCGTTTATGCGCAAGGAATACGTAACATCAGGCTGCGGCATCGCATAGGAAAACGGCTCTGCTTCAGCCATGAGCACATCGGCTGGGATGCTGAGATGGACCGGGCCTGGGACGCCCTCTACAGCCATCTTCACAGCATGAAGCAGCATCGGGCCTACTTGATCAGCCCGCTCAACCTGCGCACTGAATTTTGTCACAGGTTTAAACAATGCTTCAGTGTCGGTGCCAAAAGCGCTCGAATCCTGTCCCTGAGGCTTGCCGGTGCTTGCTGCCGAAGGGTGGCCGGTGAAAAAAAGAACCGGGATACCAGACGCTTTTGCCTGAGCGGCGGCAGTCAGCATGTTCGTGGCACCGGGACCCGACGTGCCGACAGCTGCACCTAGCCCTCTTGCCTGCATGGCGTAACCGGCTGCTTCGTAGCCGGCGCCGCCTTCATGCCGGCTGAGTACGAACGTGATGCCGCTGTCTTCAGCAGCAAGAATGAAAGGAACGACAGGTTTTCCGGGTATACCGAATAGGTGACGAATGCCCCAGCGGTATAGCTGTTCAGCGATCAGTAAAGCCGTTCGTTTCATGAATGATGACACCTCTTCCAATAATATGTTCAGCCCGCCGTTTTTTCCTCAATACTTTTTTGCATCTCATGATAGGAGGCGGAGATCGTATCGGGAGAGACCGGCTCCATAAAATAATAGCCTTGAATATACGTACAGCCGAGGTCGCGAAGCGTTTTAAACTGGCACCACTCTTCGACTCCTTCTGCGGTTACATGGAGCTCCAGTGCTCCGGCCATCGCAATGATCGTTTTAATGAGTGCAGCGCCATTGCTCCCGGCAGCGAGATCATCAACAAAGAACTTATCGATCTTAAGCGTATCAATGCGAAACTGCTTTAAATAGAAGAGCGAGCTGTAGCCGGTTCCGAAATCGTCCATGCTGATCGACAAACCAAGGCCTTTCAGCTCTTCTAAAACGCTCGCCGCATAGTTGAAATCCATCGCCATCGATTCAGTGATTTCAAAGTCGAGATAGCGCGGATCAATCCCGGATCGGCTGATGACGTCAGCTGTGAATTCGGTGAAGTCCTGCTTTAAAAACTGCTGTGCCGAAAGATTGAGGCTGATTTTGAGCGGAGGAAGCCCTTCGCTCAGCCACTGCATATGCTGTCTGCACGCCTCCTGAATCACCCAGTCCCCGATGGGAATAATTAATCCGGTTTTTTCTGCGAGCGGAATAAAGGCAGACGGACTCAGCATCCCTCTTTCCGGATGCTGCCAGCGGATCAGTGCTTCAAAGCCGGAAATACGTCCGGTATCGGTTTCCACCAGCGGCTGGTAGAACAAACGCAGTTCATTGTTTCTAACTGCAGCCCGTAGGTCATTTTCTAAAAGCAGCTCATCGCTGGAGTTAACGTACATTTCCGGGGAGAACATACGGTAATCGTTTTTCCCCTGGGATTTAGCTTTGTACATTGCCGCATCGACGTGCACCATATAATCTTCAAGACTCGGGGGAGCCTCTTCATACACCGCCGCCCCGATGCTAGCTGTCATATAAAAGCTCCGCTCTCCAAGGTAAAAGGGCTGCTGAAACTGATCCAGCAGGTGTTTCGCAAACTGACTGACAGAAGTCTCGCTGGTTACATCGGTGAGGAGCACCATGAACTCATCGCCGCTGATCCGTGCGAGCAGTTGTGAGCTGTCAACGCACGTCTGCAGCCTCTTAGCGACGGACTGCAGCAGTTTATCGCCGTTGGAGTGGCCGAACGTATCGTTAATGTTTTTAAAGCCGTCTAAATCGATAAGAAGAAGCGCTGTACCGGCGGCCCCTTCTGCAATCAGGTTTTCCAGTTCGCTCTGAAAATAACGCCTGTTCGGGAGCGTGGTCAATTCATCGTGGTAGGCGAGATAATTATACTGCTCCTGGAGCTGGTAGCGCTCTGTAATGTCACGCAGCTGAGCAAAAGCTCCGATGATCTTCGCATTTTTCACGTCGTAAATCGGCTGGGCATCAAACAGGCAGATGTGTTCATTATTCAGATTGTTGATAAACTTCATTTCAACATCCTTAAACTGCTTTTCGTGACGCAGGACCTGATAAAAATAGTCTCCGGTGATGTCGGATTTAAAAATATCGCGTCCGATTATCTCCTCCCGTTTAAAACCGGAAAGGTTTTCGGCGAAATCGTTATATTCTGTTACGGTTCCTTCTGTATCTGTAATAATGACAGCGTTCCGGGTCCGCTGAAGCATAATTTGATTCAAAATGTTTAAACGCCGATTCTGTTTCCGTAAAAGCAGCTCTCGTTCGATCGAATCAACGACGTTCATCAGCATGTTCAGAAACAAGCTGTTTTCAAGCTGAATTCCCGTCATAATCGAAACGGTTCCAAGCAAGTTATCCAGGTCCGTGTAATGAAACGGGGCAGAATAGCAGGCCGACCCGTGCAGAAATTCGAAATAATGATCGTCGCCGATTAAAGCGACAGGATGTTCCTGCTGCAGCGCTAGTGAAATGACGTTCGTTCCAAGATCCTCCTGCGTGAAGCGGACCCCTGTTTCGATTCCGAGCTGCTGAACGGTTGAGCGGATCGTTTCGTCCCCGTCTATTTTTAAAATATATCCTCGTTCGTCCGAAATGACGATCAGTACCGGTGTTCCGGCGAGTGAATGAAGCACCTTTTTAGCAAAGAAATCGACAACTTCCAGTATCTCATTGTATTCGTCCCGCTTTCCTGCAAGCTCTTCAGCAGACATTTTTTCTTTAGGAATCCGGATCTCAGCAGGATCCATGCCGGCTTCCTCGCACATTCTGCGTGACTGCTGTACAAAATCTTCTAAAGATGCGTCCGTCATTCGTATCACCGTCCTTTGCACCCATTATACTTGTTCTTCATGAAGAACAATACTCACAACTATACATATTCATGAAGAGAGGTGAATGAACTAGTTCTTTGTACCTGTTAGTATCCAGGATTAAGACCAACAGCAAGGCTATCTGCAACAGCGGCGTTCTAGCCATCCTTTTGACAGAATGGAGGCTGCAGGCAGTCTGATTTGTGTTACGATAGGCATATCAACCTGTGAAACGGAAGGGTGAGGGTGATGATCACGCTGCATCGACTGCAAAAGGAAAACTGGACTCAGGCAGCGGCTGTTTATAAAGCCGGTATGGAGAATGGGGACGCAACGTTTGAAACAGAAGTGGCAGACTGGGAAACCTGGCATCTCAGCCACCACGCCTTTGCACGGATTGCAGCCTGCTGGAACGGTACGTTTGCCGGATGGGCTGCCCTGTCACCGGTTTCACCGCGAATGGTTTATGCTGGCGTTGCCGAAGTCAGTGTGTACGTTGATCCAGCCTTCAGCGGCAAAGGAATCGGCTCCAGTCTTCTCAAGGAAATCGAACGGGAAGGTGCTGCGAATGGAATCTGGACGCTACAGTCGGTTATTTTCTCATCCAATAAAGGAAGTCTGTATGTACATCAAAAATCAGGGTTCCGGACGGTGGGCTATCGGGAAAGAATAGCAGTAAGGGACGGCGTATGGCACGACACCGTGCTCATGGAAAAACGACTGCCCGATCAGCCAGCTCATAAGGAGGTTCACGATGAAATACAGCACAATCATGTATGATGCGTACGGCACATTGTTTGATCTTCGCTCGGTAGAAGGGGCACTGTCGGAATATTATCCACAGCAAGCGGCGTCAATTGGACAGCTGTGGCGTAAAAAACAAATTGAATACGCCTTTACCGCCCAGATGAGCGGGAGCTACCGGCCGTTTTTGATTATTACAGAAGAAGCGCTGCGGACGGCACTGCTTGCTGAAACGGGTTCCGCAGCCGCAGACGCTGTAAACCGAGGCATGCGGGCGTATGAAAAGCTTAATTTGTATGCTGAAAGTGCACCTGTCCTGCAGCAGATGAGCGGACCGCTGCATATGATTGTTTCAAACGGCTCCAGAGACATGCTTGAGCCATTAATTGAACAGTCTGCTGTCGCGTCACATATTGACCGGATCGTCAGCGTCGACGATATCAAGCAGTACAAGCCGTCATCAGCCGCCTATTATCATGCGATGCGGGAAGCAGGTGTTTCCAGGAGCAGCATTTTATTCGTATCGTCTAATACGTGGGATATCATCGGTGCCAAGACATTTGGGTTCGACACGCTCTGGATCAGCCGGGATAAAACAGCGTTTGAATCTGTGCCGGCGCAGCCGGACTATATTGCAGAAGATCTTCACTTTTTAACCGAGCTTTTCGCGGATTAAACACAGCTCGCAGCACGACTGCAAAAAAACCGTTCTGCCGGGGAAGCAGAACGGTTTTTTAGCGTGTGCAGCGAATGCGCCGGTCAGGCCGTTCTCATAATCAACGTGTTTACCTCTCGATGCAAAAGTAAAAACCTCGGTTCTAAAAGCTTCAGTTTTTCGCAAACAGTGGAAGGCAGCTGTTTACGAGCATCAGCGCAGAACTGCTATAACGAATATACATTCAGCTGCCTCAAGAAAATGATCAGCTTCTCAGCTGAAACGTTCCATTTATCTGAGGCAATTCCCGAGCCGGCCGTTTCTCAACAGTAGCAGGGGGCTTTTTCAGGCCGCAGTTGGAGCGGAAGCGCCCAGGCGCGAGTGCATGATATAGACCGCCAGCAGAGCGAAGGAGGAAATACCCCAGAAGGTCAGCAGCCCTGGGACGAAAAAGAAGAGCGTAAGCAGAGCGATTATGCCACCTGAAGCTTTTACAAACAGCATTGGCTTGCTGAATGGGACAAATAAGGCTGCCTGCAGCAGGATGCTGAAGCGTTTTTCGGCAAGCACCGCCTGTGCTGGAAAGAAAAACAGGCTCACGATCAGAAGCAGCACGGCACAGAGGATCATGCCTGTCAGCAGAACCGGCACTGCGGGACCGTTTAACTGAAACACGAGCAACGTATTCAGCGTAAGAACGGCAGCACCGACCCAGAAGAAGAGGCCGTAGAAGTTGGCCCGGCGAAAGCTGCTTCGGTACGCTGCCCAGAAAGTGGGCAGCACGTCATTCAGCGTTTCACCGGCAACGAGCCGCCTCAGGCAGTGGGAAAGCGCCGCGGATGCTGGAAATAATCCGAGCAGCACGCCGCCGGCAGCAGTGAAAATCACCCAGAGAAAGTTCAAATATGCAAGCTTCACCATCCAGTCACATGCAGCATACACCGGGTTTCCCATCCACCTGATCAGCATGGTCAATCCTCCTTGTAAAGAAAGTAATCAAAGTCGGCGGCGCGTTTCATGCCGCTGTAATCTTGACAGGCCATGCCGACGAAGGTGCCGGTAAAACGAACCTGCGCGGCTGAATCGTCCGACATGTGCGTTGTATCCAGCACTGGTCCGATCCTGGTCCATTCTGTCGTGCGCTCATCCTTGTAAAACAGCGTCATCGTATCTTTATTGATCTCAGCGCGGAGCTGAACAGCGCCAGTCTGTGCAGTGCGGATTGGTGCGAGCAGCAGTTCTTCGTAAACACCGTTTTTCGTGCGGATAATCTGCAGCACGCGGCCTTTTTCTTCATGACCAGTCAAGTGAAGGTAGACGTGATCTTCTGTGTCGTAATAAATAACCAGGCCGGCTTTATGCTGAAAATACTCCGGATCAAAGGAAACGGACGTTTCTGCCACGCACTGAAATGACGTCTGCCGGCGTGCAACGAGGCTCTGATTGTGCACCGATCCGAGTGATTCGCGGCCGTAAAGGCGGAGCCAGCCCGGATTGGCCTTAAGTGAACACCAGGATTCATCCATGGGAACGCGCAGGGAATTCCAGTGGCCGCTCAGTGCATCGGCATCAAAATCATCCTTCACGTCCTCTTTCGGATAAGGATGCAGCGGCAGATCCGGAGCGGGGGTTGCCATATCCGGGTAGCGGGTCCCGTTGGCGAGACGAAGCCAGCCGTCTTCTGTCCACTCCACTTTCTGAATAGCCGTTTCTCTGCCGAGCGTGCAGTACGCGCCGTTTAACGGACGTCCGCAGAGGTGAACGAAGTACCATTCCCCTTTCGGTGTGTCAACGAGACTGCCGTGTCCTGCTTTCTGAAGACCTGATTCCGGATTGCCCTGTGCCGTGATGAGCGGATAGTCCGGATCCGTTTCATAGGGGCCGTCAATGCTGCGGGAGCGGGCAACGGTTTCCGCGTGATCGTACTCTGTTCCACCCTCGGCGACGAGCAGGTAGTACCAGCCGTCCTTTTTATAAATATGAGGACCTTCCGTCAGCTTGATCTCTGTTCCGGTGTAAATCGTTTTAACCGGACCGACGAGTTTCTGTTCCGCTTCGGAAAACTCCTGCAGCACGATACCGGCGAACGGATTGCGTCCGGAGCGGTAGTCCCAGATCATATTCATAAACCATTTGCGCCCGTCATCGTCGTGAAAGAGGGATGGATCAAATCCGCTGCTGTTCAGGTAAACCGGCTCCGACCAGGGCCCTTCAATAGCAGGCGCGGTCACAAGATAGTTGTGTGCGTCTTTATAGGCGCCGTGCCACTGCTTCACATCTGTGTAAATTAAGTAAAACGTACCGTCGTGATAGGAAAGGTCCGGTGCCCAGACGCCGCCGGAATTCATATTTCCTTTCATGTCGAGCTGGGAACGGCGCGTCAGCGGGGAAGCTGCAAACTGCCAGTTTTGTAAATCCTTGGAGCGGTGAATTCGTACACCGGGAAACCATTCAAACGTAGACGTAGCAATATAAAACTCATCATCAACGCGTAAAATGGAAGGATCGGCGTGAAAGCCGGGAAGAATTGGATTTTGAATGGTGGACATAAACAAGCACTCCTTCAGCTAAAATAAACAGCACGTATGTAAGAGAGGAGAGAGGAGATCCCTCTCTCCATTCGGTTATCCTTTTACAGAACCGCTCGTCATCCCTTCTACAATTTTATTGCTCAAAATCAGAAACGCAATCAGAATCGGCAGCATGCTGATGACGAGTGTGGCACCGATCGCGCCCCAATCTGTTGAGTACTGGCCGATAAAGTTCTGGATACCGACGGTCAGCGTTTTCAGGCTGTCCGAGCTGATAAACGTGTTAACAAACACAAATTCGTTCCAGTTGTAAATCATATTGATGATCGCCGTTGTCGCAACGACCGGAGCCGTGATCGGCAGGATGATCCGGAAGAACATTCGGTGAATCGAGCAGCCGTCCATAATGGCTGCCTCTTCAAGCTCACGGGGTAGCGTATAGTAAAAGCCGAGCAGAATCATCATCGTCAACGGCAGGTTAAACGCGGTGTACGTTAAAATAATCGACAAATGGTGATCCATCAGGCCGATCGTATTGAAAAAGCTGAACAGTGGAATCAATGTGGAATGGACCGGAATCATCAGGCCGACCATAAACAAGCCGAGCACGAGTTTATTCAGTTTCCACTGCATTCTCGTGATCGCAAACGTAACGAGACTCGCGAGCAGCACGGTTAAAATAACAGCAGTACCAGTCACGATGACACTGTTAAAGAAGTAAAGTCCGATATTTCCGTCGGTCCAGACTCTCGCATAGTTACTCCACTGCGGATCAGCAGGGAGAGCGAACGGAGCAAGGTTAAACACTTCCTGGTTATCTTTCAGTGAAAAGAGCACGAGCCAGATCAGCGGAAGGATTTGAAGCACCGCTACAAGGCCGAGTATGACATAGAGCAGCAGCTTTCCCGGACGAATCCGCAGCGATCCGAGGCGAAGCCCTTCTGTTTTTTCAACAGCAGCAGTATTAGAAGGCATCTGCAGTTCCTCCTTTATTAATATTGAACTTCATCTTTGGAAGCCGTTGCTTTACGAATCAGATACGTCACGATCAAAATGAGCACGAGCAGGAAGAAGCCGACGGCACTGCCATAGCCGAAGTCATTGGATCGAAACGCAAGCTTATACATGTAGGAGGCCATTACTTCACTGGCTCCGTTCGGTCCGCCGTCGGTCATGACGTAAATCAGATCAAAGTATTTCAATGAACCGATCACGGCAAGCACGATGGTCACTTTAATGATGCCCGAGATGAGCGGGAGCTTGATTTTATAGGCGATCTGCAGCGGGGAAGCGCCGTCGATCTTCGCGGCCTCCTCAAGCTCCTTCGGAATGTTTTTCAGCGCTGCGTAGTAAATAATGATGTAAAAACCGGCATACTGCCAGATGATTGGAACAAAAATCGCGAACAGAACGAGACTCGTATCGGCAAGCCACATCGGTGGATTTTCAATTCCGATCGATGTTAAAAACCGGTTCATCACCCCGTTGGACGGATGATAAATACGGATCCACAGCTGGGCGATCGCGACGCTTGAGAGCAGCATCGGGATGAGAAAAATTTTACGGAACATATCGGCGCCTTTGATATTGCCTGCCAATACGAGGGAAACCGTTAAATAAAGTGCAAGGCTTCCAACTGAAAAGAGCGCGAGCAGCAGTGAATGCCAGGCACTGCGCCAGAACATCGTATCTCCGATTAAGTTTGCATAGTTTTCAAGCCCGATAAACTCCATGCCGCCAATCCCGTCCCAGTCCATCAGGCCGTAATAGCCCGTCAGCACGATCGGCACATAGATTAACGTAAGGATGAGAAGCAGGGCAGGCAGCGTGTATAGTGCGATCACGCGCTTATCCGACATGATCTGATTCATAAAGACGAACCCCTTTCGTTACGGTCAGCTGGATTAAAAACGCCCCGTAAATTCGCGGAGGAACTTACGGGGCGGACGTGCGTGTTTATTCGTCTTCCTGGAGCGCTTCCTCATGCGTCTCTGCAAATTCTTCCGGTGTTACATCCTCTCCGAAGAGGGACTGAATCATATTCAGATGTGTTTCTGCTACGCCTGAGCTCATCTGAACATCTGCAAAGAGCGTGATATCCGACGCGTTGTTCAGCTCATCCAAGACATCGATGAACAGATCCGGAAGATCCACTTCGTCTGTGTTCACCTGTGTGCCCGGAATCACGCCTGCATCTTCAACAGACTGCTTGCCCCATTCTTCTGTGAAGTGCTTAACGAATGCTTTAGCTTCGTCTTTGACATCAGAGTTTTCCGCTACGAAGAGCCCAACCCCAGGTCCGCCGACCCAGCTGTCAATATCGCCGTCGCCGCCGTCAACTTCAGGGAACTTAAAGAAGTCAATGCTGTCACGGAATTCCTGCGGTACTTCTTCATTTGTCGTGTAGTTAGGCAGATCCCATGAACCGATCAGGTACATCGCTGCGTTTCCGTTCATAAATTCTGCTTTCGCTTCCTGATCAGAGAGACCGTTGAATCCGGAGATGAAGGCATCATGGTCAACCATTTCCTGAATGCGGTCAGCTGCTTCCACAAGGCGCTCATCTGTGAAGCTTCCGCTGCGGTCAATAGCTGAGTTCAGTGCTTCTGATCCTCCGATGCGGTCAGCCAGGTACATGTACCAGAGTGAACCTGTCCAGCGGTCGCGGTTTCCGAGTGCGATCGGCGTCATGCCGCCTTCTGATAATGTATCAATCACTTCAATCAAGTCATCATATGTTTCCGGTACTTCCACGCCGTACTCGTCAAAGATTGCCTGGTTATAGAAGACAGGCGCAATGTTCAGTTCAAGCGGCAGCGCGTATGCTTCGTCATCTACGGAGTATGCTTCAATTGTTCCGGCAACGAAGTCGTCCCGCATGTTGTCTTCTTCAAGCGCATCATCAAGCGGAGCGAACAGATCACCGTTAACGTAAGGCTCAAGGAAGCCTGCCGGCCAGGTCATCCCGACGTCAGGCAGCTGGTTGGAAGAAGAGACAACCTGCAGCTTGTTTTTGTACTGCTCGTTTTCAAGAACTTCCATTTCAACTGTGACGTGCGGGTGCATCTCTTCAAACTCTTCAATGATTTCCGTTACAATCCGGTAGTGGTCAGGGGAGCTTCCCTGCGGCCAGAGGTGCATGAAGTCGAGCGTGACTTCTTCCTGCTCAGCAGCTTCGTTCGTGTCGCCGCCGTTGTTGTTTTCATCTGCGCTTGCTGCGTCTTCCGACTCATCGGCTCCGCATGCGCTCAGTGCAATCAGTCCAGCAGTGGAAAGGGCCATCAGTGATAAAAATGATTTCTTTTTCAATTTATTTCCCCCTCAGCGATTTGGTGTAAGCCAAGTATAGCAAGGATGAAAGCGCTTCATAAGGTAACAGTAATTAGGTAAAGTACCACTTTATTTATATGATTGAACTATCATTTTTCGACGTCTGTGCTGCTTTCACGCCGGTAGCGGCTGGGGGTGAGGCCTTCGTGCTCGCGGAAAATCCGGATAAAATATTTGGATGTCTGATATCCAGTCTGCTCGGCAATTTCCGTGATCGGCAAAGATGTTGTAAGCAGCAGCCGTTTTGCGAGCTGAAGACGCTTTTTCGTCACGTATTCACTGAACGTCATCGTCATGTGCTCTTTAAAAAGGACGCTTAAGTAGCTGGGATTCAGGTGAACCTCCCGTGCTACTTCTTTTAAGCTGAATTTTTCACTTATGCGGCTGTCGATGTAAGCGGCTGCCTCCTGAAGCGGTTCCGGCAGCTGGTCGGACGGAATCCTGTCCGGTTCCTGAAAAGCCCGGTCCACCCGTTCGATCTGATCCAGGCGGTAACGGGTTTCAAGCGCTTCCTGCACGGCATCCAGAAACGCCTCTTTTTTAACCGGCTTCAGCAGGTAGTTAACGACACCCATGTGCAGGGCTTCCTGCGCATAGGAAAACTCCGAGTAAGCGGAAATGACGATGAACACCGGACGGCGCTGAAATGATTTGGTCTCTGCAATCAATTCTAGTCCGGTCATTTCCGGCATACGGATATCGGTGATCAGGACGTCAATGTCTTGCTCCTGAAGCAGGTGCAGCGCCTCAGGTCCGTCAGAGGCTGTAAACACCTGAAGCAGATCATGCTCCCATGTTTCCAGTCTCCGTTTCAGGCCATTGCGGGAGCGAGGCTCGTCATCTACGATCAGTACTCGTTTCGTGCGCATGAAGGAGACCTCCTTTAATCGGAATTAATAGCGTGATCGTCGTTCCTGTATGCTCTATGCTGTCAATCAGGAGCTGTGGATCGTCGTCCGGATAAACGAACTCCAGCCTCTGCCAGACGTTTCGCAGTGCAAGCCCTGTCCCCTTCGTGTCAACCTTCTCCCGGTTATCTAGTGACGCCCGCACACGCTCCAGCAGCTCTTTGCTCATGCCGCAGCCGTCATCAGCTACACTAATTTCCAAATAGCCGTCTACTTTTGCCTGGCAGGCTGTAACGGTTACATTGCCACCGCCGCGGCACGTTTCGATTCCGTGCAGCAGCGCGTTCTCGATCAGCGGCTGAATCAGCAGCTTTGGAATGCGCTGCTCCCGGTAAAGGGGATCGATTTCCACTCGCCAGCTGAGTCGGTCTTCAAAGCGGAGCTGCATAATTTGCAGGTAGCGCTCTGCGTGTTGAAGTTCTTCTTCAAGCGTCACGAGATCGTCATCTGTTTCCGAAATCGTATAGCGAAACAGGTCGGATAACGAAATGATCACTTCAGCCATTTCTTCATCCCGTTCATCAAGCGTCCAGTGGATCGCTTCCAGCGTATTAAACAGAAAATGAGGATTGATCTGGGCTTGAAGTGCTCTCAGTTCGGCTTTTGTTTTCAGTAGTTCCTTCTCATAGACGGCTTTAATCAGGTGATTGGTCGTTTCAACCATTTCGTTGTACGTATCGTTTAATTCATTCATTTCAACAGTGGAGGAGATGCGTCTGCTTTTACGGAGCGCACCAAGCGTTCCGAAGCGCATCGCATGGGTCAGCTGCCGAATCGGTCTGGACAAATAGCTCGATACGATCCAGGAAGCGGGAATAAACAGGATCAGACCGGTGCCGCCAGCGATGATCATAGCTGTGCCGATGCCAGGAAGGCCTTCCAGCAAACGGGACACGGGGCTCAAGATCACGAGCGTCCACCCCGAACTGTCGGAAATCACCTCTGCCCGGACGAACTCTTCGTCGTTATAAAGAACGGTTTCGCTTCCGTTCAATCCGTCATCCCGAAGCTCTTCCGGCATATTGCCGGCGATTTCCTGACCGTTCTGATCCAAAAGCAGGGCGTACTCCTCCTGAATGTCAAGCTGCTCGGCTGCTCCGGCAAGGTTAAAGTATGTGTCCTGAACAACGGTGATCAGGTAGCCTCCGCGCTGAAAATCCTCTTCGGGCATGTTAATCTGCTTAATAGCGAGAAAGGCTTGTGCATCAAGCGGATCTTCGCCGGCCCAGAGCAGACGTCCACGTGCTTCTTCAGCAGCCTCTATCCATTCGGGGGATACGCGGATGGATAGAGGAAGCTCATTTAACGGAAACAGCCGGCGCTCATCCGTAAAATACAGCTCGAACGACTGCAGCCCGGTGGTATAAGCCTGGTAGCTGTTGATGATTTCGTTCATCGACTGGCGTTCGGCAAAATTTGCCTGCATTCCGGCAGTTTCCTGTTGCAGCAGCTGCTGCACGGCGGGATCGGTTGCAATCTGACTTGTAATTAAATCGATCGTTTCATACTGGGTGTCGATTCGTCCGAGTGCCTGGACAGCCGTCTGCTCGATTTGTCCCTCGGCGTTTTCCTTAATGATTTCAGTCACGAGGTTATAGGCAAGCAGACCGACTGCACCGAGTACGATAACCATCACGGCAGCAAAAACGGCCAGTATTTGATTCCGCATCGTGTTAGCCGGTCTTAAAAAAGAAAATCGCACCGGAAAGCCTCCTCCTATCTCTGTCACATCTTCCTCCATTGTAGCGGAAAAGAGGATGGAGACGAACAGCGGATATACACCACAATAGTTTTTTCATTAAACTTATGATAATCGTTTTGCATTAGTAAAACAAGAAAGCGCTTTATTTTCTGCGGATGTCTCAGCCTGTCACACAGAAAGGCAGCATAAATCGTTAATTAAAATTCTATCTTGAAAATAGCTTTTTATCAGGAGACAGCTGCCCATGCTTTACTCCTCGGCAAAGCTTGCCCGAGGGCTGATCCTCCAGGTGTCCTGCCCTTGCTCCACGGGGTTTACTATTTTCATCTTTCGTGGTGGAGTATCCCCTGCATACGTGTCTCTGTTACGATTCATTGTTGGTAGAAGGACACGTCATTGCAGCGCGGCAAGCTTGCCGCAGACGAGTTCCTCTGCTTCGGGATCTTCCCGGCTCACAGGCGTTCGCCAGCTTCTGCTTCGTTCTTGCTTCGCAAAACAAAAGACATCGATTGTTTCTTTCTTCAACTTTCCGATCCGAAAAATGGCAGACAAGGCGATTTTCAAGACGCCTGCGAAAAAAGAAAGCGTGAAGATCATTCCGGACGCAAGGAAGGGATAGCGGAAGGATTTTTCCGGGGCAAGCGAAAAAAGATGAGCCACAGGCAAACTTTTTTCCTCTCAACATCAGGCTTTAAAAGAGACACTCATGCAATGACAACCTGCACCATGAAAGATGAACATTACGAACGCTGTGGAACAAAGGCGTGAACACTCAAAGGATCAGCGCAGTGCGAGAATCCATGTTGGCGATACGCTCTTTCGCCAATAGTAGTCGGGAACAAGCCCTTGGGTAAGCCTTCGCCGAGAGTGGAACAGCTTGATGAACGTTGGTTGAACGAGCTATTTTCAAGGTAGCTAATTAAAAAAGGAGCGAAAATAAAAAATGCCCCCGATTTTCTGGCATCGGAGGCAACAGTAAGAACTAAGATGGCGTTGATCCTGCTGTCGCAGGGGGGAGGAATTGTTTCTGTAAAAACGTTTCGATGTTAAAGGCAGTCAAACCGTAGGGAGCAGCATAATAATAGGAGCGGCTGAAGCTGATATCCGTTTGATTATAGAGCTGAGGCAGCGTCCGTTCCTTCACAGAAGCATACATCGCTTCTGCAATAAACCGTTCCGCTTTGGCTAGACGGTTGCCGATCACAATTTTTTCAGGATTAAACGTATGAATGATGTTCGTCAGTCCGACCCCTAAATAGTAGCCGATCTCTTCTAAGGCATTTCGGACGGCTGCATCCGTTTCAGCCTTGCTCAGCAGATTTTCGAGATCGTGTCCGTTTTCAGGGAAGGAACGGAGCAGTGCCATTTCAGATGCATACATTTCCCAGCAGCCCTTGCTGCCGCAGCGGCAGGAGCGGCCTTCGTCTTTAATCGTCGTATGACCGATCTCACCGCTTAATCCGCCGGCTCCCATGACCAGGCGGTCGTCGAGCACAATGCCGGCGCCGATGCCGATTCCGGCGCTTACATAAACGAAGGAGCTTGTGTGCCTGGCACTTCCGAACGTCTTTTCACCGTACGCGCCTGCGTTTGCTTCATTCGTAACGACGACAGGAACGCCGTACTGATCCTCGAAGATTTCCTTTACGTTGGACTGTGTCCAGTCCAGATTAGGGGTCGTCAGGATCGTGCCGTTTTTATCAACGAGACCGGGCACACCAAATCCGATTCCAACAAGGCCAAACGGAGCGTTTTCTGCTTTGACGAGGCATTCATCCAGCATGACTTTGATTTCCATCACGGTACGAGTGAAATCATTCGTATCGAATGAACGGGATATCTCATGAATCACTGAGCCGCGCAGGTCGGTCAGCACCGTCAAAATATAGTTTACGCCGATGTCGCAGCTGAGGGAGTACCCTGCTTTCTCATTAAACTGCAGCATGAGCGGACGTCTTCCGCCGCTTGATTTCCCAAGACCTGTCTGATAACAGTACTGCTCGTTAATTAATTCTTCTACTAATGAAGAAACAGTAGCTTTCGTAAGCCCGAGTGTCTGGGCGAGGGCTGCACGTGAAATGGGTTCCTGCTCCCGGATCGTATTTAAAATGATGGACTTATTCGCCAGTTTAACCGTTTGCTGGTAGGCAGCCATATCGATTCCTCCTACATTGTTTAATGAAGTGCACGGGTTCTTCGATCTAATTGTATGATGAACCGGTTAACATAGTTTAGTTATAGCAAATTGCCGGCTGTACATTGCTCTTATAATCATTCTACCGCACCTTGCCGACTGTAACCTAGCAAGAACGAAAGAAGAACCTAAAAAAGTTCTCTTTTTTTATTAGTTAATTCAATGGACAAACTAAGTTTACCCTGCTACAATACAAATATCAAGAAGTTATCTATAACTTAGGAGGTTTTCATCATGGCAGAAACAAGAACGACGTACTTTTCGAATATTCCTGAAATCGCTTACGAAGGCCCGCAGTCATCAAATCCGTATGCATTTAAGTACTACAATCCGGAAGAGAAGGTTGGAGGCAAAACGATGGAGGAGCAGCTTCGCTTTTCTGTCGCCTACTGGCATACGTTGACGCAGGATGCATCTGACCCATTTGGAGCAGGTACCGCTCAGCGTCCGTGGGATCATTACAGCGGAATGGATTTGGCTAAAGCACGCGTCGAAGCAGCATTCGAGTTTATCGACAAAATCAAAGCGCCGTTTTTCTGCTTCCATGATATTGATATCGCACCGGAAGGAGATACGCTCCGTGAAACGAATCAAAATCTCGATACGATCGTTGCAATGATCAAGGACTACATGAAATCATCTGACACGAAGCTGCTCTGGAACACAGCGAACATGTTCACACACCCTCGCTTCGTTTCCGGTGCAGGGACGTCGAGCAACGCGGACGTATTCGCACATGCGGCTGCAAAAGTGAAGAAAGGACTTGAAACTGGTAAAGAGCTCGGTGCCGAAAACTATGTGTTCTGGGGAGGCAGAGAAGGTTACGAGTCACTTCTGAATACAGACATGAAGCTGGAGCTTGATAACCTTGCGTCGTTTTATCATATGGCCATCGACTATTCGAAAGAAATCGGCTTTAATCCGCAGTTTCTGATTGAACCGAAGCCGAAAGAGCCGACAACGCATCAGTATGATTTTGATGTAGCAACTGCGACTTCGTTCCTTTACCAGTACGGGCTGCAGGATCACTTCAAATTTAATATAGAAGCAAACCACGCAACGCTTGCCGGCCACACGTTCGAGCACGAGCTTCGCACCGCAAGAATCAGCGGGATGCTCGGTTCAGTCGACGCGAATCAGGGTGACCCGCTGCTTGGATGGGATACGGATGAGTTTCCAACGGACCTTTATTCCGCGGTCCTTGCGATGTATGAAATTTTGAAAAACGACGGTCTTGGACGTGGCGGCCTGAACTTCGATGCCAAGATCCGCCGAGGCTCCTTTAAGCCGGAAGACCTTTTTTATTCTCATATTGCAGGCATGGACAGCTTTGCAGTCGGCCTGAAAGTGGCGCAGAAAATGATCGATGACCGTTTCTTTGAATCGATTGTAGACAAACGCTATGAAACGTTTAACGACGGCATCGGGAAAAAGATTCGCGAAGGTACTACGTCGTTCGCGGAGCTGGAAGCATATGCCCTTGATCAAAAGCAGATTGACCACGCATCCGGCCATCTGGAGCGGATCAAAGCAGGGATCAATCAATACATTCTTTCTGTAAATTTCCTTTAATCGGGTTGATACGGGCCGTCTCAGTCCCCCTTCTGAGGCGGCCTTTTTTAACAGAAGTAAACGGCCGAAACGGAAATAATACAAAAGAGAGGAGATCGTATATGGCTTACGTACTTGGAGTTGATTTAGGAACGAGTGCTGTCAAGGTGCTGCTCGTAGATGAACAGGGAACGGTTGCAGCGGAAGCCTCAAGAGGTTATCCGCTGTACCATGACGAGCCGGGCTGGAGTGAACAGGAGCCGGAAGACTGGGTGGAAAAAACAGTTGAGGCGATCGCTGAAGCAGTGCGAGGTATCGACCCGGAACAGGTGAAAGGGATCTCCTTTTCCGGTCAGATGCACGGTCTGGTGTTGATCGATGAGGCAGGTGCTCCGCTGCGACGTGCGATACTATGGAATGATACGCGGACGACAGCACAGTGCCGGAAAATTGAAACAGAGCTGACGCTGGAGACGCTGCACCGTATAACGAAAAACCCGGCACTTGAAGGATTCACGCTGCCGAAGCTGCTCTGGGTGCAGGAACATGAGCCTGCATTGTTTAAACAGGCAGCAGCCTTTCTTCTCCCGAAAGACTACGTGCGCTTCAGGCTCAACGGTGAACTTGGCATGGATTACTCGGACGCAGCCGGAACTTTGCTGCTGGACGTAGCAAATCGGAAATGGAGCCGCAAGATAGCAGATACATTTCAGCTCCGTGCGTCGCTTTTTCCACCGCTCCTGGAAAGTCATGCCGAAGCCGGCACGCTGCTTCCGGAGATGCAGGATCAGACGGGCCTTAGAGGCATTCCGCTGTTTGCCGGCGGGGCAGACAATGCGTGCGGCGCACTCGGAACGGGCATTTTACAGGAGGGAAGTGTGCTGAGCAGCACGGGTACTTCCGGTGTCATGCTTGCCTTTGAAGAAGACGGCAGCAAAGATTTTGGCGGAACCGTTCATTATTTTAACCATGCGGTGCCAAACGCCTATTACACGATGGGCGTGACGCTCGCTGCAGGTCACAGTCTCAGCTGGTTTAAGGAACAGCTGGCCCCTGATCATTCATTTGAAGAGCTGCTTGCGCTTGCAGAGAAATCACCGGCGGGAGCCCGGGGACTGCTGTTTACTCCGTATATATCCGGAGAGCGGACTCCGCATCCGGATGCAGACATCCGCGGAAGCTTCATCGGGCTGCACACCTCTCATACGCTCGGGGATATGACGCGTGCTGTTCTGGAAGGCATTACGTTTTCCTTGAACGAATCGCTTCAGCTTTTCCGTGAGCAGGGAAAGCAGGTTCATACGATTATCGCTTCCGGAGGTGGAGCGAAAAGCCAGCTGTGGCTGCAGATACAGGCTGATATTTTTGGGGCAGCGACTGGAAGGCTGGAAAGCGAGCAGGGACCCGGACTCGGAGCCGCAATGATTGCTGCATACGGACTAGGATGGACAGACAGCTACAAAGAACTGTCAGATCGGTTCACGAAAGCAGCGGACCTTTGCGAACCGGATCCGGACGCAGCAGCTGTGTATGCCAGACTGTTTCCGATTTATCAGCAGGTCTACCAGGCCACTGCAGAGCTGTCGAGAGCGTTAAAGCCGTTCCGGCATGCAGGGAGCAAACAAGGAGCTGAAACAACTTCCTGACAGCACATATTCACTCTAAGCCTGCTTCTTATTTTAATAAGAGGCAGGCTGTTCTTTTCCGTCAAAAAAAAACTGTATTTTGCCGGAATGTTAGAAAATACTACACAGAAAACGGCGACAATTTAAGTATAATCAGGAGTATACTGAGAGTGTGTAGATACTGCTGTAGGCGCTTTTTTCATACATATGCCGGTATTTTTGGCATGACTGAATGAAAGAGGTGGGTGAGATGGGAATGAAGCTTGTCAAACTGATGCTGTCTCTCGTGCTGCTGTTTGTTACTGCCTTTGCAGCTTTTCCGGAAACAGCTGATGCAGCTGCTTCCAAGTGGATTACAAAAGGAAATACGACGAGCAAGGTTGTAGCCCTGACCTTTGATGACGGCGCAGATGGAACGAACCTTTCCAAAATACTGAATACGCTTCAGGAGCACAACGTGAAAAGCACCTTCTTTGTAACCGGCACGGGCATGAACCATCACCCTAAAACGGTTAAGAGAATCACAGATCACGGACATCAGATCGGCAACCATTCTTACTCCCATCCGGACTTTACCAAGCTGACGGCGACGCAGATGAAGCGGGAGCTGGAAAAAACCGAGGCACTTGCGAAGCAGGTAACAGGAAAATCGACAAGGCCGATATTCAGAGCCCCGTACGGAGCGGTAAATAACGCAGTGCTGCAGGCTGCCGGAGCAGCAGGATATACGCACACGCTTCATTGGGATATAGATACCGTCGATTGGAAGGGTGTTTCGAAAACGCAGATCGTTAATAAAGTGGTGAATAACGTCAAACCGGGTTCCATCGTACTGATGCATACCGGTGCAGGAGCATCCGGAACGCCGGGAGCCCTGCCGGAAATCATTAAGCAGCTCAAGGCCAAAGGATATAAGTTCGTGACCGTGTCAGAGCTGTTGAAGCTGGATACAAAACCTTCCGGCACCTCAGGAACAACGTATACGGTCAAATCTGGAGACACGCTCTATGCTATCGCCCGCAAGTATAATACGACGGTTGCGGCACTGACATCTTTGAATAAATTAAGTGACCCGAACGCCTTAAAAGTCGGACAAGTGCTGCAGATTAAAGCAGCTGCTTCGGTTCCGAAAGCGTCGACCTATACGGTTAAGTCAGGCGATACGCTTTATGCAATTGCCATCAAAAATAAGACGACTCTACAGAAGCTCACATCATTGAACGGTATATCAAATCCTAACCTCATTCGAGTCGGACAAGTATTAAAAATCCCGGCCTGACAGTAAAGAGGGACGTGATCAGCACCTCCTGCCAAATGTGGCGGGGGGTTCTTTCGTGATGAAAGCGTGACGGCTGAAAAAAGCTTACTCAGAGCGTGCTTCCTGCTTTACGAAGCATACCGGCTGGATTATGATAAGTGCACCAGCAGCAGAGGAGGCGGAGCGGATGGGCAGAGTTACGATTGCACCGTATGACCCGGCATGGCCCGGGCTGTATGAAGAAGAAGCCGTGCAGCTGCGAAGTGTATTCCATTCCCGGCTGAAGGAGCTGCACCATATCGGCAGCACAGCCGTACCTGGAAGTGACGCCAAACCAGTGATCGATATCATGGCGGTCTTTACTTCTCTTGCAGCTTCAGAAACGATTGAGATATCTCTTTGTGAACTGGGCTACAGCAGATGCACGTCGACAAACAGCCCGGGAAGGCTCTTTTTTAGAAAACGTTCACCCGTCGCTTTTCATCTGCACATTTTTCCGGAGGGAAGCAAAGACATCACCCGGCACCTTGCGCTCCGGGACTACCTGCGGGCGCATCCGGCGCGAAGGAAAGCCTACGCAGGTTTGAAGAAGTCATTAGCCTGGGAATATCCTTTTAATATGAGTGCCTATGCAGAAGGCAAGCATGATTACGTTAAAGAACTGGAATGCCGTGCCCTGCGCTGGTACCGCAGCCCGGCTTCCAAAAGGAGAGGATAAGGATGCGTGTACTAGTAATCGGAGCAAATGGACAGATCGGCCGTCATCTGGTCAAGCTGCTGAAGGACAGCGACAAGCATGAGGTGAGAGCGATGGTCCGCAAACAGGAACAGGCGGATGAATTTAAAGCAGATGGCATTGAAGCGGTTCTCGCAGATCTCGAAGGACCGGTAAGTGAGATTGCTGCGGCAGCTGACGGATGCGATGCCGTCGTCTTTACGGCCGGTTCAGGCGGAAGCACCGGAGCAGATAAGACTCTGCTAATTGACCTGGATGGCGCAGTCAAATCTGTGGAGGCAGCTGAAGAAGCAGGAGCTGCACGTTTTCTGATGGTAAGTGCGATACAGGCGCACAACCGCAGCAACTGGAGCGAAAAAATCAGGCATTACTTTGCTGCAAAGCACTACGCAGACCGAATGCTCATGAACAGCAGCCTGACCTACACGATCGTCCGTCCGGGCGGTCTGACAAACGACAGTGGAACCGGACGCGTCCAGGCAGCTGAAAATCTGGAACGGGCTGACATCCCCCGCGAGGACGTAGCAGCCGTTCTCTATGCTGCACTTGATGAAGAAAGCACGTACTACAAAGGGTTTGATGTGGTATCAGGAGAGCATAGCCCCGAAGAAGCATTAAAAAATCTGTAGTAAACTGGAAAGAGCAGAAGCCGGTACCGGCTTCTGCTCTTTCCAGATTGTTGATAAAGTCATTTTCGGTGAATAACGTTGCATCTGCCTGTATCTGCGGACCCTCGCTTTCCGGAGGGAACGGGCTCAGCTAACCGCTTCCTTCTTCCGTCGGAAGCGCTGGATCTTCGCCTCGTTCTGATCCTCCGATGTCGGCAGCTGGCAGTGCGTTTCAAGTGCGTGGTTATGAATGCACGGTCGGCTTCCATACAAATAGAACCTTTCCGATGAGACGTTTAAATGTTGAATAGAGGGGTCCGTACTTCCTAGAAATCATGATAAACGTAAAAAAGCAGTCGCGTCTGTCGTGACGTTGTTCTCCACTAAGCAGAGGGGAAATACAACCAAACGAATAAACATGTAAGTTGAAAGTCTCTTTCGCATGAATTGGAGGTTCGCCTGGCAACAGGACATCATGCTGCCTGAAAAACAGTGATTTCCTGGAAGGGTGTGAGTAACCAGTCTCAGCTTTATCTGTTTTTCATGGAAAGCCAGCTGCTGTAGCCGATCGTAATGATTGGGGACAGCCATAAAAAGATGGCTGCCGGGGCATACGCCGTCACCGGAACCTGAATGATCGTGCTGCACAGAATAGCCAGCAGGCTCCACGGAACAAGACCGGCAAAAACGACCGTTGAATCAGCAAGAATCCGGGCCATATGGGCGGGTCCGTATGTTTTACGCCAATACGGAAGCATCGTCCGACCAGCCAGTAAAATCGGAAAGGACTGGTTAGGAGAGACGAGCGCTACGGCAGCAGCTGCTCCTGTCGTTTTAGCAGAGGCAGTGCCAAGCGATTCAGATCCGTGAAACACCTTTTTCAGCAGAGGCTGGAGCATGTCTGTATCCTCCAGAAGCTGACAAAAGGCGCCTACAATGATAATGAACAAGACAAAGGGAAGCATGTCGACCAATCCATTTACCCGGTCTGTGCCGTTCCAGAGAACTGTGATCCAGGAAGCCGGGTCGCCGCCCCGTATAAACGCGACCGCAGACCCGGAAGCAATCGCAGCAATAAAACAGCTGTACATGCTTTTACCGCGGACGATCAGTCCAAGCAGCAGGATGGGCGGCAAGAGAGAAAGAAGCAGCGTTGCCGCTTCAGGTATTGCTACGTTGGAAAAACTGGTTCTGGGACCGGAGGCGAGGTCTATGGCTAAAAAAATGACTGCTGTGAGCGGAACAGAAATCAGCAAAGTCGGTGTAATTGTCCGCAGGTGGCGACGTGTTGTCAGGCCCGAAGCGAATCGGAGCAGCTGAAACGAGCTCGAAAGCGGAGACGTTCTGTCACCAACGAAAGCACCGGAAACAAGTGCTCCTCCGAGCAAGACCGGAGCGACTCCAAGGGCAGTGCCAGCTCCGATTAGCGGAATGCCGACGATGCTGAGGGAGCCGACGGCACTGCCGACTGTCAGGGACATCACTGACGCAATCAGAAAGGAGGCAGTTAAGAAATAGCCGGGATGAATCCCGGCGAGAAAGAGCTGATTCAGGTCATCAACGATGCCGGCATAGGTCCACGCAGGCAGCAGCAGCCCGATAAAAATAAGCAGCCAGGCGATGGCCCTGCTCCGGTTCATGCCTTTCAACGATGTGCGGGCCACAAAGGCAGCCGGAGCACCTTTATACATTACAGCTGCTGCTGCAGCGGCGAGCCCGGGCAGCATTGCCGGACCGAGCGGAAGCTCGAAAGCAGCAGCCGACATAAGCGGCACGATCGCACAACTAAAAACGGCTGCGATCAGCCTGTTCGAATACGTTTGGGTCATCATGATCATCTCCGTCCGTCATTGTAGCATACGCCGGACATCTCGTTGACAAAAGAAAAGAGAGGCTATATGCTGAAGAAGAATAAAAACGGAAAGGGTGAAGCAGGCCGATGAAGTAATCTATCCTGATCAGAAACTGAACACGAAAAGACGGGCGTATAGGCCTTTTTATGTTCAGATCAGGATAGGTATCGGCTCTGCAGAGTCCTCAAACGGGTACTAATGAAAGCTGCCGGCAGGAGCAATTCCTCTAGCTGCGTCTCGTCTTATACGGGCAGGCGTCTGTTTTCGCGAACCCTTTTTACCTCTCCTGGTCGAACGACAGATCCGGGAGAGGTTTTTTGTCTTTCCCGAACTAAAGGAGGAATGCAGCATGATGCTGTATGCAGAACAACTGTCGGCGGAAGTCAATGGAAAGGAATTGTTTACGAAACAGACGTTGACGGTGGAGGATGGTGACCGGATCGGATTAATCGGTGCAAATGGAAGCGGGAAATCAACACTGCTGGAAATACTAGCCGGGCGGCGCGAACCTGACAGCGGCAGCTGCAAGGCTGATAGCACTGTTATTTACCTGCCTCAGCTGAAGGAAAGTGAGATGAAGAGCGGCGGAGAGATCACGCAGGCCTGGATACAACAGGCATTTGCAGAACAAGGAGGCCTTCTGCTTGCAGATGAGCCGACAACGAGTCTGGACGAAGCGCACATTCAATGGCTGGAGGAGAAGCTTCAGCGCTGGAAAGGTGCGTATATTGTCGTATCGCACGATCGTGAGTTTCTCGATCGCACCTGCACGTCTATCTGGGCAATGGAACAAAAGCTGATCAAAACGTTTCCAGGCTCCTATTACCAGTACAGAGAGCAGAAGCACCGGGAGGAGCGCGAACATCAGCAGGCCTACAATTCGTACGTGAAACAGAAGCGGTCGCTGGAAGAAGCAGCCCGCAGAAGAGAGGAACGAGCAGATCAGCTGACAAGCACGAAAAACGTCAGCCGGTCGGAGGCATCCATTACCGGAGCCAAGCCGTATTTTGCAAAGAAGCAGAAAAAAATGCAGCAGACAGCGAAAGCGATGGAAAAACGGCTGGAGCAGCTGGAACAGGTCGACAAGCCTTGGGAGGATAAGCCGCTGAAAATGACTCTTCCCGGCGGAAAAGGGAGGCATCATCAGGAAGAACTGTTCGTTAAGCGCATGCTTGCAAAGGCTCACGAAAGGCATCTGTGGACTGCCGAACCATTTCCGATCAGGCATGGAGAAAAGCTGTCGCTGACTGGTCATAACGGGTCGGGAAAAACAACGTTTCTGAAAAAACTGCAGCATGGAAAAGGAGTAGCAAAAGCGGGCTGGAGCAGGCTTGGTTTCTTTCAGCAGGATTTAACAATGCTTCACCCGGAAGAGACTGTATTGGAAAATGCCGGACAGGATGCTGTTCAGCCGGCAGAGGTCGTCCGGACGATCCTTGCTCGGCTCGGCTTCCGTGGATCTGATATCAATAAAAGAGCAGCCGTTCTAAGCGGCGGAGAGCGGGTCAAGCTTTCGCTCGCTATGCTCATGACAGGCAACTATACAGGGCTGGTGCTCGATGAACCGACGAGCTTTCTCGATGTCGAGGCGGCTGAGGCGCTGGAAAGCCTGCTGGTCGACTATCCAGGTACGTTGATTGTCGTCTCTCACGACAGGCGCTTTAGAAGCAGAACGACAGAGTCGGAAATCAGGATAGACGCAGGAAGATTGTGGCGGACCGATATGCAGGCGACTGTGCAGACAGAGGAAGAGGAGGAGCGGATGCGGATTGATACCAGGCTTGCAGAAGTAATTGGAAGGCTCAGTCTGGAACCGGATGCAGCGCTTGAATCAGAATATCAGGAGCTGTTAAAAAAGAAACAAGCATACGCAGCTAAAGAATAAACAGACACCTTAAAAAGCCCGGGTTGCAGAAAGCATCCCGGGCAATGGAGCAGGGCATCAGCCGTATTTCTTCTGATGCTCTTTTTTCATTTTTAAGTACGTTTCATCTTCGCGGATTTTAATCCATTTCTTTTCGAAAATTTTCGCGGACTCTGCTTTCTCGTCATCGATTTGCCGTTTATTTATATTTCCTTCTTTATCATACTTTTTCCCGCCCTTATAATTAGCGTAGCGCCTCGAGCGGGTATAGCCCATTTGTATAAACTTACGAGCCATATCCATCCCGACGAAATCATTGTTTCTCTTATAATCGAGGTACATATCGTAAATCGCTTCAGAAGACTCTTTCGCAATGTCCGGTGTCTTAAATCGCCAGTGCGGCAGAATTTCGCTCTTGTAAGGTTCCACCATGAGGACGCCTTGTTCCCCTCTGCCAACGCGGTATTTATGGGGTTCTTCACGAAAATCCGTGTTCTCAAAATCAGCATTATAGTCGAAAGCCAACCGGATCACCTCCCTTTCTTGCGGTCCTATACCCGGTTGGAAAATAACAGTAAACATACCACGACAGGAGGAATGAATGTCCATGCAGTCAAAAATACAGCTTCGAACCGCTATGTGGAACAATTTAGCCGGCAGTATCCGCTGTCCTTTTTGCGAGGAAGCGGCAGAAGCCGAGGAAGGAGCAATTGTCTGCCGCCGCGGACACCGGTTTGATATGGCTAAAAAGGGGCAGCTCTTTATGCTGCGACGACCGGCATCCGGCGGCTATGATGACGAGCTTTTTGCTGCCAGGCAGCGCGTGATTCGTGCCGGCTTCTATGGACCTATGCACGAAGCGCTTGAACCGTTGCTGCCTGAGCACGGACTTGTGGTAGATGCAGGGTGCGGGGAAGGATCCCACCTCATCATGCTGCGGGACCGCAAAACGTTTTCAGGCATCGGCATTGATAATGCAAAGCCCGGTATTGAACAAGCGGCTGCAGCTGACAGCAGGTTAATGTGGGTGACAGGTGATATTACGTCTATGCCGCTTAACGATCAAGCTGTTGACGTGCTGCTGAATGTATTTTCACCAGCTTCTTATCAGGAGTTCAAGCGGGTGACAGGTGAAGACGGTCTGGTTGTCAAGGCTGTTCCCGGTCCTCGATATCTGCAGGAGATTCGTCAGCTCACCGGCGAAAAATCGCACAGCAGCCAAGAGGTGGAAGAAGGGTTTTTCACTGCTTTTCCAAACGGTACCGTACAGCATCTGCAAGCCGATTGGCGTGTACCTCCTGAACGAACGGCGGACGTCATGCGGATGACACCGCTCACCTGGAAGCACCGGGGAATGCTTAACGAAACAGAAGGACCGGACAAGCTGACGCTGGATGTGCGGCTGCTGCTGTCAAAGCCGCTGTAAGTCGAATCAAAAGCTCCGCCGCCCATCATCGGGCGGCGGAGTTTTTTTAGGACATCAGATGTTCAGAAGAGATTCGATATCGTTCCGTATCTTTCTCGGAGCTGTCTGCGGCGAATATCGTTTGACGACGTGTCCGTTCGAGTCGACGAGAAATTTCGTGAAGTTCCACTTGATCTCTGACCCCAGCATGCCCTTCTGCTGCAGCTTCAAGTGCTGGTAAAGCGGATGGGCTTCGGAGCCGTTAACCTTCGTCTTTTTAGACAGCGGAAACGATACACCAAAGTCACGGCTGCATACGGTAACCATCTCTTCATCGTTTACAGGCTCCTGATTCATGAACTGATCAGACGGAAAGCCCAGAACGACAAGTCCGCGCTCCTGGTAATCCTGATAAAGCTCCTCCAACTCTCTAAACTGAGGCGCAAGGCCGCATTTCGTTGCTGTGTTGACGATCAGCATAGGCCGCCCGCGGTATGTATCCAGCGGCATCTCCTGCCCGTCAGAGGCTGTCATCGTAAAATCATATACGGTTTCAGACATAAGCTGTCCTCTCCTTTCGTCGGCATATGTTCCTCATCAGTATAGCGGAACGGGCTTTTACTGGTCTCTATTTTTGCTCAGCCATTGAAAGGAGAGTAAGAATGTGATTAAATAGTAACCATTACGATTTAAGGAGAGAGCGTGAATGGAAAAGATACCAGTTACCGTGCTGAGCGGTTATTTAGGAGCTGGAAAAACGACGATGCTGAACCATCTGCTGGCAGAGCGAGGGGCCAGACGTACAGCCGTCATTGTCAATGATATGAGCGAAATCAATGTCGATGCAGGACTGATTGAGCAGGGCGGGTTTAAGCGGACAGAAGAAAAGCTCGTTGAAATGTCGAACGGCTGCATATGCTGCACGCTTCGGGAAGATTTGCTCGAGGAAGTGAAGCAGCTTGCGGAAGCCGGCGGCATTGACCATATTCTGATTGAATCGTCCGGGATCAGCGAGCCGGTGCCGGTCGCTCAGACGTTCACGTATATTGACGAAGAAACAGGAATCGATCTGACAGAATTTTGTACGATTCAATCGATGGTAACAGTCGTCGACGCGAACCGGTTCTGGCATGATTTTCGCTCAGGAGAAACGCTGCTGGAGCGGCAGCAGGGCGCATCGGACGACGATGAACGGGATATTGCAGACTTATTGATTGATCAAATTGAATTTTGCAACGTTCTGATTTTAAACAAAATCGACCTTGTATCCGAACAGAAGCTGATCGAAATCGAGCGGGTGCTTCGAAAGCTTCAGCCGGATGCGGAGTTGATTCGTACAGCGCATGGGAGAATAGACGCAGATGTCCTTCTGGCTGAACGCAGGTTTGATTTTGATCAGGCTAGCATGTCAGCCGGCTGGATGAAAGAGCTTCAGCAGGAAGAGCATACGCCGGAAACAGAGGAATATGGCATATCGAGCTTCATTTACAGAAGCCGTAGTCCGTTCCATCCGCAGCGCTTTGTTGACTGGCTGCAGGGGCTCCCGGAAGAAGTCGTCCGCATGAAAGGCATCGTTTGGAGCGCGGCCTACGACGAGATGGCCCTCTCGCTCGCCCAGGCCGGACCCTCTGCCTACCTGCATCCTGTTGCCTACTGGGTTGCAGCGTTGGACCAGGAAGAGCAGGACCACTATCTGCAGGAAAATGCTGAGCTTCGAGATGAGTGGATGGAGGAAATTGGCGACCGTAAAACAGAGTTTGTACTAATCGGTCTGCATATGAATCAGGAAAAGCTTAAGAACGAGCTGGATGCCTGTCTGTTAACGGAAGCAGAGTTGCAAAGCGGAGAGGTTTATACGGATCCAATGGAGACGCCGGAGGAGCTATTTCCCGGGAAATAACAGACGACAGAGCGGGTGCCTGCAGCAGACAGGGCGCCCGTTTTTTACCTGCATGAACCCTGTCAGATTACCTTTCATCATCAGCCTCAAGCCGTGCAGATCCTGAGCAGGTGCGTTATAATGAATCCTATACAGGATGAAAGGAGACGCCGGTTTGGTCGATACAACCCAAATTGATACGTATTTAATTTTAAGTGCCTTTATTTTAATCAGCGGTGTTCTCGCAGCAAAGTTTTCCAACAGAGTGGGACTTCCATCACTCGTTTTATTTATTCTGCTCGGTATGCTGGTCGGAAGCGACGGGCTTGGCATCGTTTATTTTGACAGCCCGGAGCTCGCCCAGCTAGTCGGTATTTTTGCGCTCGTCATCATTTTGTTTGAAGGTGGTCTGCAGACGAAATTTGCGACCGTCCGTGCCGTGGCACTTCCTTCGATCTCCCTTGCTACGATCGGGGTCATGCTGACGTCGGGAATTGTTGGACTTGCTGCGTACCTCATCTTCGACATCACGTTGATGCAGGCACTTCTTCTCGGTGCAATCGTCGGTTCGACCGATGCCGCTGCCGTTTTTGCAGCGCTTAAGGAGCGGAATATTAAAGCGAAAATGGGAGCGACGCTGGAAGCCGAGTCCGGGACGAACGATCCGATGGCGGTCTTTTTAACGATCGGATTTATCGAGCTGATTATGATTCCGGAAACTGCCTGGTGGGCGCTGTTGCCGGAATTTGTCTGGCAGATGGGCATCGGCCTCATTGTCGGGATCGCTGTAGGTAAAATCGCTTCGATTGCGATCAACCGGGTGAAGCTTGATTCAAGTGGTCTGTATCCGATCTTTTCGGTAGCGTTTGCGCTGCTTACATACGGGGCAGCCTCAGCTGCAGGCGCAAGCGGATTTTTAGCGGTTTATATTGCAGCTCTCGTAATTGGGAACTCAGAGCTTACGTACCGGTACTCGATCTTCCAGTTTAACGAAGGGTTTGCCTGGATGGCGCAAATTCTGATGTTTATTTTACTCGGCTTGCTCGTTTTTCCGGCAGACTTGTTCAGCCTTGATATTATCATCGGCGGACTGCTACTTTCCGCAGCGCTGATCTTTATCGCGAGGCCGGCAGCCGTTTATTTATCAACGCTTGGTATGGGGTATAAAAACAATGAAAAGCTGTTTCTGTCGTGGGCAGGTCTTCGCGGGGCGGTTCCGATTATTCTGGCAACCTTCCCGATTGTGGCAGGCGTGGAGAACAGTGAATTTTTCTTCAACATCGTCTTCTTCGTTGTGCTTACATCCGCTCTCGTGCAGGGAACGACGATTTCACCGCTCGCGAAAAGGCTTGGTCTCATGGGACCAAAGAAGGACAATCCACACCACTCCATTGAATTGATATCGATGGGGAAAGCAAATGCAGAAATGGTGCAATTTAAAGTGGACGGCGACGCACTGATTGCTGGACAGAAGCTGAAGGACGTTGATTTCCCACTTAAAGCATCAATTAGCGCGATCGTAAGGGATGAAACGTTAATCACTCCCTACGGCGAAACAGAAATACAGAACGGGGATTTTCTCTATATTCTCGTCGCTTCCCGCTATAAGCGAGAACTGAAGCGGGCGCTCGAACAGAAAAAATCTCCGCAGCCACCGTATTCCTGATCCAGGAGGGAGACTGCCGGAAAGACGGACCGATCATCATCGGTCCGTCTTCCAGGCTGTTGAAAAAGTCTTTCAACTTACATATTTATTCGTTTGATTGTATTTCCCCTCTGCTTACCAGCGGAAGCTTGCCGTGGGCTGGCCTTCAGCTATTTCTCAGGGCGACCCTGTATGAAGG
>NZ_JAATHJ010000119.1 GCF_012034335.1 Alkalicoccus luteus | reverse complement strand
GTGGTTTTTAAGGTGCGAAACGCGTCCTCCACTTCCAACAGCTGCTTGTAACCAAGCGCCACGTCTTCGATCGACAAGGTATCATCCGACGTGCGGATGAGGTACTTTCCGTCATATTTGCTCGCGTTGTATTTGGCAAGAGAAAAATGTATAAAACGGCAGTACTTTTTGTCATGCCACTCATGAACCCCGTTTCCTTCCTCATTCCTCGATTTGATTCATGAGAAAGGATTCTTTCATGCGGTTACTATCC
>NZ_JAATHJ010000118.1 GCF_012034335.1 Alkalicoccus luteus | reverse complement strand
ACATATTTATTCGTTTGATTGTATTTCCCCTCTGCTTACCAGCGGAAGCTTGCCGTGGGCTGGCCTTCAGCTATTTCTCAGGGCGACCCTGTATGAAGGGAAGAAAGGCACGGCTTCACTCGGACACGGGGCTGTCCCATAAGTCGATATTATCGACGGGACAGCCCCTTTTTTATGTGTAGAAAAAATTTATAGAAGGAAACAGAAAAAAATCGCCGAACCTGTGTGTAAGCGACAAAACCAACACCACCAGG
>NZ_JAATHJ010000117.1 GCF_012034335.1 Alkalicoccus luteus | reverse complement strand
TCCTATCGCTGCGTCTCTTTTGCTTTTTTTGGTGGATACGTTGACGTACTGGCATCCCTATTCGACATCGAAGCGTTGCCTAACGAAAGGTTCCATCCATATGGAACAAGCTCGTGTGAACCATCACCAGGGTTTCAACCGGACAGCCAGCTGCCGAATCGGAGGGCCTCGACTCCTGGAGGATCAGAACGAGGCGAAGATCCAGCGCTTCCGACAGCAGGAGGATGAGCTTAGCCGAGGGCGTTACCCCCGGA
>NZ_JAATHJ010000116.1 GCF_012034335.1 Alkalicoccus luteus | reverse complement strand
GCAGGAGGCAAACGAAGCACATCATAAGAAAGCCTGTGCCCTGCGGGCGCATCCGACGTACGGAAAATATGTGCGGCAATTGAAAGATGGTACTCTCCGTCTCCATAAACAAGCCGTACGCGACGCGTGTTTATGGCAAACTAAAAATGTAAGGTTCGGCATTGATTTTATGTAGGATCCTAGATAAGGATCAATGCATAGAAAAAGCCACTTGTGAACACCCCCCATAATCAAATACACTCCTGTTGGACCCA
>NZ_JAATHJ010000115.1 GCF_012034335.1 Alkalicoccus luteus | reverse complement strand
CCGGATTGAATCAATGATCAGATAAACCTGGTTAGAGAGGAATCCGAGTGTCTTAGAAGAAATGCCGAGAACGACGAATCACTGGTATGCCAGATCCCTTTTTTAGGCATTGGGGTCTGATGCTGGACGGGCGTGAAGCCTAGTCAGCACGTATCAGATGGTTAAGCGACCAAGGGCGCACGGTGAATGCCTTGGCACTAGGAGCCGATGAAGGACGGGACGAACACCGATATGCTTCGGGGAGCTGTAAGTGAG
>NZ_JAATHJ010000114.1 GCF_012034335.1 Alkalicoccus luteus | reverse complement strand
GATTGAAAGTCGCACGAGAGCGATCCGGTGACATTCTGTCGACTCCAGGTGAGATGGAAGCTGTGAAGCGAGCGTATGAAAAAAAGATGCGCGACCTGGAAGAGGAGAATGAGATCTTAAAAAAAGCGATGCACATCTTCACGCAGCCAAAGCCGTGATCTTCGCGCATATTCAACGCCATGAAAACGAGTATGCCATCGAGAAGATGTGCCGTATTTTGCAGGTTTCGAAAAGCGGCTATTACAAATGGAAACA
>NZ_JAATHJ010000113.1 GCF_012034335.1 Alkalicoccus luteus | reverse complement strand
TCGTGGCATCCATCGAAGCGCAGATCGATGCCTTGCGGCAGGAGGCAAACGAAGCACATCATAAGAAAGCCTGTGCCCTGCGGGCGCATCCGACGTACGGAAAATATGTGCGGCAATTGAAAGATGGGACTCTCCGTCTCCATAAACAAGCCGTACGCGACGCGAGCAAATATGACGGAAAGTACCTCATCCGCACGTCGGATGATACCTTGTCGATCGAAGACGTGGCGCTTGGTTACAAGCAGCTGTTGGAAG
>NZ_JAATHJ010000112.1 GCF_012034335.1 Alkalicoccus luteus | reverse complement strand
AGATGGGCACGGAAAATCAATTTGTGCTCGGCTATTCGGTGCATCAGCGCCCGACGGATACCCGCTGCCTGATCCCGCACCTGGAGCTTCTCCGCTCCTGGTCCCTGCCGTTTCCCAAGCAGCTCGCAGCGGATGCCGGCTATGGCAGTGAGCCAACCTATACGTATCTTCTGGAAGAGGCGCCTCTCCAGGCAGAGAACCCGTTTTTGATTCCGTACAACACCCTGGCTGCCGAAACGAAACCCTCGTTTACGA
>NZ_JAATHJ010000111.1 GCF_012034335.1 Alkalicoccus luteus | reverse complement strand
TCAGTAACATTTACCTCCATGAATTGGATACGGAACTGGAGCGACGAGGCCACCGGTTTGTCCGCTATGCCGACGATTGTAACATCTACGTGAAGAGCCGACGGGCAGGGGAACGGGTGCTGCGAAGGATTACCGCGTTTCTCGAAAACGACTTGTCGCTTACGGTGAACCGGGACAAGAGTGCTGTGGGGCGACCAACCACCCGCGCATTTCTCGGATTCTCCCTGCAGGCACTGCCGAAGGGGAAAACGGGGA
>NZ_JAATHJ010000110.1 GCF_012034335.1 Alkalicoccus luteus | reverse complement strand
GCCAGCTCGCCACCTTCGGCGACCGGAACAGTTTTTCCAAAACCGATCCCGCTGCTACGTTTATGCGCATGAAAGAAGATCACATGGAAAACGGCCAGCTGAAACCAGGCTACAACGTGCAGATGGGTACGGAAAATCAATTTGTGCTCGGCTATTCGGTGCATCAGCGCCCGACGGATACCCGCTGCCTGATCCCGCACCTGGAGCTTCTCCGCTCCTGGTCCCTGCCGTTTCCCAAGCAGCTCGCGGCGGATG
>NZ_JAATHJ010000010.1 GCF_012034335.1 Alkalicoccus luteus | reverse complement strand
CGGCTGTATTTGGCACGGATGTAATTCCGTTTGAAATTACAGGTATTCCGACGGGACGTATTACTTACGGACACCGGTTTCTCGGCGATGCTGCTGACATATCGAACGCAGATGATTACGAAGAAGAGCTTCTTGGTCAGCACGTAATTGCAGATCCGGAAAAGCGGAAAAACGCGATCCGCACCCAGATTCAGGATATCGCAGAGGAGGCAGGGTGGCAGGTACCGATTGAGGAAGGGCTGCTGGAAGAGGTGACAAATCTCGTTGAGTATCCAACTGCGCTTTCGGGATCGTTCGACGAAAGCTTTTTAAAAGTTCCGGATGAAGTACTGATTACATCCATGAGAGAGCATCAGCGATATTTTCCTGTTAAAAACAAGCAGGGTCAGCTTGCGCCGCATTTTATTACGGTGCGAAACGGCGATCATCTTCATTTAGATAATGTCCGCCGTGGAAATGAAAAAGTGCTGCGGGCAAGACTTGCAGACGCAGAATTCTTTTTTGAAGAAGATTTAAAGCATTCCCTTGAGTCACGACTGCCGAAGCTGGCATCGATTGTCTATCACGAGGAGCTTGGATCTATGGCCGATAAAACGGCCCGCATAGAAGCGGGTGCCTTGCAGCTTGCATCCCTTCTTCACGGAGAAGGAACGCTTCAGCAAACCGTGCAGAGAGCAGCAAGATTGTCAAAGGTTGATCTCGTCACTCACATGGTAGATGAATTTCCCGAGCTTGAAGGACTGATGGGTGAATATTATGCCATTCATGACGGTGAAGAGCAGGAAACGGCCAAGGCCATCAGGGAGCACTACCTTCCAAAGCAGGCAGGTGACGCGCTGCCGGATTCGGAGGCAGGCAGAATAGTCAGTGCAGCGGATAAGCTCGATACTGTATTAACGAGCATTGGAATCGGCCGGATTCCGACAGGTTCTCAGGATCCATATGGGTTAAGACGTCAGGCCGCAGCCGTTCTGCAGATTTATCTCGATGGCAACTGGTCCTTCGATTTGTTCGCGTTTATTCAGAAACTGCTCGGCCTGCTGGATGAAAACAAGCTTCTGAACCGACCGCATGAAGACGTGTTTAAAGATGTAAAGGACTTCTTTGAGCTTCGCTTTCGTCAGCTGCTAAAAGACAGAGGTATCCGCTATGATGTAACAGATGCGGTCATTTCGTCTGGCTGGAGCCTTCCTGCTCAGGCCGTCGCAAAAGGTGATTTTTTAATGAGCCAGCTGAGTGTGGAAGAATTTAAAAAGGACACAGAGGCATTCAGCCGGGTGACAAATATCTCTAAAAAGAGTTCGCCTGGACGCCCTGATCCTGCTCTGTTCAAGGAAGATCAGGAAAGCAGTCTTGCCGAAGCCTGTATTCAAGTTGAGGAACCGCTTCAAACTGCGCTCATGGAGAGAAATGTGGAGCAGGCATACCGCCACCTGCAAAGTATCGTGCCTGTTATCAATGCGTATTTTGATCACGTGATGGTAATGGCAGATGATGAGCAGCTTAAACAAAACAGACTGTTTCAAATGCATCAGACGGCTTCGCTGATCAGGCAGTTTGCTGATTTCCAACAGATCGTGTTCCATTCCGAGTAACTGCGTCAGTGATAAGAGAGGCGGTGGCATCATGGAATTATCCGCAAGGCAGCAGAAAATTGTAGAAATCGTGAAAGAGAAAGGGCCTATTACCGGCGAAAAAATAGCTGATATGCTCGCCTTAACAAGGGCTACGCTCAGACCTGACCTCACCGTGTTAACCATGTCCGGCTATCTCGATGCCCGGCCGAGAGTGGGTTATTACTATACTGGTAAAACCGGGGGACAGCTTTTCAAGGACAAGCTGCTTAAACTGAAGGTGAAAGACTTCCAGTCCATTCCGGTTGTGATAACTGAAGCAGCTTCGGTTTATGACGCTATCGTGTCTATGTTTTTAGAAGATGTCGGCACCCTGTTTGTAACAGATAATCAAAACAAGCTGGTCGGCATCGTATCCCGCAAAGATTTACTGAGAGCAAGTATGGGTAAACAGGATCTCGAAGGTATACCGGTCAGCATCATCATGACCCGCATGCCGAACGTAACTGTTTGCTATCCGGAAGAAACAATGCTGGAGACAGCCAATAAACTGATCAGCAAACAAATCGACGGTCTGCCGGTAGTCAAGCAGGATGCAGATGGCAAACTGGATGTAATTGGGCGATTAACGAAAACGAATATTACAAAAGCTTTCGTTGAACTGAGCAGAGAAGATGGATAAAAGGAGTGGACGCGCATGAAGGAGCAGGAGCATGTCACCGTATATGTCATGTCTGATTCAGTTGGAGAAACAGCTGAACTCGTAGTGAAGGCTGCGATCAGCCAGTTTGAAGAATCGATGACTTCCATCCGCCGGATTCCGTACGTCGAGGATACGGGAACGGTGGATGAAGTGATTTCTGAAGCCAGAGAGAACAATGGTCTGATCGCATTTACATTTGTGATTCCTGAAACCCGTGAGTATGTTCTGAAGCGGGCATCAGAAGAGAACCTTCCAGTTTACGACATTTTAAGCCCGCTGCTGTCCCTTATGGAAGATCGGCTGCAGACGAAACCGAAAAATGAATCCGGACTAATCCACACGCTTGATGAAGACTACTTTCGAAAAGTAGAGGCCATTGAGTTTGCTGTAAAGTATGATGATGGGCGTGATCCTCGCGGGATACTAAGGGCGGATGTCGTGCTGGTTGGTGTGTCGAGGACGTCAAAAACTCCCTTGTCTCAATACCTGGCGCATAAACGTCTGAAAGTAGCTAACGTGCCGCTTGTTCCAGAGGTGGAACCGCCTGAAGAGCTTTTCTCTATTCCGCCTGAAAAAATAATCGGGCTGAAAATCAGTCCGGAAAAACTAAATGGCATCCGGGCAGAGCGGTTAAAAGCACTCGGTCTGAAAGCAGAGGCAAATTATGCCACGATTCAACGGATTGAGGAGGAACTGTCTTACTCAGACAAGATTATGAACCGCATCGGCTGTCAGGTGCTGGACGTCTCTACAAAAGCAGTAGAAGAGACTGCCAACATCATTTATCAGATGGTACAGACGAGAAATTCATAATTACAATCATTTTTCTTCCCAAAACGACAAAAAACAATTATAATGAAATATTGTGGTTAGTTGCAATTCAGGAAGCGAACGAGGATGTTTCGCTCAGGCTTCCATTTCGCCGCCAATATGGAGCACTTTCATTATGTGTCGTGTACGAGCGAAATTTCCACTCGGTTATTTCATGTTAACAGGCAGGAAAAACAAAGCGGGGATCGAATATATTAAATATGAATCAATTACATGTATACGCAGACGGGGATTCGATTCCTGTTGTACCTCAGCTCATAAAGCTATCTGGACAGCTCGGCTTTAAGCTGGTGCTGGTTCACTCTCATGCCCACACACGTGCATCACTGCCGGACTCCGTAAAGACGATCATCGTTGACCAGGGAGCTGATGCAGCTGATTTTCGAATGATCAGTGAATCGGCTGCAGGCGACATTGCTGTTACAGATGATCTTGGTCTTGCTTCTATTCTTTCTGCCAGAGGAGTATACGTTATCCACTCGAACGGTATCCGCTTCAGGGAGGAAGCAGCGGATGCCGTTCTCGAATGGCGTCATGCCAAAAAAGAAGCGCGGCGCCGAGGAAATTACGGTAAAGGTCCTTCCAAACGAAAGCGAACGGCTGATAGTCAGTTTGAAGTCCAGTTCATTCAATTATTTGAAGCTTTGAAAGAAGGCGGGGATAAAGGATGAGCCGTCATATTCCCGAAGAAACGGTGGAAGCAGTCCGAAAAGAACTCGATATCGTGGACGTAATCAGTGAATACGTGGATTTAAAAAAGCAGGGACGCAATTTTTCAGGATTGTGTCCTTTTCATGGGGAGAAAACACCTTCTTTTTCTGTTTCTCAGGAGAAACAGCTTTATCACTGCTTCGGATGCGGAGCAGGAGGCAACGTGGTGACGTTTGTAATGGAGTATGAAGGACTTTCTTTTCCTGAAGCTGTGCAGCAGCTTGCCGGCAAAACAAGCGTTGAGATACCGGAAGAGGCTGTTTTAAAGGAAGACGAAGAAGAGAATCCCCGATCCTCCTGGTATAAAGGACACGAGCTGGCAGCAAAGCTTTACCATCACCTGTTGCTGGAGTCTCCGGAAGGGAAAAGAGCGAGGGAGTATTTAAGAGCTCGCGGCTTTACCCGAAAAATGATTGAAACGTTCCAGATCGGTTTCGCGCCCGAATCCTGGAATTTCCTTACTGATTTTCTTCGAAAGAGGGGATTTGAACCTGATGATATGGCGGAAGCTGGTTTGCTTGCCCGTAAAGGGGACGACGGCAGACCGTTCGACCGCTTCCGGGGGAGAATAATGTTTCCTATCTGGGATAAGCGGGGCAAAGTGATCGCTTTCGGCGGCCGGGTCCTCGATGAAGGCAGCCCCAAATATTTAAACAGTCCGGAGTCTGACGTTTTTAATAAAGGACGGCTCCTGTATCACTTTCATGGAGCCAGACCGTCAATCCGCCGCAAAAATGAAGCCGTTTTGTTTGAAGGATACGTCGATGTTATTTCCGCTTACCGCGCGGGTATAGAACATGGTACAGGTTCGCTCGGAACAGCGTTATCCCAGGAACAGGCCCGGATGATCAGACGCAATGCCGATAAAGTAATCCTCTGCTTTGATGGGGACAACGCAGGACGTCAGGCTTCCTGGAAAAATGCAGATATTCTGCAGGCAGCCGGACTTGAAGTTGCTGTGGCCATGCTTCCTCAGGGAATGGATCCGGACGACTATATTCAGCATCATGGTCCCGAACGATTCGCTGAAACGATAGTCGGCAGACCTCTGACTATGATGGAATTTAAATCGGCTTTTTTGAAAGAAAGCAAAAATATGGATATGGAAGCCGATCAGCTGAAATATGTGGAAGAAATGCTGAAGGAAATCGCTGCTCTTCCAAAAGCGATTGAGCAGGATCATTACCTGAGGCAGCTGCAGGAAGAATTTTCTCTCTCTTATGACGTTCTTAAGCAGGAATTAGGGGAGAAGATCAAGAATACTGTTAAAGCCCGTACAAAGCAAAAGAAAGCAGCTATACAAACGGAATCACAACAGCATGCAGGGCGCAGGCTGATGACCGCAGATGAACGGGCAGAAAGTGATTTAATCAGTTTTATGATGCATTCTCAGGATGCGGCAGCTTTTGTAGAAGAGAGAGTTGGCGCTTCCTTTCAGCAGGAAACGTTTCAGGCACTGGCAGCATTGTTATACAGTTATTACGCAGCCGGCAATGAGAGTGACCCGGCTGCATTTATCAGCTCGGTTGAAGATCCGGGGCTGAAAAAAGAAGCAGCTGCACTTGCAATGAAACAGGTTCACCAGGACCTGCCGGAGCAGGTGCTTGAAGATTACGCCGACCAGATCCTTCATCGTGCGCCAATTAAACGGCGTATTGAAGAGCTTCAGGATCTGATGAAGCGTACGTCTGACGTAGAAGAGCTTAAGCAGTACATTAACCAGCTTGTGGAGCTGAAATCAAAGCTTCACAGCTGATCATGCCGTTGTGATCATGAGGAAGGAGGGGTCGTATGGCTGAGAAACCAATCCGTCCATTGACGGAAGGCGATTTGACCATCGATCAGGTAAAGGAACAGTTACTGGAGTCCGGAAAAAAGCGAGGCTCATTGACATACGCTGAAATTACCGAACGTCTGGGAGCGTTTGATCAGGACTCGGAGCAGATGGATGATTTCTTTGAATACCTTGGAGAGCAGGGGGTTGAAATCATTAACGAGAGTGAATCCGTGCCGAGTATTCAGCAGGTGCAAAAGGAAGACGCAATCGATTTAAACGACCTCAGCGTGCCGCCGGGCATTAAGATTAATGATCCTGTCAGGATGTATCTGAAGGAAATCGGCCGTGTTCCGCTTCTGTCAGCCGCCGAAGAAATTGAGCTGGCAAAACGAATTGAAAACGGAGATGAAGAGGCGAAGAGACGTTTAGCTGAAGCAAACCTTCGTCTTGTCGTCAGCATTGCCAAGCGCTATGTCGGTCGTGGTATGCTGTTCCTTGATTTAATCCAGGAAGGAAATATGGGGCTGATTAAAGCGGTTGAGAAATTCGACTATGATAAAGGCTTTAAATTCAGTACCTATGCCACCTGGTGGATCAGACAGGCTATTACACGTGCGATTGCTGACCAGGCCAGAACGATCCGTATCCCTGTTCATATGGTAGAGACGATCAATAAACTTATCCGGGTTCAGCGTCAGCTGCTTCAGGATCTTGGCCGCGAGCCGACGCCTGAAGAAGTATCGAAGGAAATGGACTTGACACCGGATAAAGTTCGTGAAATTTTAAAGATTGCACAGGAGCCTGTTTCACTGGAAACACCTATCGGTGAAGAGGATGACTCTCACCTTGGAGATTTCATCGAAGATCAGGAAGCGCTGGCCCCATCTGATGCTGCTGCATATGAGCTGTTAAAAGAGCAGCTGGAAGATGTGTTGGATACTCTTACCGACCGTGAAGAGAACGTGCTTCGACTTCGATTCGGTCTGGACGACGGCAGAACAAGAACGCTTGAGGAAGTCGGTAAAGTTTTCGGGGTTACTCGTGAGCGAATTCGACAGATCGAAGCTAAAGCACTTCGCAAGCTGCGTCATCCAAGCAGAAGCAAGCGTTTGAAAGACTTTCTGGAATAAAGGTGTTTCTGCATCCCTGCCGCTTCCAGCAGCAGGGATGTTTTTTTCCATCCCATGTTCAACATAATGGATACATACGCATGCAAAGCAGCTGATATGACCAGCGTATCGGTGTAAACGAACAATGAAAGGTAGAAAAAAAGCTTCTGCAGAAGAGGAGCGGGTACGATGTCAGACAACGAGGTAATTGTGAAAGAGATCAGAAAGTGGCAGAAAAATCGCATGCTGCCTGATCACTACTGTCAATTTCTTCTGAAGCTCTATGCGGAGGAGCAATCGCTGCCTAGAGCAAAACCGTGGGGAAAGGCAGCTGCTCTGACAGCTGTTCTCGCAGCATTATTAGCAGCCGTTTTTATGCTGCCCGTTCCACCCGGCACGCTTGCAGCTGCTGTAACCGCCCTGACTGCCGGTATACTGGCTTATCGGAGCAGAATCGATGCAGGGCTTGTGCATCATGTGTATTCTACTGCGGCTGCACTGCTGCTGCTTGCGGCGGCAGTACAAGTGAGTAATTGGTTAGCGCTGAATCCCGAGCAGACCGGAATGTTAACGGGGGCCGCGGCGGCAGCTTGGGTAGCCGCGGGCTTTTTGTTTAAAAGCATGTATTTGATTGCTGCCGGTACAGCCGGCATAGCGGTACTGCTGTTTTTCCTATTAGCTGGATCGTAATAGACCGGAAAGGATGGAACATGCATGGAAATAATCGGGCATCGGGGATTCAAACGTAAGTTCCCGGAAAATACGATGCTTTCCTTTAAGAAAGCGGCTGAATATCCAATAGACGGTATTGAATGTGACGTTCATTTTTCGAGCGACTATGTTCCAGTAATCATCCATGATCCAACTGTTGACCGTACGACGTATAAAAGCGGAAGCGTAAACGGATTCGCCGCTGAAGAATTATTACATATGCAGGCGGACCGTGAGTATCATAATCGGCATCCGCAAGCAGTCATTCCCTCCCTGGAAGAACTGTGTGCCTGGATAGCAGGCACACAGCTGACACTCCACCTGGAGCTGAAACAGCAGGAGCATGTGGCGGGCGGCATATTTGCGGAAGGGTGTCTCGCTGTCCTGCGTAAGCACGGATTGATTGAACGTACGGTCATTTCTACTTTTTATCATGAGTATATTTCAGAAATAAAGCGCAGAGAGCCTGCTGTTGAAACGGCGCTGCTTACAAAAACACCGTTTCGGCGCGGCGGGAAGTATGCTCAGAAAATATTGGCAGACGGCATTCATATCCGCCACGGCGTTCAGTCTTCCATGTACTATCGTCCGTGGACGAAACAGGGGCTTACGGTGAGAGCTTACAATTGTAAAACAAAAGCGGACTTTTCGAGATGCAGGCGCAGCGGCCTGACAGGGATTATTACCGATGATCCGGCTTTGATGACCAGTCTGATGAAACTATGAGCATTTTGTGAACAAACGCTTTCAAAAGGAAGAAAGCTTCTTTTGAAATCTCTTTTCATCCTTTCGTATTTCATATACAATAAAAGAGAGCTCAGCTCGGGCACTTATACAAAGCCTTAATTTATCGCATCGGAACGTAAGGGAGGTACATAGCAATGAGAGGTGGACCATTATTTCCATTTGCAGCCACGGCTGCGCTGGGTCTTCTGCTCGTTTTCTTCCTTTCTCTCGTCGGACTGAATATCGGCGGGGAAGAGGCAGCTGAAAATGGAAACGAAAACGAAGAAAACGCTCAGGAAGAAGAATTTGATGATCCGATTGAACTCGGTGAACATCTGTATGTAGGAAACTGCGCTTCCTGTCACGGCGGTGATTTGGAAGGCGGTACCGGACCTGCACTAGATGGAGGAGCTTACTCCGAGGATGAGATTGTTGCTGCAATCAACGAAGGGCCAGGTTCGATGCCTGCAGGCCTTGTTGATGACGGAGAAGAAGCGGAAGCTGTGGCGGAGTACATTCTGTCTCAGGAATAAGTGTGAACGAACAGGGCTGTCACCATCGAAAGAGGGAGACAGCCCTGTTCGTGTATTTACACGTGAGCCTCAGGCCTGAATGCCGCCTGAGGCTCTTTTATGACATCTAACTGGCCTTGCTGCTAGGAGCGCAGCAAGTCCTCATTTGTAATATGAGTGATGTTTGATACGATAAAGGTTCAGTACACGGCAGCAGACAATCAAATCTGATCATTCTGCAGAGCGGCAGAGGCTGCGTGCTTTAACGTAATGTGATATCATTTTCTCTTAGAAGAGTTGAAAAAAGTTCAGGAAATAAGGTGACAATAGTGAACGAACAGCATTTATCCAGACGATTGGAAAAAGTCGCAGAATATGTACTGCATGAAGGGACTATTGCAGATATAGGATCAGACCATGCATATCTGCCGGTTTATCTCGTTGGCAATGGTATATGTGAGTATGCGATTGCCGGAGAAGTGAATGAAGGTCCTCTTGCTTCCGCAAAAGAAAAGATCAGACAGAATCAGCTTCAGGATAAAGTGGAAGCGAGACTCGGAAATGGGCTGGAGGTTCTGGAAGGCCGTAAAGCCGATACGGTAGTTGTAGCCGGTATGGGCGGCCCTCTTATCGCTGATATCCTGGAAAACGGTCAGTCGTATCTGCCTGATGTAAAACGCCTGGTCCTTCAGCCGAACATAGCTGCTGATCATGTCAGACGCTGGCTTTATAAAAATGGCTGGTCGCTTATTGAAGAAGCAGCTGTTGAAGAAGAAGGCCACGTATATGAAGTATTGTGTGCGGACAGATCAGGAGTGAATCCTTATAGTAAGGATGAATTTGAAAAGCAAATGTGGCTAGGGCCTTATTTAATGAAACAGCGCAATGCAGCGTTTATGAGCAAATGGAAAAAAGAATATGATCAGCTCCTGAGAATTCAAGCGCAGCTGCAAATGGCAGAAAACGCCCGTACATTTGAGCGTCAGAAGGAAATGAAGCAGAAACTAACCTGGCTGGAGGAGGTATTGGCATGACGGATACACACGTGCAGACAGTATTGCAGTTTATGGAACGGCATGCACCGAAACGCTTCGCAGTAGAAGGAGATCCAATCGGTCTTCAAATCGGTTCAGTAAAAAAACGAACAGCAAAAATCATGGTGACACTCGATGTACTCGAACCAGTCGTAGATGAAGCAATAGCGAATGGAGTCGATATGATCATTGCGCATCATCCGCTCTTATTCCGGCCAATCAAGCAGCTCAACACGGATACTTCTTATGGCAGGGCTGTTGAAAAGCTCATCAAACATGATGTTACCGTGTTTGCCGCCCATACCAATCTCGATGTAGCAGACGGGGGCGTCAACGATATGATGGCCAATGCACTCGGAATTCGTGATACGAAACCGCTGGCGCCTGTAACAGAGGACAGCTTGAAGAAAATAGCCGTATTTGTACCGCGAAATCATGCCGACGCTGTAAGAGAAGCACTGGGTCAGGCTGGAGCGGGCCATATTGGCGACTACAGTCACTGCTCCTTCTCGACAGATGGAAAAGGCGCATTTGTACCGGGAAGCGGTGCGAACCCTTATATTGGTTCAAAAGGCAGCATGGAGCGTCCTGAAGAAGAGCGGATTGAAACAGTGTTTCCAGCATCAATTGAACGGAATGTAATCCGGGCAATGCTGGATGCCCATCCTTACGAAGAAGCCGCTTACGATATCTATTCTCTCGAAAACCCGGGTAAAACGTATGGATTAGGCCGGATTGGCAAGCTGGATGAAACAATCACGCTTCGTGAATTCACCGAGCGAGTGAAGCAGGCTTTCGGAGTGAATGGACTGAGAGTAGTGGGGGACCTGGATAAAAAGGTTAAGAAGGCCGCTGTATTAGGCGGAGACGGAAACAAGTATACGATGCACGCTCTTCGAGAAGGAGCGGACGTTTACGTTACCGGCGATCTCTATTTTCATGTCGCGCATGATGCCTGGATGGAAGGCCTTGCGATGATCGACCCGGGCCACCATGTGGAACAGATTATGAAAAAGGAGCTTGCCGAACAGCTTCAGTCATGGCTTGAGGAACAGAAAAGTTCGACAGAAGTAATCATTTCAGAAATCAATACAGATCCATTTCAATTTTTATAGGTTCGTTAAAGAAAGCCCGGAGACTGTCTCCGGGCTTTCAGGCTGGTGTGCCCGGCATGTCTGGCAGCTTGGTGGTGAAAGTCCACTACGGGCTTGGCAATGGGAACCGTTAGCGAATGGCAAGGGTGTCCGGGGCGACCCGGAATCTGAAGGAAGCCGGACGCAAACACACGCGGTAACGAACAGAAACAGGATACAAGGCTGAATAGGGAGGGATGAGTCTGCCAGCCAAGACGAAATCCCACATTGCCCGAATCCCGTTCAGTAAATTCTGTGCCGACGAGTGGAAAGCGGTCAGACTTACCCGGGGAGATCTGTATGGAATGCTCTAACGAGTAACGATTACCGTGAGGCAATCCTGAACATACAGAAGTCAGTTCAAGTCATAGTACCGGGGACGATCCCTGAAAAGGGAAACGAGGGAAGGACTTGACGGTTGGTATCTCCATGTCCGCAGACGTGTGAAGTTGTGATGATCACAGACAACGGAATTGAATTTCCGGCTGCTCCCGGAAGGATAGAGTGGAAATCGAACGTACTGGGAGAGCGTGTAGCAACCTTTGCGGGGAAGCGACAAGGAAGGAAGATGCCATCGAACCGCCGTGTACGAGATCCGTACGCACGGTGGTGTGAGAGGACGGGGGTTAGCCACCCCCTTCTACTCGATTTGAAAAAGTCTTACAACTTACATGTTTATTCGTTTAGTTGTATTTCCTCTCTGTTTACCGGCGGAAGCTTGCCGTGGGCTGGCCTTCAGCTATTTCTCAGGGTGACCCCTGAGAAAGGATCTTCAGACTGCGCGGCTTCCACTGGCGTCTCCGCCGGACACATCGGGGAAACGGCTCTGCTTCTTGGAGAACAACGTCACACTAGGCAGCCGTGACTGTTTTTTCCGTTTATCATGCATTCGATGAAGGACTGGCAGCCCTATTCAACATCGAAACGTTTCATCGGGAAAGTTCTATCCTGAATGGAAGCCGATCGTGCGGTCCTAACCAGGTACGTGAAACGCACTGCCAGCTGCCGACATCGGAGGATCTCGACTCCAGGAGGATCAGAACGAGGCGAAGATCCAGCGCTTCCGACAGCAGGAGGAAGCGGTTAGCTGAGCCCGTTCCCTCCGGAAAGCGAGTGTCCGCAGATACAGGCAGATGCAACGTTATTCACTTAAAATGACTTTATCCACACTCTGAAAGCCCGGAGACAAACTGTCTCCGGGCTTTCTTGATCATCACGAAGCTATTTTCCAGCTGTGCGCTTTTTACGGATTTTCGGAAGTATTTTCGAGAGCTTAACTGTGCTCGTTGTATCCCACGTATGCGGGTCGTCTTCGTCAAACTGATCTAAAAACCGGATCACTTCTTTTGTGATGAGCGTAGGTGTGCTGGCGCCTGCTGTAACGGCAACTTTAGTAATTCCTTTCAACCATTCCAGATTAATGTCGTTTACATTGCTGATCCGGTAAGCTTCGGTTCCGGCTACCTCTTTTGACACTTGAGCAAGCCGGTTCGAATTATTACTTTTTGGATCTCCGACGACAAGAAGGAGGTCTGCTTCGCCAGCCTGTTCTGAAACAGCTTCCTGACGAACCTGAGTTGCGTTGCAGATCTCGTTGTGAATCTCCGCATGCGGATAACGGTTATGGGCAGCTTCAATCAGATGGCGGACATCCCACTGGCTCATCGTTGTCTGATTGGTAATGATGATTTTCTCCGAATCGATGTGCAGGTTTTCGACGTCATCCATATTTTCTACAAGATGAACGATGTCAGGCGCTACACCGATCGCACCTTCTGGTTCCGGATGGCCGCGTTTGCCGATATAAATAAATTCGTAGCCCTGGTCTTTTCTGCCTCGGATTAAATCATGCGTCACAGTAACATCGGGACACGTAGCATCAATCGTTTTGAGACCTTTATCGGCAGCCAGCTTACGTACTTCAGGCGATACGCCGTGAGCAGTAAAGATAACGGTTCCCTTTTCAACCTTTTTAAGTATGTCAAGACGGTTAGGTCCGTCGAGAGTAATGACACCATCTTCTTCAAAAGCATCTGTAACATGCTTATTGTGCACAATCATTCCTAAAATATAGATCGGACGCGGCAGATTTGGATCTGCGGCAGCCTCTTTTGCCATCACCATCGCATCTACTACACCATAGCAGTAACCTCGAGGTGAGATTTTCATAACTTCCATTGGCGGTACTCCTCCTCCGGTATAACTTCGTACTGCACCCTATTATAATACGGGAGGGCTTCCCTGACAAACACCGTACAGGAGATTACAGCCTTTCTTTCAGCAAAGCGTCCATTGGACTGTCGAGCATGTTGGCTGCTTCTGTTTCAGATGCATCGTGAACGAGCATCAGTTCGCTGATCAGCAGCTTTCTCGAAAGCTCGAGGCTCTTTTTTTCCTGCATATGAAGCTTCTGATGGATGGTTTTTTTACATGTCAACTCGAAAAAAACGTCTGCACAGTCATCCATGGAGCCTGAACGAAGACGTTCATCCTGCCGTCCCGATGGCTTAGGAAATTCATCAACAGGATCGCGTTCTGAAAGGGATGCGAGAAGAGAATCGCATTCTGTCTGGGTATTCGCAGGTCGTAAACCGGATTCCTGAATCGTCTTTTCCGGCAGGCTGAGTGTAATTTTCTGAAGAGGAAAGAAAATAACAAAGTAGAACTGTTCTTCGTTGAGAATTGTTTTTCTGGATACGTCTTTTACCTTCCCCGCACCGTGGCCGGGGTATACAACGTTATCTCCAACTGTAAACATCAGCGTTCCTCCATTCTTTCCATAGTGATTTAAGTTTATCATATAATGGTAAAAAGCACACGAAAACCTATAGTCCAGAGCAAAGAATCGTGCTAAAATAAACTGTTAGGTTAGAAACGGCTATACAAAGCAAAGGATGATAGAAGATGACAAACCATAATTTCGAGCGGTTCCAGCTGAGAGCGGAATTAATCGATCGTTTAAAGACAAACAACATTTCACAGCCTACAGAAATACAGGAGCGGCTTATTCCGTCCATTCTGCGCGGCCAGGACGTAATCGGTAAATCACAGACAGGAACCGGAAAAACACTCGCTTTTCTGCTTCCTCTATTGACGAACGTCAATCCGGCAGACAAGAAAACACAGTATATCATTACAGCACCAACGCGGGAGCTCGCTTCACAGCTGTATGGCGTTCTGCAGGACTATGCTCCTGATGATGTCACATCGATCTTGGTCACGGGTGGAACAGACCGTGTACGGATGCTGGATAAAGTATCTGCAGGCCAGCACATTATTGTCGGCACCCCGGGCAGAGTTCTCGATATGATCCGGGAGCAGGCGCTAAAAACAGACACGGTAAAAGGATTTATCGTCGATGAAGCAGATCAGATGCTGGAACTGGGCTTTTTAGAGGAAGTCAACGGGATTGCTGCTTCTCTGCATGATGATACGCAGCTGATGGTCTTTTCCGCTACAATCCCGGAAAGTCTCATGCCATTTCTGAAAAAGTACATGAGTCAGCCAAAGCAAATTGAAGTAAAACCGAAGGAACTTTCACCCGAAAATCTCGTTCACTGGCTGATCAGTGACAAAGACCGTCCAAAAGAGGAAGTGATTGTAAAGCTGACAGAACGGATTAACCCGTTTCTTGCGATCGTTTTTTGTAATACGAAAGAAACGGCAGACTCAATTTACTCCGTTCTGTTAGATAAAGGGCTCAATGTGGATCTTTTGCACGGCGGCATTGCGCCCCGTAAGCGCAAAAAAGTGCTGAAGCGCCTGCAGGATGCGGACGTTCAGTATCTCGTCGCAACAGATCTTATAGCAAGAGGAATCGATATTACAGGCGTCAGTCACATCATTAATGCAGAGATTCCGACAGAGCTGGATTACTACATTCATCGGTCCGGACGCACTGCGAGAGCCGGCTGGGACGGTCTTAGTATTACGCTGTTCAGCAGAAGTGATGAAGCAGCGATTGCAAAGCTCAGACAAAAAGGAATCACGTTTGAGTACAAAGAATGGAAGCAGGGCGGCTGGGTCACTGTGGAAAGACGGTCGGAAAACCGTCCGGCGAAGCAGACACCTATGCCCATGAAGCGTAAAGGTACTAAAGTGAAGCCTGCATATAAGAAAAAAGCCCGCGCGAAAGCAGAGCGGGAGCATAAGCGAAAGCGCAGAATTGAACGACGCAGCACTGCCAAAGACACACGCGGCCGCAAGTGATGAATGCAAGGGAGGATAACACATTGCTTATAGGATCTCATGTTTCAATGAATGGGAAGAAAATGCTCCAGGGAGCAAGCGAGGAAGCTGCTTCCTACGGAGCCACTACCTTTATGATTTATACGGGAGCACCCCAGAACACCCGCAGAAAGCCGATCGAAGAATTGAATATAGAGGCGGGCAGCCTTCATATGAAGGAAAATGGCATGTCCGACATTGTCGTTCACGCTCCGTATATTATTAACATAGCAAATACGGTTAAACCGGAAACTTTTCAGCTGGGAATCGACTTTTTAAGAAGCGAAATAGACCGGACTGAGGCACTCGGATCCCGTCAGATTGTGCTTCATCCCGGAGCTCACGTCGGAGCTGGAGCAGAAACGGGCATTCAGAAAATTATTGAAGGCCTGAACGAAGTAATAGATCCTGATCAGGATGTTCAGATTGCGCTGGAAACGATGGCTGGTAAAGGTTCCGAATGCGGACGCAGCTTTGAAGAGTTAGCCGCTATTATCGACGGTGTGACGCATAATGAAAAGCTTTCCGTATGTTTTGATACGTGCCACGTGCATGATGCAGGGTATGATCTCGTCCACGACCTGGATGGCGTATTGGATAAGTTTGACCGTACGGTAGGTTTGGACCGTATCAAAGTTGTTCATGTCAATGACAGCAAGAATGAGTGCGGGGCAGGAAAAGACCGTCATGAGAATATCGGTTTCGGGCATATTGGTTTTGAGGCGCTTGAACGTATTATCTATCACGATACATTCAGCCAGGTGCCGAAAATACTGGAAACGCCTTATGTCGGAGAAGACAAGAAAAATAAAAAAGCTCCGTATAAGCATGAAATAAACATGATCAAAAATCGGCAATTTGACAGCTCACTGAAGGAAAAAATTCAACAGCTGTAAGCTGCAAATACGTTCCGCCTGTTCACCTGAGCAGGCGGATTTTTCTGGTTTTTGTGTGCTGCTCTTGCATTCGTAATGCCATGAGTTTCTTCAAAAGATATTCAAATGAGCAAAATCGTCACAACTAGCAATTCCGGTGATGTAACGCCTGACCCTGCGCTCAGGCTGTCTCTGAAACTGAAAGGACATAGCCGCACTGTCGACTCAGGAATATCGAGCCGAACCTTAACACCTAAACTGATTAAAAGAGTCTGACGGTCTGCAAGCAGAGCAGATAAACATCGATTGCATCTAAGCATCTTCTGCCTTATAATTGAGTTATGATAAAAAAGTTTCCTTTGTGCAACTTTTGGAAGCTGGTACAGGAGGTGCTGCAAATGCAGAATACAATTTCAGTAAAAGACCTCTCCGTCCACTATTACGGAAAGCAGGCGCTGCAACATATCTCATTTGATATAGGGGCAGGGCGAATTATCGGAATCGTAGGACCTAACGGAGCTGGCAAATCCACGTTGATGAAATCCATGCTGGGTCTGGAAAAATACAGCGGAAGCGTGCAATTTTCCGGAGAGCCGGTAGATAAACACCGCAGCAACATTGCCTATGTGCCTCAGCGTTCTGATATTGACTGGGATTTTCCTGTTCTTGTGAAGGACGTGGTAACAATGGGGCGGTTTGTTCATGTTCCATGGTACCGCAGACTCGCGCAGTCAGATAAAAAGAAGGCACTTGAAGCCCTCAAGCAAGTGGGAATGGAGCAGTTTGCCGGAAGGCAGATCGGAGAATTATCAGGAGGCCAGCAGCAGCGAGTGTTTATCGCCAGGGCTCTGGCTCAGGACACCGATTATTTCTTTCTCGACGAACCGTTCGTAGGCATTGATATGAACTCTGAAAAAATTATCGTCAGTTTGTTGAAGAAATTAAAAAACGAGGGAAAAACCATTTTCGTTGTTCACCACGATTTAAGCAAAGTAGAGACGTATTTTGACGAGCTGATTCTTCTGAACGGGCATTTAATTGCATCAGGCCCGGTTCAGGAAGCATTTCGGGCAGATACCATTAAAGCAGCTTACGGAGACAACGCTGCGGTTCTGCAGTCCGATAAGGAAATGGTGGTTGTTGGACCATGATAAATGAAATCACTATGTTCATTCAGCAGGTGGCTCAGTATCCTTACCTTCAGAACGCCTTATACACATCGGTTCTTGTCGGAATCATCTGCGGAGTAACAGGGTGCTTTATTATCCTCAGAGGCATGGCCCTGATGGGGGACGCTATTTCTCACGCTGTTCTTCCGGGTGTTGTTTTTTCTTATATGCTGGGCACAAGCATGTTTATCGGCGCGTTTATTACAGGGGTTGCAACAGCGCTTGCGATTGGATTTGTATCACGGAACAGCCGAATTAAAGATGATGCATCGATCGGGATTATGTTTACTGCGATGTTTGCCCTCGGTATTGTTGTGATGACTTCGCTCAGAGGTACTTCGGTCGACCTGATGCACTATTTGTTTGGAAATGTACTCGCTGTCTCATCCGCGAATTTTTACACGACGCTAGCCATTGGTGCCGTTGTGCTGATCAGCATCGTCATCTTTTACAGGCCGCTGCTGCTCAGTACGTTTGATGAAACGATGGCAAGAGCAGCTGGTTTTCCGGTCAAACGTATTCACTATATGTTTATGTTTCTGCTCTCTCTCGTAACTGTAGCGTCCTTGCAGACGGTTGGTATTATTCTCGTAGTAGCAATGCTGATTACACCGGGAGCAACGGCATACCTTCTGACGGATCGTTTTCCTGTCATGATCGCTCTGTCAGCCATGTTTGGAGTTCTTTCATCCGTTATCGGGCTTTTTGCTTCTGTCGTTTACGATGTGGCTTCCGGAGGTTCCATTGTCCTTGCGGCTTCGTGCTTTTTTGCACTAGCGTTCTTCTTCGCGCCAAAAAGAGGGTATTTCATTAGACTGCTCCGGCGTCCGGGAGCCGGCAGAGAAGCAGAAATAACCTCGTAACCGCAGTTACTTGCAATTTTTTTTCGCCTTCGTTATCATGGTTTATTGTGTCAATCGGTGTGTCATGAAATGAAGGAGGAACAAAGATTGGATCGTTCTTTTATATCGATGCTGGCAGCGGCCGCGCTGTTGATCGTAACCGTTTTCTCTCTAGGGAGCGGCTATATGGAAGCGCAGCAGGAAGTGAATGAGCTGACTGGTATGGACAGAGAAACGAAAGAAATCAGAACAGAAATAGATGAACATTTTCTCTCACTGCAGGAAGAAATAAGCGAGCTCCCGCCGGAGTATGCCGTATCAGGTGCAGCTAATTGGGAAGAAGCTCTGGAGACAGCGAAGCTGCTGTATGAAGACAGTGAAGGAGAGTTCAGGAAGGATTGGGGTCTGCTCCTTGCACTTGAAGCCGAAAAGCATGGTATCAGCCCGCTGCTTGTTTACGAACTGCTCAGGATTGAAACCGGAGGTACGTTTGATCCTGATCTTGTAGGTCCGGAAACAGCTTATGGTCATGCCTATGGGCTTGCCCAGTTTATGGAAAACACAGGTCCGTGGATTGCTGAAAAAGCAGGATTACCGTATGAGAAAGAATTACTGTATGATCCACACTATGCGATTCAGCTATCGGTTACCTACCTGGACTATTTGTATGATAAATACGAAGACTGGGATTATGCATTAACGGCTTACCATAGAGGCATGAACGGCATGGAAGCATATGTAGAAGAGCATGGAGATGCTGAAAGCTGGTATGCTGTGAAAATTCAGGAAGAAGCGGAAAGCATGGCTTCCCGCTGATCAGAAAATATGAAACCGGTGTACAGAGTGGAATCTGTACACCGGTTTTACGTTTACTTTTATGCTGCGGTTGCTTAGCTGTCTTCCGATTCTCCTTGAGCCATTTCCTGTAAAAGGACCTGGCTGTTAACAGGAGGCTTTTCGTTTCTAATATATTCATACGAGCCGTCCGGGTTCATTCGGCGAGCTTTTTGATTGTCCTTTAGCGAGATATGCAGCACGTCCAGAATACGAGCTTTCATATTTACGTCATACACGGGAAAAACAATTTCTATCCGTTTTTCCATATTGCGGGTCATCCAGTCGGCAGAGGATAAATAAATGCGGTCGGCACCGTTCTGTCGGTAGTAAAAGACCCGGCTGTGCTCAAGAAACCTTCCGAGAATGCTTGTCACACGTATGTTCTCACTGATGCCTTTAACGCCAGGCTTCAGGCAGCAGATCCCCCTGATAATCAGATCAATCTCTACACCAGCGCAGCTCGCTTCGTAAAGCTTCATGATCAGTGGTTTGTCGGTAAGAGAATTCATCTTGACGATAATACGGCCGCCGCCATGCTTTTTGTGAGAATCTATCTCCATATCAATTTGCTTTAAGAACGCTTCCCGTATTTCAAATGGAACAGTTGCGATTTCCTTCCAGTCCGGCTTGGAGCTGTAGCCGCTTAAGTAGTTAAAAAAGTTAGTTGCGTCAATTCCGAATGACTCTTTTGTTGTCAGCATGCCCATGTCGGTATAGAGCTTCGCCGTCGAATCGTTGTAATTGCCTGTGCCTAAATGAACAAAGCGCTGAATCCGGTTTTGATCATGCCGAACGATGAGCGTAATTTTGCTGTGGGTTTTTAATCCGGTGATCCCGTAGATAACGTGACATCCGGCTTTTTCCAGCTGCTTAGCCCACTGAATGTTGTTTTCCTCGTCGAAACGGGCTTTCAGCTCAACCAGCACGGTCACTTGTTTGCCTGCCTCGGCAGCGCGAGCCAGCGCAGCTATCACCGGGCTGTCACCGCTTACCCGATATAACGTCTGCTTAATCGCCAGCACATTTTCGTCCTCGGCTGCCTGCATCATTAAGTCAACGACAGGCTGGAATGATTCATATGGATGATGCAGAAAAACATCTCTTTCCTGCAAAATGTTCAGTACATTTTCATTGTGCAGATCGGCTGGCGGCTGAGGAATAGCCGTTTCAAAAACGAGGTGCTCGTGATGGGGCTCCAGATCTTTATACAGCCTGAAAAGAAATGTGAGATCAAGCGGACCATCGAGTTTATACAGATCCTGCTCCTCTAGTTCCAGCACTTTCATCAGCAGCGACAGCACATCGTCGTCCATCCGGTTTTCCATGTACTCAAAACGGACAGCTGCACCCCATTTTCGTTTTTTTAGTTCTTTTTCAATTTCCTTAAGCAAATCGCGTGCTCCTTCTTCATGAATGGTCAGGTCAGCGTTCCTGGTGATTCGGAAAGGGGAAACACTGATGACGCGGCTGCCGCTGAACAGAATACCGATAAATTCACTGATCACATCTTCCAGCATGATGTAGGCAGCTTCCTCTGTAAAAACGGTTCGATGGAGAACTGACGGAACCTGGACGATAGCCAGTTTTCTCTCTGCACCGAATTCCAGTACGACTGCAAGATTCAGGCTTTTATTCGACAGTTTAGGAAAAGGCCGGAACGCATCGATCGCCATAGGCGTCAGCACAGGAAGGATATAATTTTTAAAATGGTTTTCCTGTTTCTTATAGGCGGTGGAGCTAAGATCCTGCACCTGTTTCTCTATGATACCTTCTTTTTTCAGTTTCGGCTGAATGACTGTTTTGAAGTGTGCATACTGTCTGCCAGTAAGCTCACGGTTAACGTCTGCAATCTTCTCGAGCTGTTGTTTTGGTGTAAGTGCGGTTTTATTGTCAGGTCTGTTATAACCGGCGCTCACCTGATCTTTCAAACCGGCCACCCGCACCATAAAAAATTCGTCCAGGTTCGAGCTGAAGATAGCGAGAAATTTCAGCCGCTCCAATAGCGGATTGGAAGAATCCTGTGCTTCTTCAAGCACGCGTTCGTTGAAACGCAGCCAGCTTAATTCCCTGTTCAGATAGTATTCCGGCTGGTGAAATGATTTTTGCTTCTTTGCCATACAATGCTTCACCCTTTACCTGTCATGATCGCTTTCCCTTTAAGCCTATCAAATGAATATTAACTGCTTGTAAAGATTTGCGAGCACAGCTTCCTGTTGGAACATCAGGAAACAGGCGGCTCTTCCTGAGTAAAGAGGAGATTGATGCTCCGTTTCAGCGGACGTTCCAAATGCTTCTTGTACTTATTGGCCTGTTCGGCTTCAAAATAAATATCTCCCTGGTAATACACTTGCAGCGTAAGCGACGACTTGTTCATTTTTACTGCTTCTACTTTTGTAATCGAACTTTGTTCTGAGATGTTAAGCGCATAGCTGAACTTGTTAACAGCACCAAGCAGTTCGTACAATTTTAAGTCATCTTTGCTGATCCATTCGCGGAAAGGTCTGGCAAACTGTTTCAAATAAGCTTTTGATTTAAACGAAGCAGTGAACGCGACAGCGAGGCGCTCTTGATGACTCATGCCATCAATAGACTGGTTTGTGAGCAAGTAAAACGTATGCTGGCTTTTGGATTCAGGATGGATTTTTTCGCCGATATAAAAAATGGAAGCACTCAGCCGGAGCAGGCGGGCTTGTTCCGGCTCTACCTCGATTGCACCTCGCTTTTGCAGCTCATTAAGAAGGTAAGCAGATAAGATCGTAATCCTGCGCTGATGAGCATTGTTCAGCCGGTAATGATTGCTGAGCTGATAAAAGCTTTCTTCTTTAACATTTGGAAAGTGGGTGACTTCAATCGAACTAAGCATTTCCTCGAAGAACATACCGTCCCGGAGTCCTTTTGTACTGACAATAAACGGACCTCCGCCTGTTACCTCAATCAGCATCTGCATAGCCGCAGCCGCCGGCAGTATAATATCAGCCCGGTCTTTAGAGAGGCCGTCAATCTTTTCCCGTTTTTTCATCGGCATATCCAGCAGGCTGTCAATGGTTTCCTTCATTTCGTCTGTAGACATTCGGTATTGATGCAGTCCGGAAAGAGGGTAACCGATCATTTCCTGGTGCACGAGCGCCAGGTTTCTCGCGGAGCCGCCGATCCCGATAACAGGAACGTCTTTATCTGAGAGCCAGTCAAGTGTTTCATAAGAATTGGTTAAAAATTGCTTTAATTTCTTCCACTCTTTTTCATCAGGGGTGTCTCCGTCAATGAACTGTTTTTTCAGCGTTAAAGCTCCAAATGGAAAACTGATTGACTGCTGGAGTTCCCGGTCTTTGAAATAAGTGATCTCTGTGCTTCCGCCGCCAATATCAATCGTGACGCCTTCTTCAATATCAGTGGAGTTAGTTACCGCAAGATAGCCGTAGTAGGCTTCTTCTTCCTCTGATAAAATATCGAATGGGAAGGCAGAGACTTCTTTTACAGCTGACATAATATCATCCCGATTCGAAGCGTTTCTCACAGCTGCAGTAGCTGCTCCTTTAATGGAGGTCAGCGAGTAATTATCGGCAACTTTTTCAAAACGGTGCAGAATGTCCAGAATCAGTTGAATGCCTTCCTCATTCATGGCACCTTCTTCATCGATATATGTACTGAGGCGGGCGGTAACTTTTAAGTTTTGTACTTCCCTGAAACAGGCATACTTGTCAATTTCATAGATTACGAACCGTACAGAGTTCGATCCCATATCAATAATTCCGATCTGCTGGCTGTTCATCGCGATTCCTCCTTCATATTCCATGCATATGGAACTGTCTGCTCTTCTTATCAGTATAGCGTCTGCTTCCTGACGCTGTCAGCCCTCCTTGTTTACTTTACCCTTATTTGTACGTTATACTACCAGAAGATAAATCGTAATTATTACTAAATGAAGGGCAGGCTGATCTATATGAGTGCTGATCGTGAAGCCGTACTCGAACTTCAAGGGGTTCAATTCGGCTACAGCAGCAGACCTGTACTGGAAGATATACAGTTAAGTGTGGCACCAGGAAGCTTTTTAGGGCTCGTAGGTCCGAACGGGTCGGGTAAGTCGACGCTGATGAAGCTTCTGCTCGGTCTGCTTGAAGCAGATGAAGGAACGATCAAATTATTTGGAACCCCGGTCCAATCGTTTCGTGACTGGAACAGAATCGGTTTTGTTTCCCAAAAAGCGGGGAGCTTTAACAGCGGCTTTCCTGCAACAGTTTTTGAAGTTGTCTCGATGGGGCTGTATGGCAAGATTGGGTTGTTCCGGTTTATGAAAAAAAAGCATAAAAACCGGGTAATGGAAGCGCTCCGGCTCGTCGGATTGGAAGAATACAGCGGCAGGCAAATCGGTATGCTTTCCGGCGGACAGCAGCAGCGGGTTTTTATTGCGAGGGCGCTGGTCAGCGAACCGGAACTGCTTATTCTTGATGAGCCTACTGTCGGAGTGGATGCTGACTCTGTGAGAAACTTTTATGAGCTGCTGAAGGAACTGAATCGAAACAAAGGAATTACTTTATTGCTCGTGACGCATGATATCGGCGCCATGAGTGACTATGTAACCGATGTAGCCTGCCTGAATAAATGCCTGCACTTTCACGGTGCTACAGGTGAGTTTATTTCCAACAAGGACGAAATGATGCGGGCGATGTACGGACATGATGTCTCCGTAATCGAGCACAATCATGATCACGGCCATCATGATCATCATCACGATCATGATCGTTCGGAGGCAGTGAAATGATTGATGTGTTTTTTCAGTATGATTTCCTGCGCTATTCCTTTTACACATCGTTAATGATCGGCATTTTGGCGCCGTTAGTCGGCGTCTTTATTGTGGTCAGAAGGCTGGCGCTGCTTGCTGATACCCTGTCTCATATAACGCTGACAGGTATTGCATTCAGCATGATGATGGCTCGCTATTATCCTGCTTTTGCTGCGATCAATCCCGTATATACCGGGATGGGATTTGCAGTTGCCGGTTCCCTGATGATAGAGCAGCTCAGAAAATCATATGCATATTATAAAGAGCTTGCAATTCCGGTCATTTTATCAGCTGGTATCGGCATCGGCGTCGTTTTTATTTCACTTGCAGATGGCTTCACTACGGATTTATTTAACTATTTATTCGGGAGCGTAGCCGCTGTTTCCAGAAATGATTTTACTGCAGTTGCAGTGCTGACCGCCGTTGTGTCACTGCTTTTGCTGCTGTTTTATAAAGAGTTGTTTTTCCTCAGTTTCGATGAGGAGCAGGCGGTGCTTTCAGGAATTCCGGCACGGGCTCTGCATCTGATGTTTATTGTCATTACGGCGGTTGTCATTGGAATATCCATGCAAATCGTAGGCATCCTCCTCGTTTCTGCCCTGATGACACTTCCTGTAGCAGCAGCGATGCGGATTGCCGCTTCGTTTAAACAGCTGTTTTTATTCGCCGTACTTTTTGGAGAGCTGTCTGTCATCGCCGGTATGACAGCTGCGTTCTATGCAGACGCTGCTCCGGGTGGAATGATTGTCGTTATTAATCTGCTTATTCTCGGGGCTGTCTTATCTGCTGACCGCTTTTTGAAGCGAAAGGAGAAACCAGTATGGACATCATCCTGAATCTTTCCTTCCTCGAACGGGGCATTGCAGCAGGCCTTCTGATTGGGTTTATCAGTCCTGTGATCGGCGCATTTTTGCTTGTCCGCCGGATGACAATTATTTCAGAAGGACTCTCGCACGTCACGCTGACCGGAATCACGGCCGGGGTGCTGGTAACACAGGTTGCTCCCTGGTTTAATCCGCTTTATGCAGGGTTTCTGTTTTCGCTTGGCGGTTCACTGCTGATTGAAAAACTGCGTCAGGTCTACCGGCATTTTGAAGAGCTCGCGATCCCGATTATACTGTCAGGCGGAGTAGGGGTAAGCGCACTGCTTATTAGTTTGGCAGATACCGGCTATACAGAGTGGTATGCCTATTTGTTTGGAAGCATCATAACGGTTACGACAGCAGATCTCGGCTTTATTTTTCTAACTGGAGCTGCAGCCTTGATCGTAATTCTTTTATTTTACAAAGAGCTTGTTTCGATCTCATTTGATCCGGAATTTGCTTCCAGCTCAGGTATCGGTGTTAAAAAGATCAACTTTCTTTTTTCTGTTTTAACAGCGCTTGTGATCTCCATGTCGATGAAAGTTGTCGGGATTTTACTCGTTGGGGCGTTAATTGCGCTGCCGACTGCTGCGGCGATCCTTTTTGCAAAAAGCTTTCGTCAAGTGCTTATTCTTGGTATTCTATTTGGAGAGGCAGCTGTAGTCGGTGGAATCACCGCGTCGTATTACTTGAATATTGCTACTGGAGGAGCCATCGTTGTGATGGGAGTTCTTCTGCTGGCAGCAGCGTTTTTCGTAAAAAAGCTGCAGAATCTCTGGAATCGTTCAGAGCGAAAGGAGCATGCCGCATGAATGTTCAGGAAGCAATGGATAAATTAAAACAAAATGGGTATAAATACACGGATAAACGAAAGGATATGCTGCAGCTGTTTTCTGATGAGAGCAGGTATCTCGCCGCAAAAGATGTACTGGAACATATGCAGGATACGTATGAAGGAATGAGCTTTGATACGATCTACCGCAATCTCTCTCTGTTTACTGAGCTTCATATTCTGGAAGCAACGGAGCTCGAAGGGGAGAAGCGCTTCCGATTCAGCTGTTCCACCGATCACCACCATCACCACGTCATCTGCCTGGATTGCGGAAAAACGAAGCATATTCACCATTGTCCAATGAATGACACACCTGGGGCTCCGGGCTTTCAGGTAACAGGGCATAAATTCGAAATATACGGATACTGTGAGCAGTGCAGCATGAAAAAGGATTCCGCTGTTCGATAAATGCAGAAAGGAGCCGGAGATCAATTGATCTCCGGCTCCTTTTACGTTAAATAATGGAGAGTATTGATAATCAGCGGCTCATAGTGGGTGTAAACAGCGCGTTCACAATGCTCCGGGCGTGGGTCCAGTCTCTCGCCCGATGAACATTTTCCGGGATAGCCTTCTGGTTATATGGTGTATCCATCAAGATAACGGGGATTTTAAATTCTTCCGCAATATTAACGGCATTATCATGCTTGTCTTCAAAAAATGTGTCTACTTTATGCTCACGCACGGCTGCAATTTTGTCATGCTGACCGAGAAGTTCGATATGGTCGTAAGGTACGTTGAGACGCTCGAACCATTCTTCCGTAACATGATATAAATAATCCGGGCGGGCGCTGATATAAAACAATTCCACCTGGCGATTCCAGTTGTTCAGCGTTTCAAGTGCCTGATCGGCAAGCACCGACTGCCGGTAAAGTGTCGATTCATGTTTTTCCATCCATTTCCAAAATTCCGCTTCTGTAACGCCCAATACACGTGTTAAGTCATACTCGGTCAAATCATCAAGCGTCAGATTTTTGTTGAAATGTTTATTTAAGTGCGGGATAAATGTTCCCGGGTGAGTTACTGTGCCGTCAATGTCAATTCCAAATCGATAATGAGCCAATGAGATCGCCCTTTCTGCACGAAGCTTTTCATTACTAGTGTCTATTGTGCACGTCTCGCCAGGTAAAATCAATACCCGGCTGTTTCACCTATAAAAAAGTCCGGAACCTGGCTGTTAAGCCGTTCCGGACACCGTTAAAAAAGATTAGGCGTTTTGTTCCTGTTCAAGTCGCTGCTTTTCATAATGTTCTTCAGCAAGCTTATCGATTTCCTTCTTCAATTCTTCAACCATTGTTTCTTCAGGAACTTTTCGAATCGTTTTTCCTTTCATAAAGAGAAGCCCTTCGCCCCGGGCACCGGCAATTCCGATATCGGCTTCCTTCGCTTCGCCGGGACCGTTAACCGCACAGCCCAATACGGAAACCTTAATCGGTGCGTGAATGTTCTGAAGATACTCTTCTACTTCATTGGCGATACTGATCAAATCAATTTCGATTCTGCCGCAGGTCGGACACGAAACGAGAGTCGCCGCGTTAGCAGCCAGTCCGAAGCTTTTCAGAAGTTCTTTCTGCACTTTGATTTCTTCCACTGGATCAGCGGACAAGGAAATGCGCATCGTGTTGCCTATTCCTTTATGCAGGAGCACACCGAGACCGGCTGCGCTTTTGATCGTACCGGCAAAAAGGGTTCCGGATTCCGTAATGCCCAGATGGAGGGGATAATCAAAAGCCTCAGCCGCTTTTTCATAAGCTTCAATCGCAAGGTGAACGTCTGAAGCCTTCATGGACACAATAATATCATGGAAATCAAGATCTTCTAAAATCTTAATGTGATGCAGCGCGCTTTCAACCATGCCGTCTGCTGTAGGATATCCATATTTGTCGAGAATCCGCTTTTCCAGTGAGCCGGCGTTCACTCCGATGCGGATCGGAATTCCTTTTTCTTTCGCGGCGTTCACTACCGCCTCCACTTTCTCGCGGCGACCGATGTTGCCTGGATTGATGCGGATTTTATCTGCTCCGCCTTCAATCGCTTTTAACGCCATCTTATAATCGAAATGTATGTCGACACAAAGCGGTATGTTAATGCGTTTTTTAATTTCAGGAATAGCTTCTGCATCTTCCATATTCGGACAAGCGACTCGAACCAGCTGACAGCCTGCTTCTTCAAGCCGCAGGATTTCAGCTACAGTAGCTTCAACATCATGTGTTTTCGTCATAGTCATGCTCTGCATGATGACTTCATCCCGGCCGCCAATCGTTAATGGTCCTACTTTTACCGGGCGTGTATTTTTTCTATGGGTAAACTGCGTCATGTTAAGCATCGCTCCTTCTCCAATATCGAACGAATAAACGTCTGATTCACACTACATTGTAACAACGCCTTCAGAAAACTACAAGCGTTCCCGCCCTTCAGGTGTGTAAAGTTTTCATGAAGTGATCGATTGTCCTCTTGTATGTGCGTGAAAAACCAAAGAACATGTAAAGACAAAATATATGTGAGGTGAAACTTTCCTTGCGCATCAGCGTCTGTAAAATTGAACGGAATGAAAGTAAAGAATGGAAAGAAAAGAGGGGACATCTTATGAAATATATGTGGAAAACAGCAGCAGCTACTTTTGCAATCTGGTTTGGACTAACGTCCGTCGTCTCAGCTGATGCTGTGACAGGAGAAGAGATCGTAACGCTTGGTGAGGACCTTAATCCGCAGCAGCGCGAGGAGCTGCTTCAGGAAATGAATGTGGAAGAAGGAACCGTTGATATTATTACAGTTTCTAATGATGAAGAACACCAATACTTAGGGGATTATATCGATGCATCAGTCATAGGAACGAGAGCACTTTCCTCATCCAAGATTACGATGGGAGAGTCTGGTTCCGGTATTGATGTGGAAACGAACCGCATCACATGGGTATCTGAAGGAATGTATGCAAACGCCTTAATTACAGCCGGCGTTGAGGATGCGGATATTTACGTGACGGCTCCATTTGATGTGTCCGGTACCGGCGCACTGACGGGATTGATTAAAGCGTATGAGGAATCCACAGAAGAGGACATTCCGGAAGAGCAAAAGCAGGCGGCCAACGAAGAGCTGGTCAAAACAGCCGAGCTTGGTGAAGAGTATGGTGTAGAGGATGCAACAGAACTTATGGCTCGTATTAAAGAGGCGCTTGCAGAAGAAGATGTGGAAACAGAAGAAGATCTGCGTGCACTTATTCAGCGGATTGCTGAAGAGCTGGGGATGAATCTCAGTGATGAAGAACTTGACGGACTTGTTTCGCTTTTTGAGCGAATCCGGGGTTTGAATATTGACTGGAATCAGGTGCGCACACAAATAGACAGCATCCGTACAAATATTGGTGATTTTGTAGACAGTGAAGAGGGGCAATCCGTTATTCAATCTGTTCTGGACTTTTTCAATCGACTGCTTGACACGATTACTGGGTGGTTTCAATCTCGTTCAGAAGAATCTTAACTATGAACAATGAGAAAGACCGGATGGCGATCCGGTCTTTTTTTATGGATTCAGAAGGAATACTGCTTCAAAGATAATACGTCAAAACACCTTCTTCGATTGTGGAGACTGAATCATGCTAAAATGAAGAAAGAAAAATGAAACTTTCACACTCGGTTACTCGTACGTGATAAGAGAGACGATATTCTGGTAGAATAGAAATGAAAGCGGAAACGCTTAAAGGAGTGACACAATATGGAATTTCTTGATATGGCGGTTATCGGATTTTTCGTCATTTTCCTTGCCACACTCTTTTTGTTTGGAGAAGTGATGGTAAGAGCACGTGGACTGTTTGCTGTCATTGGAATTGTAATCATGTCGCTTTACTTCACGTATCATCTTGATGGTACGGATGGAATGTGGGTCATTCTGCTCTACGCAGCAGGTCTTGCACTTATTATTTTCGACGGCAAAGTGACGACTGACGGCACGATTGCTGGTGTCGGTGTACTGCTGATGGTATTTGGACTGGCGCTCCCGGCTCCGGATTTAACGTACGGCATTCTGGTCGCAATGGCATTTTTGTTCGCCGCTCCGACTTCGTACTTGTTTACAAAAGTGTTTCCTGCGCGAAATATGTGGGACAAAATGATGCTGAAAGACAGTCTCTCAAGTGAAGACGGATACAATTCCATGAATGATTCTTACAAAGAACTTGTTGGAAAAGAAGGAACGACAAAAACCCCTTTCAGACCAACTGGCACAGTAGAGATTGACAGTAAATATTACAGCGCAACGTCTGATAATGTCTGGGTAAAGGAAGGTACACGTGTAAAAGTACTTTCCGCTGATGGAACAAGGATTCTTGTTACACCAGTACAAGAGGTGGAGGAAAAAGAAGAATCTACGTCTGAAAGTTCGTAATGAAGCGGCTCTGCACTCCGGTGCAGGGCCGCTTCTGTTATACAATTTATTTATTGCTTAAGAGCCTAATCGGTCAGCGGAATGGGATAAAAAATAGGCTTCAGTAGAACTACTGAAACCTTCCTGCATGCTGACAGGATTAAGAATAATCGGCTTTTTGCTCATCCTTATCCATTATTTTATCGAGTGGTATATCTAAAACGACGAAAAGCCGTTTAACAATTGTAATAGAAGGATTTTTCTTTTGATTTCTCTCCAAATAACTTAAATAAGATTTAGATACGCCAGTCCTGCGAGAGAGCTGGGAAAGCGTCCAGCCTTTTCGTTTGCGCTCATGACGGATCAGATCACCTATGCTCATCATAAACCCACCTTCCTGTGACGGATAAGTTCATTATATCGCACGATTTGGTGGGTGTCCAGTAATTTGCTCATATTTGTGCGAAATAAAGAACGATCGTTCTAAAAAACTGCCGGTTTCACCGGCAGCTATTTCTGCTTCATTTTCCACTTGTTATACTCCAGAAAATCTCTGAATTGATCCTTTGAAACGCCTGAATGCATCGCTTCTGCTATCAAACTCTGCCATTCATCATCGAGCGCAGCTGTTTCATCCGCGGTGTACTCGGCAGGGTCTTTTAAGAGAACATTCATATCAATATCAAGCACAGCAGCAATTTTCTCTAAAAATTGAATGGAAGGATTAGTCTGAATGTCCCGTTCAATCGCACTCAAATAGGATTTAGCCACTCCAGCCCGCTCCGCAAGTTCACTCATCGTAAACCCCCGGGCAGTCCGGTGCTGTCTTACTCGTGCTCCGATCATATCTGGTCACCTCCATCAATGCAGTTCCTGTACTATATAATATACCTCATTCACGGCCGGCGGAAAACTAATAACCGCCGAATTTTAAAAATAATTCGTTATAACGCATTAACATTCGGCGGCAGTGATTATTCCGGTGCTTTTTTGGGTGCCGGCACGTGCTTCAGTACGGCATGTAACATGACGATCGCAATCGTCCAGTACACGATAAAGGAAACAGGAAATGGCAGCGGGAAGCCAGCCAGCTCAAGCACGGCAAATAATAACGTCGGAAGTGTGACTGTGTATGCGGCAAGCACCCAGCAGTGACGATAGCGAAGCTGATCTGCTCTGTTACGCTTTAGTAAGAGCGCGATTGCAGATAAAGCGAAAATGCCGATAAATTTCAGGGCAGTATTAAATAGATAAAAACCTGCAAGTACTACCGAGATAATGAGAAGTGACACATCGTCAAGTGTCGTGAAAAATCCTTCAATTTCCTGTTTGGATAAATCAAGTCCGATTTCCTGGTAAGTAAACCGGTCTGCCTGTCCGCCTGCGGAAAAGATGAGCTCTCGTTCAAGCAGGGCAACAACATTCCCATAATCATCAGCGTCTTCAGCACCAAGCTCTCCGGTGGAATCAAATACGAGCGTCATATCGTTTTCATCGTTAATGTAAGGTTCGTCAAGGTCCGATTGCAGAACACCGTTCTCAATATCAAAGTCCGGTATTTCATCTAAGTAATCGTTTCCTGCCTGAAACAAGCTGCTAATCGTAATTGACAGCCCGATAAAAGCTGGTAGAGAAGCAATCAGCATCAATAAAAAAACGTAAAGGATCGTTCTTCCGATTTTAGCCATGCGGAATTTAGCTATTGTTTCGGGTGAATATGTACTTTTAATCAGTTGTTGAAAAATATTCATATCGCTGTCCCCCCTGCATTAACTCATGCCTGTACATTTTACAATTCGTCACCGTTAATTACAACAAACGTCCTTTTAATACGTCACAGAATGATGCCGAAGATACATCAGATTTGCTCAAAACGTCTCATGATACAATAATGCAGGCGATTTTAATAAACTTAATAAAATCTTTACAAAACGTTAACGTATAATTAACAATTGATGCGTAGCATGTACAACGGTTCACGAAAGCTATATGACTGAAATCAGGGGGATGTTGTTGTTGGAACTGGAACTGCGGGATTTACTGTTTATGTTTTTCGGGGGTCTGGCAATCTTTCTATTTGGAATCAAATACATGGGGGACGGCCTTCAAAAAGTTGCAGGGGACAAGCTTCGCGATATACTAGATAAATTTACGAGCAATCCGGTGATGGGTGTACTGGCCGGGATTACAGTCACTGCGCTGCTTCAGACCAGTACTGGTACGACAGTCCTGGCGATAGGACTGGTTAACGCAGGGTTTATGACGCTCAGACAGTCAATCGGCGTTATAATGGGAGCCAATATCGGGACTACCATCACGGCCTTTATCATCGGACTTAACATATCCGAGTACGCACTTCCAATTCTTACAATTGGAACATTTTTGATTTTCTTCTTTAAAAATAAAAAAGCAAATAATTTCGGGCAGGTATTTTTTGGTTTTGGTGCGTTGTTTTATGGTTTGAACCTAATGGGGGACGGGCTCCGGCCTCTGCGAGAGCTGCAGGCATTTGCGGATCTCACCGTCAGTATGAGTGACAATCCGTTTCTCGGCGTGTTAATCGGGACAATCTTTACCGTAAGCGTACAAAGCTCATCGGCGGCAATTGGACTTTTACAGCAGCTGTTCGCCCAGGGAGCACTGGACCTGAATGCAGCGCTGCCGGTGTTGTTCGGTGATAATATCGGGACGACGATTACGGCCGTTCTGGCAGCCCTCGGTGCATCGATTGCAGCAAAACGGGCAGCCTTGACGCACGTTATCTTTAACGTGGTGGGGACAATTGTTGTGCTCATTTTACTTGTACCTTTTACGAATTTAGTTGCATATTTGCAAGAATCACTGGCGTTAAATCCGGAAATGACAATTGCGTTTGCCCACGGTATCTTTAACGTGTCGAACGTTCTAATACAGCTGCCGTTTGTCGCGGTGCTGGCACTGATCGTGACGAAACTGATTCCTGGCAACGAAACGGTTATTGAATATAAAGCGCAGCATCTGGATCCGAGCATTATCTCTCAATCGTCGTCCATCGCTTTAGGACAGGCGAAGAAAGAAACGCTGCGCATGAGCGAACTCTCTGCTCAGGGTCTTCAAGAAGCATCCTCTTTTGTGATGACGAATCAAAAGCGTCATGCAGAGCTGACGTATCAATTTGAAGATGCAATCAATAATTTAGACCGGAAGATCACAGATTATTTAACGAGAATTTCTACTAACTCACTAACAGCAGCAGATTCAAGGTACCATTCCATGCTGATGGATACGGTCCGCGATATTGAACGAGTCGGTGACCATATGGAAAACTTAGTGGAATTGAAAGAGTATCAAATCGCCAATAAGGTTAAGCTTTCCACAGCGGCGATGGATGATTTGAAAGAAATGTTTGAACTGACGATTGATACGCTGAAAGAGTCATTTGCAGCTTTAGAAAATGACGATATTCTCGTTGCCAGGTCTGCAATATTGAAAGAAGATCAAATCGATAAGATGGAGCGTCAGCTTCGTAAAAAGCACATCATGCGTCTAAACGAAGGCTTATGTGACGGATCTGCAGGAATTGTTTTTGTCGATATGATCAGTAACCTTGAAAGAATCGGCGATCATGCTGTAAACATCGCTGAAGCAGTAGCTGAAGAGGAAAATTAATTCACGTATTACAAAAGATCAAGCCGTCCTGCTGGGCGGCTTTTTAATGTTAGCTTTTTTAAAATAGAGATTGTAAAAAATCGGTTGACGGTATTAATTTATTCATGCTAAGATATATCTTGTCTTTGTTCAAATGGCGGTGTAGCTCAGCTGGCTAGAGCGTACGGTTCATACCCGTGAGGTCGGGGGTTCGATCCCCTCCGCCGCTACCAATACACAAATTAGCTGGACCCTTAGCTCAGTTGGTTAGAGCTGACGGCTCATAACCGTCCGGTCGCAGGTTCGAGTCCTGCAGGGTCCACCATTTTTCCTTCGGAGGAATACCCAAGTCTGGCTGAAGGGATCGGTCTTGAAAACCGACAGGGGTGTCAAAGCCCGCGGGGGTTCGAATCCCTCTTCCTCCTCCATACATATCATTTAGAGTCCGCTTAAGCGGGCTTTTTTTCATTATCAGCCTCAGTTAAAGCTGGCTTTGAATCGTTTATGCTATTTCAGGATAATCCAGATAAAAATAATAAGTCATTCAAGAGATATTTCGCTGGGTTTCTGCAATGAGTTTATTGGTTCTTTTTTTTTCTTTTCACTTTGTACTAAAATGTAAGAAAAGAAAAAAGAAAGGAGGCATTCATATATGAAGCTTACCATCAGTGCTGCAGCAGAGGAAAAGCTGCAGCAGCGTCTTACACAAAATCAAGTGCTGTATATCTGGTATGATACAGAGGGGACCGGCTGAGTTATTAACGGGGTAGTCAGGCTGGCTGCCGTAACAAAACTGCCCGTAGAGGCGGAATCAATCGAAACATCATCTGCGTTTGCTGCTGCTGTTGAGAAGGGACCGGACTGGCTTTATCATAAGGAACTCATACTGGATTACAGACCGGAAAAAGAGTGGTTTCAGCTTAAATCAGCAGAAGGCATGCTGAGCCCTTCCATAAAACTTCAGAACTGGAATTAGAATGCGAGGTTTAACATTTGATGATGGGTGGAATATTTGATAATGTATGTGAGGCAGGCACATTTGATTCATCGTACCTGCGCCGATATATTCAGAAAAACAGGAGGAGATAAGAATGGCTTTTACACTACCAGATCTGCCTTATGCCCACAATGCGCTTGAGCCGCATATTGATGAAGAAACAATGAAGATTCATCATGGCAAGCACCACAACACGTATGTTACCAAGCTGAATGATGCACTGGAAGGACACAGTGATCTTCAGAGCAAGAGCATCGAAGACCTTCTTACAGACCTGAACTCTCTTCCGGAAAGTGTACGCGGTCCAGTTCGTAACAACGGCGGCGGTCACTACAATCACACGCTTTTCTGGAAACTGATGTCCCCGGACGGCGGCGGAACGCCATCGGGCGATGTAGCATCAGCGATCGATTCTGCATTCGGTAGCTTTGACAAGTTCAAAGAAGAATTCAAAAATGCAGCGTTGACTCGCTTTGGCTCCGGCTGGGCCTGGTTAGTTGTTAACGGCGGCCAGTTAGAAATTACCAGCACTCCAAACCAGGATACGCCAATCAGCGAAGGCAAAACGCCATTGCTCGGTGTTGACGTCTGGGAGCACGCTTACTACTTGAAGTACCAGAACAAGCGTCCGGATTACGTTGAAGCATTTTTCAATGTAATTGACTGGAACGAAGTTGAAAAGCGCTATCAGGAAGCAAAGTAATAGATAAAAGTCCGCCACTTGGCGGACTTTTTTTGCTGTAATCAGGCCAGTTCCTGGTTAATTACATTTCATTGGTCGTTGCGAGGGAGCTGCCGTATTGTACGAAAGCAACCTTGTACGCGCAGCTTAGACGATACGTTTTTAACAGCCGGTCCAGTCTATCCCTGACTGATTGAAGCAAACAGTATTGCGACTATTGAGGTGCTATTGTATAATAAGACTACATAGTAAACATGCCTGCGGTGTTGGTGAACTTCCAGTTTAATTCGAACCGAACACCAATTCACATTGGGAGCCTTACATTGAAAAGCGGCCAGCATGCCCTGGATTTCAGGGAAGCTGAATGCTTTTCTGCAGGCACCCACCTGCCTAGGGCGGGTTCGTGAAATCTTGAAGATAACCGCACATGCGGGCTGTCCTGATTGACTGCGGTGTGAAACCGGCAGTCTTTTTTAGAACATTTTTTTATTCGGCAGAAGAATCGGGTCGATATATTAGAAGTGAATAGAGGGCTGATATGAGCGATAAATTAATTCATAAATCTCATTTATCCATACGTCTGAACATCTTGTTTTTTGTTGTGTTTCTGTTGTTCTCCATACTGGTGCTCCGGCTTGGGGTCGTGCAGATCGTTCAGGGCGAAGGATTTCAGGAACAGCTGGAAGGGGAAGTCAGTACAAGTGAAGCAGTTGAGGCACCGAGGGGGCTCATGTATGACCGGTACGGAAATAAACTGGTGGATAACGAGCTTCAGCTGACCGTTACATATACAAACAGGAACCGTCCTCAAGAGACGCTTTTGGATACTGCTGAACGGTTAAATGAATTTATCACGTTAGATACTGAAGGCGTTGAAACGAGATTTGACAGAGAACGCAGGGAATTTTGGTCTTTATTAAATGAGGAAGAGTTCCTCGAAAAGCTGTCGCTGGAAGAGCAGAGCGAAGCGGATCTTTCAGATGGAGAAGCTCATCAGTATCGAATAGAATCGATTACAGAAGAGGAACTTGCCACATTCAGCGATACAGATTATGAAGTGTTTATGATATGGCGTGAGCTTAATGCCGGATTCAACGATGTTCCACACAAAGTGAAACGCGGAGTGGAGTATGAGGAAGCGGCCCGGATCATGGAACACATCGATCAGCTAGAGGGCGTTGACATCATTCGTGATTCCGTCAGACGGTATGTTTATGCGGATCAGCTCCGGAACGTATTTGGATCGGTCGGTTCGATTGAACGCGATGATCTGAGTGCTTATCTCGCTCAAGGGTACGAACGAAATGAGGAGGTAGGCAACAGCTATCTTGAAGCACAGTATGAATCTGTGCTGCGAGGACGTAAAGGCGAGCGCGAAAGCTATTTAGACAGCAGTGGAAGCACAGTCCGCCAGCCTTCCGAAAGTCCGGGCAGCCGCGGGCAGGATCTGAAGCTGACATTCGATATGGAGCTTTATCAGCAAATCAGCACCGTTATCGATGATGTACTGGAAGACCGCTCTGGAGATTTCGTCGGTGACCCGGATGCCTACGTGGTGATGATGGAGCCTGACACTGGTGAAGTGCTGGCAATGGCCGGCGCTGGAGGTGGAGCCGCAGATTTACGCACATTTAATGCGAGTTTTGAGGTTGGTTCTGCGATGAAGGGGGCGACGGTTCTTGCCGGATATGATACAGGCGTGCTTCCGCCGGGATCAGGTGTTTATGACCGCCCGCTTAACCTGCCCGACTCTCCTACTATCAGCTCTGTTAATAACATGGGCTATGTGGATGATTTGACTGCACTTGAACGGTCATCCAACATTTACATGGTAGAGGTTGCCATGAGGCTCGTTGACTATGTGCCGGGTGTATCGGGCAGAAACTGGGGCAATTTCACACAGGGTTACGATATATTACGATCCTATTATCATCAGTTTGGCCTTGGCGTAGAAACCGGGATTGATTTACCCGGCGAATCAGCAGGAATCAACGGTGGGAATCCGCTGTTCCCTGGTAACATGCTCTACCTTTCGTTTGGTCAGTTTGATACGTATACGCCAATGCAGCTGGCACAATATGCGTCCGTCATTGCAAATGACGGTGTCCGGATTGCGCCGAGAGTTGTCAGTGAAATACTGGAGCCGGATCCTCAAAGCGGAGGACTTGGCACGATTGCACATCAGTTTGAACCAAAAATATTGAATACGATAAACGTCGATCAGCAGTACTTTGATCGGATTCAGACAGGGTTTTACCGCGTAGTAAACGGCAGTCAGGGAACAGCGAGAGCTTATTTCCAGGACCTCGATGTGGAAGTTGCCGGGAAGACGGGTACTGCACAGGTGCGAGTGGATGGGCAGGATGCCAACAACCAGACCTTTGCCGGTTATGCTCCTTATGATGACCCCGAAGTAGCATTTGCTGTTCTCGTACCGGGAGCGGATTCAGATTCTGATGCTTCCGGAATAGCGAATACGATTGCAGAGCAGGCACTGGAAGCCTACTACGAGCTCCAGGAAGAACGCAGCGGACCGGAGCGACCGGAAGGCGGTTCTGAAGTCGATGAACCTGAAAATGATCCCGCAGATTAATCATAATTCTGACCATAAACAGGCGGTTTCTTTCTAAGAGGAGACCGCCTGTTTTGTCGGTCAGACTGAAAATAGTACTTTTCATGTTTGTACAGAAAGGGCCGTGCAATTCCGTCTGTTCTTCGTTATAATAGTAAACGGTTTTATATTAGACCGATAACTAAATCGTAAAGGATGACCGATGTATGTGGATATTGATTGGCGTTTTCTCTCTTTCTGCGTTGTTTTTCGCGGTGGCTTTTTTAAAGAAAGACCCTTATAAACAACTGGACAGGCAGCTCGAGCAGCAGTCTATACAGATGATGCAGGAAGTTTACCTGCTTAAGAAAAAAATTGAACAGCTGGAGGCAAGAATTGATGGGCCCGTTGTTTCCAGAGATGAGCTGCTGACTTGGCAGGAGAAGGGACATTCTCCGGAATCGATTTCGCATAAAACGGGAGTTCCCGTAAAAGATATAGAACGGATATTAGCTGGATAACAGCACAATAGATACAGAAAGGGTTTCTACTAATGACGAATGATTTCTATAAAGGGGCCGGGTTTATTACGTTTGCAGCCGGAATTTTCTTGGCTGTAAACATGTATTTGTCAACAGATTCCATTACTTCATCTCAATCAGAGCAGGCGAAGGAAGAAGAAGCGGCTGCAGAGGAGCCGGGTCCAGACGAAGAAGTGGCAGCTACCTTGGAGTTGGAGATAAGCAACCTTCGTGAGGAGCTTGCTGAAGCGCAGGAGGAAAATGCACGGTTAAATGAAACGGAGGAGCCAGCTGAAGAGAAAATTATTACTTTCTTAACGGTTGAATCGGGAATGACGACTGGCGATGTAACGGATTTCCTGGTTCAGACACGCTTGGTAGAAGACGAAAGTGATTTTCGGGATCAATGGCAGGAGAGCGGCAGAGAAGAATTGCTGCAGCAGGGAACTTTTGAATTAAACAGCAGCATGGACTATATGGAAATGATTGAAACGTTTACCTCGGCGCCTTCGGAAGATTAAAATCAGTATAAAGGAAAATTCCTTTACGGATTCTCTTGATAAGTGAAAAAGAGTCTGCTATTATTTTATGGTATGAGTAAAAATGAGTTTGGAGGGGTATTAATATGCGTGTACAAGTGACTCTTGCCTGCACTGAGACAGGTGACCGTAACTATATTACGACAAAAAATAAGCGTACAAACCCGGACCGTATGGAATTGAAAAAGTACAGCCCGCGTCTTAAGCGCCACACGCTTCACCGTGAAACGAAGTAACGGCTGAAACGGACCCGGATTTCCCTGCGAGGAAATCCGGGATTTTTTTGTATATGCCTGTTGCTTACCGATGTTATAGATCGTGAAAGGTGTGATGAAGTTGGATAAAAAACGCTTGAGGGCGCATATGAAGGCAAAACGCGAGAGTCTGCCTGCTGAAGACAGAGCAGCATTTGATCGTCAGCTTCAGCATGAACTGTTTTATCAATCCAGCTGGGCAAAAGCAGATTCGATCGGGATAACTGTCTCTGTAGGATCGGAAACAGATACATCGGCAGTTATTACACGTGCCTGGCAGGAAGGTAAGCTTACGGCTGCCCCAGTTGTGGAAAAAGGGAAGATGGTATTTCGCTATTTTTCAGCAATGGAAGAGCTTGTCGCTGCTCCCTTCGGCTTGCTGGAACCCGTTTCGGGAAAATTAGCGGAAAAAGAAGACATCGATATGATCATCGTACCTGGTCTCGCATTCAACACATCAGGCTACCGGCTTGGCTATGGAGGCGGCTATTTTGACAAATATTTGAGTAACTATTCCGGAAGTACGGTATCACTCGTTTATCCATTCCAGTTAATAGATTCCCTTCCGGTTGAAGCTTATGATATAGCAGTCGGAAAGCTGCTCGTTGCAAAGGAGCAGAAAAAATGATCGCTTCTTTGGCTGCCTGCATTGCTGCTGCGGCCGCTTATGCCTGCAGGCTCCTTACCATCACCGGACTAGCTGCAGCGCTTGCTGTAGGGCTGTCTGTCTCGTTACTGGGCTGGAATGGTTTATACCTTCTTGGGTTCTTCTTTATCTCCTCTTATCTGCTGGAACGTATATTTCGTCCAGCTGAAGAGGTGGAGGCGAAGGGGGCAAGGCGTGACGGAACTCAGGTGATCGCAAACGGAGGTGCAGCGGCTCTTGCAGCTATCATATATAGTATCTATCCAAGTGAAGCGGCGCTGACTGCTTTTGCCGCAGCCTTGTCTGCGGCTGCTTCTGATACGTGGGCCTCAGCTGCCGGAAAAAGCGCCCAAGGTCCGGCAGTGCTTATATTTTCGCGAAAACGGGTAGATGCTGGAATATCCGGCGGAATCACAGTGAAAGGAACTAGCTGGGCTTTTGCAGGAGCCATATTGACTGCAGCCGCAGCACAGCTGCTGTTCACAGAGCTCCGGATAGAGCATGCTATCCTTATTGCAGCCGCAGGGTTCACCGGACAGCTGATTGACTCCGCTGCAGGTGAAAAAATGCAGCTGCTGTATAAATGTCCGCAATGCGGCACGTTAACAGAAAAAACAGAGCACTGCCGCAGACAGGCGATGGCAGTTAAAGGAATAAGCGGCATCAATAATGATATGGTAAACTTGATTGCCACCTCTGGAGCTGCCGTACTCGCTGGTATTTATGTCATGTTGTTCACTTAAGGGTGAAGGAATATTGATCTGTCTCTTTTCAAATGAGGAATTATCCGGTATAATTAATTGTGAAGTAATTCACAATATTGAAGGGAGTCATGGTAATGACCATCTCAAAAGGACCTTCCCGCGTTGTCGTAATAGGGACTGGATACGTAGGATCAAGTTATGCATTTTCATTAATTAATCAAAACATCACAGATGAATTAGTGCTGATCGATCTCAACAAAGAGAAAACCGAGGGAGACGTCATGGATTTGAACCACGGCGTGCCGTTTGGAGCGCCAACGAAAGTGTGGGCCGGCACGTATGAAGACTGTAAAGAGGCAGATATAGTTGTCATCACTGCCGGAGCGAATCAGCAGCCGGGAGAAACGAGACTGGATCTGATTGAAAAAAACGCAGCCATCTTTAAATCCATTGTTGACAGCGTCATGGGAGCATCGTTCGACGGATTGTTTCTGATCGCAACAAATCCGGTAGACGTATTGTCTTATGCAGTATGGAAATATTCCGGACTTCCTATGGAACGTGTAATCGGATCTGGTACTATTCTTGATACAGCACGGTTCCGGTTTATGCTGAGTGAGTATTTTGAGCTGGATGTCCGTAATGTTCACGGCTACATTATGGGTGAACATGGTGACACAGCGCTGCCTGTATGGAGTCAGACTCGCATCGGTTCGGAGCATATTGACAGATATATGACTAAATATAAGCCTGAAGGCACGCAGCAAGATCTCGACAACATCTTTGTAAATGTTCGAGATGCTGCTTATCATATCATTGAGCGGAAAGGTGCCACACATTATGCGATTGCTATGGGGCTCGCCCGGCTGACGAAAACAATTCTGCGCAATGAGCATTCCATCTTAACGGTCTCGACGCTTCTGCAAGGCGAATACGGACTGCACGATTTATATATCGGAGTGCCGGCTGTCGTAAGCCGCAAGGGTATTGAGCGGGTTGTGGAAATCGATCTGTCAGAAACAGAAGAAAAGCAGCTCAGGCATTCAGCTGAAGTTCTGAAACAGGCAATGAAGCCGGTTTTTAATGTACAATAACAGGTAGAAGGCGGAGGCTGGATGACACCCCCATCCTGATCGGGTGGGGGTTCCATACGATGTCCGGAAAAAAGATGTCTGTTAGGGAGGGGGCGGCTGAATGATGGATGCATTACAGGCGGAAATTCAATTTTGGGAGCTTGCTGATCATCTTTCCGGGAGGGAAGGTCTGAACATTGTGCACGTGAATGAAGACGGCCCGATCGTCTGGATGGAGGATGACAGAAAGAAACCGGGATCAGTCATTCGTTTGCAGCTTAAAAGCTATGATTGGAGCAGGCAGCTCCGAAACGATATCAATCGAACCTATGAATCAGCAAAGACAGTCCGCAAAAGACTGAAGATGCGGTCTGCCAACGTTATTAATCTGATCCTTGCCCCATTTACACCTGTGGACAGCTATGAAGAGGATGTATCGAAGCCGCTCCCATTAACAGCAGGCGGGAAAAATCAGATGAGAACCATTCTGATCGCATCTCCCGAACTGGAAGAAAAACTGTTCCCGCTAGCAGTGGAGTGGAAGCTTGAGCATATGCCGGATTTCTCGGGCGCAGGAACTGCGCCGGATGATGATATGTACGTAAGACAGCTGAAACACCGGGTAAAACAACGGTATGAGAAACGACAGAACGAAGTAAAAGAAGTTTTTTTCTTTGGTAAGCCAAGGCTCACGTTTTTTCTTTTGGCATCGATTGCAGCCGTTTTTTTGTGGATGGAGATGGAAGGGTCTTCCATGAGTACAATGACGCTGATTGAGTTTGGAGCGAAGTTTGATCCGCTTATTCTGGAAGGGGAATGGTGGCGGTTTTTCTCGGCAATGTTTCTGCATATCGGGATGCTTCATTTATTTATGAACTCACTGGCTTTATTTTATCTCGGCACAGCTGTTGAACGAATTTTTGGAACGGCCAGATTTGCCTGGATTTATTTCGCAGCCGGTCTTGCTGGTTCACTGTCCAGCTTCGTGTTCAATGATAACATCTCAGCAGGAGCCAGCGGCGCGATCTTTGGTTTGTTTGGTGCTTTACTCTATTTTGGCGTCAGAAATAAAAAGCTTTTTTTCAGAACGTTTGGAACGAGCATTCTCGTTATTTTAGTCATTAATATTGTTTTCGGATTCAGCGTACCGATGATCGACAACGGAGCACATCTTGGCGGTCTGGCCGGAGGTTTTCTGGCTGCATCCGCCGCAGGTCTTCCGAACCGGAATGGCGGATGGCTCAGGCCTGCGGGACTTATTACAATGGCCGCAGCCGGAGGGATTTTAGTCGCTGTCGGCTACGGACAGGAAGTTGACGGCAGCCAGCTGCAGGCGGTGTATTATGAGCTGGGAAGAGAATCTGTCGAGGCAGAGGAGTATGAACAGGCAGAGAACTATTTAACGACTGCTCTGTCCTTTGATCCGCCGGAAAACGGTCAGATTCCTGCGGATGTACTTCTCCCGAATGCTTATTTCCTGCTGGCATATGCACAAATTCAGGAAGAGCAATACGATCAGGCGGAAGAAAATCTGGAGCAGGCTGTCGAACTCCGTGATGATTTTCACGAAGCATATTACAACCTGGCACTGCTACAATATGAGCGAGGTGACTATGATCGGGCTCTCCAGTCTATTGACCGGGCTATTGAAGTAAATAATGATGAAGACTATCTGGATTTACGGGATCAAATTACCGGTTCGTCCGGAGTTTGATTCCGCCTTTGTGTCTGAACCGGGCTGCTGCCCAGCACCTACACTTCTGCTTCCTCCATGTCTCTCTCAAATATATCGTCTTCAATATATATATAGCTCTTCTGCACCGGCTTATAATCAGATGTGAGCACGATCCCTAAAGGTGTAAAATGAAAGTCGTTATGAACCGTGAATGGAACCTTCAGTCTGCCAGCCTCTTTAACGTAGTTGCTGTAAGACGTATAAGGTAAATTGCCGTTGATGAGCAGTCTGATGTCTGAATGACGCTTTATTAAGTCAATCGCTTCCTCATACATACCTGCTTTATATACTTGCCCGTTTGTTAAAGCAAGGTACACCCGCTCTGCGAACGTGCCGAGGAACAAATGTTTCTCTTCCGGACGCAGCTCCGGCTTTCCGTATATACCTTCTTTCACGATCTGGGTTAGTTTGGAATCTTTCATGATAATGCCCTCCAATTTGTGAAGTACTGAACAAACTAATCATACCATGCTGTACAACAATATTCAACGTCCTTTTAGACGAATCCTGCCGTGAACGTAAAGGCGGAATCTGATATAATGACACTGGTCAGGAGGGGTGAACGTTGACGTATGCGGAACTGCTCTCCCATCTTCGCACATACCATATGATCGTTTATACCGGGGACGCCAGCGCAGATCTTGACATGATCGCTGATGAGCTGAAAGAGCAATACCAGTTAGGCATTATTGATGCTGATTTTTACGGGGATGCACTGCATGCAATACAGGAGAAACGAAGCCGTCTGCCGTCAGTTAAAACTGACGGGAAAACGTCCCGGTAATACGAAACGCACGTACATTTATTTTGGGCAAGGAAGAGGGGAAAAAGAATGGGAAAGGCACAATCATTAGTAGCAGGTATAGATGTAGGAGGAACAACTGTAAAGATTGCGTTAATTGATACAGAAGGCACGATTCAGCTGAAGTGGGAGATTCCTACAAACCAGAAGAATCAAGGCGCCTATATTATGCAGGAAACAGCAGCATCGATTCAGGCTGTGCTGAAACAGGAAAGCTTGTCTATCCATGCAGCAGGAGTAGGTGCACCAGGTTTTATAGATGTTGAGAACGGGATCATTTCAGAAGCAGTCAATGTCGGCTGGAAAGATTATTATCTTAAACAGGAACTTGAAGCGCTGCTTCATGTTCCGGTAGTAGTAGACAATGATGCCAATCTTGCAGCTGGAGGAGAAAAATGGAAAGGCTCCGGTGCAGGCGCTTCTAATCTTCTGGCTGTGACGCTCGGCACGGGTGTGGGCGGAGGTATTATTGCAGGCGGAGAAATCATCCATGGTGAATTCGGTATGGCCGGTGAAATTGGTCACATTCAGTCTGTGAGAGAAAACGGGGCCCGCTGTAACTGTGGGAAATATGGCTGTCTTGAAACGGTCTCTTCAGCAACTGGTATTGCTAGACTCGGGCTCGAGAAAGTTCAGACCGAGCGTCGCGGCTATCTGCAGGACCGCTTATCCGAACAAGGAACGATTTCTGCCAAGGACGTTCTGGACGGAGCGCGAGCTGGTGATCCTGATGCAGAAAGTGTTTTTGAAGAAGCTGTGGAGCATTTAGGCTTTGCGCTGGCCAACCTCTGTAATTCACTGAACCCGGAAGTAATTGTAATCGGCGGAGGCGTTTCAAAAGGCGGAGCTTTTCTTACAGATGCGATTACCCGTCACTTTAAGCGATTTGCTATACCGGTGATCGGAGAGAAAACAAAAATCAATCTCGCCGTTCTCGGAAATGATGCAGGGGTGATTGGTGCAGCATGGCTTGCCTCTAAAACCTTCCCGGAAGGAGCCAGACAGCTTTATGAAAGGTAATAAAACTGTGATTTTTCTTCCGCTTGCTGTAATGGCAATGCTGTTTGTATTTGGCTATATATCAATGAGCGGCACAGGCGGATTTACAAACACAGATCTGGAAGATAATCTGGAGCTGTCTATGCAGCCCGAGGCGCCTCTGCAGCTGTCGTGGCAGTGGGGCAGTTTTCCTGAAGACGGCATAGCCGGTCATGATTATGTGGAAATCATTTCTGACAGTGAGCCTGAATCAGCAGCGCTTGAACTTACGCACGGTGATGAAACGCTTTATGAAAGCAGCTCGTGGTTTGAAACTGAGGATGGTTTTGCAGTTGCTTTTCCAACTTACACAGATGGGGAACAAATCATCGGGGCGCTCGGCCAAGTGGAGTTTGGCGGAATGGATCCGGATGTAGTTGAGGAAATAAGGTATCATCATACGTGGGCAGATGCAGAATTAGAGGAAGACTCCCCTGATTTGGAAACGGAGCTGTCGGATATGCTGCCGGCTAACTCCTGGACAAAGCAGATATCCGCGGAGGAACTGTGAGAATTTCAGGGCTCTCCCATGCCAATGGCATATTCTTCATTGGACCGACCCAAATCGCTGAAGTGGACGGTTCTGTTATAAAAAAACCAGTTAAAAAATCAACTTGGTGGCAGTTGAGGCTTCTTATTAAAGCGTGGCGAAGCCTTTCTATTCCGGTTCAGCTGGCTGTTGCTTTTCCTACAGGAGCTTTGCTTGGCGCAGCAGTGTGGTACCAGGAGTGGTTCTGGCTTCATGCTGCTTTGCTTTATCTCGCTTCGTTTCATTTCTGGTTTCCGGTTCAGCTTAAACGCTATCATGGAGCAGAGCACATGGCTTTTACGATTCGCAGGCAAAAGCTCGAAAAAGAGAGCTGGATGGAGGCGGATATACGAAATGCAGGCTGCTCAACCGCTGCAGCCGTTACAGGCTGCTTCTTTCTGATGGGGATGCTTCCTTTTCACGGCTTTGATTTTCATGGAGTAATTATTACTGCTGCTGCTCTTTCCGCAGCTTTCATAACCGAAGTCCTGCGCCGGCGTTTTCCAGAGCGCCTCGCCCTGATCACCCGGCTCTCAGGCCGGCTTCAGCAGGCATGTACGACGGCGATGCCGGATCGGCTGATGGTCAGCCTGGCCGTACGAAGTCTTGAGGAGTTGATAAAACATGAAAAAACACCGGTCAGCGTCAAAACCCGCTAACCGGTGTCTGTCGTACAGTCAGGCAACGACTCCGCCGCCGCCTGTAAAAATAACTGCAAAAAGTGTACGGACGGAGAACCATCCAAATACGGCTACTGAAACAAAGGCAAATCCAGCTCCAAACACATTTTTGCGCTTCATCTCTTTAATCATGCCAAATAACGATAAAATAGTAACACCAAGAGTTATGAGTCCAAGAAACATGCATGTAACCTCCTTCTCGCAAGCTGACAATAAATATGTAGCAGCCTGAAAAATACGAAACTGCTTCCATGTTTTATTTTACTTTTTTTATGCAGATTTGTCGAGAGAAGTCTTGCATTTCCATTGGACGTAAAGGAAAATGTGACAATACATTGACATTATTGGAGGGATTGACATGCAGATCGAACAACTTCCGCTCGGAGCGCTGCAGACAAACTGCTATATAATCTATAAAGATAACAGTGCGCTCGTAGTGGATCCGGGCGGTAATTTTGACCTGTTAAACAACAGAATTCATGAACTCGGCGTAACGGTCCAGGCCATTTTGCTGACACACGCCCACTTTGATCATATTGGTGCTTTGCAGGAAGCGGCAAATACGTGGAAATGTCCGGTTTATCTTCACGAAGCTGAAAAAGAGTGGCTTGCTGATCCGGATAAAAACGGGTCTTCTAAATTTCCGGGTGTCGTACACGTAACTGCTGAAGATGCAGACGTTCTATGGTCAAACACGGGAGAAAAGAAGATCGGGGATTTTATGTTTGTACTCATGCACACGCCGGGCCATTCACCCGGGAGCGTAACGTATTATTTCCCGCAGCTTCAGACAGCGGTGTCAGGTGATGTTTTGTTTAAAGGTGGAGTTGGCAGAACGGATTTGTATGAAGGAGATCATGATCTTCTCATGGAAACCATTCACGAGACGATGCTCTCATTGCCTGAAGATACGAAGGTTCTAAGCGGCCACGGGCCGGAAACGGTGATTGGAGTAGAGATGGACACGAACCCATTTATTAATGGATTCGGCTGGTAGGATGAGCCAATTAAAAACCACCCGGCATAAACCGGGTGGTTGCTCGTTAATGTCCGACGCTTGGTACCATGATAAATGTCGTGTAATAAGTAAATCCGACGAAAAAGACCGTTAAGTATGCTCCGAAAATATAAATATAGGCCCGTTCAGACAGGTTAAGATAGCTCAGCGCGATAAACACTGCCGTTTGAGCAAAAAATAAAATAGCAGCTTCCAGCATGTCCCCGACCAGAAATAAAACAGCAAAAATTCCGGTCCAGAAACCGAGAACCCGAAACATGCGCTCCATGCTTTTCCCCTCCTTTTATGTAGTAGCTTCAAATAGGTATGAACGAAAGTAAGTTCACCTTATTATAAATCTTTCGTATACGGTTTGTAAACTGATGTCATGAAAACGTTTGTGAACATTACGTTGCATCTGTACGGAAAAACATGTTTATTTTTCCGGAATAGAAGGAATTAGACAAATTATGTAGAACAAACTTACATACGTACTTTTAAAGGAGGATGTTAGAGATGAGTAAAATGGACACAAAAGACTTTATAATAGGAGCACTTGCTGGTGCCGTCGTAGGTGCTGCTGCAGCCATGCTGTATGCTCCTAAGTCAGGACGCGAGCTTCGCACGGATATCAATGAGAAAGCGTCCAGCGTGGCAGACCGCACGTCGGAGTGGACGAACACGGCGAAAGAAAAGAGTGCCGAGTATTCTCAAACTGCCAAACAGAAGTCTGATGAGTGGACTAGCGCTGCGAAAGAGCAGTTTGAACGGGTAGCTGAAAAAGCTTCCGGAGTAAAAGATAAAGCATCTGATATGGGCGAAGAGCTAGCCGAAGATGTAAAAAGTATCATGGAAACAGAAAAGACTGAAGGCAAGAAGCTTGCGGAGCAGGTTGTTCAGGAAATTGAAGAAACAAAACAACGCCTCCGCAGTGATGTGGAAGCCCTTAAAACAGAAGAAAAGAACAAGCAGTAATATAGAGGCCGCTTCCGGTTCAAGCCGGAAGCGGCTTTTTTCAGATTTCTTTGTATAAATTTCAAATTAAAAGCAGGAATTCCCAATTAAACGTCGAATATATGTTCTATAACCTAATAAAGGATGGTGGTTTATGGAAGCACCAACAGCACTAAAAAGCCTGCTGACCGATGCCGTTAAGCTGAAAGCCTCTGACATTCATCTTATTCCGGCAGAAGAAGGCCTGCGGATCAGGTATCGTGTTGACGGGGTTCTTCTTGATGTGAAACAGATCCCTTTTAGTTCGGGAAGAAAGCTCGTCTCTCATATGAAGTTTATCGCCGGTATGGATATCGGTGAAAGGCGTCGTCCGCAGAACAAAAGAATGGAAGTAAAGCTTCAGGGACACACCATTTATGTCAGGTTGTCTACTTTTCCTTCCGCCCTGCTTGAAACGCTTGTATTGCGTATTTATCCGGTTGAATCATCAGCCGGGCTGCTTAACCTGACGCTGTTCCCCAGTCAGGCAGCCTCCCTTCAGAAACTCATCCATTGCCCGCACGGACTCATTCTTATATGCGGTCCCACCGGTTCCGGAAAGACTACTACACTATACTCCCTTCTGAAAGACAGAATGACATTTGCAACAGAAAATATTATGACGCTGGAAGACCCTGTTGAACGTAAAGAAACAGGTCTGCTTCAAATGGAGATAAATGAAAAAGCGGGTGTCACTTATGCCGCCGGCCTACGCAGCCTGCTTCGGCACGATCCCGATCTGATTGTTATTGGAGAAATCAGAGATGAAGAAACAGCAGCAGTTGCCGTTAAAGCAGCCATGAGCGGGCATCTCGTGTTATCCAGTCTGCACTGCAGTTCTGCAGCTGCTGCTGTCAGGAGAATGCTGGATTTAGGCGTAGATCGGACAGATTTACAGGAGGTGCTGCATGGAACAGTCTCTCAGAGGCTTGCAGATCTGGCATGTCCTTATTGTGAAAATTCCTGTTCGATCCATTGCAGAAGCAGAAGAAAAGTCAGGCGAAAAGCTGTATTCGAAATCCTAATGGAACAAGAACTCCAGGATGCGTTTCAGCAGCTTGAATCAGGAATTCCCGCAACAGTGCCCAGGCTGGATATGCAAAGACTCTTAATAAAAGGGACCGCTCTCGGTTATATTCCAAATGACGTCTGGAAGCAAAGACGTAAGGGTTCAGTTCATTGAGAAATCGCAGAGGGTTTAAAAACGATTTGGAACGCGGGAGGCTGCTTCTTGGCATTTCTGATCTGCTGAAGGATGGTTACATGCTGACTGATGCGATTGGTTTATACGGATCGTTTCTCAGTGGAAGAGCACAGGAGTGGCTTGAAGCAGCAGAAGAACAGCTGCATGATGGCGAACTGTTCAGTGATCAGCTTTCCGCAGCTGGTTTTACAGGAGAAATTGTCAGCTACCTGAAGATGATGGAACTTCACGGTTCTTTTCAACAGGGCTTGGAGAACAGCGGACGTCTGCTGGTGAAACGTGCAGAAATGCATAAGGAGCTGCGGAATGTGCTCTATTATCCCATCGTTCTGATGGCAGCTGTTGCTGTCTTGGGGATCGTGTTAATGGAGGGAATCCTGCCTCAATTTGAACAGTTTTTTGATTCAATGGGCAGTGAACTGCCTGTCTATACTAAACTGCTGCTGTTTCTGATTAATTGGATACGTATTCCGTTTATCATCGTTATTACAGCCGTACTGCTGCTGACAGGAATCTGGTTTCAGCGACTGCCCGTGAGCAGAAAGATCCAGCTTCTATTAAGAGTTCCAGGTTTGCGTACATATGTGAAACAGTTACTGACGTATTTTCTTTGTGCCCAGACAGGGCCTCTGCTTCAGGGAGGGATGTCGCTGCATGAAGCACTTACAACGCTTGAAGCGGATGCTGAAATCCGTTTTTTTCAGGGTGAAGCTGCTTCGTTAAAAGAAGGATTAACGAGCGGACTGCCTATGACCGAATTGATAGGCGAAAGAATGTATTATATGCCCCAGCTTGCAAACGTCTGGTCGTTCGGTGAATCAAGAGGAAAGCTTGGTGAAGAGCTTGAAGCCTTTGCTAAATATATGATGCAGCAGATTCAAATGCAGACAGGAAGCATGATACGGCTTATACAGCCGGCTGTATTTATTGTCGTAGGTGCTGTTGTGATGATTTTATTTTTATCGATGATGATGCCTGTGTTCTCCATTATGGAATCATTTTAAAAGGGAGGAAATGTGAAATGAAAAAACGATTGTCGGAAAAAGGATTTACGTTAATAGAAGTAATGGTCGTGCTCGTCATTATTTCCATTTTATTGCTTGTTTTTATACCGAATCTGACTAAAAATCAAGGTGTGGCTAACAGCAAAAGCTGTGAAGCAGTTCTCGAATTAACGGAAGCTCAAATTCTGGCCTACAAAGCCGACACCGGCAGTCTTCCGAGTTCAATTGCTGATCTGACGGGTGATTATATAGATTCTGATACGTGTCCGGATGGTTCTTCCATTACGATCGATGGCTACCGCGCCAGTGTTTCTTCAAATTAACCGGCGGGGATTCAGTTTAATGGAGACGATGGCGGGACTTGCTTTAATTTCCGTTTTCGTTTCCATCGGTGTGTTGACAGTTGAACACACGGTTTTTCAGCTTAACAAGGAGCGCGTTATACACGAATTACGAACAGATCTGCTCAAGGCTCAGCACCATGCTGTTTATACCGGTAAAGAAGTGAACGTCAGGTTCTCGCCGGACGGCGCTTACCAGATCAGGTCTTCATCAGGGATACTTGCGGAAAAGAATCATCAAGGTGTTTCTTTTCAACGCTTGACGCTCGGACTTCACGAGGTGGCCTTTTTACCAAATGGGAATATACGAAAATTCGGGCAGCTGAGAATGGAGATAGACGGTGACGGATACCGGATTGTGTTCATGATTGGAGGCGGGAGATTTTATGTGGAAGCAGTCTGAGAGAGGATACATCATGCTGGAGGTCTCCCTTGCGCTGCTGATTCTTTCAGGGGCAGCGCTCGTCTGTGCTGCTGTAATAGCGGCTTATGAAACGGAAAGAGATATTCGTCATCTGGAAAAGGCGGCGGCTGAGTATTTGACTGAAAAAAGTCTGTTTGATGTTCAATCGAGAGGAATCGCTTATGTGGAAGGGGTGAACCTGGTCATTGAGCAACAAGAGGCTCATCCTTTTACAGAAGTCTGCCTGCAAGGAGGAGACTCGGGACGTGAAATACGTGTCTGCAAATATTATTACAAGTGAGAAAAAAAACAAAGGCGGCATCATGATTCAGGTTCTGGCCGGATTCACAGTGCTTATGGTTATAATCCTGCTTTTTACGTCAGGTTATACGGTGGTGAAGAAAACGATGACAGAAGAGCAGGGGTTCCATCCATATGAGTTTGCAGTTTTTACCGCGCAGCTTGAAATAGAAGTGAAGCAGGCGGATTCAATTTCCGTATCATCCACTGGTGACAGGCTCGTGCTCATATCAGCAGGATCGGTGATTTCATACGAGCCTTATGGCACAGGAATCCGGAGACGGGTCAATTACAGCGGCCATCAGATGATGCTTCAGCAGGCGTCACATGTGACGTTCTCATCCGGAGAGCAAGCTGTTGCCGTTGAAGCCGAGGGAGCCGGGAGAACGTTTCGGGCAGCCATGTTATTTCCGTCCGGTCTCCTTCGCGGGTATCATCAATCTGAGCAAACACCGGAGCTGAAAGAACGTATCACATCAGAGTATTGCCAGCCCGGCAGAAATGACACAGAATCTCATAACTGCCAGGTTGCCGAAGCTGCGTATGAACGTGAATAATCAGCAAGGGTTTGCCTTGCTCTACGCAATGATGTTGCTGCTGCTGATGAGTACCAGTGCGCTGCTGATTGTTTCAGATTTGAATAACCTGCACCAGCTTCACGAGCAGGAGATGAACAGAAAACAGACTGGAATGCTTCAGCAGACAGCGATGGAATTTCTGATTAGATCCGATTTTCGCGGCTACTTGGAATGGGAGCATGATCAGGAGCGCATTCTGGTGTGGCATGAGCCCATTGATGAAACCACGATATATGTTACGGTCACCTCCGGCTCCTATACAAGGGAAGCTGAATTTGTCTATAATGAAGAAAGTCGTCAGATTTCAGCCTGGAAGGAGCGCGTTTGGAGCCATGACTAAAAATGAAACGGTCTATTTAACAGGATTTATGGGAGCCGGAAAAACAACGTCCGGCAAGCTGCTTGCGGAGAAATTAAACATCTCGTTTAAAGATCTGGATGTTCTGATTCAGGAGCAGACCGGAAAAACGATTCCTGATATATTCGCTGAAGAAGGTGAGAAAGGCTTTCGGGAGCGCGAGTATGAAGCTCTTAAGATGGTGTCAGGATCGGAAGCTGTAGTCGCAACTGGGGGAGGGATTGTAGAGACCCCGGAGGCGAGGGATCTCCTTTCGAAAAGCTGCTGCTTTTATTTAAGCGTGCCTTTCGAAGAATTGTTTGAACGAATCGAAGGGGATGAAACACGACCGATCGCTCTGCTTGAAAAGCCGAAGCTTCAGAAAAGGTATGAGAAACGGCTGCCGTTTTATGAATCGTGCGGAAAAACGATTGATTGTGCATCGCTCACACCCGACCAGCTCAGCGAGGAACTTGTGAAAATACTTCAGGATGCACGTTCGTCGTGCGGAAAGTAAAAGTGCTCGTTTCAAAAAGGAATGACTTGCCTGAAAAAAGAAAATAGTGGTACGATAAAGACGCAGGAACGACACGTGAGTAAAGAAATAATGCGAATGACAGCAAGGGGAGAGAACGGAAACTCCGTCGCCGAAGGAGCAAGCGAATAATCGTGAATCTCTCAGGCAAAGCAGACTCTTGCTGGACGCATCTCTGGAAAGACCCGCGCAGGAATGGGTCACCGATGGGGAAACTTTCTACGGAGCCTCATGCTGCCGAGGAAAGGTAAACTCTCAGGTCAACAGGACAGAGGCGTACAGATGCTGAGGCATCCGTATGCACTCTGTCCTTTTTTCGTTCTTTGCTGTAAGCCTATACATACTAAAATTCAGATCAGGGGTGGAAATCATGGGTAAACGTACACCGCTTTATGAGCGTTATGCAGTTTACGGCGCTAAAACGATTGATTTTGGAGGCTGGGATCTTCCTGTTCAGTTCAGCTCTATAAAAGAGGAACACGAAGCTGTAAGATCAAAAGTCGGTTTATTTGATGTTTCGCATATGGGTGAAATCCGCGTCACCGGGAAAGGCACCATGGATTTTCTGCAGAAAGTTCTCACGAACAATGTAGAAAAAGCGGCTGATGGCCAGTGTCAATACACAGCTATGTGTTATGAGGACGGAGGAACAGTAGACGATCTCGTAATATACCGCTTCAGCAGTGAAAATGTTCTGCTTGTTGTAAACGCAGCGAATATCGAAAAGGATGAAGAGTGGCTGCGAAAGCACGCGGACGACCGGGTGACGATTACAAATGAGTCTGCTGAAACTGCTCAGCTTGCCCTTCAGGGACCAATGGCACAGGAGCTGCTGCAAAAACTCAGCGACACAGATCTATCGGAAATATCCTTTTTCCGGTTCCGGGAAGTTCGTATTGACGGCATAAATGCCGTTGTATCCAGAACAGGTTATACAGGAGAGGACGGCTTTGAGATTTATCTTCATAAGAATGAGGCAGCCGGTCTCTGGGATAAGCTGATTGAAGAAGGAGCGGCGCCGATCGGACTTGGAGCAAGAGACACATTACGCTTCGAAGCAAAGCTTGCTCTTTACGGACAGGAACTATCTGCAGATATCACCCCAATCGAAGCAGGTATAGGATTTGCAGTAAATGCGGACAAACCGGCTGATTTTCTCGGGAAAGAAACACTGCAGAAACAAAAAGCAGACGGTCCGCCGAGAAAGCTTGTCGGTATTGAAATGATCGATAAAGGCATACCTCGTCACGGCTATCAGGTCTTTGGAAACGAAGAGGAAATTGGTTTTATTACAAGCGGCACACAATCTCCGACTCTCGGCAAAAATGTTGGATTGGCCTTGCTTTCAGCGGACTGGACCGAGATAGGTACAGAAGTTGTAGTACAGGTCAGAAAGAAAAGGCTTCAAGCTGTTGTTGTCGAAACCCCTTTTTACAAAAGATCCAAAGGAGGAAACTAACATGAGCAGTCACCGTTATCTGCCGTCAACGGAACAAGATCAGCAGGCAATGATGGAAACGATTGGAATTGATTCTCTGGAAGAGCTGTTTGCAGATGTCCCTGAGGAGGTTCGTTTCCAAGAAACGTTAAACGTACCGAAAGCATTGAAAGAAACGGCGTTAATTAAAGAGATGCAGCGACTCGCTGAAAAGAATACGAATGTAAAGGATGTTCCGTCCTTCCTGGGAGCAGGCGTATACGAGCACTACATCCCTTCTGTCGTAAACCACATGCTGCTTCGATCTGAATTTTTCACGGCTTATACTCCGTATCAGCCTGAAATTTCTCAAGGCGAACTGCAGGGAATTTTTGAGTTTCAAACGATGATCGCTGAGCTTACCGGCATGGATCTCGCAAACTCTTCTATGTATGACGGTCCTACGGCTCTCGCTGAAGCGGCAATGATGAGCTGCGGAGTAACAAAGAAAAAGCAAATTCTTGTATCAGAGGCGGTTCACCCTGAAGCGGTGGAAGTGCTTCGGACAAATGCTAAAGGACAAAACCTGGAAGTAACCGTCATTGAAGCCACTGATGGGCAGACCAGCCTGGATGCTCTGAAAAACAGTTATTCAGATGAAACTGCCTGCGTGATTGTGCAGTACCCAAACTTTTTCGGTCAAATTGAAGACTTGGAGGAAATTGAAAAAATTGCACACAGTAAAAAAGCGCATTTTATTGTTTCTTCCAATCCGTTAAGCCTTGGCATGCTGCAGCCGCCAGGTGAATTTGGAGCAGATGTTGTCGTCGGAGACGCACAGCCCTTTGGGATTCCCACTCAGTTAGGCGGACCGCACTGTGGTTATTTTGCTGTCACAAAAAAGCTGATGCGAAAAGTACCTGGGAGACTTGTCGGAGAAACAGTTGATGAAGACGGCCGACGCGGATTTGTGCTGACATTACAGGCACGGGAGCAGCATATCCGCCGAGATAAGGCTACGAGTAATATTTGTTCCAACCAGGCGCTTAATGCACTGGCAGCGTCTGTTGCCATGAGTGCGATCGGAAAATACGGACTTCAGGAAATGGCGTCTCAGAACATGCAAAAGGCCCTTTACACGAAAAAGCGACTTCAGGAAGCTGGTTTTGAACTGGTTCATGACGGCCCGTTCTTTAACGAATTCGTCATTAATCTGCCGAAACCTTGTGAACAGGTCAATGAATCACTTTTTGATAAAGGCATCATCGGCGGTTTGGATCTTGGCAGATTTTATGAAGGACGCGATCACCACATGCTGATTGCAGTCACGGAGCTTCGCACCAAGGAAGAAATTGAAGCGCTCGTAGAAGGACTGGAGGGGTTAAAATGAGAACGGATGAACAAGCACTCATTTTCGAGCTGAGCAGAGAAGGTCGCATTGGTCATAGTCTCCCGGAGCTTGATATCGATCCGGTTGATGAACAGGAGCTACTGCCGTCTAAGTATCGCAGACAAGAACCGGCAGAGCTGCCGCAGGTATCCGAACTGCAGCTCGTCAGACATTATACTGCTCTATCACGCCGTAACCACGGGGTTGACTCCGGATTTTATCCGCTCGGATCGTGTACGATGAAATACAACCCGAAAATCAATGAAGATGTGGCGAGATATCCAGGCTTCGCTCATCTGCATCCGTATCAGCCGGAATCCCAGCTTCAGGGAGCTCTTGAGCTTATGTATGAGCTCCAGCAGTCTCTCGAAGCTGTTACAGGAATGGACCAGGTAACGCTCCAGCCTGCAGCCGGAGCGCACGGTGAGTGGACCGGTTTAATGCTGATCCGTGCATTTCATGAAGCAAATGGGGATTACGGCCGCACTAAAGTAATCGTTCCTGATTCCGCGCACGGCACGAATCCTGCTTCTGCGGTAGTAGCAGGCTTTGATGCTGTGACGGTCCGCTCTAACGATGAAGGTCTTGTTGACCTTGAGCATTTAAGAGAGCTTGCTGGTGAGGATACTGCAGCTCTTATGCTGACCAACCCAAATACGCTCGGCCTGTTTGAGCGGGATATTGTTGAAATGGCTTCCATTATTCATGAAGCGGGCGGGAAGCTGTATTATGATGGTGCGAACTCCAACGCGATTCTCGGAATGACCCGTCCTGGAGACATGGGCTTTGATGTAGTGCATTTGAACTTGCATAAAACATTCACTACCCCTCATGGAGGCGGCGGTCCCGGTTCCGGTCCGGTCGGCGTAAAACAGGACCTCGTTCCGTATCTGCCCGCTCCAATCGTTGCAAAAGATGGCGAAAGCTACCGCTTCGCCTGGGAGTTTCCGGATTCCATCGGCCGTGTTAAACCGTATTATGGGAACTTCGGTATTAATGTTCGAGCCTACACGTATATCAGAACGATGGGGCCGGAAGGATTAAGGCAAGTTTCCCGGCAGGCTGTACTCAACGCAAACTATATGCTTCGCAGGCTTCAGCCGTACTTTGATACCCCTTACGAGCAGCACTGTAAGCATGAGTTTGTTCTTTCTGGTAAAAGACAGAAAAAGCTTGGTGTCCGGACGCTGGATATCGCAAAGCGTCTGCTCGATTTCGGATATCATCCGCCAACTATCTACTTCCCGATTAACGTCGAGGAGTGTCTTATGATCGAACCGACAGAGACAGAATCGAAGGAAACGCTGGATGAATTTTGTGATGCGATGATTCAGATCGCAAAAGAAGCCGAGACAAACCCTGAAATAGTTCAGGAAGCCCCGCACACGACTGTTGTAAGCCGCCTGGATGAAACACAGGCTGCCCGAAAGCCGGTGCTTCGCTGGGAAGCAAAAGAAGAAGCAACTGTCTGATTGCAGACGATGAAAGGCCTTCCGGTTATCTTTCCGGAAGGCCTTTCATGTCGAATCCATCATGATTTTTCTATTAATGTATAATGACATTGTTTTCTGAGAAGAAGGATTATCTTCAAATATCCCTTCCTTATGCAGCGACAGCAATAACTATTCTGCAAGCTTCTCTTATCAAACAGCACGAAAACGGCCTTCCGGATAAACTTCCGGAAGGCCGTTTGTGAGCACGAAGCTATTTTTTCACTTTACCTGTCCATTTTTTGAAGCCGCCTTTAAGCATATTTAAGTCTTCAGCATCTCTTTTTTTGCGAAGAATTTTAGCAGCTTGCACGGATCTGGAACCGTTCTGACAATATAAATAAACGGGCTTATCCGGGCGTATCTCCGAGTTGCGCATACGCATCTGGGACAACGGAATATTTCGTGCGCCAAGGATATGCCCGGTTTTAAATTCCCGTTCTTCACGAACATCAATCAGCTGTGCTTTTCGATAGTTTTTCGTAAATTCCTCCTGCGTTAAAACCGATAAATAAGATGGTTTTTTCATCCGGAAAATGAGAAAAACAATCAGCAGAACGGTTACTGCAATCAGTATCCATATTTCCATTTCGACACCCCTTTACATGACGTTTACCATACTAAATAATAAACGTTATCAGGCCTTTGTGCAATGTTTCTCTTTCTGCTTTGTTCTCCGCGTCGTTTTTCTGTATGATAGAGTGGTTGGGAGGTTGCTCGTATGGAACAGTGGTACTACATAAATTCAGGTGCGGCAGGGCCTGCCTATAATATGGCGCTTGACGAGAAGCTGATGGACTGGCACAGGGAAGGACATATCCCTCCGGTTATCCGTTTTTACGAATGGGATCCTGCGTCACTTTCTCTCGGATATTTTCAGCGCGTGGACCGGGATATTGATACAGAGGCTGTTAAGCACCATGGAGCAGGCCTTGTAAGAAGGCCGACCGGCGGCAGGGCGGTTTTACATGAAGATGAGCTGACTTACAGCATCATAGTAAAAGAAGATCATCCAGGCATACCTGCGGGCATCACAGAAGCCTACAGAGTTTTATCAGGAGGATTGCTTTTAGGGTTTAAAAATATGGGACTGGAAGCAGGGTTTTCCATCCCGCGAACGGAAGAGGAAAAGGCAGATCTTAAATCGCCTCGTTCTGCCGTCTGTTTTGATGCTCCTTCCTGGTATGAGATGGTCGTAAACGGCCGGAAAATAGCTGGAAGTGCGCAAACGAGACAGAAGGGTGTTATTTTGCAGCACGGTTCGATTATCCGCAGTTTTGATGAAGAAAAATTGTTTGATATGTTTTTATTTAAAAGCGAGAAAATCCGTCGTCGAATGCAGGCCGGTTTCCGGAGCAAAGCAACGCCGATGGAAGAGCTGATGGATCACGTTCCTTCAGCGGCTGAAATGAGAGCCGCATTCGTGCGCGGGTTTGAAGAAGATCTTAATATCCAGCTGACCGAGTGGAAACTCAGCATGGCCCAGGAAGATCAAGTGAGAAAACTGGCTGCAGACAAATATGCCGCGGATGAGTGGAATTACAAATACTAGTATATAACTATTTTTTCAGGGTAAACCCGTGTCCTTAGCGGCACCCCCGAACGACGCATGTTAATTTCATAACTTTTACGTTTACAAGCTGATGCCCAGGGTATAGAATAGCAATATATCCTATATATAGTTGTTTGTTTCACTCCGGACACTATATATAGCGTCGTGTTTACGTAATTTTATAAGGAGCCTTGCCGGGCTTCCTTTCTTTTTGCCCGGACAAAGACTCTCTTCATTCACAAAAGAACGAGAAGGAGCGAGGCCAGTGACTACGTATATGTCAGAAAAACGAATCGATCTCGATCAGCTGAATAAGGACATTGAGCAGTTTCCGCAAGTATTTCCCGTGACACCAGATATGCACCGGCAGCAAAGCGGAGTTTCCAGACTGGTGATGCTGGATCGATACACGTTTAAAGATACAGAAAAGATCACGTTAAAAGAGGGAGACTTTGTCGTACTGACTGTTAAAAACGATCCGAAATTCCCTGCACGCGGATATGGTTTTGTTACCAGTATCGACTGGGAAGCTGGTACTGCTAAAATTGCGGTGGAAGAAGAATTTCTCGGAGTGCTGGACTCTCCTGAAGAAAAAAAGACAGGTATCGTCGAACGAGCCCTTGCTACAATCGACAAACCGCTTGAGCTTTACTACGAGCAGATTGCCAAACGGAATGCCCGCGGCCTTGCATCGGTTGAACAGACCGAGGAAAAGCGCAGCGAGTGGTTCGAAAAATTTTACAAGCAGCTGGTGAACATGAACTTTGTTCCCGCCGGCAGAGTGCTCTACGGGGCAGGCTCAGAAACCGACGTCACCTATTTTAACTGCTACGTGATGCCATTTGTTGCTGACTCTAGAGAAGGTATTTCCGATCATCGCAAGCAGGTAATGGAAATTATGAGCCGAGGCGGCGGAGTCGGTACGAACGGTTCTACGCTTCGCCCGAGAAATGCTCTTGCCAGAGGAGTTAACGGAAAGTCTTCAGGATCTGTCTCCTGGCTTGATGATATCGCTAAGCTGACGCATCTCGTTGAGCAGGGAGGTTCCAGACGCGGTGCTCAGATGATCATGCTGTCAGACTGGCATCCTGATATTCTGGAATTTATAATCTCTAAAATGCAAAATCCACGGATACTCCGCTATCTGCTTGAACAGACAGAAGACGATCAGATCGCTTCTCTCATAAAAGACAAACTGAAATTCACGCCATTTACAGAGCTCGAAGAAGCGATGTACCAAAGTATTATTAATTACAAGCACATTGAAGGTCAGGGAGGATTCGATCCGAAGGTAATCCGTGACGCCGAACAAAAGCTACGGGACGGCGGAACGTATCAGGTGAACAATGCCGAATTTCTGACTGGCGCAAACATATCAGTCTGTATCACAAAAGAGTTTATGGAAGCTGTCGAACAGGATGCCGACTATCAGCTCCGCTTCCCGGATGTAGAAAATTACTCCGAAGCTGAAATGCAGGCTTACAACCGCGAATGGCAGGAATACGGTGACGTCCGTGAGTGGGAGAAGCTAGGATTTGGAGTACGCACTTATCGCACTATTAAGGCAAAAGAGCTTTGGAATCTGATCAACATTTGTGCGACTTATTCTGCAGAGCCCGGCATTTTCTTCATCGATAATGCGAATGAAATGACAAATGCGAGCGCTTATGGTCAGAAAGTTGTTGCAACGAACCCTTGCGGTGAACAGCCGCTTGCACCATATTCTGTATGTAACCTCGCTGCAGTGAACCTTGCTGAAATGGCCGATACAGAGAGGAAAACAGTAGATTACGATAAACTTGCAGAAACAGTTGCTACCGGTGTCCGGATGCAGGACAACGTTATCGATGCAACACCTTATTTCCTGGAAGACAACACGAAGCAGGCACTAGGCGAACGCCGGGTCGGTCTTGGTGTGATGGGCCTTCATGATCTGCTGATTAAAACGGAGACACGATACGGCTCTGAAGAAGGAAACGTACTCGTGGATAAAATATTTGAAACAATTGCGGTAACGGCTTACCGTACTTCGATTAAGCTTGCAGAGGAAAAAGGCAGCTTCCCTTATCTGGAAGCTGCCGGTGCAGAAGAAACGAGCTATCTTCGCACCAGATTTACGGAAACCGGCTATATGAGAAAAATGCCGGAGGATGTGTTGGAAGGTATTCGTCAGCACGGTATTCGCAACTCTCACCTGCTTACGGTCGCACCAACTGGATCTACAGGTACAATGGTCGGTGTTTCAACCGGACTTGAACCATACTTTTCCTTCTCATATTTCCGCAGCGGAAGACTAGGTAAATTCATTGAAGTGAAGGCAGAGATTTTACAAAAGTATCTTGAGGAGCACCCGGAGCAAGATCCGGAAAAGCTTCCTGAGTGGTTTGTTTCTTCAATGGAGCTTTCTCCGGAAGAACATGCAGATGTGCAGTGTGTCATTCAAAAGTGGGTAGACAGCTCTCTAAGTAAAACAGTGAACGCTCCGAAAGGATATACTGTTGATCAGGTAAAATCTGTTTATGAGCGTCTGTATAAAGGCGGAGCCAAGGGCGGCACGGTTTACGTCGACGGAAGCCGTGATTCTCAGGTTCTGACGCTGAAGGCAGAAGAAAACGATAACTACGCGGTCGATCTTACTGGTGGAGAACAGCAAAACGAAACGAAGCAGCCGGTTGTGCTTGTCGAGACGATCACCGATGTGCGCTCCACATCCGTGAATTACGGCAGTGAAGTAGGCGACACATGTCCGGTGTGCAGACAGGGAACAGTAGAAGATATCGGAGGCTGCAATACGTGCACCAACTGCAGTGCCCAGTTGAAGTGCGGCCTTTAAATCGACTGATAAGAGAGGACTGCAGAGCTCGTCAATCGAGTCCTGCAGTCCTTTTATGGTTACATAATTTCGGAAAAAAACCTGTCAAATAAGTATTGAAAAAGGAACGAAAGAAGTAAAGCGTACTACCAGCGGAAAGTCTTGTTCCTGTAGATATGAATAACCGAAAGCTAAGAAAGGATAGAAATAGACTGTCGCATATGCTAAAATGTGACATGCACACTGAATGCAAGCTGTCTGGAGGATCGTACATGCCTACACCCAGTATGGAAGATTACTTAGAACGAATTTATCAATTAATCGATGAGAAAGGCTACGCCAGAGTATCTGATATAGCAGATGCACTGGAGGTCCACCCGTCATCTGTCACTAAAATGGTTCAAAAGCTTGATGGCGAGGATTATTTAGTCTATGAGAAATATAGAGGGCTCGTCCTGACAGCCAAAGGAAAAAAGATTGGGAAAAGACTCGTTTACCGTCATGAGCTGCTGGAAGAATTTATGCGTATCATCGGCGTTGATGAGAAGCGAATTTACAGCGATGTGGAGGGTATAGAGCACCATCTGAGCTGGGAAGCGATTGACCGGATTGGTGATCTCGTAACATACTTTGAAGAAGACGAGATACGCGTAAAGGAGCTCAAAGCGACGCAGCGTAAGCAGGACCCTGAAGCGGATGAAGGGGAGCAGCAATGATGACGTGCTGCCCGGAAAACATAGAACAAAAAGAACGCCAGCTCCGGTCGACCGGAGCTGGCGTTCTTTAGTAGATAACCAAATCGTTCACCTGCGGCGGATAACTGCAGTAAAAATGATTCTCAGATTATTTTTTCGCCGCGGCCGTATTGGACGTACAACCCGGAAACAACCATAATAAACGGCAGTATTATCGTGATCCATAGTCCTAAAAACAGACCTGCAGCCACGTCTCCAATTAAAAAACCGTCGAAAGCAGGCCGGACCCCGAAGTGGACAAATAATATACCGGCTGCGCCGATCACAGAGGCTAGCCACTTAGCTGAGACACCGGTCTGTTCAACGAACATCCGCACCTTGTACTGTTCCAATACCGCACCGATGCCCGTACCGAGCAGCAGACCAGGCAGCACCAGGAACAGCTCATCAGGAGCCAGAAGCAGAGCAAGAAAAAAAGGTAGGATAATAGCGAAAGAAAACAGGTAAGCATCCGGCATCGACCCGATCCATTCCAGACTGCGGTAAAACGTATAGCTGATGAAACCCCCAATCAGTATACCGCCAGTCACGGTAAAAACCGGTACCCCTCCGGCAAGCAGATAAATAAGGCTTACAGCTGCAGCGGCAGAAATACAGAGCGCTGCTTCCGTTTTTCTCCTGCAAAGCGGAATCAAAAACGCAAACAAAGTGACCGTCGCCTGTATGTGAGGATGAGTGAAAGGCACGCTGTCATTGCTCAGCAGCAGAAATGGAAAATACATCAGGATGATATAACCAAGTGATAAAGATAGCACAGTCAGATATAGAAGCTGAAAACCGGAGCGCTTATCCAGCGTCCAGAAGATGGTTCCGGCAGTGATCAGCCAGACGGCAAATAGTATCTGTGAATAGACGGTGACAAAATAGGAACTCAAAATTGATCCCCCGCTTCCTGAAGAACTTCAGCCATAATCTGGATGTAAAAGAAAAGAGCCAAGCGTTAAAACAAAGCCCGGCTCTTTTTCTTTGGGTTCTTTTTCCCTTCGATAACTGTCAGCTTCACCTCGGACTGCCGTTTTAGCAGCGGCTTAGGATGACGCTTTTCCTGCTTAACTGTTTTAAGCGGAACGTGGCTGCGGCGTGACTTCGGCTTCGGCTTTTGCTGCTGTTTCACGACCGGGCGACCGTTCTTGACAGGCACCTGAAACCCGCTCTGACGCTGCATCAGCTTGGGCTGTAAAAACTTTTTAAACAGCAGAATAAGCAGTGTGACAATTCCAATCGTTACAAAGATGCTGGTTATGAATCCGGCGGGATCACTGAACAGGGAGACCCCGATGCCGAGAGCTGCAAAAGCTAATACGATAACCACAAGCGGATGTATGCGCCTGCTTTTCATTAGGTCCACCTCCATAAATAGTAAGCGGATTTGTAAAATCCGGTGAAGGAATATGTGTAACTACAGTTTACACGAGCATTACAATTACTGCTAGATTGATCTACCGTTCTTTTCCCTGTTTCAACCGTTTTTACACCTTGTATTGACAACCTTCATGAACTATTCATTCCCGGTGTACTGTGATAAAATGTTCGATGGGAAAGAATTTAGCAGGAAGGCGGTGCGACCGCGTGCTGAAAGTCCATATTATTAACGGACCGAATTTAAACCGGCTCGGAAAAAGAGAGCCGCATGTATACGGTTCAGAAACGCTTGATGACCTTGAGAAGAAAGTGACAGCTCATGCGGATAGGCTTGGTGCAGAAGTAACTTTTTTTCAGCACAGCAGTGAAGGAGCGATTATCGATACGCTTCATGCAGCTGAGGAACAGGCCGATGCGGTCATTTTAAACCCGGCAGCTTTCACTCATTACAGCTACGCTGTCAGAGATGCATGCGCCTCGATCAGCATACCGGTTGTAGAAGTTCACTTATCTAATGTTCACGCACGGGAATCGTTTCGGTCGGTATCGGTAACAGCGCCTGTCTGCAGAGGGCAGATCAGCGGCTTTGGTTTTGAAGGTTATTGCATGGCACTCGACTTTTTATACAGGGAGGAATCCAAATGACAAAAACAGATCAATTAAGAAGCAGATTTGATGCAACGGGCATAGATGCATTCCTGACCCAGAGTACATATAACAGAAGGTATTTAACCGGTTTTACCGGAACAGCAGGAGCGGCGCTGGTGACTGCAGACAGTTCCAGACTGATCACCGATTTCCGATATACCGTTCAGGCCCGCAGTCAGGCGCCTGAATTTGAGATCGTCGAACACTCAAAACCGCTGCTTGAAGAGCTTGCTAATCAAGTGAAGGAGCTTGGCATTCACAAGCTGGGGTTTGAGAAAGATCATGTATCTTATACGCAATATGAAGCACTGAGCGAGCAGCTTGATTGTGAACTGATTCCCGTTTCCGGGCTCGTTGAAGATATGAGACTTCTGAAAACAGCGGATGAAATTAGCGTGATCGAAAAAGCTGTTCAAATAGCAGACGAAGCGTTTTCTCATATTCAGTCCTATATTAAAGCCGGCGTAAAGGAAATCGACGTTTCCAATGAACTGGAATTTTTCATGCGAAAGCAAGGGGCTGTCTCCTCTTCTTTCGATATCATCGTAGCCTCTGGTGAACGGTCGGCCTATCCGCACGGTGTGGCTTCTGATAAGATAATAGAATCCGGTGAACTGGTTACGCTTGATTTCGGTGCTTACTATAATGGTTACTGCTCTGATATCACGAGAACGGTAGCGGTAGGTGATGTCTCAGCTGAGCTGAAAGAAATTTATGACACAGTCCTGCAGGCCCAGATTAAAGGTGTTGAAGGTTTGAAGCCTGGTCTGACAGGTCGTGAAGCGGATGCACTTACCCGGGATTATATTAAGGAAAAAGGATTCGGCGAGTATTTTGGCCATTCTACGGGCCACGGTATGGGAATGGAAGTACATGAAGGACCAGGTCTGTCACACCGCTCTGACAAAAAGCTGGAGCCGGGGATGGTTGTCACTGTCGAACCTGGTATCTATGTAGAAGGGACCGGCGGAACGAGAATTGAAGATGATGTCGTTATTACAGAGGACGGATGCCGTATTCTCTCTGCATCTCCTAAAGAACTGATTATTTTATAAACCACTGAGTACGTTTTACTATAGAAGGAGGAATTAACATGATCTCTGTAAACGATTTTAAAACAGGATTAACGATTGAAGTTGATAATGATATTTGGCAGGTACTGGAGTTTCAACATGTTAAACCAGGTAAAGGAGCTGCTTTTGTTCGCTCCAAGCTGAGAAGTCTCCGATCCGGGAATATTCAGGAAAAAACGTTTCGTGGCGGAGAAAAGGTGGAAAAAGCACACATCGATAATGCAAAGATGCAATATCTCTATTCTTCCGGAGACGAGCATGCTTTTATGAACACGACAACATATGAGCAAATTGAACTGGCTACTTCCCAGATTGAACGACAGCTTAAATTTCTAAAAGAAAACATGGAAGTAAGCGTACTTTCCTTCGGTTCGGAAATTCTTGGTGTTGAGCTGCCGCAAAATGTGAAACTGGAAGTGACAGAAACGGAGCCTGGGATCAAAGGAGATACGCAGTCGGGTGGTACGAAGCCGGCAACGCTTGAAACCGGTCTTACGGTTCAGGTTCCATTCTTCGTTAATCAGGGAGATATACTGATCATTGACACGAAAGACGGCAAATACGTATCCCGCGGCTAACAGCGAATATAAACTAATTGGAGTGAACAGCAATGGAATGGTCAGAATTGACAGAAGGCGCAAAAGCGGTTCTCGAACAAACCCGGAGCCAGAAAAACGATAAAATTCAAATCGTTGAATTCGAAGTGGGATTTTCCCAGTCTGAAGAAGAAGCGGAAAGCGGCATGCCAGTTTCGATTCAGGAAGAGGATTATAAAAGCCTGAAGGCATACACACAGGAAAATGAATATGGCGAAAAATATCATATGGCACGCAATAAAAACATCGTGAAAATTATTTTGCTTGAAGACGGAAAAATCCCTGATAACTTATCCGATTTTCCAATTTTCCGGGATTATAAAACCGTGGAGAAACAGGAAAGTGAACAGGAAGAAGCTTCCGTAACGAACGAAGAAGACAGGGAGTCCTAAGGCTTGATGACATCCCCGTATCGTTTATTACGCCTTTGATATCGGAAAAATGAATGGAGGCGAAGGGCAAACCTTCGCCTTAGAAAGCCGGCTTATGAGAGCGCTTACTTAGTGGTCTGACCAAAAAGATGTTTTCAAAATATCTGAAATACGGTAGCATATTTATGAGTAACTCCTAACGGTTTGTCGTTATATAAAATGGAAGCTAAATGATGAAAGGGTGGATCACGATGTTGAAGATTCAGGAAATCAGAGAGCTGATCAAGCTGATTGACGATTCAAGCATTGACGAATTTAAGTATGAGCAAAATGGAGCAAAAGTTTCTCTTAAAAAATTTGGCGGTCAGACGGTAAAGACTTCCGCACCTGCTCCTCAAGCTGTTGAAGCTGCAGCACCGCAGGCAGCGCCGTCACCGGCACCACAGCCTGAAAAGCAGTCAGCCCCCTCCGAAGAGCAGAAACCAGAGAGTTCTCAGTCAAGCAGCGACCAGGATGATACATACAAAATAACGTCTCCCATGGTCGGAACCTTTTATTCTTCACCGTCACCGGAATCTGATCCATATGTAGCCGAGGGCGATACAGTTAAAAAGGATTCTGTCGTCTGCATTGTGGAAGCAATGAAGCTGATGAATGAAATCGAAGCAGAAGTGAACGGGCGAATTGTGAAAGTACTGGTTGAAAACGGCGAGCTGGTTGAATACGGCCAGGAATTATTCCTCGTCGAAGCAGAATAGAGGGATTGGTTATGAAAAAAATATTAGTTGCAAACCGCGGAGAGATCGCTGTCCGGATTATCCGGGCTGCTCAGGAAATGGGCATCGGCACCGTAGCTGTTTATTCAACTGCAGATAAAGAAGCCTTGCACGTACGCATGGCTGATGAAGCAGTTTGCATCGGACCTGTCTCCAGTGCAGAGAGCTACTTAAATTTTACGAACATTATCAGCGCCGCTAAGTTGACGGATGTTGACGGTATTCATCCGGGGTATGGTTTTCTGGCCGAAAACCCGGATTTTGCAGAAATCTGTGATGCCTGCAACGTAACTTTTATCGGACCAAGCCCTCAGGCAATCAGTCAGATGGGGACTAAGGATGTTGCACGAAAAAAGATGCAGGAAGCCGGGGTTCCGGTCGTACCTGGGTCAGATGGTCTCGTAGATGGTCCTGAGCACGGAGCTGAAGTAGCGGCCGGTATTGGGTATCCGGTTATTATTAAGGCGACAGCAGGAGGCGGAGGCAAAGGCATCCGCGTCGCGAAAGACGAAGCAGAGCTTAAAAAGGGAATCTCCGTCACTCAAAAAGAAGCGAAGGCGAATTTTGGAAACGACGGTGTCTATTTAGAGAAGTTTATCGAAGATTTCCGTCACGTAGAGATTCAGGTGCTGGCTGATCAGCACGGCAACACGATTCATCTGGGAGAACGAGACTGTTCGATTCAGCGCAGGCTCCAGAAGCTTGTAGAAGAAACACCGTCTCCGGCAGTAAGTCCGGAAGTGCGAAAGAAAATGGGCGATGCAGCAGTGAAAGCTGCAGAAGCAGTTGACTACGTTGGGGCAGGCACAATTGAATTTATTTTCGATCATAATACGGATGCTTTTTATTTCATGGAAATGAATACAAGAATTCAGGTCGAGCACCCGGTAACAGAAATGGTGACAGGTGTGGATCTGATTAAAGAGCAGATCCGCGCAGCTTCCGGTGAGAAGCTCAGCGTCCGCCAGGAAGATGTGACGTTCAACGGCTGGAGTATTGAGTGCCGGATCAACGCAGAAGATCCATTTCGGAATTTCATGCCATCACCGGGAAAACTGTCTTTTTATCTTCCGCCGGGCGGCCCTGGAGTCAGAGTCGACAGTGCGTGTTATAATGGGTACACAATAAGCCCGTTTTATGATTCAATGGTGGCAAAGCTGATTGTACACGGTGCCGATCGAGCGGAAGCCGTGAGCAAGATGGAACGCGCGCTGAAAGAATTTTATGTGGAAGGGGTGCACACAACGATTCCTTTCCATATCAGACTTTTTCAGCATGACGTATTCCGAAGCGGGGATTTCAACACGAAATTCCTCGAGCTTTACCCGATACGTGCTGAAGAGGAGGAGAATGATGGCTGAAAACCATGCAGTAAAAATAGCCGATTACAAAAATGAGCTGGGAACTGTGGAGATCTCACCAGAAGTGGTGGAAATTATCGCCGGTCTGGCAGCTGCAGAAGTAGAAGGTGTGGACCACCTGCACGGGAATTTTGCAGCAGGAGTTGCAGAAAAGCTTGGACGCAAATCTCTGAGTAAAGGCATAAAAGTCGACATGAATGGAGAGAATGTCACGATAGAAGTGTATATCGTAACGAAATACGGACATTCCATTCCGGAAGTCGGCGGCAGGGTGCAGGAAAACATTGTACAAACGTTAAAAACGATGACTGCACTGGAAGCGAAAGCCGTTCACATTCATGTGACTGGCGTGCAGTTCGAGACTAAGCTGGAAGCTGAAACTGCTCCGGAATAATGCAGCGTTCTGCAGGCATCAAGTTGCCTGCAGAACGTTTTTTCTTGATTAAAGCGCTTCCGGCACTTTCCGCATGGTGTAATCAGGCTGACGGATATGCTATTATGTAAAAGGTAATCAGACAGAGCAGTTAAAAAGGAGCAAGATAGCTTATGAATAGAAGAGTGGCTAGAATCAAATCGGTTCAGGCCCTTTATCAGGTGGAAATGACCGGAGTCGAACCGGCTGCTGCCATAGAGGCGACGCTGGAACAAGACGAAAAGAGCAGTGAGTTTCTGGAAAAGCTGGTAAACGGAACACTGGAACATCAGTCAGAAATAGACGGCCGTCTGGAAGGAGCGCTCGATCACTGGTCACTTGACAGACTCTCACGGATCGACAGGGCCATCCTCCGACAGTGCGTTTATGAAATGATGAATTTAGAAGACGTACCTGTTAATGTGAGCATCAACGAGGCCATCGATCTGGCGAAAGGATTTAATGCCGATGAAGAAGCGGGTAAATTTGTAAACGGAGTGGCGTCCCGAATCGCTGCTGAGTTAAACGAAGACAACTAATTAAAGGGGATGGGAATATGGGAGCAGAAGTAATTTCCGGTAAAGAGCTTGCACAGGCGACGCGCCAAAGTCTTAAGGAGCGGACTGAGGAATTAGTGTCACAGGGGATCACACCCGGTCTCGGTGTCATTCTGGTAGGAAATGACCCTGCTTCCGCCTCTTATGTGCGCGGTAAAGAAAAAGCATGTCTGGAAACAGGCATCCATTCAGAAGTTGATCGCCCGGATGAATCAATTACAGAAGAAGAGCTGCTTGGGAAGATCGACACCTTGAACAACCGTGAAGACATCCATGGCATCCTGGTTCAGCTGCCGCTGCCGTCTCATATTGATGAGCAGAAAGTTATCATGGCGATTGATCCTTCCAAAGATGTAGATGGCTTTCATCCGTATAATACAGGAAAAATGCTGACAGGCGACGATGGATTTTTACCATGTACTCCGTTTGGAATCATACATATGTTAAAGTCACGAAACATTCCCATCGAAGGTCGTCATGCTGTCGTTGTCGGCCGAAGCAATATCGTCGGGAAGCCAGCAGGAATGCTGCTGCTAAAAGAGAATGCTACCGTTACATTTTGTCATTCCCGCACAAAGGATATGCGGAGTCATACGAAGCAGGCTGATATTCTTATTGCAGCCGTAGGAAAAGAAAAATTCATATCAGCTGATGACATCAAAGCCGGAGCTGTAGTAGTGGATGTCGGAGTCAACCGCACTTCTGACGGCAAGCTGGCCGGGGATGTGGATTTTGAGAGCGTGAAAGAAAAGGCATCTTTTATCACGCCGGTTCCTGGGGGGGTCGGTCCCATGACAATTACGATGCTGATGTATAATACCGTTATTTCAGCTGAAAAGAGGCTGCATGCCACATGAATCATGTAACTGTAACCGCGATTACGACGCTTATTAAACAGACGCTGGACAGAAGCGCAGGTCTGCAAAACGTATGGGTTCAGGGCGAAATATCCAACTTTAAAAAGCACAGCCGCGGTCACATGTATTTTACGCTGAAAGACGACAAATCACGGCTGCAGAGCGTGATGTTTGCCGGAAACAACCGCAGCCTCGCTTTCGCTCCCGATAATGGAATGAAAGTGCTCGTCCGCGGAGACATTTCCGTATATGAGCCATTCGGCCAGTATCAGTTTTATGTAAAAGAGATGCAGCCTGATGGAATCGGGCACTTGTATATGGCATTTGAGCAGCTGAAAAAAAAGCTGGAAGCAGAAGGTTTATTTCTGCCGGATCACAAAAAGAAAATTCCTAAAATACCGGAGCGCATTGCTGTTATTACATCCCCGACGGGTGCTGCCGTACGTGATATTGTAACTACTATTCGGAGAAGATACCCGCTTGCTGCAGTAACACTTCTTCCGGTGCTTGTTCAGGGGCCAGGTGCTCCTGCCTCAATCGTCAGCGCTCTGAGACAGGCCGACGAAACTGAATCATTCGATGTTATCATAGCAGGCAGAGGCGGAGGGTCGCTTGAGGAGCTGTGGGCATTTAACGAAGAAGAGGTTGCCCGAACTATATTCTCCATGTCGACCCCTGTTATTTCTGCAGTCGGTCATGAAACAGATGTAACAATCAGCGATTTCACAGCCGACTTACGGGCTCCGACTCCAACCGCTGCAGCGGAGCTAGCGGTACCGGACATTCAGGATATGCGGGCTTTTGTAATGGAACGTCATACCCGTTTGCTTCGAGCTGTCAAACTGAAAATCGACCGGAAGCAGGAACAGCTGAAAGCGCTGGATCGTTCATATGCGTTTCAGTATCCAAGGCGTCTGCTGGAACAAAAGGAGCAGGAGCTCGACATCTGGACAGATAAATTACGCCGTGCCTTACAGGAAAATAGTCAGTCCCAGCGCAACAGGCTCGAGAAACTGGAGCAGCGGCTGTTGAATGTTCATCCGCAGCGTGCAGTTGAGAAAGAAAAAAACAAGTTGCTACAGTTTGAGCAGGCAATGAAGACAGCAATGAGACGGCAGCATGATAACAGTCGTCATCGACTGGATGTCCAGCTGTCAAAACTAGAGCTGCTCAGCCCGCTTCAACTGATGCGAAAAGGGTACAGCCTGACGTACGATAAAAACGGAGGGTTGTTAAAATCTGTAAAAGATATTGCGGAAGGTGATACAGTTTCATTGACGCTGCAGGACGGGCGGATATATGCTTCCGTCGAAAATGTGATCAGAGAGGAGCGGGAAGACAGATGACGTTTGAAGAATCAATGAAAAAGCTGGAGAGTATTGTGCAAAATCTTGAGCAGGGAGACGTTCCGCTCGAAGAAGCCATTGAGATGTTCCAGGAGGGAATGAAACTTTCAAAAGCTTGTCACGACCGGCTGCATAAAGTTGAAAAACAGATGACGGAAGTACTTGAGCAGGATGGCACCCTATCAGAGCTTCCGGAGGAGGAATTATAGCGTGCAACTGAAAACATTTATGTCTGTGTATAAAGACCGTGTTGAAGAGCTTTTCCCATCTGTAATCAACTCCTCGGAAATGCCTCGGAAACTGAAGGAATCGATGCTTTATTCCTTGGAGGCAGGGGGGAAAAGGGTGAGACCGCTGCTTGTGTATGCAGTTCTGGACACATACGGAATCTCAGCGGAAAAGGCAGATAAAACAGCATGTGCAATCGAGTTTATCCATACCTACTCGCTCATACACGATGACCTTCCGGCAATGGATGATGACGATATTCGCAGAGGACGGCCTACTAACCATCGTGTCTACGGTGAGGCCTGCGCTGTCCTGGCTGGAGATGCTCTGCTCACACAGAGCTTTCAGCTGATTGCAGGTGACAAGCTGCTGTCAGCAGATAAAAAAGTGGATATAATCGCTGCTGTATCAGAGGCTTCAGGTGCACCGGGAATGGTCGGCGGGCAGCTCGATGATATGGAAGCAGAAGGCCGTGAAGTAGATGTCGAAGAGCTGGAATACATTCACGCACGAAAAACCGGCGCATTGTTATCCGTTGCACTTCAGGCTGGAGCAGTTATAGCCGGAGCTCCTGAAGAAGAGCAGCGTGCGCTGGAGGCTTTCGGTAAACACATCGGCCTCTCCTTTCAGATCAAAGACGACCTTTTGGATGTTGAAGGAGAGGAATCCGAAATTGGTAAGCCGGTTGGAAGCGATGAGTCGAATGATAAAAATACGTACGTTCGGCTTTTAGGTGCTGACGGAGCAAGAGAAAAGCTGGATTATCACACGAGCATGGCTCTTGCTGAACTGGAGCGTGTTTCAGGCAACACAGAGGTGCTGAAAGAACTGACGGCCTACATCAGCGAACGCACGAAGTAATTGTCCGTACCTCTTTGGTCATGATATAATAGCGGTGAAGAGTGGTGCAGTATTCTAGTCAGTTCTTCACCTTCGAAAGCGGGCCTAAAAATCCACTAAAGGGCACATCGATGAAGTTCCTAGTCTCGGCTTGAGGCGCCCAGCCTTGGGTCCTGACTGGGAGTAAAGGCTGTAGGGCGATCCACAATGGCATGTGGGCGTTGACCCTGCAGCCGCGGAGGCCCATGAGTGTGGTGCTGTTCCCATCAGCGCTATGCTCATGGGTATGAACCTGCCGCGCGGGAAAGGGAAACCCGTGGGCAGCGTAGCCTGCCTTGAGTGGAGTATGAGGGGATTACGGCCGCCAGCCGTATGAAATCATCTCTGCAAAAGAGGATAGAAGGTGGCCGGAGCTGCCAAGGAAAACTTCTAGACTGTTCCATGTACATGGACAGGGGATTATAGTGCGTACTAAGTGGTAATCCAGTCTGGTGTTTGGCGACAGCACCAAGCCGGCTTTAAAGGGAAACCACCAGAGCGGCGACGCTTTGGCAGCCGGTTGGGAAAACCTACTGGACCTATGGCGCAGTCTTTACCCTGTTTATGACCACTCTTCTTACATAACGTACATAGAAAGCACTTTTAGAGAAAGCCGGGCTGCTTAAATGAAACAATCAATGATCGATTCGTTGAAATGGAGCTGGATGATTGCCGTTATCACTCTTGTGTTAGCGGCTATTTTTTCTGTTGTCTCCACAGCCATCCTGAGCGGTGTTGCCTGGGGTGTCGGCATGCTGATTGTGTTTCTAATCGTGCTGATAGGGGTAATATCAGATACGATAGGTGTAGCAGCAACTGCAGCTGCCGAGAAACCGTTTCACGCAATGGCAGCAGAAAAACTTCCTGGTGCACGCGAAGCGGTCACCATAACACGAAACGCTGACAAATTTTCGAACTTTACAAATGACGTGATCGGGGACATCGCCGGAGTTATAAGTGGTACCGCCTCCGCCTATGTTGTACTGCAGCTGGCTGTGCAGCTCGGTCATGGCGAAGGATCTACGCTCCAGTTCGTTATATCTGTCGTATTTACAAGCATAGTAGCTGCGATCACAGTCGGCGGCAAATCAGTCGGAAAAACGATTGCAATCCGCTATTCCACCGAGATCATCTACCGTGTGGGTAGATTATTTCATTTGTTAGAGGTAAAATTGAAGATAACCATTTTTAAGGATAAAAAGAAAAGGCGGAAGAAAGCTTAAAGTTAGAAAGCGAGGGTTTCTCTTGGACGTATTAAATATGAAAGACCCGTCCTTCCTGAAAAATATGACAGATGCCGAACTCGAGCAAACGGCTGAAGATATCCGGTCGTTTCTGATCGACAAACTATCTGTAACAGGCGGACACCTGGGGCCGAATCTGGGAGTTGTGGAGCTGACACTGATGCTGCATCAGCTTTACGACAGCCCGAAGGATAAATTTTTATTCGATGTTGGACACCAGGCATATGTACACAAAATTTTAACCGGCCGCGCCGATCAGTTTGACACACTTCGTCAGCATAAAGGACTCTGCGGGTTTCCTAAGCGCTCCGAATCGATCCACGACTGCTGGGAGACAGGACACAGCTCCACCTCACTGTCAGGTGCTATGGGAATGACACTTGCACGTGATCTGAAAGGTACAGATGAGAACATTGTTCCTATCATCGGAGATGGCGCACTAACCGGAGGTATGGCCTTGGAAGCGCTTAACCACATTGGCCATGAACAAAGGGACATGACGGTCATTCTAAATGATAATGAAATGTCCATAGCTCCGAATGTCGGAGCTATGCATAATATGCTGGGACGTATGCGTACCGCAGGTAAATACCAGAAAGCAAAAGACGATTTGGAAATGCTCATTAAAAAGGTGCCGGCATTCGGCGGCAGACTCGCTGCAGCTGCAGAACGGGTAAAAGACAGTCTTAAATATCTGCTCGTTTCGGGCATGTTTTTCGAGGAATTAGGATTTACGTATCTCGGTCCGGTAGATGGACATGACCTTCACGATCTGCGGGCAAACATATCGTATGCAAAGAAGACGAAAGGGCCGATTCTGATTCACGTTGTTACGAAAAAAGGCAAAGGGTACGCACCTGCTGAGAATGATGCAAAAGGCACTTGGCATGGGCTTGGGCCTTACAAAATTGAATCCGGTGAAGTTGTTAAGAAGCCGGGACCGCCGAGTTACAGCGGTGTGTTTGCAGAGACAATGAAAACGATCGCACGCTCGGACGACAAACTGGTAGCGGTGACACCCGCCATGCCAAACGGCAGCGGACTTGATAAATTTGCAAAAGAGTTCCCGGAGCGAATGTTTGATGTCGGGATTGCAGAACAGCATGCTACGACAATGTCTGCGGGTCTTGCAGCACAAGGCATGAAGCCTGTGCTCGCGATATACTCAACTTTCCTGCAGCGCGGCTATGATCAGCTCGTGCATGATGTATGCAGGCAGAACCTGAACGTGATGTTTGCGATTGACCGCGCCGGACTTGTCGGCGCGGACGGGGAAACGCACCAGGGTGTTTTTGATATTTCTTATATGAGACATCTGCCGAATATGACCCTCTTATGTCCAAAAGACGAAAATGAATTTCAGCATATGCTCTACACGGCCTATCAGCATAATGACGGACCAATTGCAGTCCGCTATCCGAGAGGGGCCGGCACCGGAGCGCCAATGGATAAGAAGCTGCAGGAACTGCCAATCGGCACGTGGGAAACGCTTCGTTCCGGTGGCGATGCAGCGGTACTCGCGGTCGGCACGATGGTTCCTGTTGCAGAAGAAGCGGCAGAACTGCTTGCAAAAGAGGGTATTTCTGTCGAGGTGATCAATGCGCGGTCCATTAAGCCGCTGGATGAGACGATGCTTAAACGGCTGCATGGAGAAGGCAAACCGTTGCTTACGCTGGAAGAACATGCCTTACAGGGTGGCTTTGGAAGTGCAGTGCTTGAATTTTTCAACAATGAAAATCTGTACAACGTTCCGGTAGAGCGTATGGGGATTCCTGATTGGTATATTGAACACGGAAGCGTGTCTGATCTGCTGAAGGAAATCGGACTGACCGGAGAAAATACAGCTGCCCGCATAAAGTCAATTCTGCCGAGAAAGCAGCAGCGGGCCTGATGAAAAAAGAAAGAGCAGATATACTACTCGTGGAGCAGGGACTGTTTGAGTCCAGGGAAAAAGCGAAGCGGGCGATTATGGCCGGACAAGTTCTGGCCGATGGTCACCGGGTTGATAAAGCAGGGATGAAGATCCCTGCCGATTCGGTGTTAACGATGAAAGGAAAACCGATGCCTTATGTGAGCAGGGGCGGTCTGAAGCTGGAAAAGGCTTTGAAGGAGTTCGACATATCACTTCAGGGCAGGATCATGCTCGACATCGGATCGTCAACCGGCGGATTTACTGACTGTGCCCTTCAAAACGGAGTCGAGCTCGTCTATGCAGTGGACGTCGGCTCTAACCAGCTCGTCTGGAAGCTCCGCCAGGATCCGAAAGTGGTCGTCATGGAAAAAACAAATTTCCGGTACTGCACGACTGAAGATTTCGCTCAGAAAACGCCGGATTTTGCATCAGTTGACGTATCATTTATTTCGCTGAAGCATATTCTTCCAGTGATGTATGATGTACTTGCTCATGAAGCCGAGGCCGCCGTTCTTGTGAAACCCCAGTTTGAAGCAGGAAGAGAGCAGGTAGGCCGCAACGGGCTCGTTAAAGATCCGGCGATTCATCTGGAAGTGCTCAAACAGACCGCTGCTTTTGCTCGTCAGGCAGGATTTTGTGTCGCAGCAGGAGCATCTTCTCCGATCAGGGGTGGAAGCGGCAACATTGAATTCCTGTTTCATCTTGTTAAAACAGCTGTACCATGCCCGGAAGAGCCTGATTTTAAAGCGATTGTCAACAAGGCCCACCAGCCGGATGCAGCGGGTGCAGAAAACGGATAAGGGGGAAGCTATGAACAAAGGCCAGCGACATATTAAAATTCGGGATATAATTGGCAACAACGATGTTGAAACACAGGATGAATTAGTAAATGAACTTCGCCGGGCGGGCTTTAACGTGACTCAGGCGACAGTCAGCAGAGATATAAAAGAGCTGCATCTCGTTAAAGTTCCTATGATGGACGGCCGTTACAAATACAGTCTTCCATCTGATCAACGGTTTAATCCGCTTCAAAAGCTGAAGCGGGCCCTTGTGGACAGTTTTGTCTCAATCGATCATACCTCACACATGATTGTCATTAAAACGCTGCCGGGAAATGCTAATGCCGTAGGTGCATTAATTGATAACCTCGATTGGCAGGAAATCATGGGAACGATTTGTGGAGATGATACCATTCTCATTATTTGCCGCTCTGACAAAGACCCGGAAAAGCTTTCGGATAAATTTCTGGAAATGCTGTAGCGCCGCCGCAGTATTTTCAGGTGTAGAAAAAGGACTGGAGCTGCCGAGCAGAATTTCAGTCCTTTTTTTGTCTGATTATTGTTGAAGAAAGGACTGTGAAAAACATGCTGCTTGAGCTTACCATACGCAATTTTGCAATTATCGAAGAACTGACGGTTTCCTATGAAGAAGGACTCACGGTACTTACTGGTGAAACCGGAGCGGGAAAATCGATTATTATTGATGCGATCGGTCTGTTGATAGGAGGGCGCGGCTCGGTTGATTTCGTTCGCCATGGGAGCAAGCGCGCTGAAATTGAAGGTCTTTTTACGATCGATGGAGAAGCGCAGGAGCTGGACAGTTATCTGGCAGATGCCGGAGTTCCGATAGAAGAAGGGTCAATCATTTTACGACGTGAAATAACCGGTGCAGGGAAAAGCATCTGCCGGATCAATGGCAAACTTACAACGCTCGCTGTTCTCAGGCAGATAGGTCAGCAGCTTGTCGATATTCACGGTCAGCATGAACATCAGCAGCTTATGCAGACTGACAAGCATCGTATGTTTCTCGACAGGTTTGCAGAAGAGAAGCTGACTAATTCACTAAGAGAATACCGGGAAATGTTTGCTCGTTTTCAAAAAAAGCGGACACAGCTAAAAGCCCTCTCTGAGAATGAGCAGGAAATGGCACAGCGGCTTGATCTCATTCGTTACCAGCATGAAGAAATAACGAACGCAGATTTGAAGCCGCGGGAAGATGAACAATTAGCCGAGGAAAAGCAGCGTCTTGCGAACAGCGAAGGCTTGTATAAGACCGTTCATGGCTCTTATGACGCCCTTTACGGGGAAGGGAAGGGTCTGGAGTGGGTGATGACTGCAATGAATCAGCTGGAAGAGGCCGCAGAAATGGACCCCTCTCTCTCCGAACTAAAAGAAACAGTAACGAATAATTATTATCTGTTGGAAGAAGCATCTTTTTCGATGCGGGAATATTACGATGCGATTGAATTTGATCCGGAAAGACTCAATGAAATAGAGGCTCGCCTAAGTGAGATCAGCCAGCTGAAGCGAAAATATGGATCATCAGTCGAAGAGATACTGGAGTATGCAGCTTCTATTGAGGAAGAACTGGATAACCTTACGAATAAAGACGAGCGGCTGCATGAGTGGGAAAAGGAATTAGAGGCTCTGGCCGAAGATCTGTTAGTAGAAGCTGGAAATATTTCAGCTATCCGCAAACAGTCTGCGGCAGGGTTGGAGGATGCGATTCACCAGCAGCTGGAAGACCTGTATATGAACGATACAGTTTTTCAAGCCTCAGTAAAGCCTCGCGAGCCAGGTGCTATGTCCGCTTCTGCTCTTGTCAGGCAGCATCCGTTTACAGAATACGGCATGGATGACGTAGAATTTCAAGTAGCCACTAATAAAGGTGAACCGCTGAAGCCGCTTGCCAAAATTGCTTCAGGAGGGGAGATTTCAAGAATGATACTGGCTCTTAAATCAATCCTTGCAAAGCATGAAGGGGTGACATCGCTCATTTTTGATGAGGTAGATACTGGTGTGAGCGGGCGTGTCGCTCAGGCCATTGCAGAAAAAATTCATCGGATTGCTGAAGGCTCTCAGGTGCTCTGCATTACGCACTTGCCGCAGGTTGCAGCGATGGCAGACACACATCTGTACATCTCCAAATACGGACAGGATGGAAGGACAGTAACCAGCGTGCTCCCGCTTACGCAGGAGGAACAAACAGAAGAAATCGGCAGAATGATTTCCGGTGTGGAAGTAACAGATGTAACGAGGGATCATGCCAGAGAACTTCTGGAACAAGCTTCCCAGAAAAAGTAGCTTTAGGCCCTCTGGAAGAATGCGACTTTTATTGTGCTCAGTACGTATGGTATACTGATTTCGGCATAAATTATAGCAGGCAGCGTCAGAGGGGGAGCACGGTGTGAAGACGATAAAAGTCAGTGTTGCAGATGATAATCAGGAGCTAGTTGGTATTCTTGCTGATTACGTGGAGCAGGAAGAGGATATGCAGGTTCTTCATAAATCGTATAACGGGCAGGAATGTCTGGAATATCTCGAAGAAATGATACCGGACGTGCTTATTCTGGATATTATCATGCCGCATCTGGATGGTCTTGCGGTTTTAGAAAAAATCAACCGGATGCAGCTGGATAAAAAACCGTATATTATCATGCTGACTGCCTTTGGGCAGGAAGATGTAACCAAAAAAGCGGTTCAGCTCGGGGCTTCCTATTACGTGTTAAAACCGTTTGACATGGATATTCTTGTAGAAAAAGTACGTGAGATTGCAACCGGTTCAGCCGGAGCGGTTTACGAACCCAACGTCGCAACGGATAACAGGCCGATGAATCTGGATGCAAGCATCACGAGTATCATTCATGAGATCGGTGTTCCGGCTCATATAAAAGGCTACATGTACTTAAGAGAGGCTATTACAATGGTTTATGAGGACATTGATCTTCTTGGCTCTGTCACAAAAGTCTTGTATCCGGAAATTGCAGATAAATTTAATACGACATCGAGCAGGGTGGAACGAGCGATCCGGCATGCGATTGAAGTTGCCTGGAACAGAGGGAATATCGAGTCCATTTCCAAAATGTTCGGCTATACGGTTAACACTGCTAAATCGAAGCCAACTAACTCCGAGTTTATTGCAATGGTTGCAGATAAGCTGAGAGTCGAGCATCGCCGCTGACCGCTGCATAAAAAAACAGCCTGCGGAAGGTAATTACCTTTCTGCAGGCTGTTTTTTCTGAAAGCGCGGAGCTACTTTATTGTTTTTGCGGTCTCTGTGCAAAATAAATCCGCCAATAAACCATACACCGACTGCGAGAGCGAGGGCTCCGGCAAAAAATTGAATATACAGTGTCGGATAGGGGCTGTTAAGGATTTGAAAAAGTGTGTCTCGCATCTGCTTGATCCCGTAACCGGCAGTAAATATTGGAATGAGCAGCACGATAAGCGCAGCAAATCGTTGAATAGTCATGAAGCAAGTCCCTTCTTTCGTAAACATGCATATAACAATCATTTTAACGAAAATAAAGGATTCTGTCGAGAATATCTGTTCAATACGAACGGAAAAGCAGGTGATGAAATGAAACATGTATTGCTCATCGGAACGGCAGCTCAATTAGAGGAAATGGAGAAAAGTATACCCGCTGGAATAAGCTGCTTTGCCGGGCTGACAGATCAATCAGACTGGGAAAGCAGCCGCTTTACCCTTGTCCGCAAGAGTGAGTGGACATCTGAAAAGTTCGAGCTTGTTTTTGGTGACGCTGTCTGGAGAGAGGGAGCACTGCCTTTGCAATGTGCACCGATTTACTTCCGACAGATGGAAGCAGATGCTGAAAAAGCGGAATTGCAGCAAATAGCTGAGCGTTTAAAAGAAGTGCTGAATGCTACTCATGACGGCATGATTGCAATCAATTCTGACACACAAATCACGTTATTAAATAAGCGCGCTGAAGAAATGACCGGACTTTCCACATCGCGTGACATTGGGAAAAACGTACACGACGTGATGCCGACGAGTATGCTTCCACGGGTGCTGAAAACCGCAAAGACTGAGCATAACCGCAAGCAAAAACTTGGTAATGACAGAACGATTGTGACGACCAGGGTGCCAATCATGGATAACGGACAGGCGGTCGGAGCTCTTGGAGTCTTCAGGGATATAACAGAAATTGTAAATATGGCAGAGGAAGTTACGAATTTAAAAAGTATTCAGGAAATGCTGGAAGCCATCATTCACTCGTCAGATGATGCCATTTCGGTCGTAGATGAAAATGGCAACGGGCTGCTGATCAATCCGGCTTATACAAGGCTGACCGGTCTCACAGAAGCAGAGGTCGTCGGTAAACCGGCATCAACCGACATTTCTGAAGGTGAAAGCATCCATATGCAGGTGCTCCAGTCCGGCGTCGCAGTTCGTGGAGCTAGAATGAAGGTCGGACCTGCAAAGAAAGATGTAGTAGTCAATGTTGCCCCTGTAATAGTGGACGGAGACGTAAAAGGCAGCGTAGGTGTCGTTCACGATGTGTCCGAAATGGAGGCGCTTACAAAAGAGCTGGAGCAGGCGCGTAAAATCATCCGGACGCTTGAAGCCAAATACAGTTTTGATGATATTATTGGACGCACGCAGGAAATCAAGATGGCTGTCGATCAGGCTAAAGTTGCAGCGAGAACCCCGGCAGCGATTCTGCTACGCGGAGATTCCGGAACAGGCAAGGAGCTTTTTGCACATGCTGTACATAATGAATCCGGTCGAAAATTCAATAAATTTATCCGGGTTAACTGCGCTTCTCTCTCTGAAACGCTACTGGAAAGTGAGTTATTTGGCTATGAAGATGGAGCGTTTTCCGGGGCAAAAAGCGGAGGCCGGAAAGGTGTATTCGAAGAAGCGGATAAAGGCAGTATTTTTCTCGATGAAATTGGGGAGCTGACGCACAAAATGCAGGCAAAGCTGCTTCGAGTGCTTCAGGAGCAGGAGATTGTCCGGGTCGGAGGTTCTCAGGTAATCAGAGTAGATGTCCGTGTCATTGCAGCAACAAATATGAATATTGAAAAGCGGATTGAGCAGGGGGAATTCCGCTCTGACTTATTTTTCAGGTTAAATCGAGTACCGATTTACATACCGCCGTTAAATGAGCGCAAAGATGATATTGGGAGACTCAGTGAACATCTGATGATGAAGCTGAATCAGGATTACGGCCGGCGTGTGACAAAGCTTTCGCCGGAAGCACTTCAAAAGCTGCAGCGGTACAGCTGGCCCGGCAATGTGAGGGAGCTTGAAAATGTGTTAGGACGTGCAATGATTCATCTGCCGCAAAATGCCCGAACGATCCGGGCAGCAGATATTGTTACGGATGAACAGAAAGAGGGATCAAAACTCTCGCCGGATATCAGTGAGGAGCCGCTTGATGAACAGCTGCGTCGATTTGAACGGGCGGTAATAGATAAAATGCTGATTGAAACAGACGGAAATAAAACGAAGGCAGCTCAGAAGCTTGGCATCAGTACGAGAAGCCTGTATTACAAATTAAAATAGCATAGACTTTTTCGGGGTTAAAAGTTTGCCCCTCCGCTTAAGCAGGAAGCTGCACTTGCTAGTCACCCAGGTAAAAAGGTCCGAAAATCCATCAGAATCATGACAAGGTACCCTCATACAGTGACACATGATTGATGTAAGTAACCGTAAAAGCGGATTTAAGAATTGCTTTTTGCAATAAAATGCGCGCAATATTTTTCGTAGTGTGAAAAATATTGCGCGTTTTTAGGTGGGATGAGGTGGAAGGGATCTGGTATACTTTTTTTAGAATGGGTGTAAAGGCGGTGAACGAATGAAAGTAACCGATCTAACGCAAATGGTACATAGTAAATCTGAACAAGTGACAGTAGCAGTGGCACACGCTGTTGAATCATCTATCTTCACAGCGTGCAGTCTTGCTGCTGAGCGGGGCACAGCCTTTTTTCATTTCATTGGACCTCTGACAGAGATGACAGACGCCATGAAAGAAGCCGGAGTTCAACAATCCGATCAATTTTCGTTTTCGGACGCTGCTGATGAATCAGAATCGGCTGAAAAAGCAGTGATGCTCGTTCATAAAGGTCAGGCTGACGTGCTGATGAAGGGGATGACCCCGACGTCGAAGCTGTTAAAAGCAGTGCTGCATAAGGAAAAAGGGCTGCGAACGGGAAGACTGTTGTCACATCTTGCCGGATTTCAATTTCGGGAACAGGAGAAGATGCTTTTTTTATCTGATGCAGCCATGAATATAGCCCCTGATTTGACTCAAAAACAAGGGATTATAGAAAATGCTGTCGCGGCGCTTTCAGCTATGGGGATGAAGCTTCCTAAAACAGCCCTGCTTGCGGCAGTGGAAACAGTCAATCCTGCAATGCCGGCAGCAGTCGATGCAGCGGTATTAACGCAAATGAACAGACGTGGTCAACTGGCAGACTGTGTTGTGGACGGGCCGCTTGCCCTTGATGTGGCGGTTTCTGCTAAAGCAGCCCATCAGAAAGGTCTGGATACGGAAGTAGCCGGGCAAGCAGATTTGTTAATTGCACCGAATATTGAAACCGGCAATACATTATATAAATCGATGACGCTGTTCGGAAATGCGACAGTTGGCGGCATGATCGTAGGAGCGAGAGCGCCGATCGTGTTAACTTCCAGATCTGACACAGCTGAAAGCCGCCTGCTTTCTCTTTTAATGGCGGTCAGTACGATTCAAAAATAACAGGGGGCGTTACGAATGAAGCTATTTACTTACATGGAAGAATACGATTATGAGCAGGTTGTCGTTTGTCAGGACAAAGAGTCTGGTCTGAAAGCTATTATTGCAATTCATGATACAACTCTCGGCCCGGCGCTTGGCGGTACGAGAATGTGGACGTACGCAACGGAAGAAGCTGCGTTTGAAGATGCGCTGCGACTTGCAAAAGGAATGACATACAAAAATGCAGCAGCCGGCCTGAACCTTGGCGGTGGTAAGACAGTCATTATCGGAGATCCAAAAAAAGATAAAAATGAAGCGATGTTCCGGGCTTTCGGCCGATTTATCCAGGGACTGAACGGCAGGTATATTACGGCAGAGGACGTCGGCACAACAGTGGAGGATATGGATCTTGTTTATTCGGAAACCGATTATGTGACAGGGGTTTCTCCTGCGTTTGGTTCATCGGGAAATCCGTCACCAGTAACGGCATATGGTGTATATGTCGGGATGAAAGCAGCTGCAAAAAAAGCTTTTGGAACGGATTCATTAAAAGGTAAAACGGTTGCTGTTCAGGGCATAGGCAACGTGGCCTATAATATGTGCCGATATCTGCATGAAGAAGGTGCGTCCCTGATCGTAACGGATATAAACCAGGATTCTGTACAGCGCGCAGTTCAGGAATTTGGAGCGACTGCAGTAGATGTGAATGATATTTATGATGTAGACGCGGATATTTATTCACCGTGTGCGCTCGGAGCTACGATTAATGATGATACGCTTTCCCGCTTGAAAGCCGGTGTCATTGCCGGAGCTGCAAACAATCAGCTGCTGGAAAACCGCCACGGGGATCTCCTTCAGGAGAAAGGAATCGTTTATGCACCGGACTACGTGATTAACTCGGGCGGAGTCATAAATGTGGCAGACGAGCTGCTGGGCTATAACAGGGATCGTGCGATGAAAAAAGTTGAAACGATTTATGACAGTATTGAAAAAATATTTGCCATATCAGAACGGGATGACATCCCAACATATGCAGCTGCTAACAGGCTTGCAGAGGAGCGGATTGCAACAATGAGGAAATCGCGCAGACAATTCTTGCAAAATGGCATGAATATTTTATCTCGCGGCAGATAATCTGGAGGGACATCATGGAACACTACCATCGGATTCTGGCTATAAATCCGGGATCGACATCAACGAAGATAGGCGTATTTGAAAACGAATCGGAGCTGCTCGAGCATACAATCCGCCACGACAGGACAGAACTCGAGGATTATCATTCCATCATTGAGCAATACACCTATCGTAAAGATATGATACTTAAAACGCTGGATGAAGCAGGAATTAATTTATCCAGGCTGTCAGCAGTGGTAGGCCGCGGCGGTCTGCTTCGTCCGATCGAAGGCGGTACTTACGAGGTTAATAAAGACATGCTTCACGATTTAAAAGAAGGATATGCCGGACAGCACGCCTCCAACCTGGGCGGCATTATCGCCTGGGAAATTGCCCGGCAGCTGAATATTGCGTCTTATATCGTAGACCCTGTCGTCGTGGACGAAATGCACGAATTAGCCAGAGTATCGGGCTTTGCAGACTTTGAACGAAAAAGTATTTTTCATGCGTTAAATCAAAAAGCGGTGGCCCGTAAAACAGCTGTTGATATGAACCGTGACTATGAAGATCTCCGGCTGATCATCACGCACATGGGCGGCGGTATCACCGTAGGCGCTCATCGATACGGCAGAGTAATCGATGTAAATAATGGTTTGCACGGTGAAGGACCCTTTTCGCCCGAACGTGCCGGAACGGTGCCGGCCGGCGATCTCGTATCTCTATGCTTTTCGGGAGATCACTTTTCCTCGGAAATCATGAAAAAAATTGTAGGACAGGGTGGGCTTGTAGGACATCTTGGAACAAACGATGCAGTTGAAGTAGAAAACAGGATTGCGAAAGGTGATGACAAAGCTGAGCTGGTCTACGAAGCGATGGCCTATCAGGTCGCAAAGGAAATCGGGGCAGCAGCTGCCGTTCTTGAAGGAAGGGTCGATGCAATTGTCCTAACTGGCGGACTGGCATTCGGAAAGGAATTTGTACAAAAAATACAGACACGTGTAGAATGGATTGGAGATGTGCTCGTTTATCCTGGTGAAAATGAGCTTGAGGCACTTACGGCAGGTGCTCTGCGGGTGCTGCGAGGTCAGGAAAAAGCAAAAACCTATCACATTCCTTCAGTGGAATCATAAAAAGGAGAGAATCGTATGGCTGAAAAATATGATCTGGTCATATTAGGAGCTGGTACAGGCGGATACGTTGCTGCGATCCGCGCTGCTCAGCTTGGACTTACGACAGCAGTAGTAGAGGCTTCTGAGCTTGGAGGAACCTGCCTGCACCGTGGATGTATTCCCAGTAAAGCACTTTTACGAAGTGCAGAGGTATATAAGACGGTGAAGCAGTCTGAAGAATTTGGCGTGAAAACGGAAGGCAGCTCGCTCGATTTTTCAGCTGTCATGAAGCGAAAAGACGGTATTGTCTCGAAGCTGCACCAAGGCGTACAGGGACTCATGAAAAAAGGGAAAATCGACGTTTATAAAGGGTTTGGCCGTATTTTGGGTCCTTCCATCTTCTCTCCAACACCAGGCACTATCTCGGTCGAATACGAAGATGAGCGGGAAAATGACATGCTGATTCCTGCAAACGTCATCATTGCTACGGGCAGCAGGCCTAGGACGCTTCCAGGTTTGAAACTTGATGAAACGAATGTCATCTCATCAAACGGAGCACTTAAGCTAAGCTCGCTTCCGGCTTCAATAACGATTGTTGGAGGCGGAGTCATCGGAGTTGAGTGGGCTTCTATGTTTGTAGATTTCGGAACGGACGTTACTGTAATTGAGTATGCGGACAGAATTCTCCCGACTGAAGACCTCGATGTTTCAAAAGAAATGAAGAAAGCTCTTGAGAAGCGAGGCGTTACGATTTATACGAATGCAGCTGTAAAGCCGGAAAGTGTGCAAATAAGCGATGATGGCGTTACAGCGAGCTTCGAGCACGACGGTGAAGAGAACTCTGTTACTTCCGAAAAGCTGCTTGTTTCTGTAGGCCGGGAAGCAAGCATTCAGAATATTGGCGTAGAGAATACGGATATTGTGGTGGAAAACGGAACGATTAAAGTGAACAAACACTACCAGACAAAAGAATCCCACATTTATGCGATCGGTGACTGTATCGGCGGCATGCAGCTGGCTCACGTTGCTTCGCATGAAGGCATCGCGGCGGTCAATCATCTTGCCGGAGCAGAAGCACACGGTGTTGACCCGGATACGACACCGCGCTGCACGTATTCATACCCGGAAGCAGCAGCTGTCGGAATGACAGAAGAGCAGGCTAAAGGAGCGGGCTTTGAGGTGAAAATTGGCAAGTTTCCTTTCTCATCAATAGGCAAGGCGCTCGTTCATGGAGACTCAGAGGGATTTGTAAAATTTGTATCAGATAAAAAAACAGACGATTTGCTGGGCGTGCATATGATCGGACCGCACGTAACGGATATGATTTCAGAAGCAGCGCTTGCCAAGCTGCTGGATGCAGCGTCGTGGGAAGTTGGCGCCGTCATTCATCCGCATCCTAGTCTTTCGGAAGCGGTTGGAGAAGCAGCACTGGCTGTTGAAGGGAAGCAGATCCATGGGTGATCGGAACAAACAAGAGGAGGTCATACAAGTGGCAGAAAACAGACATGAAGCGCTAGGACTGACAGATGCAGATGTACTGAACATGTATGAAACTATGCTTCAGGCCCGCATGATCGATGAGCGGATGTGGCTTTTAAACCGGGCAGGTAAAATTCCGTTTGTTATATCCTGTCAAGGCCAGGAAGCTGCTCAGGTTGGGGCTGCTATGGCTTTGGAACCTTCCATTGACTTTGCACTGCCGTATTACCGTGATATGGGGGTTGTGCTTCACTTTGGTATGACACCACGTGACCTGATGCTCTCAGCATTCGCTAAAGCAGAAGATCCGAACTCCGGAGGCCGTCAGATGCCGGGTCACTTCGGCTACCGGGACAAAAACATCGTAACCGGGTCTTCACCTGTGACAACGCAGGTGCCTCACGCGGTAGGCTTTGCATTAAAAGCGAAAATGAAAAGAGAAGATTCTGTGGCATTTACCACATTCGGAGAAGGTTCCTCCAATCAGGGAGACTTTCATGAAGGGATTAACTTCGCAAGCGTGCATGATCTTCCTGTTATTTTCATGTGTGAAAACAATAAATATGCAATTTCAGTTCCGCTGGATAAGCAGTTAAACATTGAGAGCGTTGCGGACCGTGCAGCTGGCTACGGCATTCACGGCGAATCTGTAGATGGGAACGACCCTCTTGCTGTATACAAGGCAGTAAAGGCAGCGAGAAGCCGCGCTGCAGATGGAACCGGACCTTCGTTAATCGAAACAGTATCGTACCGGCTGACCCCGCACTCGAGTGACGATGATGACAGCACGTACCGTTCCCGTGATGAAGTGGAAGCTGCGAAAAAGATTGATTCCATTCATACGTTTGGAGAATACTTGCGAGGAGCGGGAATTCTGGATCAGGAAAAAGAGGATGAGATCCGCGCCAGACTTCGCCGGGAAATCGATGAAGCAACAGATTATGCGGAGCAGGCAGCTTATCCGGATACGGATACGCTTATGGATTTTGTCTATGAGGAGGGGAACTAAATGCCGGTAAGAACATATATTGAAGCTGTTACGGCTGCTATGCGCGAAGAAATGGAGCGAGATGAGAACGTCTTTGTTCTTGGAGAGGACGTAGGAAAACGCGGGGGAGTGTTTCGAGCTACTGATGGACTGTACAATGCTTTCGGAGAAGAGCGGGTGATCGATACTCCGCTTGCGGAGTCGGCTATTGCAGGTGTCGGAATTGGAGCGGCTATGGCTGGTATGCGTCCGATAGCTGAAATGCAGTTTGCTGATTTTATTATGCCGGCTGTCAATCAGATAGTATCCGAAGCTGCAAAAATCCGCTATCGCTCTAATAACGACTGGACATGCCCGATCACGATTCGTGCACCGTTCGGCGGGGGTGTACATGGTGCTCTTTATCATTCACAGTCTGTGGAATCGCTTTTTGCCGGCACACCCGGACTGAAAATTGTGATTCCATCGAATCCATATGACGCGAAAGGGTTACTAAAAGCAGCAATCCGTTCCAATGATCCGGTTCTGTTTTTTGAACATAAGCGGGCATATCGGCTTCTGAAAGAAGAAGTACCTGATGAAGACTATACGGTCCCAATCGGTGAAGCTGCTGTTGTACGTGAGGGAAGCGATTTAACCATTATCACATACGGACTTTGCACGCACTTCGCCAAGCAGGCCGCAGAACAGGCTGCAGAAGATGGCATAGAAGCACATATTCTCGATCTCCGCACCGTCTATCCGCTTGATAAAGAAGCGATTACAGAAGCAGCTTCAAAGACGGGAAAAGTGCTTCTTGTGACAGAAGATAATAAAGAAGGCAGCATAATGAGTGAAGTGGCAGCTGTCATTGCAGAACACTGTCTTTTCGATCTGGATGCCCCTGTTCAGCGGCTCGCGGGTCCGGATGTGCCGGCTATGCCGTATAATCCGCCGCTAGAAAAGAAGTTTATGGTGAATACCGATAAAATTGAAGAAGCACTGCGGGAGCTTGCTGAATTTTAAGGAGGAGGAATCCGGATGGCCACAGAAATTACAATGCCCCAGCTGGGAGAGAGCGTGACGGAAGGAACGATTACAAAGTGGCTGGTGAAGCCAGGGGACAAAGTAAGCAAATACGATCCGCTCGCTGAAGTGATGACAGATAAGGTGAATGCCGAGGTTCCTTCTTCTTTCACCGGGACGATCACGGAACTTATTGCAGAAGAGGATCAGACTGTTGAAGTCGGACAGGTTATTTGTACGATGGAAACAGAGGGAAGCGGAGAACCAAAACCGGAAGCACCAGGACCCGGCGAGAAGCAGCCAAAACAGGAGGCGGCAACGTCCGCAGAATCAGATACCTCCCAACAGGGAAGATATTCTCCCGCTGTTATGAGACTGGCTCAGGAACATCAAATTGAGCTGAGCAATGTGCAAGGGTCAGGCAGGGGCGGAAGAATAACACGAAAAGATATTCAAAAACTGATCGATGACGGCGTTCAGGCTGAAACGAAAGAGGCTTCCCGTCCAGCTCAAGAGGAATCGACTGCTCCAAAATCGGCGCCGAAACAAGAGAGCGCGCCACCTTCATCTGATGCCCGCCGTGAGGAAGTGCCGGTAACAGGAGTTAGACGGGCCATTGCATCTAACATGGTTCAGTCCAAACACACGGCACCGCATGCCTGGATGATGGTAGAAGTGGATGTAACAAATATGGTGAACTTGCGTGAGCAGAAAAAAGCGGAATTTCAGGCGCAGGAAGGCTTTAAACTTACGTTCATGCCATTTTTTATGAAGGCTGTTACCGATGCGCTTAAAAAATACCCGCAGGTTAATGCGGCCTGGGCAGAAGACAAGATTTACCGGTATAAAGACGTTCACCTGTCGATGGCAGTTGCGACGGAAGAGGAACTGTATGTGCCTGTTATCCGTAATGCTGATGAGAAGAACATAAAGGGGCTTGCACGTGAGCTGAATGATATCGCCGGAAAAGTGAGGAGCGGGAAACTGACTTCTCAGGATATGCAGGGCGGAACGTTTACGCTTAACAACACCGGATCTTTCGGGTCAGTGCAGTCCCAGCCGATTATTAATACGCCGCAGGCAGCTATTCTTTCAGTAGAATCGATCATAAAGCGGCCTGTCGTTGTGGAAAAAGATGCGATAGCCATCCGCCATATGGTGAATTTGTGTATGAGCCTCGATCACCGGGTACTTGACGGATATATATGCGGGAAGTTTATGGAGGAAGTTAAAAAAACGCTGGAAAACATGAATGAAACAACCTCAATTTATTAAGAAATGCAAAAAAACCGCCCAGTGCGGTTTTTTTAATGGGATTCGCGCTTATCAGGAGGAACGGAATTAACGCTTCACAAGCAGCGACCAGCTTAACAAAGAGGGTTTTAACGAAAGATAGGAACGCAATAAGTAAACCATAATAACAATTATGTAAACTAAATAGATGCTCTCTGTAATTCTGCTGTCCATAACCATCATCAGCTCTGCCAGAAGTCGTGCTGGAATCCACAGACACGCAGCAACAAACCCTCGCAGCAGAAAAGAGCGGAAAGGGCCGCTGAGCCGGACTTTCGTCAGCAGCTGCCCAAGTGATTGCACGCCGGCTGCCGGCAGAATTCCATAGACAAGCAGTAACAATAGAGAAACGGACAAAATCTCAGCTGTTAATGATAACGATGCCAGCATCGGGATAACGAACAGCAGCCGAATGATGAAGTAGTCTGCTGCAAGTCCAAGTCCCTCTGCAAATTTAGCACGATAATTCATATTCTTCCTCCTAAAAAAGCAGCTTTCATGACAAAGGCTTTGGCATTTATGTGTGATACGTGTAAAATGGTAATAGAAATCCTCATCAGAAAGGGTGAATCAACATGGAATTTCAAATGTTTATGAACGATGTGGTGCAGGCCGCTCGTCAGGATATGGACCAAGCCGGCTATGATCAGCTTACATCAGCCGAGGACGTTGAGAAAGCACTTGATGCTGAAGGCACAACATTCGTAGTCGTCAACTCCGTCTGCGGCTGTGCCGGGGGAATTGCCCGGCCGTCAGCTGCTTATATGAAGAACTACGAGGTTCAGCCGGATCGTTTCGTAACGGTCTTTGCAGGTCAGGATAAAGAGGCAACTGAAAAAGCAAGATCCTATTTCACGGGATTTGCTCCATCGTCCCCTTCTTTTGCACTTTTGAAGGATGGCGAAATTAAAGCAATGGTTGAACGCCATGAAATTGAGGGTCATGAACCAATTGAAGTCGTCAACAAGCTGGAAAGCTACTTTGACGAGCACTTTAAAAAGTAAAGCTGATGAATCCGGGAGAGCTGCTGCTGTCCCGGTTTTCTTTTCATTCGCAAGGATACGAAAAGCGCTTTTAACAAGGATTCAACTCACGTATATTTTTCCTGATTTACTGGTCAAACCTCGGGGGATATGCTATAATTTGAAATCGTCAGCACCTAACCGTTGAAATGTATAGGAGTGAAACCGCAATGCAGGATCTCTATAAAGAAATACATATGTACCTCAATCAGGAGGAAGAAATCGGCTTTAAACAGTTCGATGATTTTTACAAGCGTGTGATCGGCTATTTTAATGACCATGCCGACAGCTTTGAAGAAGAGGATATCTGGAAGGCACTGTTTATTTCAGAGAATGTGATGTCCAACGCTGATGGCCGCGCTAAAGAAGCCACTACACAGAAAGAAACGAAAAAATATGCAAAGATGTCGAAGCGATTAACGCTATGGGCACAAAACTTTGCTGCACGACTGGCTCGAAAAGGATATAATGAAGAGCAGATGAATGCGACATTTGAAAAGATGTTTGATGACTATGAAAAATTTAAAGAAGAATAGACTTGCCGGTTGAACATTATATTGGTATAATACTTTATGTGCTGATTCATCAGCACTTGCTGCGCCCGTGGTGAAATGGATATCATACAAGATTTCGGCTCTTGCGTTCCGGGTTCGAATCCTGGCGGGCGCGCCACTATACAATTATTCGTTCCTTCAGGACTTCCTGAAGGATTTTTTGTATCATTAGACTGACTACAGCAGCTTCGACTAAATGAAACAGCCCGGAAATTGTTATAAAGATGAAACGCTTAAGGATGATCGAGATGAGAGGAGAAACCGTGCTTTGAACATACCGATTGGGTACAGAACGTTAAAAACTGCTATCGGCGCTGCTTCCGCAGTTGCTGTTGCGCAGGCGCTTCAGCTAGATTTTTTTGCCTCAGCCGGGATAATTGCGATTTTATGCATACAGCGTACTCGAAAAAAGTCTCTTATGACGGCATGGGAGCGCTTCGCAGCGTGTATGCTCGGTCTTGCCGGAGGAAGTCTTCTCTTTGAACTTATAGGCTATCATCCTCTCTCGATCGGACTTCTTATGCTGCTATTTATCCCGCTTTGTGTCAGGCTGCGCATCACTTCAGGAATCGTTACGAGCACAGTCATTATTTTTCATGTCTACACTGCAGGGATGGTGACCTCCGGATTGCTGATCAATGAAACAGCTCTTATTGTTATAGGAGTAGGCACAGCGCTGCTGATGAACAGCTATATTCCAAGCAACGAACGAAAATTAGAGCGATATCAGGCAGAGCTTGAGCAGTATTACGCCGCCATCTTTCATCGGTTCGCTGAGTATATCCGGCATGGGGATTCAAATTGGGATGGGAAGGAAATTACAAAAGTATCTGCCTTAATTCAGGAAGCGAAAAATGAAGCGATGCAGAACCTTGAAAATCATATTATGCGCTACGAAGATACCTTTTATCATTATTTTAAAATGAGAGAAAAACAGCTTGATATCATTGAGCGGCTGATGCCTATGCTGACGTCAATCGATTATCATGTAAAGCAGGCAGATATGCTGGCAGCCTTTATGGATGACCTGGCAGATGGTGTGCATCCGGCCAATACGGCTTATAAATTTATTGATAAGCTAGAGGAACTGAAAGAATCATACAGGGACATGAAACTTCCGTCGACCCGTGAAGAGTTTGAAGCCAGATCAGCGCTTGCACATGTCGTAAAAGAACTCGATGACTATCTTGCCATCAAGCAGCAGTTTAAGACTAAAAAGCGTTACGGTGTACTGGAAACAGGTAACTAAGCATATTACACGCGGAAGCCGGTTTAGTAGTAAGGCAGAAAATCATTTTTATGACGGATCACATCATGAATGAGTTTAGACTGTCTTTAAACGGCCGGCCAAAAATGCGCCCGAAACATCGTGGAGAAGTCCCTGAAAGTGAATTCGTTTTACAGTTGATGCAAGCGTCGGCTGACATGTCAGGTCAATAGGATAACATTGAAGTTTATCGGCTGTTTTTGCTTTATGAGGCAGACGAAAAGCCGGATCAGTTAACCTGATCCGGCTTTTCAGATTGTTGATAAAGTCATTTTCGGTGAATAACGTTGCATCTGCCTGTATCTGCGGACACTCGCTTTCCGGAGGGAACGGGCTCGGCTTTCCCTTCTGCTGTCGGAAGCGCTGGATCTTCGCCTCGTTCTGATCCTCCCGGAGTCGAGATCCTCCGATGTCGGCAGTTTGCAGTGCGTTTCACGTACCTGGTTAGGACTGCACGATCGGCTTCCATTCAGGATAGAACCTTCCCGATGAAACGTTTCGATGTTGAATAGGGGGTGTCCGTACTTCCTGGAAATCTTAATAGACGTAAAAAAGCAGTCACGTATATCTGTGTGCCGTTGTTCAGTCGTTTCCTTGATGTGTGCGGCGGAGACGCCTGTGGAATCCGCGCAGTCTGAAGATCCTTTCTCAGGGGGCACTCTGAGAAATAGCTGAAGGCAAGCCCACGGCAGGCTCGGTAAGCAGAGAGGAAATACAACCAAACGAATAAACATGTAGGTTGAAAGACTTTTTCAACAGCCTGAAAAGCCGGATCAGTTAACCTGATCCGGCTTTTTAGTGTTTAATATTCAAGCGTTAAAAGTAGCTGACTCCCATTAGAGCGGTACCTAAAAACATTACGATAATCATCATATAAACAATCGCTTTACGGAATTTACGGGGCATGATTTAACCTCCTCTGCACCATATGCTTTTCATATTGTACCTGCTGAGCGGCTGGTTTTCAAGAGGGTGGGAACAGAAGCTGGGGGTATGCTATAATAAACAGGAATTAACAGGAAAGGGGCGTGCAGATGGAAACGTATGAGAAAGCCTATCAAAAATGGCAGGAAAAACTGCAAAAACAGCTGCAAAAGCGGCCGGAGCGCAAAAAATCATTTCAGACCGGCTCTCAGATTGAGGTAGACCGGGTTTATTTTCCAAAAGAAATTGATAACGCTTACATAAACAAATCCGGTTTTCCCGGAGAATATCCATACACGAGAGGAATCCGGCACACGATGTACCGGGGCCAGCTCTGGACGATGAGGCAGTATGCAGGATTTGGTTCCGCTCAGGAAACGAACGAGCGCTTCCGATATCTGCTGGATCAAGGACAGACCGGACTCTCCGTCGCATTCGATCTGCCAACTCAAATCGGATATGACAGCGATGATCCAATGTCTCTTGGAGAAGTTGGAAAAGTGGGTGTTGCGATCGACTCGCTGGAAGACATGGAAATGCTGTTCGATCAAATTGATCTGGGAAAAGTCAGCACATCAATGACGATCAATGCATCAGCGGCTGTTTTGCTTGCCATGTACATAGCCGTGGCTGAAAAACAGGGCGTTCCCTATGAAAAAGTACGGGGTACAATTCAGAACGATATTTTAAAAGAATACATTGCAAGAGGGACATATATATATCCGCCAAAGCCTTCCATGCGACTAATTACAGACATTTTCGCCTTTTGCGGCGAGGAAGCACCGTCGTTTAATACAATCAGCATCAGTGGATATCATATACGGGAAGCGGGTTCTACCGCTGTTCAGGAGCTCGCGTTTACAATGGCAAATGCCATTGCTTATGTCGAAGCCGCAGTCGAAGCAGGACTGAAAGTGGACGATTTTGCTCCGCGTCTGGCGTTCTTTTTTAACGGGCACAACGATTTCTTTGAAGAAGCGGCGAAATTCCGGGCTGCCAGAAGAATTTGGGCAAAGCTGATGCGGGAGCGATTTAAAGCTGAATCGCCGCGGAGCGAGCAGCTGCGCTTCCATACTCAGGTAGCGGGATCTACGCTCACAGCCCAGCAGCCGGAGAACAACGTTGTTCGAGTTGCCCTTCAGGCAATGGCAGCTGTTTTAGGCGGCACGCAAAGTCTGCATACGAACTCCAAGGATGAGGCACTGTCTCTGCCTACAGAAGAGAGTGCCAGGATTGCGTTGCGAACCCAGCAGATTATTGCCCATGAAACGGGAGCTGCCAATACGATCGATCCACTAGGAGGATCTTACTACGTAGAAGCCTTGACTGATAAACTGGAAGAGGAAGCGCTTCGATATATCGATCACATCGATACCCTTGGCGGAGCTGTCAGCGCAGTGGAAAAGCAGTACATGCAGCGCGAAATTCACCGGTCTGCCTATGAAGCACAAAAGCGGCTGGAGCGTAATGAGGACATTGTGGTTGGTGTAAATGAATTCCGTACAGAGGATGAACAGGCTCCGGACCTTATGAAAGTAGATGAAGCATTCGTCGAAAATCAACTGAGCAGACTTGAGCGGTTAAAGCAGTCGAGAGATACGGAAAAGGTGGAGGCCGGCCTCGCTGAACTGAAGCGGAAAGCGTCAGGAAATGGAAACTTGATGTACCCTATTTTAGACTGTGTACGAGCTTACGCAACCGTCGGTGAAATCTGCCACGCGCTGCGGGAAGTGTTTGGAGAATATACGTCGTAAGGAGATGGAAGCAATGGACCGGATCAGAGTATTGATTGCAAAACCTGGGCTTGACGGGCATGACAGAGGAGCACTTGTTATTTCTCAGGCGCTTCGGGACGCCGGAATGGAAGTAATTTATACAGGCTTGCGGCAGTCCCCCCAGCAGATTGTACGTGCAGCTGTGCAGGAGGACGTAGATGTCATTGGCCTGAGCAGCTTATCAGGAGCACATAATGTTCTGTTCCCTGCTGTCGTTAAAGAGCTCCATAAACAAGAGGCGGAAGATATTATCGTTATCGGCGGTGGCGTCATTCCCGCTGACGACGCAGCAGAGCTTGAACGAAATGGAATCGAAAAAATATTTACACCGGGGACGCCGACGGGAACGATTGCTGCTTATATCGAAGAAACAGTTAAGGGCGGTCAGACAGAAGCGTTTGCTCCTGTGAAACGAATCGATCATATAGGCATTGCCGTTCACTCCATTGAAGAAACAGCGTCCTTTTATTCCACCCATTTTCAGCTGAAAGTGGAGAAGGTGGTTGATGTAGCTGAACAGGGAGTCAGAGTAGCCTTTATTCCGGCAGGAAACGTGAAGCTGGAATTATTGGAGCCACTCGGTGAAAACAGTCCGATCACCCAGTTTCTTGATAAACGAGGCGGCGGACTGCATCATATTGCCGTCGAAGTAGATAATATCGAGGAGCGTTTGAATCAAATGAGAAAGTCAGGAGTTGCGCTGATTGATGACATACCTAAAACAGGTGCTTCAGGTCATCCAATTGCATTTTTGCATCCGAAGGCAGCGCACGGAACGCTTGTGGAACTGTTGGAAGGGGATGATCAGGATGGATATGTATGACAAGCTGAATGAGCTTTATGATAAACGAAGGCGTGTTGAGATGGGAGGCGGTGATGAACGCCAGCAGAAGCAGCGGGATAAAGGGAAGCTCACTGCACGGGAACGAATCGACCTCCTCCTGGATGACGATACGTTTGTAGAGCTCCAGCCATTTATGGAGCACCGGTTTGACGAGCCTGGCATGGAGAAAGGGTCAGCTCCTGGAGAAGGCGTCGTTACCGGATACGGAGACGTGAACGGACGCCGGATTTTCCTTTTTGCTCAGGATTTCACCGTCTACGGCGGGGCATTGGGAGAGATGCACGCAAGGAAAATTGCGAACGTAATGGACCTTGCGGTAAAAAACAAATGTCCATTTATCGGCTTGAATGATTCTGGCGGCGCAAGAATCCAGGAAGGTGTGCTGTCACTGGATGGATATGGGAATGTGTTTTACCGCAATGCTATTTATTCCGGAGTTATCCCTCAAATATCCGTCATTCTTGGCCCGTGTGCCGGGGGTGCTGTGTATTCTCCGGCTATCACAGATTTTGTATTTATGGTGGAGAAAACGAGCCAAATGTTTATCACTGGTCCAAAAGTGATTGAAACGGTAACCGGTGAAAAAATATCTTCTGAAGCGCTCGGCGGTGCAAGTATTCACAGTTCTGTGAGCGGAAACTGCCATTTTACAGGTACATCTGAAGAAGAAGTGCTGCAGGAAGTGCGAAAGCTATTGTCATATCTCCCCCAGCATCAGGGAGAAGAGGCGCCTCATACATCATATGAACAAAAAGATGAATTTCTTTACGATCTGCTTGAAGCTGTGCCGGCAGATCCTTCAAGGCCGTATGACGTTCGCAATATGATTAAGCAGACTGTGGATGAGGGCAGCTTTATGGAAGTGCAGAAAGACTTTGCAAAAAATGCTGTCATCGGTTTTGCGCGAATCGGCGGACGTCCGGCGGGACTGATAGCGAACCAGCCTAAAGTGATGGCGGGTGGGCTCGATATTAATTCATCAGACAAAATTGCACGGTTTATCCGTTTCTGTGACAGTTTCCGGATTCCTCTGATCACATTTGAAGATGTGACAGGCTTTTTACCGGGCGTTCAACAGGAGCATGGCGGGATTATACGGCACGGGGCTAAAATTTTATATGCGTATTCAGAAGCTACCGTTCCTAAAATCACTGTGATTACACGAAAAGCATATGGCGGTGCGTACGTGGCATTGAACAGCAAATCGATCGGGGCAGATATTGTGTATGCGTGGCCGAACGCTGAAATTGCTGTGATGGGCCCGCACGGAGCAGCTAACGTGATTTTTGCTCGTGAAATCCAGGAAAGTGATGACCCAGAGGCTGTAAGAGCTGAAAAGATTGAACTGTATCGCGAGAAATTTGCCAATCCGTATATTGCAGCGGCAAACGGAATGGTGGATGATGTGATCGACCCAAGGGAAACCAGAATGAAGCTGATGCAGAGTTTACGTATGCTCGAAGTGAAGTCGGAGCAGCGTCCTGAGAAAAGACACGGAAATATTCCTCTGTAAGTGCCTTATGTTACAATCAGAAGCGTACATCAGCCGGAGGAGGACATAACGTTGAATAAACAAAGACTGCTTCAAGAATTTCTGGAATTGGTGCAGACTGATTCCGAAACGAAATATGAACGTGAGATTGCGGACTTGCTCATTCATAAACTTAAAGATATTGGAATGGAAGTCACAGAAGATTCCTCTCAGTCTCGAACTGGGCACGGAGCAGGAAATCTGGTAGCAACACTGGCAGGGAACACGGAAGGGAAAGCGATCTACTTTACGTCACATATGGATACAGTCGTTCCCGGATTATCTGTGCAGCCCGTAGTGAAAGACGGCGTAATCCGATCAGACGGTACAACCGTCCTTGGCGCAGATGATAAAGCCGGCATTGCAGCAATGCTGGAAGCGGTCCGATCGCTGAAAGAGGAAAATGCTCCTCACGGAACGATTCAGTTTGTGATTACTGTAGGAGAAGAATCGGGTCTCGCAGGAGCAAGAGAACTGGATATGGATCTCGTTAAAGCGGAGTTCGGCTATGCGCTTGACAGCGACGGCGAAGTTGGAAATATTGTGACTGCTGCTCCTAATCAGGCGAAGCTCTTTATCACCTGTCACGGACAAAAAGCACATGCGGGAGTGGCACCTGAGAAGGGTATTTCTGCCATTCAGGTTGCTGCCGAAGCAATCAGCAGCATGCCGCTGGGACGTATTGACGAAGAGACAACGGCGAATATTGGGAGAATCGAAGGCGGGAGCCAAACGAACATTGTTTGTGACAAGGTGGAATTAAAGGCAGAAGCCCGCTCGCTCGTCCGTGCTAAGCTGGAAAAGCAGACGGCAGCTATGAAGCAGGCTTGTGATCAAGCAGCAAAGCTGTATAACACGAACGTGGATGTAGACGTTCATTTTGTCTATCCGGGCTTTAAACAGTCTGAATCAGATGAAGTTGTCCAATTTGCAGTGGAGGCTGTTCAAAAGATTGGCAGAGAACCAGTGTTAAAGCAGAGCGGTGGCGGAAGCGATGCAAATATTATTGCCGGACACGGTGTTCCGACAGTTAATTTGGGTGTCGGCTATGAAAATATCCATACGACAAACGAGAGCATACCAGAACAAGAGCTCTATAAGCTGGCGGAGTTAACAGTTGAATTGATGAAACAAACAGCTAAAGCATAAGTAAAAGCGGTGCCGTTAATCCGGCACCGCTTTTCAGGCGTGTGCCCGGCATGTCTGACAGCTTGGTGGTGAAAGTCCACTACGGGCTTGGCAATGGGAACCGTTAGCGAATGGCAAGGGTGTCCGGGGCGACCCGGAATCTGAAGGAAGCCGGACGCAA
>NZ_JAATHJ010000109.1 GCF_012034335.1 Alkalicoccus luteus | reverse complement strand
GTACGGGCACCCGTTTCCTCGCTAGAGGCTTTTCTTGGCAGTGTAGGATCGGGAACTTCGGTACTATATTTCCCTCGCGGTCACAGCTCAGCCTTACGGCAGACGGATTTACCTGTCTGCCAGCCTCCTCTGCTTCGACGCACACGTCCAGCGGTGCGCTTTCCCTACCTTCCTGCGTCCCCCCATTGCTCAAATGGAAACAAGGTGGTACAGGAATCTTTCGCCTGTTTGCCATCGCCTACGCTTTTCAGCCTC
>NZ_JAATHJ010000108.1 GCF_012034335.1 Alkalicoccus luteus | reverse complement strand
TCAGTAACATTTACCTCCATGAATTGGATACGGAACTGGAGCGACGAGGCCACCGGTTTGTCCGCTATGCCGACGATTGTAACATCTACGTGAAGAGCCGACGGGCAGGGGAACGGGTGCTGCGAAGCATTACCGCGTTTCTCGAAAACGACTTGTCGCTTACGGTGAACCGGGACAAGAGTGCTGTGGGGCGACCAACCACCCGCGCATTTCTCGGATTCTCCCTGCAGGCACTGCCGAAGGGGAAAACGGGGA
>NZ_JAATHJ010000107.1 GCF_012034335.1 Alkalicoccus luteus | reverse complement strand
GTACGGGCACCCGTTTCCTCGCTAGAGGCTTTTCTTGGCAGTGTAGGATCGGGAACTTCGGTACTATATTTCCCTCGCGGTCACAGCTCAGCCTTACGGCAGACGGATTTACCTGTCTGCCAGCCTCTTCTGCTTCGACGCACACGTCCAGCGGTGCGCTTTCCCTACCTTCCTGCGTCCCCCCATTGCTCAAATGGAAACAAGGTGGTACAGGAATCTTTCGCCTGTTTGCCATCGCCTACGCTTTTCAGCCTC
>NZ_JAATHJ010000106.1 GCF_012034335.1 Alkalicoccus luteus | reverse complement strand
TGGCCGGGAGCCGCTCGGCTTTCTGCTGTTTTTTTTATCATTTTCTCATTTCATTCCAAAAAAAGCGGAACCGGACACATCCGGCACCGCTTTTTTTGTTTCATAAAGGGCTTTTGAGACAGCCCCTCCAGAGTGTTGATAAAGTAATTTCAGGTGAATAACCTTGCATCTGCCTGCATCTGCGGACACTCGCTTTCCGGAGGGAACGGCCTCAGCTAACCGCTTCTTCCTTTCGTCAGAAGCGCTGGATCTTCGCCTCGTTCTGA
>NZ_JAATHJ010000105.1 GCF_012034335.1 Alkalicoccus luteus | reverse complement strand
TTTTACCGCAAGATGCATGACGCGCATCACTCAACTTATTGAACCGCCGTGTACGGACCCGTACGCACGGTGGTGTGAGAGGACGGAGGGATAATCCCTCCTCCTACTCGATTGTTGATAAAGTCAACTTATTTACATGTTTATTCGATTGATTGTATTTCCTCTCTGTTTACCGGCGGAAGCTTGCCGTGGGCTGGCCTTCAGCTATTTCTCAGGGTGACCCCTGAGAAAGGATCTTCAGACTGCGCGGCTTCCACTGGCGTCTCC
>NZ_JAATHJ010000104.1 GCF_012034335.1 Alkalicoccus luteus | reverse complement strand
AAGGCACGTAGGATGGCGCGGCTTCACACGGACACAGGCTTCTCGCGAGAAGCCTTTAAGACCCGGTCCGGCTCCACTCGCGCTTTTCATGCCGTTCAAGATCGAACGGCTATGAGGCTTCACTCGGGCACAGGCTTCTTACAAGAAGCCTTCAAGACCCAGTCCGGCTCCGCTCGTGCGTTGATGCCGTTCGCAGATCTGAACGGCACTGGATCTTCAGACTGCGCTGATCCCACGGGCGTCCCCGCCGGACACATCGGGGAAACGGCT
>NZ_JAATHJ010000103.1 GCF_012034335.1 Alkalicoccus luteus | reverse complement strand
CCATCCTTCGTGCCTTTCTTCCCTTCATACAGGGGTCACCCTGAGAAATAGCTGAAGGCCAGCCCACGGCAAGCTTCCGCCGGTAAACAGAGGGGAAATACAACCAAACGAATAAACATGTAAGTTGTAAGACTTTTTCAACAACCGAGTAGGAGGAGGGATTATCCCTCCGTCCTCTCACACCACCGTGCGTACGGGTCCGTACACGGCGGTTCAATAAGTTGAGTGATGCGCGTCATGCATCTTGCGGTAAAACGATTCGATCGGAAGAA
>NZ_JAATHJ010000102.1 GCF_012034335.1 Alkalicoccus luteus | reverse complement strand
ATCACCGGATTGAATCAATGATCAGAATACCTGGTTAGAGAGGAATCCGAGTGTCTTAGAAGAAATGCCGAGAACGACGAATCACTGGTATGCCAGATCCCTTTTTTAGGCATTGGGGTCTGATGCTGGATGGGCGTGAAGCCTGGTCAGCACGTATCAGATGGTTAAGCGACCAAGGGCGCACGGTGAATGCCTTGGCACTAGGAGCCGATGAAGGACGGGACGAACACCGATATGCTTCGGGGAGCTGTAAGTGAGCTGTGATCCGAAGA
>NZ_JAATHJ010000101.1 GCF_012034335.1 Alkalicoccus luteus | reverse complement strand
CTATGAGGCTTCACTCGGACACAGGCTTCTCCTGAGAAGCCTTTAAGACCCAGTCCGGCTCCGCTCGCGCTTTTCATGCCGTTCAAGATCGAACGGCTATGAGGCTTCACTCGGACACAGGCTTCTCGCGAGAAGCCTTTAAGACCCGGTCCGGCTCCGCTCGCGCTTTTCATGCCGTTCAAGATCGAACGGCTATGAGGCTTCACTCGGACGCAAGTTTCTTACAAGAAACCGTCAAAAGCCAGTCCGGCTCCGCTCGTGCGTTGATGCCGTTC
>NZ_JAATHJ010000100.1 GCF_012034335.1 Alkalicoccus luteus | reverse complement strand
TCACATGCAGGTTCTCTCGAATCACCTGAAACCGCCCGCGCTTGCTTAAGGCTTCTTCGACATCTTTTTTTCCCGCATGCATGCGTTCGCCAATAATATAATGGCCGCCGGTTTGCTGCAGAATCCGGAGATTTTTCTCGGAAGAAAACCCGCGATCGGCGACTTGTATCACCCGCCCGAGCTTCCAGCCGATCAAGTCTTGTTTCACTTGTTCGATCACCGTCATGTCCATCGTGTTCCCGGGCCATTCCCATACGCGAATCGGAATGCCTTCGCGGG